>ONHK01000002.1 GCA_900317625.1 uncultured Treponema sp.
GAGCCTCTCGACGCGCTGCTCGATGTCCTCTGTGAAAGTGTCGGAAGGCTTTCCGCTACAAAGATAACCCAAGAAGCCCTTTATTTCAAGGTTTTTCTCCGAGGCGAAGGCACTCGCGTTGAAGAAAAGCTTGTTGATTCCATCATTTAAGGCGAAGTCCTTTTTCTCCTTGCAGACTGTGCTGAATGAATAGACCGGAGGTCCAAGACCGAACGGGTCTTTTGTGCAGAGGAAAATAACGTAGCTTTCCTTGAGAGTTTCATACTCGCTGCCTTTTATAAGGGTGTCGATGTCTATCATGCTCTGGTAGTAGCGCATGCGGCGCGGCAGGTCGTCGGGGACGCTTGTCTGCATCTCAATATCAAAAATTCTGTCGCTGTCCTTAACGTAGACATCCATGCGGACTCCGTGCGCGCTGTAGTAAGGGCGGATTTCTTTTTGTAGCTCGGGATATTCAATCCGTTCAACCTTGATTTCAAGGAGGCGCTCGATTACGCCCTTGCATAGTTCCGGGTTCTGCATCACACGGCAGAACATAAAGTCGTCGGTGAATCTCAGTTCCTCGACCGGCTTGATTCGGTAGATTTCATTTTCTAATTTTTCCATATAACTAGTTAACGCAGAAATATTTCAGAAAATGAAATGAATCACAAAAAATTCTGCAAGTTTTTGTAAAAAACTTGATGGCAGATTGTGAGAAGCAGCTGGTAGAAAAATTGCGACATGCGTAAAAAAAATAACCCTCGACACAATATCGAGGGCTGAAAGTATTTTGCAAAAAAAATAACTATTCTTAGAGATTTATTTCCTGCTTGAGTTTAACAACCTCTTCAACAGAAAGCTGTGTTGCAGTGGCAATCTGCTCGACTGTAAGAAGATCCATTTTCAGCAGTTGTCTGGCAGTTTCAATGGCTTTATTCCGAGCGCCTTCTTCGCGCCCTTCGGCAAGTCCGTCTTCCCGGGCCTCGTCCTTCCATTCGCGTATCTGGTCTTTCCACAGCATATATTCTGCCCTCCATTTCTGGTGATTCTTGCATGAGTCGACTGCGTCCTGGATCTCCTTTGTCAGCCGGTCGGTCGCGGAGTGTCGCTTGATGAACTCAAGGAACGCGCGCACATCCGGGTTCTCAGCCTTCTCAAAGCTGCTTGCATTATAGATTACTTTATGGATTCTGTCATTCAGAATAAGCCCGCCGTCCGCCTCTTTTGTCACAAAATTGTAGACCGGTTTTCCGCCGCCGAGCGGGTCGTCCAGGCATATGAACACGACGTATGACTCCTTTAGGTCGATATAACTATCGCCGCGGTTCAGGTGGTCTATGTCCATCATGCTCTGGTAGTAGCGCATGCGGAGTCCTTCGTCTTTTTTTATAACCGTCTGCATTTCAATGTCGATGACCTTATCCTCGTCCTCAAGGTAGGCGTCTAGCCGGATTCCCTTGCCGCCGTAAAGCCCGTCGATTGAATACTGGGATGTGATGAACTCAATCTTTTTGACCTTGATTCCCAGCAGGCTCTGGACAACGCCCTTTGCGATTTGCGGGGCACGCATAATCTTGGTGAAAAGGAAATCGTCTGTAAAAAACAGTTCGTCGTATGGTTTAAGTGTGTACTTTGATTCTTTCTGCATATTTTTGCTCCTACATAGTTAACGCAAAAATATTTCAGAAACGGAAGTGAATCACAAAAAATTTTACAGATTTTTGTAGAAAAAAATGATAATTAATTTAAATAAGTTACAGGTGAATGAATTACAGTCTGCGTAATTTTCCATACTGTGGACCATTATATTTTGTTACTGTAAACATAATATTCTCAGTAACAAAACATTCTCCTGAGTTAAACAAAAGATTATATTCTCATTAACAAAACATCATGTTTTCAGTAACAGAATATTATGTTTTGTTTAACAAAATATTTTGGTCTTGTTACTGGGGAAAAAACTGGATTTCTAAAAAACCTCACATCTTTCTGTATTCTTTTGCCAAAAGGACTGTGCTTGTAAGTGCGGAACAGGTTGTGGCGAGCGGCTCGGCAAAAAAGATTCCTTCCACACCGAAAAAGCGAGGCAGAACAAGCGCAAGCGGAATCAGAAGAATTATTTTCCGCAGGCAGGCAATAAAAATCGAGACCTTTGCGTTTCCGATTCCGACAAAAGTTGTCTGCGCGGAATTCTGAATCCACATCAGCCACATTCCGGCAATGTAGACCGGCAGAAGTTTCTGTTCAATCTGCAAAATCTCGCCGCTGGAAGTAAAAAGAGAAGCAAAGCCTTTTGGAAAAAGAGTCGCGCTCAAAACAAGGAAGATTGTAACGACTCCGTTCACAAAAAGCATTTTTCGGATAACTTCTTTTACGCGGTCAAATTTCTTTGCACCAAAATTGTACGAGATTATCGGCTGAACTCCGTTTGAAAATCCTGCGACCGGAATAAAAATTATCTGCATTACGCTCTGCATAATCGTCATTGCGCCAACGTAAATGTCGCCGCCGTAACGCCGCAGGCCAGAATTGAACACAACAAAAATCGCGCTTTCAGTCGCCTGCATGACAAACGGAGACGCTCCAAGCGAGCTGATTTTTCTTATCACCCGGAAACTTGGCCTTATTATAGAAGAATTCAATCGGATTTCAGATTTTTTTGAAGCCAAAAACGACACAATCCAGACCGCGCTCACGCACTGCGAAATTATCGTTGCAAGCGCCGCGCCTTTTACGCCCATTCCAAGCGCGAAAATAAAAACCGGGTCAAGAATGATGTTTAAAACCGCGCCAATCAAAATTGAAACCATCGCTGTTTTTGCGTGTCCCTGGCAAGTTATGAACGGATTCAGCCCGACCGAAAGCTGCACAAAAATCGTTCCCAAAAGATAGATTGAAAGATAGCCATCCGCATAAGGCAAAGTTTTTTCGCTCGCGCCAAAGAACATAAGAACCGTCGTCTTGAAAATCAGAAAGAAGGAAGTCAAAACAGCGGAAAAAACAATCAGCATAAAAGCTGCATTTCCCAAAATCTTCTGCGCATTTTTCCTTGCGGAATGGTCAAGCTCGCTTTTTCCAAGCTCAATCGCCGCAAGAGGCGCGCCTCCAGTTCCGGCAAACGCGCTGAACGCCGAAACGAGCTGAATTATCGGAAGGCAGATTCCAAGCCCGGTGAGCGCAAGAGAAGATTCCGAGCCACCAACACCAGAAGAAATATGCCCGATGTAAATTCGGTCAACAATGTTGTAAAGAACGTTTATCAGATACGCGAGCACAGACGGAAGCGCAAGCTGCACCATAAGACGCGAGATTTTTTCCGTTCCAAGCGCGCTGTCATTTTCAGAAGAATGAATTTGCGGATTCTGCATAGAAGCGATTGTATCATAAAACGCAAATGCGGAAAATTGCAATTTTATTTCTTATTTTTTCGCAGATTTTATATTTTTGCTGTATAATTTTCATAAGAGGCTTTAATGGACGACAACAAAATCGTGGAATTTATTTTACAAAAAAAGGCAATTCTAATAACAGGTATTTTCACACTTGTTGGCGCAGTCGTCTTGATTTCAACTTTTACTTACATCAGTTTTACAAACAGAATAACTCATCATTTTTTTCAGGATGTAACAATAACACAGCAAGGAACTGAACTTTCACAGGAAAATTCCTCCAAGAAAAACGATTGCTTTATAGAAATGCAAATTCCTCTCAGAAGCGACGGCGTTTTAAATTCCTGGAAACTTGAAAACAATCTGCACGGTGCACAATACGATATTTTTATACGAAACAACACTTTCAGCAAAATAAAAGACTGGAATTTAAAGTTAAAAGTTCCAGAAGACGCAAAAATCGACAGCAGCTGGAGCGGAACTTATAAAAAACAAGACGGAATAATTGAAATAACAGGTTCAAAAGAAGCAAAAAATGAAGAAATTCTTCCATATAGTTCATGCAAATTAGGATTTGTATTGTATGCACAGAAATTTTTAACCAGAACGCAAGTTTCTTTAGAAGCCAAACTCCTTAAATCTCCATTCAATTATAAATTTTTCAATGTTTTTATGGGCATCACAGTTTTTGGCGCTTTTATCACAATTTTAATGACAATAAATTATTTCTTTATAAAGCACCAGCAAATTCACGCTGAAAAAGAAATTTCTGAACTTTTAAAACTTTGCGCAAGTTTTATAGATACCCGCGATGCATACACAAAAAGACATTCAATAAACGTTGCAACTTATTCAAAAATGATTGCCGAAGAACTTGGTTACAACAAAAAATTTCAAAAAAATATCTATAACTGCGGAATTCTGCATGATGTTGGAAAAGTTCTTATCCCAAGAGCAATTTTATGTAAGCCCGAAAAACTTTCCGATGAAGAATGGGACGAAATGAAAAAACACACAACCTATGGCGCAGAGATTTTGAAAGACTTCACTGGAATAAAAAATGTTCATTCTGTAGTTCTGTATCATCATGAGCGTTACGACGGAAAGGGCTACATGAAAGGTCTAAAAGGCAAGGAAATTCCCCTTGAGGCACGAATTGTTTGCGTGGCAGATTCTTTTGACGCAATGGCAACAGACCGCGCTTACCGCCCCCACCTTCCAAAGGAAATTATAATCAGAGAACTGGAAAAAGGAAAAGGAACCCAATTTGACCCTGAAATAGCACAGGCAATGCTGAATTTAATAAAAGACGGAAAAATTTCAATCTGACATAAAAAAATACAAAACAAATAAAATCTCCATTGACAAAAACTAATTCAATTAGTCTAATATAAAAAACATGGAGATTAAAATGAAAAATACAATAATCACAACCGACCGACTGATTATCCGCAAATACGAAGAAAAAGATTTGGACGATTTGTACGAATACCTTTCCGACGAGGAAGTCGTGCGCTTTGAACCGTACAGCGCGCTCAGCCTTGAAGAAACAAAAAAGAATCTTGAATGGAGAGTTTCTTCCGATGAAATTTTTGCAATTGAGCTAAAAAGCACTGGAAAAATGATAGGAAACGTTTTTCTTGGAAAGCGCGAATGTGAAACTCTGGAACTCGGCTACGTTCTGAACAGAAAATTCTGGGGAAACGGCTACGCTTTTGAAGCCTGCTATGCAATGTGTGCCAATGTGTTTTCAAACGGCACACACAGAATCGAAGCGAACTGCGACCCGCTGAATTCCGCCTCATGGAAACTTCTGGAACAGCTCGGATTTGTCCGCGAAGGTCATCTACACAAGGATATTTATTTCCGCAAAGACGAAAACGGAAACCCAATCTGGAAGGACACATATATCTATTCAAAACTGAATGTTGAAGAAAAACTGTAATTCACACTTGAAAAACACATAAAATTCACATATATTCAAGTGTAAACAACTGTTTTTGGAGGATATTATGGCAAACTTAACAATTACGCTCGACGATCAGGACAAAAGAGATATTTCTTCATTCTGCGAGCAGGTCGGAATGACAGTTTCCGGGCTTTACAATGTATTCACAAAACAAGTTCTCCGCGAAGGACGCATTCCGTTCGACATCGCCGTTGACCGCCCGAACCGCAAGACAATCAAAGCCATGAAAGAAGGCGACAGAATTGCAAATGACCCGAATGTGAAGGGCTATTCATTTAATGAATTTGTTGAGGAGATGAAAAAATGGTAGAACCGAAATATCAAATCAAGTGGACTTCGCAATACAAAAAAGACATAAAACTTGCGAAAAAGCGCCATTACAAAATTGAAGAATTACAAAAAGTTGTCTTTTTGCTCGCAAACGGTCTCCCCCTCGACGAAAAATACCATGACCACGAACTTGAAGGAAACTGGAAAAATCACCGTGAATGCCACATAAAACCAGACTGGCTACTGATTTATCAAATAAAAGATGATGTTCTAATTCTTGAACTTTCACGCACAGGAACTCATGCGGATTTATTCAGAAAATAACTTTTATTCTTCCTTATAATTCACTACTTTATAGCCGGCATCTTCAATTATTTTTTCTATCGATTCGGCAGAATCTTTTTCTTTAAATAAAATTTCTGCTGAATTCTTTTTAAAATTCACTTTTGCCCACATTCCTGCACCGTTCAATTTGTTCTGAATTCTTTTTGCGCAATTAATGCACTTCATTCCTTCTATTATAATGATACATTTATAAGGATAATTTTTTTTGTTTCTATCCACAGGCTTTACAGGAACTTCAGTGTTTCCTCCGCTACAGCAACTTTCTCCATGGGCATTTTTTATAAGCGTTCTGATTCCACCCAAAGCAATAAGCGCCAATACCGCAACAATAACAATATTAACAATCATTTTCGCTCCTCACAATGCAATTTGCACATTCCGCTCTGAAATGATTTGCACGAATAGCAACCCGCTGGGATTCCATTCTTCCTTTCCCGTCTTTTCTTTTTTAAAACAGAAAGAACAACAAAACCTGCCCAAAAAACAATAATCGCAACAGCAATAATATTTGCAATCATATAAAATCTCCAACAAGCGCTATTTCAAACAAAGAGCACAGTACGCTTGCACTGTGCTCTCCAAAATTAATTGCCATTTTTATAATGACAACTTTCTATTTTATGCAGCCATAGCTTTTTTTGAATCCATTTCTGCATAAGGATTCTTTCTTACAAGTCCAAAAATTATTGCAATCAAGAAGATGAATGCAAATACTGTTCCAACTCCGAAATGTCCTTGCGTGAACAAAGTTCCAAGCTGATAGACAATCAATGTTACAATGTAAGCAAAAGCGTTCTGGAACAAAATTGCAAACCAGAACCATTTTCGGTCATGCAATTCGTTTGCCATTGTTGAGATAGCAGCCAAACAAGGTGAATCAAGCAAGTTGAACAAAAGGAAGCAGAATGCAACAAGTCCTGTAGGGAACCATTTTGCAATCGCATCTACAGCTCTAATAGCACTTCCTTCCTCTGCATCCTCGCCTTCAACAGCTTCTGCATCATCAGCATTATCTTCCGGAAGAACATCTGAAACATTTCCAGCTCCAGCAAGAGCTTCTGTATCTTCATCAGTTGCACCAGCAAGAACACCCATTGTTGTAACAATTCCTTCTTTTGCAGAAAAACCAGAAATAACAGAAGCAGCGCACTGCCATCCGCCATTTTCTCCACCAAATCCAAGCGGAATGAATGCATAGCGAAGAACGCCACCAACTTTTGCCATTACAGAATCATTTGGATCATCAACAAGACCGAAAGAAACTTTTTCAGCAGCTAGAGCAGCAACAACTTCCGCCGCAACTTCTTCTGTATTTTCAACAGAATTTTCTTCTGTAGCCTCTACAGTTGTTTCATTTTCTGCAACTTCTGTTCTTGCCTGCCAACCATAACTAGAAAGAAACCACATTACAAGACAAGCAAGAAACAAGATTGTTCCAGCCTTCTTAATGAATGACCATAATCTTTCCCAAGTATGAAGAAGAACTGTCTTAAGCTGCGGAATATGATACTGAGGAAGTTCCATGATAAATGGAGCTGCAGGTCCGTGGAAATACTTTGTCTTTTTAAGGATGATTGAAGCGAGCAAAACACAAGCAATTCCAATCGCGTACATTGCAGGAGCAACCCAAGAAGCATTTGAATGAGAGAATTTTGTTGCGATAATAGCAGCAATCATTGCGATTACAGGAAGTTTTGCACCACAAGGAATCCAAGTAGTTGTCATGATTGTCATGCGGCGGTCGTTTTCATTTTCAATTGTACGGCTTGCCATGATTCCAGGAATTCCACATCCAGAACTGATAAGCAACGGAATGAACGATTTTCCAGAAAGACCAAATTTTCTGAAAACACGATCCATTACGAACGCAATACGAACCATATATCCAACATCTTCAAGAATAGAAAGAAGAACGAACAAAACTGCCATCTGAGGAATAAATCCTAAAACAGCACCAAGACCACCAAGAATTCCGTTTACAATACAATCTGTAAGAACTGGATTTGCACCGGCATTTTCAAGCAAAGTCTGAGTTCCGCCCATAATCCATTCACCGAACAGAACATCGTTTGCCCAGTCAGTTCCCATGCTACCAACTGTAGAAACTGCAACCCAATAAACAAACCACATTACAGCAAGGAAGATTGGAATTCCCAGGATTCGGTTTGTAACAATGCGGTCAATCTTATCAGAAGTTGTCATTGTCTTTCCAGACTTTACAAGAACTCCGTTAAGAATTGATGTGATGTAATTGTATCGCTCATTTGTAATGATTGATTCAATATCATCATCGTGTGCTTTTTCAAGAGATTTTGTAATTTCTTCAGCTTTTGCTTTTGCGGCTGCATCCAAATTAAGTTTTTCAAGAATAACATTGTCGCGCTCAAGAACTTTTATTGCAGTCCAACGGCGAGTTGTTTCTTCTACAGAAGCAGGAAGAATTGATTCAACCTCGCTGATTGCTTTTTCAACATCAGAAGCAAAACAAGCGGCAGGAACTTTTGTATTTTCTTTTGCAGCCTGCGCAGCAGCTTCTGCAACTTCCTTTACACCTTTTCCGTGAAGAGCAACTGTTTCAACAACTTTACAGCCAAGTTTTTCAGCAAGCTTTTTGCTGTCAATTTTATCACCAGATTTTTTCAGGGCATCAACCATGTTCAATGCAATAACAACAGGTTTTCCAAGCTCCAAAATCTGAGTTGTAAGATACAGATTTCGTTCAATGTTTGTTGCATCAACAATGTCGATTACAGCAGAAGGTTCATTTGATGCAAGATAATCACGTGAAACAACTTCTTCGTTTGTATACGGAGAAAGTGAATAAATTCCAGGAAGGTCAGTTACTATAAGTTCTTTGTTTCCCTTAACTTTTCCTTCTTTTTTTTCAACTGTTACTCCAGGCCAGTTACCTACATACTGAACAGTACCTGTAAGAGAGTTGAACATTGTTGTTTTTCCGCAGTTTGGATTTCCTGCCAGAGCAATTTTTGTGTTCATTTCAATATTCCTCTTTTTCTGATTACTCAACTTCAATGTTTTCTGCATCAGCTTTGCGTACAGAAAGTTCATATCCGCGGATTGTAACTTCCACAGGATCTCCAAGAGGCGCAACTTTTCTTACAAAAACCTTGCATCCTTTTGTAAAGCCCATGTCCATAAGACGTCGTTTTAGCGCACCTTCACCGTTCAGTTTTGTAACTGTTACAGTGGAGTTTACACTTGCATCTTTTAATGTGCCCATATTTGTTTATCTCCTAAATTATTAATTAAACCCTATGCAACTTGAATTTTTGATGCCATGCTTCTATCAATGGCAATACGAGATTCCTTAACTTTAACAATTAAACCAGTCGGAATTTTTTGAATTACAATAATTTTAGAACCTTCGGAAAAACCCATGTCAGACAAATGTTGTTTTGACGCCTGAGTTCCACTTATAGAAGTGATAGAAAGTTCATCTCCAATTGAAGCAAAAAGCAATGGCATTATGGTCGTTCTCCTATACCTAATGATAATTTGACATTGAAAATAACTTAAAAAGTTAACTATCGCTAACTATAATATTTTTTTCTAATACAGATGTCAATATATTTTTTTTAAATTGAAATAGAAAATTATGGGCGGATTTTTTATAAGAATTTTTGCGAAAATATTGATTTTTTGTTCTGAATTTTCAGATTGAAATATCTAGAGGCTTGCAGTTTGGTTTAACGCTGAAACCTGTACCCCGCGCCCCAGACGGTTTCGATTTTGTTTGTGGAGGCGGAAAGTTTTTCGCGCAGGCGGTTTATGTGAACAGCAACAGTCGCGATGTCGCCGCTGGATTCGTCGCTCCAGAGCCGCTCGTAAAGCTCTTCCTTGCTAAAAACGCGGTCGGGATTCTGCATGAAAAGCAGGAGCATATCGAATTCTTTTTTTGCGAGAATAATTTCTTTTTCCGAGACAAAGACGCGCCTGGATTTTTGAACGAGCTTTAAATTTCCGAAAACGATTTCCGCAGATTCTGATTCGGCGGTCCGTGCATTCCCACGCGAAGTTCCGTTTGCAATTCTTTCGTAGGCGGCGATGTGCGAGCGGACTCTTGCCACAAGCTCGCCGGGCGAAAAAGGCTTTACAACGTAGTCGTCCGCGCCAAGCCCAAGCCCGCGGATTTTGTCGATGTCGTCTTTTCGGGCAGTAACCATGATGATTGGAATGTCGAGCTTTTCGCGGAGCGTGCGGCACAGCGAAAAGCCATCGATTTCGGGAAGCATTACGTCCAAAATTATCAGGCTGAAAGAACCGTTCAGCGCAAGTTCAAGCCCGGCTTTTCCGTCGGAAGCGATTTCCACCGCAAAGCCTTGAATCAAAAGATAGTCGCGCTCAATTTCGGCAATCGCCTCGTCATCTTCAACAATCAGGATTTTTTTCATATTCACCTCAAAAAGTTTTCGTTCTGTGCTATTGCGGTCATTTCGACAGGCTCAATGACCGCAAATCTTTTTCCATGCCCACATTTTTATGCCAGCGGCAGGCGCATTGTGATTTTCAGTCCGGGAAGCTCGTCTTTTTCCGTTGCGTTTTCTGCAAAAATTGTTCCGCCAAAATGCTGGCAGACTTTCGCGGTGATTGCAAGTCCCAAGCCGCTTCCTTTTTTTCGCGGACTTCTTGAAGAATCAGTCCGGTAGAAAACGTTGAAAAGCTTTTCAAGCGCGCCGTCTGGAACGCCAGGGCCGTTGTCCAAAACTGAAATTTCAGCAAATCCGCCGCGCCGTCCGAAAGAAATCTTCACAACGCATTTTTCCTTTCCGCAATATTTCAAACTGTTTTCAACGATGTTCGCCAAAGCATTTCTGAACTGAATCTTGTCAAAAACGATTTCTGCCTTTTCAATTTTCGTTTCGCTTTCGTTCCCGCAATCGTTCTCGACATCAGAAAAATCAGTTTTAATGGAAAGTTTCTCGCCGTAATCGTCCAAAAACGACTGCGCAATATTCTTGATTTCCGCCGCCACATTCAGTTTTTCCGCGCTGAACGGATATTCGTCCAAGTCGAGCTTTGAGAACATAAAAAGCCGCTCGGTCATCGTGATAATCTCGTTTGTCTTTGAAAGAATCGTCGCCATATACTTTGCGCGTTTTTCGTCCGTGTCCGCAACGCCGTCACGCAAGCCTTCAACATACGCCTTAATCGAAGTGAGCGGAGTGCGCAAATCGTGCGAGATTCCGGCAATCAGCTCACGCCTGTTTTTCTCGTCCTTTTTCTGCGCCTCAGAAAGTTCCGCAAGCCGAGAAGCCATCGAGTTGAACGCGCTGCAAATCGGAAGAAATTCATCGTCGGCAGAATAATCTATTCTATAAGAAAGATTTCCGTCGCTGATATTTTTTACGCCGTCTTCAAGAATTTCCAAAGGCGACTGAACTTTTTTCACGATAAATCGCGTAAGAAAACTGTTCGTGGCAAAAACCGCCGCAAAAACGAGAAGAACAATTCCAGCCAAAAGAATCTTGAAAACCGCCTCGTTGTCCTTGTCCTCGTGCCAGTCAAAAGTTCCAAAAATCAAAAGAGAATAATTTTCGCCTCGAACAAAAAGCGGCTTTTTAACAAAAGAGATTCCGTTGATGTTCATAGAAAAAGATTCGCTTCCAGTTTTTGCGTTTGAATCAGAAGAAACCGCAAGCAACTCCGAAAACGAATTTTCAATTTGGCGGAATTCTTCAGTTTCGTTTCCGACAAAAAACAAAAGCCCGCCGTCCGCACGGTTCACCTTGACAAAAATTCCGTGACTTTCCGCAAAATCCGAAAGAGAAACAAACGCCTTGCCCTGCGAGTTTCCGCTTTCAAGATACGACTCAACCTGCTTTGAAATCATCTTGTAAACAAGCGGCAGCCGCCTGTCTTCAAGCGACTCGTCCATATACTGAACGTAAACAACGCGCCAGAACGCGAACGCCGCCCCAAGCGCAATCAAAGCCGCAACCGCCGCCGGAACAAGAATCATCACGATATTCGAAATAAAAAGCCTGCGTTTTATGGTCATAGCGGAATTATAACAGAAATTCATAGAATTATTAGTTTTTTTTGTGAGAATCAAAATTGAATGTTATATGATATTTTCGCATTAGGGATTGGAGCACCGAAGTTCCAAAATGGCGGTTGAGCTTGTCGAAACTCCATTTTGGAATGAGCCGCGGTTAGTCGGCGAAGTGCGGAAAGCCCGACCCCAGAGCTGATTGAGCCTGCCGAAATCGGCTCTGGGGAAACGCCCAAATAAAAATCTTACTTTGCTGAATTTTCTTCCGCGTTCCGTTTTGCAAGATACATCACTACAATCACAGCAATGCCGATGACAAATGCAAGCATACTAAACGTATCAAGCGAAAGCGGCGGCTGAGGCTCAGACAAAGTTGCAGGTCCCTTGTAAATCGCGTAAAGAGAGCCGGCCATAAGCCCAAGCACAAGATAGATAATCTGGGCGCGGTGCTTTTCAAGAAGATTTTTTAAGAGGCGCGCAGTTCCGGCAAGTCCGACCAAAACGCCAAGGCCGAAAAACGCGACCGCAGGCAAGAACGCAAAATGCAGGTGAATCAGCTCCTTGACCGCGTTTATCACCGGCAGATAAAGCCCCATAATCAGAAGAAGCGTGGAGCCGGAAATGCCCGGAAGAATCATTGCGCTGATTGCGATAAATCCGGCAGCAAAAAGAATCAGCCAAGTTGCGATGCTAGGAACTGCAAGATTAAGCGACGAGAAAGCCGCAACCGAATTAAAGCGCGAGGCAAGCACAACGAGCAGAAGCCCCGGAACAAAAAACGGCGCGGCACAGAACTTTTTCACGCAGGAAAGCTCTTCCGCCACCACAACAGGAATCGCCGCAACCGTAAATCCCAAAAACAGCGACGACATCACGTAAATATTTTCGCTGAACATTTTGGAAATCAAAACCGCGCAAACTCCAAAGCCAACCGCCCAGCCAGCTCCGAGCCGCAGAAGATACAAAAGCGCAGGCAGTTTTTCCTTTTTTTCGCCGAACACAAGAGAATCAATCGCGCCGACAAAACGCTCGTAAAATCCCATCAAAAACGCGACAGTTCCTCCCGAAACGCCCGGCACGCTGTCAGCGCACGCCATGCAAAGCCCGTGGAATCCGTCCTTCAAAAAGTTCAAAATCCGCATGTTTTTCTTATTCATTTCCATCTCCTAAACCGGCAAACTTTCGGGCAGACGAAATCAAAACCATCAACAAGCCGCCCTTTTTGCCCAAGCATACAGAAGAAACTTAAAACAGACGTAAACAAAACTTAAATTTTTTATAAACTTATGTAAAAAAATATGGGCGTGTCCGTCGCTTCGCTCCGGTCGGGCTTTCCGTGGTTTCAGGGCAAAGCCCTTACATTGCTTCACTTCGCCTTGCTCCGCTCCGCAACGGCTGCGCCGCCACTCCAATCCCTCACGCATTTGTATATCTCAGACAAGCAAATCACATTTTCTGTGATATAATCACAAACACACAAGGAGGCATGATAAAAATTACATCCGTGTAATTTTTATCATTACAGTTTGCTCAAGCGTTGCTTTCACAAACTGTGATTCTCGTCATCCATGGCTCGCCGCTATGCGGAGTTTTTATAGGAGATTCAAATGCAAGACTTCGACTGTTGCTTCACCAAAGAAAACAGCTGGTTCCGCTATCGCGCCGGGGCAATCATCGTGGAAAACGGCTGCGTTCTGTTCGCCGGAAACGAGCTGGAAGACTATTACTATTCGATTGGCGGCGGAGTCCACCACGGAGAATCTGCCGAAGATGCGGTTAAGCGCGAAGTCCTGGAAGAAACCGGCGTGCCTTACGAAATCGACCGGCTCGCGGTAATCCACGAAAATTTCTTCAACCAGAACAACGGAACACTAAAAGGACTTGAATGCCACGAAATCAGCTTCTATTTCCTGATGAAGCCGCGCGGAACGCAGGAGCTCCACAGCGACAGCACAACCCACGGCGTAAAAGAAAAAATGCACTGGATTCCAATCAACGACCTCGACAAACACAAAGCCTTCCCTACTTTCCTGAAAGACTACCTGACCCGCCCGCACCCTGGAATCGAGCACATTGTAACCGATGGAAGAAAATAGAATGAAATGAGGGCGTCCATGCATATTTTTCTGCAATTCATTTTTTGCTACGACGACTGAATACTGTTGTTCAGCATTTGTTTTCTTTTTAGTTTTATAACTTTACATATATACAGTAGTAATAAAATGTGATATAATCGTTTTATTGGAAATGCCTGATTTCCAAGGCGGCGTCTCCCGAACTCAACCATTTTACTGGAATTTGAACAAAGGAGGCTTACAAAGATGACGATTTACGAAGTTATCTCGTTGGCTATTAATTTAGCCATTCTAATTCTTGAAGCCCTTTCTTACCTGAAAAATAAGAAGAGTTAAAAAGTAAAGCCGCCAAGTCCGAATCACTTGTAGCGGCTTTATAGCAATTACCAGAGGAGATGACCGACAGAAATCGGGCATTTCCTTTATTTCACTATACTACAGAAACGTGTTTTCGTCAAACAATTGCATTATTGCTAGTGCATTTTCATCTTATCCCTTGAAAAAATTCCCTGCCGTCATCTCAAGGTAATTTTTTCCGACGTAGTTCGGGAATGCTGTTTCTGCTGCGAAAATAAATTCATCGCGGGTTTTGCATTGTGCGGCAAGTTCGCGGATTTTTTTCACGTAGGCGATTTTTTCTGTTACCGCGTCCTGCTCCTCAACATTCGCGTGGCTTGAAAGAATGTACTTGTAGCCGGCTTTCTGGTACGACTCAAGAATTTCAATTATTGCGGCGGCGTGCGCGTCTGAACCGATAATCGAATGGACGTACTTTCCGAGCATGTGGGTGTAAATCGCGTTCGCGGCAGGAATCTCAACATCGAACGAAGAGCCTCGGTCGTAAATCACAAAATCAATTCCGGCGACTGTGTTTTTTCCTTCGTGCAGAATATTTTTGATTGAAGCTACAAAGTTTCCGCGGAATGCAGGTCCGAACGCCTTCAAAAATCCCTGGGTGATTCCGAATGCAGTTCCGCCGCTCACAGATTTTTTCGCGTTTTCAGTTCCCCAAACGTTCATTCCCTTGATGTAGTCCGCGCCTGCCGGGTGGTCGCTGATGATAATGTCGTTCATCGGCTTTTTGAGCGAAGCAATGTATTCCTTCCAGGCGTCAAGATTTTCCGTGAACGCAGGAAGCTCGATTCCCACAAGCGCATTTTCGCCTTCAACAATAAAAGCCGCGTCGCAAAGAGCGTCCTTGGTGTCGTAGGCATGAAGCTTGATTTTTCCAAAGTCATAAACCGTTACAGTTCCAGCCGAAAGATTTTTTGTTGTGTTCATAATTCACCTCGAATAATTTTTTTTGCGTGCACGTTGTAACTTTTTTAGTTACAAGTAAAATATAATTCAAGAATGATGTAATGTCAACAGTTACAGCAAAAAATAAACTTTTTTGCTAGAGAGAGGCTCTCTTCAAATTTGTCACCAAGTATTCCATTTTCTCATTCTCAACTCACATCCCCAATTCCATCTTCACGTGAACAATTCCTTCTTCCAAAAAATCGTCGGAAACTTCTTTGAATCCGAATTTCTTATAAAAACCAACAGCGTGTTTCTGAGCGTCCATGCATATTTCTTTGCAATTCATTCTTTGCTGTATCGCCTGAATGCTGTTGCTCATCAATTCTTTTCCAGTGCCGTTTCCGTGCTGCAAAGTCAAAACCCTGCCGATTTTCACAACTCCGCAGGATTCGTCCTCATAAAAAGCCCTCAGATATGCGCAAATTTTTCCATTATCAGCCAAAAAGCAATGCAGACTTCTGTAATCAATGCCGTCCATATCCTGATAATGAATATTCTGCTCCATCAAAAATATCTCAGCCCTTGCCTTGAGAATCTCATAAAGCTCTTTTGTATTCAGCTCATCAAAGTTTTTCGCAAAAAAATCCATTTGTTGTTCCAATTATCACGAAGATTTTTGAATTATATCATATTTGCAGTTTTTTCTAATGCATTTTCTATTTTAAAAACATCTTCCAGTGCTAACGCCGTAAAGAAGAATAACATTCATAATTTTTTATTTTTTTTGTTACCCCTGCAAAATCATTTTCATTGTGCAGAGGGCGGCTAGAAAAATAATGTTCATCAGTGTAAAGACTGCAAGGAATTTTGCGGTGCCGCCTTTTTCCTGCGTGTAGAGTTTCAGGCTTATTAGGCTTGCAAGAGATGCAACCGGTGTTCCGAGCCCACCGATGTCCACGCCCAGAAGAAGTTCTTTTGTGTTCTGTGCAAACGGATAAAGCAGAAGACTTGCGGGAACGTTGCTTATAACCTGGCTGAAGGCAAGACTTACGGCAAATTCGTTTGTGCCTGTTATCCGTTTTAGAAAACTGTCCACGCTTTCAAGCCGCGCGATATTTCCTGTGAAAATAAAAAACGCCGTGAATGTCAGAAGCAGCATAAAATCGATATTGCAGAAAATCTTTCTGTCTGAAACAAAAACGCAAAGAGCGACAAGAACTGCCGCCGACCATTTCGGAATCACGTTCACGACCGAAAGCAGGCACAGAATAAAAAGCGCAGTGTACAGAATGTTTTTTCCCGCAAAACTCGGTCTATCGGATGAAAACTCCTGCTGCTCAATCTTCATTTCTTCGTTCTTTATTATCAGAGTTGAAAGAATCAGAAGCGCAAGGGAAATCAACGTGTACGGAAAAAGAATTTTCATAAACTGAATTGTGCCGAGCTGCATTTTTGAAAACAAAAATATATTCTGCGGATTCCCGATCGGCGTAATCATGCTTCCAAGGTTCGCCGCGAGAGTCTGAAGCACAACAGTATATAATAGAAGAAAACCGCTCGTTTTTGAAAGAAGGACAACCGCGAACGGAACAAATGTAAGAAGCGCGACGTCGTTTGTGATAATCATGCTTGAAAAAAAACAAAGCAGGACAAGCGTAAGGCAAAGTCCGCGCTGCCCATGAACTTTACGGCAGACGATGTTTCCAAGCGCGCTGAAAAGACCTGTCCGCCTCCAGCCAGAAACGACCGCCATAAGCGAAAAAAGCGTCAGAAGCGTTCCGAAGTCGATGTACGAAATATATTTTGCGTCCGGCTTTACAAAGAGCATTGAAACGAGCGCGAGCAAAAACGTGATGCAAAATATAATTTCCTTTTTGCACCAGCTGAATATTTTTTGAAAGATTTTTCCTGCTGACATTTTTTACCTTTTCTTGATTTTGAAGATTTGAGCGATTCGTTGCAATTGTATCACAAATTGGTGTTTTGTGTTGCAAGACGGAGGCAAATGCGATAATGGAAAAATTACGAAATTTCAAATTTCACACCGAATTTTCTTGCATTTGTAATAATATTGTCTTATATTGTATGTATAAAATATTATTTTATTAATAAACTACAAAAATCGAGGACGAAAATGGCGGCAATAACGGTAAACGTGGAACAGAGCGACAAGGACACTTTCAGTTCAATCTGCGCAAAAATGGGAATGAATATTTCCACCGCAATCAATATTTTCATCAAGGCGGTGAACCGCACGCGGACAATTCCTTTTAAAATCAAAGCGGAAGAGGAATACAACGACGAAACTCTTGCAGCCTGCCAGGAAGCGCTAGACATAAACAGCGGAAAAATCAAGGCGAAAAGGTATGATTCCTTCAAAGAGGCGATGGCGGACATGGATTTATGTGTTGCTGAACCGAGTCCAGAATACAAGGCATGAGAAAATACAAACTTGTTCTGTCGAACTCGTTCAAAAAAGACTACAAACTCATAAAACGGCGGAACTATGACATAGACCTGCTTGATGAGGTCGTGGAACTTTTGCTTTCCGGCAAAAAACTTCCCGAAAAATACTGCGATCATCAGCTGAAAGGCAAGCTGAAAAAATTCCGGGAACTGCATATTCAGCCGGATTGGATTTTAGTCTACATAAAGAATAAGACGGAACTGATTCTTACGCTTTCAAGAACTGGAACTCATGCTGATTTGTTGAGAATGTAGGATGAAAGGGGGCGTTGCGGGGGATTTGCCCCCGCAGAAGGGGTAGCGGACAAGACAACAAAGCGGAGAGAATCGGAACTGCTTGCAGGGACGGTTCGTGGAGCGGCTTGGCTTGGGAGCGAGGGGAAGGCTTTCCCCTTCCATAATATTGTAACAATTGAAGTTACAGCAAAAATTTGGTAGAGTTTAAATATGAAGGTAAGCAGCAAATTTACGGTGGCGGTTCACACTTTGTTGTGCATTCACCGGTTCGGAAAGGAAACTAAAGTTACTTCGGATTTTATCGCAGGAAGCACGGGCGTGAATCCGGTTATAATCCGGCGGACGCTCATTTCTCTTAAGGCGGCGGGGCTTGTGAACGTTGCGGCTGGAACTGGCGGGGCGGAAATCATTGCAAAGCCGTCGTCGTTCACGCTTTTTGATATTTACAAGGCTTCGGGCAGCATGGAGGAAAATGTTTTCGGTTTTCACGAGCAGCCAAACCCGGCGTGTCCTGTGGGCGGAAACATTCACAGGATTCTCGACTCTCACCTTGCCGACGCGCAGAAGGCATTTGAGCAAAGCCTTGCAACGGTGAAATTTTCTGACCTTGTAAAAGAACTGGAAGAGGCGGAAAAAGCCAAAGCGTAGGCTCAAAACGCAAATAGATTTACTAAAGAACATTTAATAATCTATTGATAGATTATCCAAACAGGTCAGAAAATGACAATTTTAATAGAAGAAATAAAAAAATCTGAACGCTCCAAAAATCTTGTGGCGAATCTTATTGAAATTTGGGAAGAATCCGTTAGAGCAACGCACACGTTTTTGTCTGAAGCGGAAATCTTAAAAATCAAGGAATATGTTCCAGACGCGATTTGCAATGTTGAGTCGCTTTTGGTTCTGTTTGAAGATGATGAAGATTCTGGAAAATCAGTTTCTGTGCCGATTGGATTTATGGGAATCGAGAACAAAAAAATCGAGATGCTTTTTCTTTTGCCTGACGCACGCGGAAAAGGATTCGGAAAAATGCTTGTTCAATACGGAATTGAAAATTTTTCGGCGGAGGAAGTTACCGTGAACGAGCAGAATCCCAAAGCAAAAGGATTTTA
Organism: uncultured Treponema sp.; assembly: GCA_900317625.1. Classification (GTDB taxonomy): domain Bacteria; phylum Spirochaetota; class Spirochaetia; order Treponematales; family Treponemataceae; genus Treponema_D. The sequence continues at coordinate 19,098 of ONHK01000002.1, forward strand.
CGAACATCTCGGGTTCAAGACGTACAAGACAAGCGCGACCGACGAGCAGGGAAATCCCTACCCGATTGCGTGGATGCGGCTGTAAAACGCTTGCGGAATCAGGATTGAGAACTAAATTTCTATTCCTTTTTGCAAACTGTATGCTTCCTGAACTGCGGCTGCGGTTGCCACAAAACAAACAGCAAAAAGACTGAACCTCATATCGACAAATGGAAATGTCAACGGCAGCAGGAATAGCATAAATCCCGTGATTTTATTCATAACGGTATGCTCCGCAAGAAATTTTCTGTTGCGGACAAAACCTGATATGTTTCCAGCGATTTTTACGGCGGCAATTACGGCAGTCCATATCAAAGCCCATTTTGGAACATCTGCCGTCGGCAATATTTTTGCAAGGGCAGATAACACAAAAACAAGATCGGCGAAACTGTCCAGCCTCGAGCCAAATGGAGTGACGGAATTTGTCTTTCTTGCAACCGCACCGTCAATCATGTCTGTAATTCCGCCTGCCAGATACATGGCGTAAAACCAGAATGAAAACGCGGGAAATATCAGCAGCAATATGCTGAATACGATACGGAGGTTTGTTATTATGTTTGCGGCGTAGCGTTTCATTTTATAATTCTTTCCTTTTAAGTTCCGCCATTGCCGCGTAGTGAAGAATATCAAATTCTTCCGGAGCGATTTCTTCGAGCAGTTTTTTGTGTTCTTTTTCCCATTCGGAAATTTCTTCTTTTGAAAGCGACGCTCCGATTCCGCGGCACGCTTTTAATCTGCCGTTCCAGGTTTCGCGCGTAAAATGGACTTTCAGCGGATATTCCTCGTGGTGAACAAGTTCGAAATATTTGCTGTAGATTTCTGGAATCTGAATCGGATGGATTGTCTCGCGTGCGCCGCTCCAGTTCGGGCTGTATTTTAGAACGAGATTTTCGCTTGCTCCTGCGATTTTGTCCTCGAACGGAAGCCACGCCATGTAAAGAACGAGAATCCGTCCGCCGTTTTTCAGCATTTTGAAGAATTTTGGCGCGGTCGTCTCGTGCTTGAAATACCAGAAGCACTGGCACGCGGTGATAACGTCAAAAATTCCGTCCGGAAACCGCAAATCTTCGGTCGCGCTCACGAGATATTCAATGTTTTTTCCGACGGAAAGGATTTTCGCCTGCTCAATCTGCTCGTTTGAAATGTCCGCCGCCGTCCAGCTTGCGCCGTAATCGTAAAGGTTCCGCGGAAGAACACCAGTTCCTGTTCCGATGTCAAGCACTTTCTGACCTTTTGTGCAAAGTCCGCGCGCAACGATTTTGTCGTAAAATTCCTTCGGATAAATGTCTCTGTATTTTGCATAGTCGGCGGAAGTCCGTCCCCAGTCGAAGGCTTTTCCTTTGTCGATATTATCGTCTTTTATCAGCATTTTTTGTTTCTTTCATGCTGATTATAATAGGATTTTAGAGAAATTTCATACAACTTTTTTTAGCAAATTAATTTTTAGAAAGAAAAAACGTAGTAAACACCAGACAATAAAATCTTGACTTTTGTTTTGAGTGTCGCTATCTTTTTTATTGTAACAATAAAAGTTACAACATAAATCTTTTTCAATCAGGAGAATTTATGGAACTTTGTGAAGTGGCGGCTTATCTTGAAAAAGTCGGGCTGCAATATATGGCGACGGTCGGGCTGGACGGAAAGCCGAAGGTGCGGCCGGTTCAGTTTATGGTGGAACACGATGGAAAACTCTGGTTCTGCACAAACAGCAAAAAGTCGATGTACGCGGAGCTTGTGAAAAATCCGTGGATTGACTTGTGCGGCTCGAAGCTGCTTGAAAACGAGATTCAGACGGCATGGATTCGCCTGAGTGCGGAAGCGGTTTTTGAGGAGAATCTTGAGGTCAAAAAGATGATTATGGAAAAAAGCGCGATTGTGCATGAACTTTACGAAAACAACGCGGAGCATCCACTGTTCAAGGTTTTCTATCTTAAAAATATCAGGGGCAGCCTGAACAATCTTGGCCACGTGAAGGGCCTTTCTGAACGCACGGATTTTGCAAAGCTCGAGGAGTTTGAATTTTGAGATTTTTTGAACACTTGAAAAAAATGAAAAGCGATACGGCAAACGAAAAAGCGACTTTGACGGCAGAAGATTTTGAAAATGAAGAGATTCTAAAACTTCGTGAGATTTTGAATTCTGCGGAATATGTTGTAATCGGTGCGGGAGCCGGACTTTCTGCAAGCGCGGGATTTTCCTACAGCGGCGAACGGTTCAAAAAATATTTTTCGGATTTTGAGGCGAAATATCATTTTCACGATATGTATTCAGGCGGATTTGCAGACTTTGGCTCGCTTGAAGAAAACTGGGCGTACTGGAGCCGCTACATTTACATCAATCGCTATATGCGTGCGCCGGTTCCAGTTTACGAAAAACTTTTTGAGCTTGTGCGCGACAAGGATTATTTTGCAATCACGACGAACGTTGACCATTGCTTTCAAAAAGCGGGCTTCGACAAAAAACAGCTTTTTTACACGCAAGGCGACTACGGACTTTTTCAATGCTGCGTTCCCTGCCACAAAAAAACTTACGACAACGAAAAATTGGTGAGAAAAATGCTCGATTCGCAGGGATTCAAAATTGAAGAAAACGGGAACGGAAAAGACGGCGAACTAATTTTTCCGGAAAATTCTTTGAAGATGGAAATTCCGTCAAAACTTGTTCCGCGCTGCCCGGTCTGCGGCAAACCGATGTCGATGAATCTTCGCAGCGACGAGACTTTTGTAGAAGACGACGGCTGGAACGCGGCGGCAAAGCGTTATCAGGATTTTCTTGAAAAGCACAAAAACGCAAAGACGCTTTTTTTGGAGCTTGGCGTCGGCGAGAACACGCCGGGGATCATAAAATATCCGTTCTGGAATTTTGTCTACAAAAACAAAAATGCGTTTTATGCGGCGGTTAATATGGAAGAAATGGAAGTTCCTGCCGAAATAAAAGCGTGCTCAGTTCTGATAAAAGGCGATATTTTTGATATAATAAAAAAATTGAATATGTGCGAACTGCGAGATTTTGCTTCGCAAAACTCGTTTATTTAACGTGTGCGCTCTCGCGCACGCCTGCACTTCGTGGCAGGGATAGTAGTGGCGGCGTAACCGTTGTTTTGTGACGGTTGAGCTTGTCGAAACCAGAACAAAACAATGAAGTGCGGCTAGCACGGAACCACGGATAGCCCGATTTTTGCGGAGCGAAGCGAAGCAAAAAGCCACCCGAAAAAGTAAAAATCTGAAACAAATTCAAAAAGGAGCAAAAAAATGACAATACGAAGAGCGAACGAAAAAGACATTCCGAGAATTATTGATTTGCTGGGGCAGGTGCTTCAGATTCATGCGGACATTCGGCCGGACATTTTTATTCCGGGAACGACAAAATACACGGACGAGGAGCTTTCTGAAATGCTCAAAGACGAAACGAAGCCGATTTATGTTGCCGCAGACGAAAATGACGCTTGCATCGGCTACGCTTTTTGCCAACTTCGAGAACAGCCGTTTTCAAACAATATGGTTCAGTTCAAGTCGCTTTTTATTGATGATTTGTGCGTTGACAAAAGCACGCGAGGCCAGCATATCGGCGAAAAACTTTTTGAGCACGTGAAAAGCGAGGCGAAACGGCTTGGCTGCTACGAAGTTACGCTCAACGTGTGGGCGGGAAACACTTCGGCGGAAAAATTTTACGAAAAAATGGGACTTAAGACAAAAGAGCGGCAGCTGGAATATATTTTGTGAAGAGGAAAAGAGTTTGGATTTGGAATGACGGCAAGTTGCCGCTCGGTTTCGACAGGCTCAACCAGCGTGACGACTTCCAAAAAATTGATTGAAAATTAAAATCGAATCGGAAAAGACAAAATGACACAGACTGCAAGACGCGAATGGCTGATAAAATATCTTTTGAACGAGCCGGATTCGCCGGATAAATATAAAAACATCGAGATTCCGCCGCACGAAGACGAATCCGCGCAGAAAGATTTGCTGCGCTCGCTGATGAATGTGCGTCCGCCACGGCCGGTTTCAGAAGAATTTTTAGAAATTCAGGACGAATATTTAAAGGAACGCAACAGAGAGCGCGGAATCACCGATGTTGCCACGCTGAAAAATTTTCCGTCGGACAAAAGGCTTTTTTTGTGGCAGGGCGACATCACAACGCTGAATGCGGACGCAATCGTGAACGCCGCAAATTCCGCGCTGCTCGGATGCTTTGCCCCGCTCCACGCGTGCATCGACAACTGTATCCACACATTCGCCGGAATACAGCTTCGCCTTGCGTGCAACGAGATAATGCAAAAACAGGGCGCGCCTGAAAAAACTGGAGGCGCGAAAATCACGCCGGCATTCAATCTGCCTTCAAAATACGTTCTGCACACGGTCGGGCCGATAATCCGCGCCGCCGTAACCAAACGCGACAAAATCCAGCTCGCCTCATGCTATACAAGCTGCCTGAACCTTGCCGCGCAAAACGGACTTGAAAGCGTGGCGTTCTGCTGCATTTCCACAGGCGTTTTCAGATTTCCGCAGAAACTCGCCGCACAAATCGCAGTAAAAACCGTGAAAAATTGGCTCAACGAAAACAAAAATTCAACCGTAAAAAAAGTAATTTTCAACGTATTCGGAAACAATGATTTGGAGATTTACAGGGAAATTTTGGGAGAATGAAAAATGACCGTACAGGAACAGTTCAACTTGATTGCAAAGGAATACGACGAGAACCGCCGCAAGTTCATTCCGTGTTTTGACGACTATTACATTTCTTCGACGGATTTTGCCGCAAAGTCGCTACGCGCAAAGCCGAATCTGATTTTTGACCTCGGCTCTGGAACGGGGCTTCTTCCGTCGTTTTGGTTCAAGCATTTTCCGGGCGCGAAATATGTTCTTGTTGACCTTGCCGAAGAAATGCTTGCAGTGGCGAAAAAGCGATTTGAAAATCTTTCGAACGTGGAATACAAAATCCTCGATTATTCAAAGGAGATTCCGGCGGGAAAGCCCGACCTTGTGATTTCCGCGCTTTCGATTCATCATCTTGAACACGAAGTGAAGAAAAATCTCTTCAAAAAGATTTATGACGCTTTGGACGAAAACGGAACTTTTATAAACTACGACCAGTTCTGCTCGGAAGATTTGGAAATGAACAAAAAAATTGAGGAATACTGGACTGAGCAGATAAAATCTTCCGGGATTTCAGAAAAGGAATACGAACGCTGGCAGGAACGCAAAAAGCTCGACCGAGAATGTTCCGTGCGGCAGGAGACAAAATGGCTCAGACAAGCCGGATTCAAGCGTGCGGAATGTATTTATCTGAACAGAAAATTCGCGGTGATTTTGGCCGGGAAGTAAATATGGCTTAGGGATTGTAGTGGCACGCCATAGGCGTGTTCCGAAGCGTAGCGGAGGAATGGAGATAGCACGAAGTGCGTACGTAACCACGAAAAGCCCGACCTGCCGAAAGGCAGGGAAGCCCCAAAATAAGAGGAAACAAAAATGGCGACAACAAAAGAATACATCGATTTTGTGTGTGAACAGATTGAACGTTATGGCGATGTGCGGAACCGCAAGATGTTCGGCGAATATATGGCGTATCTGAACGAAAAGCCGGTTCTTCTTGTGTGCGACAACACGGTTTTTGTGAAAAAGCTGCCAGAAGTTGAGCCAGTTATGAATGAATTCAACGCGGAGTGCGGATTTCCTTACGACGGCGCAAAGGAGCATTTTATCCTCGACATTGAAACCCGCGAGCTTTTGGACAAAGTGATTCCGATTCTGGAAGAGATTACGCCAATTCCACGAAAAAAATGATAAATATTCAGGTGAAAAATGCTGAAAATACAAAGACTTATATTGCGAAAATGGACTGAATCTGACGCGGAAAGCCTGTTTGAATATGCGAAAAATCCGAACGTTGGACCGATTGCAGGCTGGCCTCCTCACAAAAGCGTTGAAGAAAGCAAAGAGATAATCAAAAACGTGCTGAACGGAGCGGAATGTTACGCCTTATGCGAAAAGGAAAACAACATCGCAATCGGGGCGGTGGAACTCAAGCTGAACGGACACACCGACATAACCGAACACGACGACGAATGTGAGCTCGGCTACTGGCTTGCGCAGCCGTTCTGGGGAAGAGGCTACATGCCCGAAGCCGCAGGAGAACTTTTGCGCCGTGCATTTGAAGATCTTGGCATGACAACAGTCTGGTGCGGATATTACGACGGAAACGCAAAGTCAAAACGCGTGCAGGAAAAACTGGGATTCGTCTTCCATCATACCTGCAAAGAACTTCCAGTTCCACTTTTGAATGAAGTGCGCGTCGGACACACAACCATAATGACAAAAGAACATTGGGAAGAAATTTATAAGAGAATGATTTAAAGCTGATATATTTGGAGGAAAAATGAACGGATATTTTGCACTTACGCCGCAGCTTGTTCAAAAGGATTTGAATGCGCTCGGAAAATACAAGACTGCCGATGTTGACCGGCTGATCCGCGGTTACGTCAAGAAAAATGCGGATGCCTCCCTACTCCGTGCTCACGTTTTGACGCAGCAGCAGTTTCACAGGATTTATTTTTATGTCAGCCTTGAGCAGATAAAAAATGTTGACGAGCGGATGGCATTTATCCACGAAAACCTGCTTTTTGCGGACTGGTGGCACACGGACGAGCTGATTGGCTACGTTGCGGATTTGGATTTTGAGGTGGCGCTGAAATATGCGGCTGAATACGTAAAATCAGAAGAGCCTTTTGTGCGCCGCTGGGGTTATGTGCTTTTCATTTCGCGGCTGGGACGAGAGCACGCGGAACAGCTTCTTCCGCTGATGAAAAACGACGGGCATTATTACGTTCAGATGGGCGAAGCCTGGCTTATTGCAGAGCTTGCCGTAACCGAGCCGGAAACCGTGCACAAATGGATGGCGACCTGCGGAATTGACTACAAAATCTGCGGCAAGGCGATTCAAAAAATCTGCGATTCTTACAGAATTTCACAGGATTGGAAAGAAAAGTTCAAGGAACTACGGGCGGGGCTGAAAAACTTGCGGTGAGTTCGGATGGGGAATTTGTTCTGTTCTTTGGAAAACTTGCGGCAGAGCTTGACAGAGAATCTCTGCATTATAACATTAAATTTTTAGGCTTTATATATAACAGTAGTAATAAAATACGTTATAATAATTTTACTGGAAGTGCCTGATTTCTAAGGCGGCGTCTCCCAAAACTCAATCGGCTTTGCCGAAATTTGATGATGGGAGGACTTGCGTATGACTTTAGAGCTTGTTTTGGCAGTAGTGGCAATTATAAATTGCATCACTGCTGTCGCAAGTGCAGTTATCGCAACCCTTTCTTACCTTAAAAATAAGAAGAGTTAAAAAGTAAAGCCGCCAAGTCCTGAACCCACTTTGACGGCTTTATAACCAAAAACGAGGAGACGACCGACAAAAATCGGGCATTTCTTTTATTTCAATATACTACAGAAAAATGATTACGTCAAACAATTCTGCTGTTGGTGCAGCAAATATAGCTTAGGGATTGGAGCACCTGCGAAGCAGTCCACCGCAAGCGAGCGAAAACCGCAGGTTGGAGCGAGTGCGGAGGATGAGCGGATAGCGAAGTGCGGAACGCCCGACGGCGGCGGCCGGAATGTAACGAAGTGAAATGCAGGCAGCCGACGGAAGCCCCTGAGGACAAAAAAATCTGTCATTGACAAAAACTAATGTAACTAGTTTAATATGTGGAAAAAATTTGGAGGCAAGAGGAAAAATGAAAATTCTTGTAATCAACTGCAGCCCGGTAAAAAACGGTGCGACCGCGGAAATTGTGAAGATGGTTTCTTCGTTCGTGGACAAGGGCAATGAGGTTCGCGCGGTTTGCATTGACGACTACGAGATAAAATTGTGCCGGGGCTGCAGGAAATGCCACGAGACCGCGGAATGCCCGATTTTGGACGACACGAAAAAACTGATGGCGGAATATGAATGGGCGGACAAAATTGTTTCCGTTTCGCCGTCGTACTGGGCGGACATTCCGGGACAGTTCAAGGTTTTTATCGACAGATGCACGCCATGGTGCAACACCCACGAGCCTCACGCAAAAATTCCTGGCGGCAAAAAGGGCTACACAATCGCGCTCAGAACCGGGCCTTCAATGCCGGAATGTGAAAAAATAATCGGCAGCATCGAGCATTTTTACGGTCATCTTGAGATTGAGCCGAGCGGAAAACTCGGACTTTGCAAAGTTGAACACAAGGAAGATGTTGCGGCACACGCGGAGGAGATTCGGGAATTTTGCGAGGGGATTTGCCTTTAATAAAGCAACACGGGAGAGAACTCTATGAAAAATCTGAATGAGGAAGACATTGATTTGCGGCCTGCACTAAAAGATTATTATCTCCGTCATCTTGCGGACGGAACTTTTATCTCCTGGCTTGCGTTTGACGGAGAAAAAATTGTGGGAACAAGCGGAATGTCCTTCGTGGAAAAGCCACCGTACTTCGCATGCCCAAGCGGAAAAATCGGGCTGCTTTCAAGCATGTTCACAAATTCGGATTACAGAAGAAAAGTAATCGCAAAGGAACTTTTAAGCCGCGTCGTAAAAGAAGCAAAAGACTTCGGCTGCGGAACAGTTCAGATAACGGCATCCGACATGGGCGTAAAACTGTACACAGATTTCGGTTTTGTACATAACGAAAATTTCATGCAGTACAAGCTGTAAAATCGGGCAAACAAAATACACATGATGAAATATTCAAAATAATTTATGAAGGTAAAACAATGAACAACACGCTCGTAATTTACATTCACGGAAAAGGCGGAAACGCTGATGAAAGCGAACATTACAAAAAACTTTTTGCAGGTTGCGATATTGCCGGCTTTGACTACAAAAGTGAAACACCTTGGGATTTTAAAGACGAATTCTTGAACTGGGCGGAAGAAAAATTTTACAATTACAAAAACGTGATTCTTGTTGCGAACAGCATAGGCGCGTATTTTTCGATGAACGCGATTTCACGAATTAATGAAGAAATTGACGAAAAAGGAAACAGACAAAACAAAATCACCGCAAAAATAAGCAAGGCATTTTTTATCTCGCCAATTGTGAACATGGAAAAACTGATTGGCAACATGATGACTTGGGCTAACGTAACTGAAAATCAGCTTAAACAAAAGAAAATTGTAAACACGGACTTTGGTGAAAACCTTTCGTGGGAATATCTGACCTACGTCCGAAAAAATCCGATTGAATGGGAGATTCCGACTGAAATCCTTTACGGCGAACACGACAACCTCACTTCGCTTGAAACTGTTTCAGAATTTGCGCGCGCCCACAACGCAAATCTTACCGTGATGAACGGTGGCGAACATTGGTTTCACACAGATGAGCAGATGAAATTTTTGGATGGCTGGATTGAAAAAAGATTAAAAGAATCAAAATGAACGAAAACAACATTTGAAAAATCACGAAAAAATAAACTATAGGAGAAAGCATGAAAATCATCGAATACTTCACATCACAAGACAAGGCGCATTGGCTGGAAGAAATCGCGAAAGCTGACTGGGGTGCGGCAAAATTCCTTTATCAGCTTTTGAGCGAAGGCAAATTGAAGGAAACGCTTGGCGATTCCGCGCTTGTTCCGCTTTTGACCGACGGCGAAAAACTTGTTTCGTTCTGCACTTTTGCGCCGCTCGATGATGTTCAGCCAACGGAACTTACTCCTTGGATTGGTTTTGTCTACACCACGCCCGAATACCGCGGTCACCGTTACGCAGGCGAGCTTTTGAACTGGGCGGAAAGCGTTGCAACCGTCATGGGACACAAAGCCGTCTATATTTCAACAGACCATATCGGGCTTTACGAAAAATACGGATATGAATTTTTCAAGACGGCAAAATCAATCGATGGAGAGGAAACGAGAATCTACCGCAAAGAACTTTCCGCGGACGGCGAGGAAAAACAGAAGCGCCTGGAAAACGGCGGACGTTGGAAGGCAGAAATCGTAGCCGCGGCAAAACATGGCGTTGACATGACAGCAATCTGCGGACTTTCGTGCGCCCACTGCTTTTTGGGCGAATGGTGCGGAGGCTGCCGCTCGGTGTTCAACTGCTGCTCGTTCGGCACGCTGTTTCCCGGCGGAAAATGCCCGAACGTAAAATGCTGCGAAGAAAAAAATCTTGACGGCTGCTTTGACTGCCCGGAACTCGAAAATTGCGAAAAAGGATTCTACACGCCAAGCAACGACGGAGCCACCGCAAGCAAGGCACAGGCAATCTTCATCCGCCGGCACGGAAAGCAAGCGCACCGCAAAGTTTTGGACAACCTGCACAAAAAATACGAGTTCCAAAAAATGCAGGAAATCCTCGGACAGAGCGTGGAAGAAGGAATGAGAATTTTGGAAGAGAGTTTGTAGATGAAGTGAACGGCTTAGGGATTGGAATGGCACGCCGCAGGCGTGTTCCGAAGCGAAGCGGAGGAATGGAGGCGAAAGCCGTAACCACGCAAAGCCCGACCTGACGAAAGGCAGGGAAGCCCCAAATAAAAAATCAAAAAATAATTCGCAGGAAAATCAAATGATTCTGAACACTGGAGCAAGGACAGATACTGTTCAATATTTTTCGGCTTGGCTTTTGAAGCGTTTTGAGGAAGGTTTTGTTTATGCGCGGAATCCGCTTTTTCCGAACAAAGTTACGCGTTATGAGCTTTCTCCAGAGAAAATTGATGCGGTTCTTTTCTGTTCAAAAAATTATGCGCCGATTCTTCCGAGAATTCGGGAAATCACTTCAAAATACAGAACATATTTTCATTACACAATCACTGCCTACGGAAAGGATATTGAGCCTGGAGTTCCGCCGATTGAAGAGAGCGTAAAAACTTTGGCAGAGCTTTCAAAGATTGTGGGAAAAGAAAAAATCGCCTGGCGATACGATCCGGTTCTGCTCACGCAAAAATACACGATAGAAAGGCACGCGCAGACATTCAGGTGGCTCTGCAAGAAGCTTGCACCGCACATTGACCGCTGCATTTTCAGTTTTGTTGAAATTTACAAAAAGCTTCAGGTGAATATGCCGGAACTGATTCCGCTTTCAGAATCCGACATGAACACTCTGGCGGAAATTCTTGGAAAAACCGCGAAGGAATTTGGAATTCGTATTCAGACTTGCGGAACAAACGGAGATTTTTCAAGATTCGGAATAGAAAAATCCGGATGTGCAACGCTGGAAATTCTAGGAAAGGCAAATAACTGCGAATTCCGAAAGCTGAAGCATAAAGGATTGCGAGCCGGCTGCCATTGCATAGAAAGCCGCGACATTGGAGCTTACGACACGTGTCTGAACGGCTGCAAATATTGCTACGCGAACAAAAATCCGCAGAAAGCGCACGAGAATTTTAAGTTTCACAATCCTGACTCGCCGATTCTTTTTGGGGAAATAAAACCGGAAGACACAATAATCCAGGGAAACCAGCAGAGTTTTTTGAAAAAGGAATTTTTACAAGGTGAACTGTTTTAACTAAATTTTAGGCAAAATAAATCGAGAAAAAATGTTTGAAGAAATTCTCTGGGTAATTTCTATTGCCGGCAAACGGAATTATTCCGCGAACCAAAATCACTTGTTTTCTTCACACGGAAAAATTCCGAAAGTCGAAAAACTCTTTTGCCAACAATCGGAATAGTTCCGCAAGCCAAAATTGTTTGTAGGCAACAATCGGAATAATTCCGAAAGGAGAATTTGTTTATAGTCGTTAAACGGAATCATTCCGAGAGCAGAAATTGTCTTTAGACAATGAATGGAAAAATTCCGAAAGCCAAAAAAGTCTTTTGTCAACAATCGGAATAATTCCGAAAGACAAAATAACATCAAATCGTCTTGCGGAATTTTTTTTTCACTGAAAACTTTCTGCCTCTCATCAAACATCAATAATCCGCCTCAAAAAGTCCATGCTTTATGCAGTAAGCGTAGATTCTGCATTTTCCAGCGTTCTGAAATCTTGCCTCGGCGTTCTGTTCCGGGTACATTTTTACAAGTTCCACGGAATCCAGGCGGACGCAGGCGAACCAAGAAATGTAATGCGTTTTTGTCATCTCGTGGTTCATGCACACAAAAATCTCGTCGCCGTCTTTCTGCACAATGATTTTGTGGTTTTCTGAATTTTCTGTTTGCAGCGGCTCGTTTTCAAGCTCAAGCGGAGGAAGCTGAATCCCGCAGCAGCTGACGCAGGCTTTTCCCACGCTGAAAATTGTGTTTCCGCAGACCGGGCAGACGTAAAAATTTGACTTGGAAAGATTCGCTGCTCTGTTGCCGTTTTCAATTTCCGTACCGGAAAAAAGTTCCGCAACAGAAACTTCAAGTATTTTTGCAAGCGGCTCAAGAAAAATTATGTCGGGAAATCCGCGCCCGGTCTCCCACTTTGAAACCGTCCTATCGCTCACGCCCAGAAAATCCGCAAGCTGGCTTTGAGTCAATTTCAGTTTTTCACGGAGCCGCTTTATCACAGAGCCCGTAACATATTGATTCATATCATCACCTCGAAAAACAATTTAAGACGTCTTGAAAGCAGTCTACATCATTTTTCGCCGACAACCTACATACTTATCGTAGAGAGGAATTTTGTCATAATAAAGCTTGAGCAGACAATCTAAATTTTACGGAAAATCTCCTTTCACTTGACAAAACAAAACTCTGCCGTTATAAAATAACTAATTCAATTAGTTATTTATCTTTTCATGGAGGAAATTATGCCGCGTGCGGGTCTTACAAGGGAAAAAGTTATTGAGGCGGCGGCTCAGCTTGCGAACGAGCATGGCTTGAGTTACGTTACAATCACGACGATTGCCGAGCATTTTGGAATTAAAAAACCGTCGCTTTACAACCACATTGAAAGCCAGGAAGACATCCAGAAGTCGCTGATGATTTACGGCTGGACGCACGGAATAGAGCCACTTTCCGAGAAAATCCAAACTGACGATGCGCACGAGGCTTTGCGCCAATATGCAAATCTCTTCTATAAATATGCGATTGAAAATCCCGGCGTTTTTGAGGCAATGCTCTGGTACAACAAATACGAAAGCCCGGAGCTTGTTCAGGCGACCGAAAAACTTTACGATTTCTTTTTTGCCCAAACCGACAAACTGAAAATCAGCCGGGAATCCGCGAACCATCTTTTGCGGACATACCGCGCGTTTTTGGAAGGATTTTCGCTTCTGGTGATTCACAATTCGTTCGGAAACCCGATTTCAATTGAAAAAAGTTTTGAACTTTCGCTCGATGTGATGATAAAAGGAATGGAGCAGTTTGAAGCGAATGTGCGTTAGGGATTGTAGTGGCGGCGTAGCCGTTGTTTTGTGCGGTGATTGAGCTTGTCGAAATCACCGTGCGAAACAATGGAGCGGCAGCGCAACCACGCAAAGCCCGACCCGAACGAAGTGCTTGCACGCAGTGAGGGTAACGCCCAAATTAAAATTCAGGAGAATGTAAGAAAATGTGTTTTATTTGCGACAGAATCAAAATGATAAAAAATGCTCAGAATCCGTATTTTGTAAAGGAGCTGCAAACTGGCTATGTTGTTATTGGCGACAACCAGCATTTTTATGGATACACGCTTTTTCTGTATAAAAATCACGACAAGACGGAGCTTTTTCAGCTTGAAAAGGCGGAAAAGATGAAGTTTTTGGAAGAAATGTCGATTGTTGCGCAGGCGACAGCAAACGCATTCGGGGCGGAAAAAATGAACTACGAGCTTTTGGGAATGGGCGATGCGCACTTGCATTGGCATTTGTTTCCGCGAAAAACCGGCGACATTGAAAATTACGGAAACAATGGAAAAGGTCCGGTCTGGTGGTATCCGATGGAAAAAATGTACAGTGATGAAAACCGCCCTTCGGAAGATGAACTTAAAACGATGAAGGAAAAACTTTTGCACGAACTTGATAAGATTCTTTTGGAACAGAAATAAGACGACGGTTGCGATGATTGAGTTTGTCGCCCAGAGACGCGAAACAACCAAAACACCTGGAACACAAAAAAAAACAAAGAAAACAACGGAGGAAATCAAAAATGCCAAGACCGCAGAACAAAGCCGACCTGCTCGCGCTTGCAGAAAAAAATTATGACGAGCTGGTAAAATTTATCGGTTCGATGAGCGACGCTGAGAAAAACACGCCGTTCGACTTTTCTTCGCTGAACAAAAAGGAAGCGCACTGGAGCCGCGACAAGAATGCACGCGATGTGATTTGCCATCTTGTTGAATGGCACAGGCTGCTTTTGAAATTCGTTGCTGAAAACATGAAGAACGGAAGCGGCGGAAAATCTACGATTGTGTACCAGTTTTTGCCCGAACCGTACAACTGGAAAAACTACGGCGACATGAACCGCGCAATCTGGCAGAACTGTCAGAATCTTCCGCTTGAAAAAGCCCTTTCCGACTTTGCCGAGTCGCACAAAAAACTGATGGAACTTGCAGAATCTTTTTCCGACGATGAACTTTTTGCGAAAAAGCATTTCGCCTGGACAGGAACAACGAACCTCGGTGCATATTTTATAAGCACAACCAGCAGTCACTACGACTGGGCACTAAAAAAACTGAAGACGCACAGAAAGATTGTTTTAAGATAAAACATTAATACTGCCAGCCGATTCCGATAAAAATCTCGTAGGCGGAAAGGCTGCTTCTCCAGCTTGTGTCATACGCGCTTCCCGGAATTTTTGAAAAAATCAAATTGCCAAAATCCAAGCCCAAGCTTGCTCGCACAACAATGCTTTTCCATTTTTCAGGATAAACCAAAACTTCAAAGCCGCCGGAATACCAGCCGTCTTTTAGACTGAAAAACCTTTCGGTAATGCTGTTTTTTGTTAATGCCAAATCCACAAACGGCGCGAGCTGCACTTCAAATCCAAAATCTTTTATGCGTGAAGTTTCTTTTGGACGGACTGAAAAAAGATGAAACGGAAAATCCAAGTTCACGCAAAGAGCGGTCGGAACGTAAAGAAATCTGTCCGCAAGATTTTTTGACGAAAGTTCCGGCGTGTCCCTGATTCCGCGCAAAAAAGCTCCAATCGGACGCTCGTTTTTATCCTGAAAAAAATTCAGCTGAGAGGCGATTCCGAATTTTTCCCAAGCCTTGAATGCGTTCACATGCATCGAAAAATACGGAACAAATTCATTTCGCCTAAAATCAAAGCCGCTTCCGCCGTCAAAAATCGCGCTGATTCCCTGCCGGAAATTTCCGAGCCAGTCAACGCGGCCGAATTCAAAAGAAAGTCCAGTTTTTGCAAGCGGAGAAGAAAGCTCCGTGTCGTCAAAATTAAGCTCGCGGTCGCTCCAGCAGTAAAAAAAATCAGCATAAGGCGAAAGCGTTGCGTCTGCAAAGTTCAATTTTATCGGCAGAGAGATTTTCGCGTATTCTGAATAAAAAAGGTCGTTTCCAAAAAGCGCATGCTCCTCGTCGCCCCGCACAAATCCCTGAGAAAAATCCAGAACAAGCTGGCGCATTTTATTTTTTTCAAGCGGAAAAACAAACGAAAGCCCGGCGTTTATGTCATAAGAAGGAATCGGAGAGTCAAAAGTGAACTTTACAGAACTGTCGGTATTCGCGAAAATCCCGAACGACTTGTAAAAAACAGGATAATTGAAATTGAGCACAAACCCGGCGTTGAAATTTTCAGGCGCAAACGAAGAAAAATCAGAGATTCCGCCAAAAACTTCACCTTCAACCTGCGTAATTGTGCCGCGGAAATTGTCATCGCGCATTTTTATTTTTAGAACCGCGCCGTCGTTCGAGCTATACTTTGGATAAGGCAAAAGCAGAAAATGCTTTGAATCTTCCGTACGGATTTTAAGGTGAATCGGAATCGGAGACAAACGTTCAGACATGCTGGAAACCGCAAGCGAAATCGAATCAGCCGAGTTTGAAGCCGCCGCATCAGAAGCAAGAATATCAGAAACCGCTAGATTTTCTGCACTAACATTCGATTCCGCCTGCAATGGGTTTTCTTCAATTTCAATGCTCACGTCAGAAAAAATCCGCAGATTCAAAAGCCTCGTTTTGCAGTCGGCAATATATGCGTCAAGCTCCTCTTTTGAAGAAAAAATTTTTTCCGTATCAATCAGAACTTCGTTCCGCAAAAACTTTTCCTGCGTCTGCCCGGAAATTTCGTAGTCAACTTTTTCAATTTTAAAAGTTTGGGAAAACAAAGAACCGAGCGCAACGCAAAAAAATACAAAACCAAAGAAAATATTCTTTTTCATATTTAAAATGTATCAAAATATCTTTAAGTGAAAGTAAACAAAATTTAAACTTTTTATAAACAAATGGCATTGCCTTTACATTTTACTTTCTCACCTTGTATTTCAAAAGCACCGTGTCCTTTTCAAGCCGCTCAACGTCCAGAAGTTCCAGCGAAACCGGATTTCTATTCTGCGCTCTGCCATCAAAACTTGCTGCCCAGCCTTCGCGCCCGTCAATTCCCGCGCCGAACATCATTTCAACATCGTCAATCAAGCCCGCGTCCAGGAACGAGCCGTTTATGTGTCCGCCACCGGTAATCACGGCTTTTTTCACGTCGAACACATCTTCCAAAACCGCAACCGTCTTTTTCAAATCGATTTTTTCCGCGCCGCACGCGATATACGAGATTTTTTTTAACTTCAGATAATCCAAATATTCCGCGCTCGCCTTTTCGCTCGTCACAACAATCAGCGGCTTTCCGTCAACAAGGTTCGTGTTCCAAAGCAGAGTTCCCTTCGTGTCCATGCAAACCTGATAGCCTGCCGCATTTTCCGCCTTAAAAAAAGTCTCGCCACACGCACAGTAATTTTTCGCTTCAAAAACGCCGCTTTCCGCATAATGCCTCGCGTTCGTCGTCTTTCCGTTAATCTGCGTAAAATCCCCGAACGACGCAAGGTGCGTATAATAAGCCTTCGCCTCCGGGTCGATTTTCTCGGTCATCGCGCAGTCAATCCGCCCGTCAAGGCTCGCGTACATAAAACAGATGATTTTCATATTTTCTCCTAAAATCAAAATTTTCTTCTATATAATATTTTGGGCGTTCCGGCCGCTTTGGTTTCGATAAACTCAACCGCCGCGACCGTCGGGCTTTTCAGGGCTACGGCTTTCGCCTCCGACCAAACGCAAGCGTTTGTTTTCGCGCATTTTTTTCAAAATGCACTCACCCTTCCAATCCCTAACGCAAAATTTCAATATTCCAGAAGCCTTCCGTAATCGTTCCAGTCGCCGAACATTTTTCCGTTCCGCGAATTCAAAATCAGCTTTTCAAGGCGCATTTCAAAAACTTTGCGGTCTTTTTTCTTGTCGCGCTGAATTGAATCGATTCTTACGCGCTGATACAAAGCCGGAAATCCGCAAAAATTTTTCCACGCGTCAGGATTTTCCGAAAAAGCCTTTGCGATTTCAGAATCAATCACAAATCCGCTTTCGCTCATGTCCGGCAAAACCGCACGCCCGAAATCCGTCATAAGGCCGAGCTTTTCAAGACGGCGGCAACGCTCCTTGTTCAGTTCCGACCACGGACTTTTCGCGCTTCTTGGCGTGAACCGCTGCATATCAACACCGCCGATATTTTTGTGGGTCGTGTCAATCCAGCCGAAGCAAAGCGCCTCCTCAACCGCGTCCAGATACCAGACGCAGCCCGCAGGAGGATTTTTTCCTTTCTTCGCAACAATCCAACATTCGCTTTCCGTTCCGTGATTTTCCAAAAGCCATTTGCGGAATTCAGCTCGTGTTCTGATGTCTAAAATATTCTTCGCTTCCATTTTTCCGTTTTTCTGCCATAATTATTTTACAAAGCCAAGATTTCCGCCGCAACAAAGCAAGAAAATCTAGCTACAGTCAGAATCCAGAGATTTTATTCCCCGAGTTTTCCGTATTCCTCGTCGCTCACAGGCTCAAGCCATTCGTTGGAAGTTCCTTCGCCAGCTGGTTCAAAAGTGATGTGGCTGAACCAGCTGTCTTTTTTCGCGCCGTGCCAGTGCTTAACGTTCGCAGGAATCACAACCACGCTTCCGGCTTCCATCGAAACCGCCTCTTTTCCCCATTCCTGATACCAGCCGCTTCCCGCCGTGCAAATCAGAACCTGACCGCCGCCCTTCTTCGCATGATGAACGTGCCAGTTGTTGCGGCAGCCCGGCTCAAACGTAACATTGAAAATCGGAATCTCGTCCT
This sequence comes from uncultured Treponema sp., assembly GCA_900317625.1. Classification (GTDB taxonomy): domain Bacteria; phylum Spirochaetota; class Spirochaetia; order Treponematales; family Treponemataceae; genus Treponema_D. The sequence continues at coordinate 37,283 of ONHK01000002.1, forward strand.
TCTTCGCGTCCGTGAGCGGCTTCAAAAACGACTGCCCGATAAAATACTTCGCAAACGCGTCATTCGGCGCACCAACTCCAAACCTATCGATTTTAGAAAATTCTTCTTTTGTCATAGTTTTTATACGCTCCTGAAAAAGTTTTATACCTCAAGAAAATTAGTTACATAGCGTAACTAACAAAGAATATAATAAACTTAATTTCAGTTGTCAAGACAATACAGAAATTCCAACAATAAGAATCAAAATCATAGATAAATTCTTCGGAACAATCAGCGAAAAAATGTTGCAGGCGGTTCAAAAGTGCAGGAGAATAGAACAAAATGAATGGTAATATTTTTGATGGAAAGTTGAAATCAGTTAACCGCGAACGTACATGACCTTCTGACTTTATTCATCTCAAAGAAGGCTGAATTTAACACATGGGGTTCTTCCTCACACTCTTTACCCTCTTCCTCCGTTCAAGATACTGAACAGCGGAGGGCAGATTTTTCTCAAAATAAATCCTGCGAAAGTTCCGAGCGCGACAATCACAATGTTTGCCCCAAAATATTCAAGCTGACAGAACGCGGGATTTTTCATCGGCAAAAAACGAAGCCATAGATTCTGGACGCAGGCAAGAAGGAACGGCATGTGAACCGCAAACAGGAAGAATGAGAACGGTGAAATTTTTTCGGCAAAGTCAAAAATCTTCTTGTTTCTGGAAATTAAGCCGGAAAGTTTCAGGAAAATCAGGGCGGAAAACAGAACCATAAGTGCGGAACAGACGGAATTTCCCTTGAAAATCAGGTTGCAGCCGAGAGAGGAGAACGCAAACATCGCCAAAAGCTCCGTCCAGCGGAAAGAGTCGGCAAAGGCGAACGGCGAAAAATCCCGCTCCGCCCAGAAATATCCGAGCGTAAAGAAAAGAAGAGCCGCCCTGTCCGACTCAAAGCATTGCGGCGTAACGCCCGAAATATAGACGAACACGCAGAAAATCAGCGAAGTTTTCGGAAATCTTCTATATACAATGCGCAGAACCGGCGAAATCAGAAAGAGAATCAGAAGGTCGCGAACAAACCAAAACTGCCCGACATAAGGATGATTGTATTTGTCAAAGCCGAATCCGCTGAACGCCTTGAGCCAGTCTAGAACGCCCCAGGTCAAAACAGGAATTTTCTCCGGATTCCCAAGAAGCGAAAGATTCAGTCTTGCCGCAAAAAGTTTTCCGAACGTTACAAGCGCAATGTTCAGGGCAATCCACACAAAATACGGAAGCAGCAGACCTTTCGCCTTTTTCTTAAGCATGACTTTATAGGACATATTCTTTTTAAAAAACAGGTACGCGCTGAACATGAAAAAAAGCGGAACGGCGCAGCTTCCAAACCCGGATGAAATCACAAACTGAATCCATTCTCCTGCCGCGCTCTGCACAAAAACAGGAATTCTGTTTCCTTCCGCCAGAGAATCGGCAAGTTTTTCCGCCGTAAAATTGTTGTGAATAAAGACTACCAGCACGCTCAGAATGTAACGAAGCGAAGTGATTCTGCCGGAAGTCTCGCCGTCGATAAGTGCGGAAGGCTTGGTTTCTGAAAATACAGTTCCGTTTGTCATTTTTTCTTATCCTTATTGGTACGTTTGTACTATCAACAGACAGAATAAATGACATTCGTATTTAAATCAACCTACAATTTGTACATTTGTGCTACTTTTTAAACTGATGTTAGACTTTTGGAGCAATGTAAAAAGCGAACTTGAATACAGGGGAATCTCACAGAAAGAGCTTGCCGCAGAAATCAGCGAAAGCTACAACACGCTCCAGTCCTGGATTAACCGCGACCGGCTTCCGAATGCAGTTCAGGCAGTGCGAATTTCTCGCGCGCTCGGAACAAGTGTTGAATTTCTTGTTACAGGCCGCGATGAGAAATTCCGTGCCGACAACACCGAAACCATCCGCCTACTTGAGAAAGCGATTGAGAATTTAAGATAGTTTACAAAGAACGGTTTGTGAAAAAAACGATTCTCACCAATTCTCATATCTTTTCCCGGTGTTTAGTTTTGCAATCTCTGCCATTTCTTCATCAGTCAGAGAAAAATTCCAGACATCGTAGTTTTCCACAATGTGCTTTGGGTTGGAGCTGCCGGGAATCGCGATAAATCCGCTTTGAATGTGCCAGCGGACAATCACCTGTGCGGAAGTTTTTTTGTGGGCGGCTGCGATTTTTTTAATCACTGGATTTTCAAGGCTCTGCTTTGTGTGGCCGCGTCCGCCGAACGGATAGTAGCTTTCGAGCCTGATTCCGTATTTTTTGCACCAGTCGCGGAGTTCCATTCCCTGATAAAAAATGTGATTTTCATTCTGAATCACCGCAGGCTTGATTTCAAAATCGCGGACAAAATGCTCAACTTCGCGCGCCGTGTAAAAGTTCGAAATTCCAATCGAGCGGATTTTGCCTTCCTTGCACGCTTTTTCCATCGTGCGATAAACTCTGTCGTCGCTGCTTCCGTGCTGATGGAGAAGGCATAAGGCAATGTAGTCAACACCGAGCTTTTCAAGCGAATCTTCAATATCCGCCGCAGGATCAGCCGTCCACGGAACAAGTTTTGTCGTAACGAAAATTTCGCCGCGTGTGCAGATTTTTTCCGCAACCGCACGTTTTATCGCTCTGCCAACGTCCGCCTCGTTTCCGTAATATTTCGCGGTGTCAATCAGACGCACGCCTGTTTTGAGCGCGGAATAGACGGCATTTTCGCAGGTTTCGCCAGTTAAAGTCCAAGTTCCAAGCCCTGCAACCGGCATTTCGTAGCCGCTGTTCAGCTTTACAGTTCTTTCATTTTTAACCGCTGATTTTTCGGATTCTGCCGAAAGAACCGCGCATGCCACCAAAAAACTTCCAATAATCAAAAGAGATTTTTTCATAAGATTTTCCGCCTTTTTGTCATTGCCTTGCGCGACAAGGCAATCTTTGCTCACTACAGGAGATTATCCAGTCAAGCTGGATAATGACAGTAAATTCTCAAATCGGATAATGACAACTTTCTCCGCTTATTTCAGTCCGATTTTTTTGAGCCATGAAGAAACGTCCGCTGTCTGCGCATGAGCCTGACCGATTCCTTCAAGAGTTTTTGCGCCCTTGCTCAAGTCTGAAATCCGCCGCAAAGTTGAATCGCGTCCGCTCGACCAGTAAGTGCAGAACGGAACAACAGTTTTTCCGCGCAAGTCCGTCTGCAAAAGAAAGGTTTCAACAGGATTTGCCATGTCGTCCGACCAGACAGGAGTTCCCACAAAAATCACATCGTAGCCAGAAAGATTCGGAAGCGCAGCAAGCTCGCGGTGAACGCCGTTTTTTATGTCCGCCTTTGACTCGCGGTCGCACTCGTTCATGTTTTTTGAGTACGGAATTTTGCATTCAAGCCGGAACAAATCTGCGCCGCTCTCGCTTGCAATCCGATTCGCAAGTTTTGCGGTTGTTTCGGTAAGGCTGTAGTAAACGACGAGCTTTTTTGAATCAGAAAGAGATCTTGCAGAAGCCGCACCAACAGATTCAGACTTTTTGAAAGAAAAAACGCTTCCGTTGGAAAGATTTTTCAGAGCGTCGCAAGCTGATTTGTCCGCAAATTCTCCGATTTCAATGGCCTTTGCAGAACCGATGCTGTGGTCGTCGTAGGCAACGGAAATCGCCTGAAAATTCAAGTTGTAGTAGACGCGACCGGCGTTGTAAACGGAAGTTGCCGCGTCATTTTTTCCGTAGTCGAGCGCAGTGTAGCTGTAAAACTCGAAGCCGCCGTATTTTGTCATCGAAAGGCTTTTTCCGATTACGGCTTTTGTGAAAGTTTCGGCAGTTTTGTTTGAGGCAAGATTCAGCTCGTAGGATTTTCCGCCGAATTCAATGTTCATTTTTTGCGGCTGTGCAAAAATGCCGACAGAAGCAAAAATCGCAAGTAAAAGAGAAATCAGTTTTTTCATATTTTTCTCCAAATGGCGCTTAGGGATTCGCAAACCTTCGGTTTGCTGCGAGATTTTGCTGACGCAAAACTCGGTTATTTTACGTGTGTGCAAAAAACGCACAACCTAAGCCAAAGGCTTAGGGATAGTAGTGGCGGCGTAGCCGTTGCGGAACGGAGCAAGGCGAAGTGAAGCAATGGAGGCGAAAGCCGAAACCACGAATAGCCCGACGGTGGCGGCCGGAATGTAACGAAGTGAAATGAAGACCGCCGCCGGAAGCTCCGCAAACCTAACGGTTTGCTACCGAGTTTTCTTACGAAAACTCGCGCAACAATCGGAACTACAAACAATAAAACCTGAATTTATTCCGTCCAGACCTGCTTTGCCAGATTGAAGACCGCCCACGCTTTCGGCCAGCCGGCATAGAACGCAACGTGAGTTACAACTGCGGCAATTTCGTTTTTGGTAACACCGTTTTTCTTGGCATTTTCAAGGTGATATTTGAGCGAGTTGTCCGTGATTCCCTGCGACATAAGGGCAACCACCGTGATAATGCATCGGGTTTTCAGGTCGATGTCGTGGTTGTTCCAGTTTTCGCCGAAGAGAATATCATCGTTGAAGTGTGCAAAGTCCGGAGCAAACTCGCCAAGTGCCGTGCGACCTGCCGTCTGAACTATTTTCTGCGGATTTTCTTTTGATTCGTTTTCGTTTTGTGGCATGATTTTTCTCCTGTTAATATTTTTTTGATTCAAGCAGATTTTGTCTTTGGAATTAAAACTTTACATATATACAGTAGAAATAAAATGTGTTAGGATTGCTTTGGAAGTGCCTGATTCAAAAGGCGGCGTCTCCCGGACTCAACCAGCTTGCTTGTCTTGCTGGAATTTGAACAAGGGAGGCTTACGAAGATGACGATTTACGAAATTATTTCGCTGGCTATTAATTTAGCCATTCTAATTCTTGAAGCCCTTTCTTACCTGAAAAATAAGAAGAGTTAAAAAGTAAAGCCGCCCTTTCGTTTGACCACACTGGACGGCTTTTTTAGTTATACAGTGGAGACGACCGAATGAATCGGGCATTTCCTTTCGCATAATATAACACAGATTATTTTTGCCGTCAAATCTCGTAAAACTTCCAAAACAACCGAAATTTTATTTCAAAATTCCGTCGATATATTTTTTCACATCTGCGCCGGACGCACTTCCTCTGAATTCCCGGCCGCCTTTCAAAACCGCGCCTTTTGCGTGCTTTGCCAAATCAGAGCCGCTTCGACCAAGTCCGCTTTCGCCGCTTGTGCAGAGCGTCACAAGATTTTTGCCGTTCAGGTCGTTTTGTTCAACGAACGTGTAGACGATTTTCGGCGCGAGTCCCCACCAGATTGGATACGCGATAATCACATTGTCGTAGCCGCTCAGGTCGATTGAGTTTGCGATTGCAGGACGGCTTTTTTCATCGTTATTTTCTTTTACGCAGCGGGAACTGTTGTCGCGCCAGTTCAAGTCCGCACTGGAATATTTTTGTGCCGGAACAATTTCGTGCAAGGCTGCGTCCAATGCTGAAGCCGCTGTTTTTGCGAGCCGCGCTGTTGTCCCTGTCGCACTGAAATAGCAGACAACCGTCTTTTTTGAGTTTTGTGCACCCTGTGAACTCTGCGCATTTGCTCCAAACATAAGAATTCCTCCTGCCAAAAGTGAAATTAAAAGTTTTTTCATAAAATAACCTTCTGTGTGCGAGTTTTAAGTTACATAACGTAACTAACATAAAATATAATAAACTAAATATCGGTTGTCAAGAAAATTTACTAAGATTATCTCAAGATTGCTTTTAGTTTTCTACATCAGTTTTACATTTCTGCACAAATTTTATAGAATTGTTTTATGCCGATTTTTTCAAAAACAGATACAGAAACAAAATTTGCGACAAATATTATAATCCGCAAGATTCAAAAAAATGACAATAAACAACTGGCTTTGTTAATCCGTGCAATTTTTGATGAATTCGATGCACCAAAAGAAAATTCAGTTTACTCAGACTCAGAAACAGACTCTCTTTTTGAATTGTTCAACAAAAACAAAAAATCTGAATATTTTGTTGCAGAACAAAACGGAAAAATTCTCGGCGGCTGCGGATATTTTCCAACAGCAGAACTTCCAGAAGATTGTGCCGAAATTGTAAAATTTTACCTTCGTCCAGAAGCTCGAGGAATGAAAATTGGTTCAAAACTTTTTAGAATTGCAGAAGAACGTGCAAGAACTGCCGGATATAAGCAACTCTATATTGAATCATTTCCGCAATTTTCAAATGCCGTTTCCATGTACAAAAAACATGGATTCTCTGAACTTTCAAATAAACTCGGAAACTCTGGACACACCGCAACAACAATCCACATGATAAAAAAAATCTAGTTTTTTGATTATCAAAGTCGGCGAAGTGCGAAAAGCCAAAAACTCCCCCTCACAAATAGAATCAAAAAAGATTACCACCGAATTAGTAATTTTTTATTGCTATTTCAAAGATGTGTTTTATAATTGATTTTAGTTAGAAAAAATTCAAAAGTTTATCGATTTTCTGAAATATTTCAAGAATCGTGTTTTGAATAAAAATGAGTTAGCATGAAATTATCAAAAAAATCAAAAGTCGCATTAATTTTGATTATGGTTTCTTCTGCCTGTTTGTCAAGCCAAGCATGGAAGAGTTTTACAAAAGGAATTGAACAAAGCATAGGAAATTCTGTTTCCAATTCAATGTCCACCAGCCCAAAATATGATGTAAAAAATTACAAGTCTAAAAAACCTGCAAATCTTTCAAAAGAAACATCCGTTCAGAAAAAAGCCGCTCTTCTAGACAAGGCAGAAGCTGCTCTTTTGAAAAAAGACTACAGAACATCACAAAAATACTACGACCAATCAAATAAAATATCATTTACAGAAAATACTCCGCTGGCTGACGCACAGGCTTTAGGAAAATGGTCCGGAGAAATCGGAAAATATTTGCAGTATCTGAATCCTGACAATCAGAGCGCTGAAAAATAAGTAAAACAGTTAAAAAAGTTAAACGTGCCGGAAATGCAAAAAGCAATCTCTGGCACGTTTTTTTATTTCTATTTTAGGGCGTTACGGTAGCTCAGGTTTCGACAAGCTCAACCACCATTTTGAAACTTCGGTGCGATAATCCCTAACATGTTAAAATCAAGTCCTATTTTCCCAAAATTCCTTTCACGTCCGCCAAAATCTGCTCGGTTGTCATTCCAACTTCCTTCAAAAGCTCTGCCGGATTGTAGCGGTCGTAGAATTTCTTTTCCAGACCGTAATTCTTCACTTTCATATTTGAAGTTCCGTAGAACGAAGCGATTTTTTCGCCGAATCCGCCGCTCACGATTCCGTCTTCAAGCGTAATCACAAGCTCGTGGTCTTTTTTAAGCTCTTCAAGAAGTTTTTTGTCAACGCCGCTTGCAAAACGTGGATTTATCAAAGTCGGCTCAAAGCCAAGCTCGCTCTTTATCGCTGCCGCAAGAGTCTCGCCTTTCTGGTAAAAGTCGCCAAGTGCGACAATTGCGACTTTTTCGCCTTTTTGCTCAACTTTGTAAATGTCAAGCACGTCAAAAGTTTTTTCTTCTGCACAAGATTCACGATGGAAAACTTCATTTCCCGGAATCAGAATCAGAACCGGGTGAGATTTCTGTTCGATTGACCAGTTCAGCATATTCAAATATTCTTCCGCGCAAGTCGGCGCAAGAACCACGAGATTCGGAATGTTTGTGAACGCCGCAAGCCCGAAAATTTCCAAGTGAGTAACGTCGGTAAGTCCGTCGAACGAAGTGTAGTTCATCAGCATTGTAACCGGCAGATTGTTTATGCAGACGTCCTGCGAAATCTGGTCGTAGGCGCGCTGCAGAAAAGTTATATTTGTAACCAAAAGCGGATTTCCACCGTTTTTCGCGATTCCGGAGCAAACCGCAGTTGCCGCCTCCTCCGCGATTCCAACATCAAGATACTGCGAGCCGAGCTTTTCACGAAGCTCAGGCACAAGCCCGACAGAAGCCGGCATGGCAGGAGTTACAACAACAAATTTCTTGTCTTTTTCGGCACGCTCCATAATCCAGTTCGGAGTAATCGCGCCGTAGCTTTCGCCGTTTCCAAAATTAACAGTCGGCTTTCCTGTCGCGCGGTCAAACGGAAGAGTCCAGTGCCATGCTTCCTTGTTTTTTTCCGCAATCTCGTAGCCTTTTCCCTTCAATGTGTGGATGTGAAGCACAATCGGGTGGTCAATGTCCTTTACCTTTTCAAAAAGCGAAATCATCACGCCGATGTCGTTTCCATTTTCCTCATAAATATAGTCAAGACCGAACGCGCGGAACATATTGTTAGAAGATTTTCCGTTTGTTTCGCGGAGTTCTTTCAAATTCTTGTAGATTCCGCCGTGATTTTCCGCAATCGCAATCTCGTTGTCGTTCACAACAATGATGAAATTTGAATTCAGCTCAGAACCGGCAACGCTCAAAGCCTCCAAAGCCTCTCCGCCAGAAAGAGAGCCGTCGCCAATCACAGCGATAATATTTTCCTTTCCGCCAAGAACATCGCGCCCTTTTGCAAGACCTGCCGCCAGCGCAATCGAAGTTGAAGTGTGTCCAACATTGAAAAAATCGTGCTCGCTTTCCTCAGGATTTGTGTAGCCCGAATCTTCCGCAAAATGAGCGTCGTCCAAATATCCTGCCTTTCGCCCTGTCAAAAGCTTGTGCGCATAGCTCTGGTGCGAAACGTCAAAAACAAACTTGTCAACAGGCGAATTAAAAACATAGTGAAGCGCGATTGTCACCTCAATCATTCCAAAATTCGGTCCAAAATGTCCGCCGATTTTCGTAAGACGGTTGAACAAAGCCTCGCGCATCTCGCCTGCAAGTGCCGTCATCTCCGGCAAAGAAAGTTTTTTCAAATCCGCTGGGGAATCAATTTTTTCCAAGTACATAATTTCTATTACCTCAATATAAGTTTCATTTCGTAACTTATATAAAATGTAATAACAAAAAAGTTACTTGTCAATATTTATTTAAAGAATTGCTGACTACGTGTTGCTTATTTCTATAATAGAATTGAAATTCCACCAGAAATTCCAGAAAAAATCCAAGATAAAATAAATTCAGAAATTTTATTATTATCGGAAGACTTATTTCCACCTCTGGAACTAGAATTTGTTGAAATTTTAAATGGAATCAGAAAATCTTTTGCAAAAAAAATATTTAATCCAACTTTTTTTATCAAGAATGAATATTCTGCCTTACAATCTATGGAAATCAATCCCGTTAAATTCAAAAAATCGATTTTTTTTGAATCACTTCCGACAGAACCATCGAAAAATAAGTTTCGTTTATATTTCCAACTTATATCATATATTCCAGCCTGAGTCGTAAAAAAAACAGAATTAAAATCCACAGAAAAACAAAAATTATATTTTTTATATTCAAAGAAAATTCCATTTAAAACTGCAAATGCATTAATATTTCCATTCATTTTATAATATTTGTACGGATATAAAAAATAAGATTGATTTTTATCTGTAACTGCCCCACTAAAATCCCCATAAAAAAAGACTCCACCAATATAAGGCTCAAATTTTGTATGCTCTGATTTCCAAGATTGTTTGTATGTAAAAACAAAAAGTTTTCCAAATATGTTTACTAATTCAGAATTTTCATTATTAAAAATAAATGTTTTTCCAGCAACAAAAAATCCATCCAAATTGTGATTTTTATATGTAAGCTGAATCCCATATTGCCCCAAGTAAGGATTTTTTATATTTCCATAAAACCAATAAAAATCACCATTTTCTGTTTCTCCCGAAAAAAATCCAAAATATGGTTTTATAGAAAAATTGTTTATATAAAAAGGAATCGCAATTTTCCCATTGAATCCCAAAATTTCTTGCTGACTATAAATATTATCTGCTCTTATAGAAATTGCATCCGTAGAAAAAAATCCAAAATCGCCATGAAAACCAAAAAATTCATTTGAATATTCAGCGCAAAAATCACCTTTTACAGCTGAAGTTTTTAAATAATCAACAGATGAATCCAAATAAGAAATATTCGCGCCAATATAAAAATTTTGATTTTTCACAAACCAGTCATCTTTCAAATTCCAATTGTATAAAAATGCCGAACCGCTAGAATCGCTCCATAAATGCGTTACAGAATGATTTACTTCAAGAGAATATAATTTCGCAAACAAGAAGAATAGAAATGCAAAGAAAAATTTTTTCATTTTTACAAAACAAAAAAGTCTGCCCGCACATTTGAGCACAGAGCAGACCTTTTTACTAAATTATTTTTTTAGAACCTGAAATTATTCTTATTGAAAAAGGTTATATAATCAAAATCAGATTCCAATTTTGGAAATAAGTCATCTAAAACAGATTTGTTGATTTTTAAACCAACTATTGTTTCATAAAAAACCTTGTAATAAGATTCATCTCCAGAAACTTTAACTATTTCCTTAACTTTTGATTCAGCAGTTTCTTCTACCTCATCAAAACTTTTCATATCATCTGTTATAGGCAGCTCAAAAGTTCCCTCAATATCTTTGCCATCCCAATATTCATATTCAACTTTACAAATCAACTTTAATTCAGAGCCAGATTTTTCAAAAATATTAGAGAAATATCCAGCTGTAAAAAGTTTACCCATATCAATTCCAAATGAAGAATCTGATTCTGTAGCATTCCATTCAAGAGTTTCAAAAGGATTTTCTGCCGGAATATAAAATATTTCGCCATCGTTTATACAAGCTTTTAATTTTTTTGCCGCATCACAAATGAAATCTCCGTAACGCATTACTTCGTCTTTTGCAGCCTGCGGATATTTGCTTGCAGAACTTACAAGATATTTATAAGAATCATTCAACATTTCAATTGATTCTATAAATGTCTGTTTTGAAACAGCCATAGCGTTTTCATTTCTTACAGACAAAGATTTTTCTGTTCCCATTTTTCTGATGATGTCAAGATCATTTCGGTTATAATTAAACAATGCTTTTAATGATAAAATATCTGCGGACAAATCATAAGAGCTAAGCCACTGGAAAGTCGCTTTTAAAATCTGCAAACTTGAAATCAAAACATTGAGTTCTGCCTTTCCGACCCGAATAGAGGAATCACCCAAAACTTCATCCAAGCAAAGAGCAGAAATAACCTTTGAAGGAATAAGAACAGAACTTTCTGACATTGAAGCCGCTATATTTTTAGCATTCTCAAATTTTCCATCAAAAATATTAAGAACTTTATCAACAAGCTCATTTGCTCCATTTGGATTACAATAGACTAAATTTCCCAAAAGTAAAATTTGAATAGAAAACGCCGTCTGTGTTGATTTTACAAGAGTATCTTTATAATGCTCAGAATCCTTTAACCAAACAGGTAGATTGAATGAAGGCGCTTTTTCTGATTCGCTCAAAACTGCAATTTTCTTTCCTTTTTCAAACTTTTTATTATATTCTTTTGCAGAACCTGGAATTTTTGATTTCATTGACTCTGGCATATATTGTCTACAAATCAAATATTTTCCCTTTTCATCAAATTCTATGTCTTTTATATAAAAATCATAACCATAATAACAATATGCCCCAGACCACTCATTATCTTCATCAAGAACACAAGAAACCGCAACTCTATCATCATTATAGTTAGAACTTTCTGTTCCTGAAACCCTATAAAAAATACGCCAATCATAATCAGAATTTTCAGCATCTTTCAAAGTATAAACATCTGTCCAAGCTGTTTCCGCATAATCTTTTAGCCATTCACCATTAATCAATGCATTCAGCTTTGAAGGATAAGACGCAACACCAAAGTTATTTTTCAATATGTTAGCAACATTTTCATCTGTACTGATTGTAGCAAGTTCCGCCAGTGCATAATACATTTTTGTTTCATCATTTTCTTCGTTATTATATGCCGAACGGATTTTGGCAACACCTTCATCATATTTTCCGTCCAAGAGCAAATCAATTCCTTCGTCCAAAAGTTTCTTATATTCTTTTGAAGAAGGTGAGATTGTAACAGAAATTGACCCATCAACAGAATTTCCATTGTAAGTAAAACTAACCGTGCAAGAACCTTCTTTGCTTGAATCAAATCCTTTAACTTTAGCATTATTTGAATTTAATGCAACTGTTTTGTTAGAATTGTCATTATACGTAACAACTACAGAAAGTCCTAAAAAATCGAAAATATCACTAACTTCATAGTCTTTTTTTGCAGAATCAGTATTTTTCAATGTTACTGTTTTTATACTAAGTTTTGTTGCACTTTCTGGAAGCTTTACAGTTTCATCCGCAACAAATTTTCCACCATCAGAATTACTAATAGTTGTCTCACCACTTACATTGATGACAGAAGAATCTCCAGCCTTTATGTTATCTATTTTTCCATCTGAAATATCAATAGTTTCAACATCATCGGCAACAGTTACAGTTCCTACAGAAGAATTTCCATCTCCCTTTATAGTTGCTCCATCACCTTTTACTTCTACTGAATCAACTTTTGTTTTGCCAAAAACCACCAACGAAGAATCCTTACCTTCTACCGAGATATTTGAAACATCTGAATCCTTTATAACAATTGATGAACCACCTTTTACAACAATAGAAATTGATTCATCTTTACTATTTTTTATTGTAAACGAGGCATTTTCAACTTTTTCGGAAACAATGATTTTTACATTTTTTACATTTTCAAGGACAACATTTTTAGAATTGATAGTAAGAGTTTTACCACCAAAATCTGCATTTTTAATTGTTACAGCAGATTCCACAGAAACATCTTCCTTGATTTCTTTTCCAGCTAAATCAACTGTTGATTCTCCAGAATTAATCAAAGAAGAAATTGATTCACTATCTCCGTCTGAACCGCCATCAGAAGAACAAGAAACTGCCACAAAAACAAGAGAGGCAGCCAACAATAAGCATAAGAACTTTTTCATACAAACTCCCATACTGAAATTAGAAATTTTTACCTGTTAAAATCATAATTTTAAACAAGTATGAAAAAGTCTACCCCCCCCCCCATAAGTTTTTGTCAATAGAATAAAATGCTAGAATCAAAAAAGAGAAGTTCTATTTTCCCTGCCACATTCCAGAATTTCTTTCCCAAAAAACACCACCGCTGTAGCCCTGAATTGACTTGTCTTTTTCTGCAAGGGCAAGGCGTTTCTCTGCAAAAAGGCAGTATTCTTCATTCTGTTCGATTCCGCAGAAGCGCCGGCCGAGTTTTTTTGCAACAACGCTCGCGGTTCCGCTTCCCAAAAACGGGTCAAAAACAATGTCGCCGGGGCAGGAACTTGCAAGAATCAGTTTTGCGTAAAGTTTTTCGGGTTTTTGTGTAGGATGGTCGGTGTTTTCTGGCATTGACCAGAACGGAACAGAAATGTCATCCCAAAAATTGGAAGGATACGTAATGCGGAAATTTCCGTTCTCATCCTCGCTCCAGTCCTTCGGTTTTCCGGCAACTTTGTACGGCGCAAGAACTTTTCGCTTCATTTTTACGGCTTCAACATCAAAATAATAGTCGCCCGGATTTTTTACAGCAAACCAGATGTCTTCCATTCCGTTTTTCCAGTTCGATTTTGCACCACGCCCCTTTTCGCGCTGCCATGTAATTCGGTTTAAAACCGTAAGTTCCTTTTCAATCGCTCGTTGAAGCGATGAAGTGCATTTCCAGTCGCCGCACATATAAAGCGAGCCGTTAGATTTCAGTTTTTTGCACACCTGCGGAAACCAGGTCGCCAGATATTCATCGTAATTTTCCTGCGAACGCGAGGCGAACTTCATTCCATTAAAATTTTTTGAAAGATTGTACGGCGGATCAATGATAATCAAATCTGCAAAATTATCCGGAACAAACTCAAGCATTTTCAGAATGTCGCCGTTCAATGTGCGGTTCACAATATCAGTTTCCGCAGAAATATTTCTCTCCGTAAGCAGGCGGTTTCTCAAACCTTCAATTTCCTGCGGTTCAAGCGTCAATGTCCTGTTGTTCGCCGCGCGTTCTTTTTCTTTCATCAGACTGTCCGTTTTTTCGAAAATTAAAACTTTCTTCTATTATAAAAGATTTTTTACAACAAAAAAAGATAATATCAAATTCATTCCTAAAAGAATCCGCAAATCACATTAGCAACATCACGTCATTTTATTGCACAATTTTTAGTCCTGTGGTATTCTTAAAAATATGCGGAATTATATACGCGCCCGAAGCGACGACCAGAAAGAAGAAAGACTTAATCAAATCAAAGAGGCAACTGACTCTCTTTTTACAGAAATGCCTTACACAGAAATCACCCTTACAACAATTGCAGAAAAGCTCGGATGGTCACGCGCAAATCTTTACAAATACGTTACAACAAAGGAAGAAATATTCCTTGAAATCTCAGCGCAAAAAATGAAGACATATTTCAACGCGCTACTTTCAGCTTTTCCAGAAGGCAACAAATATTCCCCGGAAGTAATCGCCGAAGTTTGGGCTGGAACATTGAATGCTCATCAAGATTACCTTCGCTATGTTTCTTATTTAAATCCAATTATAGAAACCAATGTAACAGTTGAACGTCTTGCTACATTTAAGAAAAAATATTATGAGTTAGCCTATCAATTCTGCGATAAGCTTTCTACAATGCTTTCACTTTCTTCAGAAGCTGCATACAAACTCCACATGGACACACTTTTTCTGGCAAGTGCAAGCGCCGTAAGCTGCTATAAAAATCCATTGATTCAGGAAGCGCTAAAAATAATCAGCATAACTCCGCCAAAAATGGATTTCTATGAAGATATGCGCGACTTTGTACTTATGCGCATAAAATGGAGTTTGAAATAAAAATTTTCCATTTTCCCCAAAAAGTTATTATCTTTAAAATCAGTACAGCTTGGGGAAATTATGATTTACGGTTATATTCGCGTCAGCACAGATAAACAGACTGTTGAAAATCAACGTTTTGAAATTTTGCGATTCTGCAAAAAAAAATCTTTAAAAATTGACTCTTGGATTGAAGAAACAATCAGCGGAACTCTTACGCCTGAAAAACGCGAACTGGGAAATCTTCTTTCCCACATAAAAAAGGATGATTTGATTATTTGCAGCGAACTTTCGCGGCTTGGACGAAGTCTTTTTATGATTATGTCAATTTTGAATCTGCTTATGGAAAAAGGCGCAAGAATCTGGACAATAAAAGATAACTATAGGCTCGGGGATGACATTCAGTCAAAAGTGCTGGCGTTTGCGTTTGGTTTAAGTGCAGAAATCGAAAGAAATCTTATTAGCCAGCGGACAAAAGAAGCTCTTGCGCTAAAAAAATCGCAAAATATAAAACTAGGTCGCCCAAAAGGAAGAAAGAATAATTTTCATCTTTTAGACGGCCTAGAATTTCATGTGCAGAATATGCACGGATGCGGTCTTAGCATCAACAAAATCTCAAATCTTTTAGGCGTTTCCAGAAATACTGTAAGAAATTGCCTAAAATATTCTAATTCTTAAAAGGATAATTAAAAGCTACAACTTTAGGACCTTCCGCAGTTACAACTTTAAAGTTTTCCGTTCTGACTTTCCACAATTGCGCATTAAAATCCAGTGCATTCCACAAAGGCCATTGCCAGATTCTTTTCTTTACAAAAGGTGGATCAAGGCAGAGTTGCAAATCTAGTCCAAGATAAGCCTTTAAATTTCCCTGAGTTTCTGCAACAAAGTTAAAATAATTTCCATTTCCATAAGTTGCACCAACATAAACAGAAATCGGCAAAACAAATGAAATTGGAGCACCAAGCGTAAAATCAGCGGAAACAATACCAATATCTGCACCAACACCAAATCCAGCCCTAAGTTCAAGAACTGGAGCCAACATAAATTGCGCACCGCCACCAAGTTGAACCAAACTTTTATCATTTGTAGTTATGCCAGCGAAATTTGCACCTTTGCTGATTTTATATGCTTCTGTATAAGGTTCAGCTTTTATGCCAACCGGAATTTTCCATTTTTTTATAAATGACCATCTGATTCCAGATTCAACACCAAAACCAAGCATATAAATTCCACCGATTGAAACATTCTTAAATTCAACAAGAACATTTGAATAAAGCAGAATATCAAAAGTCGCATCAAATGTAAAAACAAAAGGGAATGGCGGACATAAATTTATTGCTTTATGGAAATTTTTAGCATCTTTTGTAGGGCGAATTCTAGGGCTTCCTCTAAAATCTCCAACTTCTTTAAATCCCAGCCAAGAAAAATTATCAATTCCGAATTCTTTTTCAAGTTCCTTTTTATTTTCAGCAAGTTTGGCTTTCATTTCGTCATCAGAAATATTTCCGTAATCGCGCATTTTTGAAACTTCTCCAGTTTTTGAATCAATAACAGCAGGAATTTCTTCTGAAGTAAAAAGCGATGTTGTTTTTATTGAATATTTTAATGCATCTTTAAATTCATAGTTGAAAAGAATGCACATTTTTATATCAAATTTTGGATTTGCACAGATACTGTCAATTTTTCCACCAATACCTACTCGGGCAGAAGCATCTGATGTCATAACAATTTTCTTTAAAACCGGACTTTTTAGAACACCAATAATACAAGGCAAAATATCCACAGACATCAAATTGCTGAATTCTTCTGAAATTTCATCGCGTTTTCGAACAAAATCTTTGTATTCATCAGTATATTTTGGATCAGAAAGAATCGGATTCTGTTTTCTTGCGGCGGCACGCGAAGAATTTGCTTGGGCAGAATCTTTTAACTCTCCAAGATTTGCAGAAAACCACGGAAAAACCATAGCAAAACTTGTTGAATACGGACTCAGCTGAGGGCACAAATCAGGATACAAGACTGAAAGAGCTTTTCGGTTTGCAATGACAATCTGCAATTCTGAATCGCCGTAAAAATTAGCAAGATTTTCGCGGATTTCGTTTGCCTCTTCGCTGGAATTTCCTTCCACAATTTTCTGCCACAAATCTGGATTTTTTGCGAGTTCATTCAAATAATCAACAGCCTCAGCAATGGAAAGAGATTTAAAATCTCTTGTAACAACAGAAGAAGGCATTGCCTCCAAAAGCTCATAAATTGAATAATTATCAGCAAACTCAGCATTCTGGAAGTAATACATTTCCGGTGAATCGTCTTCGTTTACTTCCATTGTTTTTAGTTCATCGTCGCTTAACGCACGTGCCCCGGAAGAAGATTTTGTTCCAATAAATGTTGAAAAACAATTTTCTTCGTTATCAATAACGTAATCGCCGTAGACCAAACTTTTTACAACGGCCCGGTTCGTTGTTCCCACATCATATTTATTTACGATGTATCGTCCATCCGGGTTGATTCCAATAAGTCCGCCCGGATACGCGCTTCTTGCGTACTGCTGCGGAATAATTGAAAACATTGAAGAAACTTTTATATTTTCATCTTCGTTTAAGAAGGCGAGCCACATTGCTTTTTCGGAGCCTTTTCGTTTTGTAAAAGGTTTTATGTAGGCAACATCGTCAATTCCATCACTGTTCAAGTCGCAAGATTTTCCGGCTTCAAGAGTGAATGTATTTTTTAAACTTGCAGTTTCTGAATCAGACCATTTTTCATTTTCAAATTCATAATAAGAAAAAGAAACTTGTTCACGGTCAATATTTTCTATTGTAATATAGCCGAAAATTGCCTCGTCATTTACATCGCTGTAAACAGGTTTTTCTGCGCCAACATCTTTTCTCTGGACTTTGCCCAAACGAACGCCAAGAACAGCACCTTTTGCCAACTGACTTGTAGACAAATCAGAAGGATTATACAAAGCCGCACCGCCCATAAAAGCCATTTTAGAAATTGCGGTACGATTTTTTAATCCAGAAATATTTCTTAAATCAGAAGCAGACGAAGAATATTCATCTAGCGAAACTGTACAACCAGAAACTAAAAGCACAAAAACAATCGACAAAATTGCTGAAAAATTTTTTATAAAATTCATTTTCATCATATTCATAGTTCCTTAAAAAATTATCTGTCTGCAAAGCAATAAACGCTGCGAACATGAGCCTGAGAATCTTTAAATGCCTTGCGAACTTCTCCGGTTTCCATATCAAGAATCAACTGAATATCTTTCATATAATAATCCTGCGAACAAGACCAAATTCTATGGTCTAATTCGTTTCCGCCGCACGCTTCAATAACTTCATTCAAAAGAGATTTATTTTCAAACATTTCGTAAAGTTCAGCAACGCTCGGAAGATACCAGTCAGTTGACTCAAATTTGCCGCATTTTTTATTAATTCCGTAATTTTCCGCAAAAGCGTAAGCCGGATAAACTGAATACATATTTTCCTTAGCTGTTTTGTCACGTCGTTTTACATTTTTCCAGGAATCTTCCCCATCAATATCGCCAGAAAATCCTTCATTTGTATAAAATCCTGTAGAAGAATCAAATTTCTGATTTATTACATAAGCCCGGTTAAAAAGAAAATTTGTATTGTCACCACTAGAATTATCTTGTGCAAACGAAATTATTCCATCAGACTCAAAAAGTCCAACGCCAATCACGCGTTTTGAATCTCCTTTTTGAACGCCATTAACCGTGAAAATAACTGCAACCGGTTTTTCCTTGCCTTTATACGAAAGGTAAGAATCTTTTGAAAGCACCGAACCATCAGACATTACAATATCACCAACATGATACTGCTTATTTGCGCAGGAACTAAAAAGAACACAAGACGCAACACAAATCGCAAAGATGATTTTTTTAATTTTTTCAATAAAAAACATATTACTCCTCAAAAAGTTTTATATTAAATTTTATAAGAAATCATTAATGAAAAAACAGAAGATTCCGCGCCAGGATTTGTAGAGCCATCTTCTATAAAATCATTTTTATTCCCGATTGACCGTTTTTGGGTTTCTCCATTTTTGCAGTTGAACCATTCATAGTAAAATGAAAGAGAAAGTTTTTTCCAACTTGCTTCTGTTCCAACCAAAAATCCAAGACCTTTTTTCATATAATCATTAAATTGAGAAAGCCTCAAGTAATGATTATCAATCGACGCAGAATAAATATATGGAAAAAATCTGCCAAAAACTTTTACGCGCCAAGAAGAATCAATTGCATATTCAGATTCAAGACTTACAAATGTTATATAACTTGCAATATCGTAGGTAATGCAACTTCCGGATATATATTTTTTTTCTATAGAATCGCTCCAATATTCTCCACTAGATGCGTATTGCGTATATCCGTTGTACGCTTCATATTTCTGATTTCTGTACAAAAATCCAATTTGAGGAATTATGCTCAAATCAACAGGGATTCCAAAATTCTGAAGATTAAAATCGTATCCTGTTTTTACTTCCAAATCGTAAAGCCTATTCACTATAAGCTCGTGATCTGAAAAATTTGTATATTTCGATTTGTCATCGCCCATCCAGTCGTAGTCTTGCATTGAACCAAGTTTTACAGGAATCGCAGAAGCAACCGATAAATCCAAAATCGCATGAAAAATATCAAAACGTCCCGCAATATTCAAAACTGGAATCAAAGGCGCATTCTAATCTAGCCGGCTCAAAGTATAGTCATCTTTATATACAAACTCCTGAACTTTGCTGCTACGAATTCCTCCCCCAACCGAAAGTTCAAAAATTTTTGCAAAAGAAGATTCCGGCAAAAATGCTAAGAAAATAAAAAGAAAAAAGACAAAATTTTTTCTGAATTTGCGAAAATTCATATCAACAAAAAAATTATACAGAATTATTTTATAAACAGCAAACAGAAAATGCTGTACAATTATCTAAGAAAAGAGCAAAAAAATCCGAAAAATAAGATATGAGTGAATTTGGTTTAAAAATAAAATTTTTTCTGGTAACTGCCATTGCACTTTTTATGATGTGCTTTTTGCCGGTAAAATGTTTTTCTCAGACAGAATTAAGCGAATCAGAATCACGAGTTTACCGCGAAAAACTTGTTGCTGAAGCAAAAAAATATGTGGGCGCGCCTTATGTTCGTGGAGCAACTGGTCCAGATTCATTTGATTGTTCAGGTTTAATTTACACAATTGCGCGGGAATCAATTCACTATCAACTTCCAAGAACTGTAAAGGCAATGTACAGCTACGTAAAAATTGTTCCAGATAACCAGCGCGAAATCGGTGATTTAGTTTTCTTCAAAACTACCGGAGACGGAACAATAAGCCATGTTGGATTATACATTGGAAAAGGGCAATTTATTTCTGCCGTAAGCGACGGACCAAACACAGGCGTAATAGTTTCTTCACTTAGAGAAAATTACTGGAAAAACCATTACGTTTCTTCTGGAAAATTTTTAAGCTCTGCAAATTATGAAACAATTGAAACCGATTTAGCAAAAAAAGAAGCAGATGAGGCAAAGGGCTTTGGTTCTTTTACAGACAGACTTTCTCTTATGGGAACTTTTACCGGAGACTGGTCGCTGGTTACGCAAGACCAATTTATGCCTAATTTCCGTGGATTATCAAACGAAGCTGATATTGTTTACAGAGGCAATATTCTTTCTCCTGGCGCTGGAATTATGCTCCGCTGGAATTACGGCGTTGGCGCATTTCAAGTTCCTCTTGTTTTTTCTTTGTTTTTTGGAAATTATGTCCGCGTTTACGCAGGCCCGGTTTTTACTTTGGGAACTTGCACATTGCCAGGCTCAAGCAAAGAAATCGAGCCTTCTATTTTTCCTGGAATTCTTGGCGTAACTTTTAATACTCCATCACTTTCAAAAGGAAAATTTAAAGTACAGATTATACAAGATATTTGCTATACTGTTTTTAATAATACTTCAAACGCCGCATTGTCACCGTTAAAATCTGTGGCGGCAGGACTTGAATTCTGCACTGGCGTTCGTGTAACTTTCCCGATGTCAGTTTTTTTTAAGAAATAAAAAGAAACAGAAGGTTCAAAAAAATGAGAGTTTCCACAAAAAAAATCGTTTCAACATTCGCTTCAGTTTTAGCAATTTTGCTTTTTGCATCGTGCGAGAATGAAGTTAAAATCTGCGCAAATGATTCAGGAATCAGTTTTAATTACAAAATAAATTCAAGCGAAACATTTTTAAACTTTTTTTCAGCAATCTCAAACTCTGATGAACCAAATACAATTCTTGACGCGGAAATTATTTCAAATCTTTTTACACAAGCCAATTTTGAAGACATCAACGCAGAATCTGACGGAAAAAATCTTTTTGTAGGCGGAAAACTTTCTCAAAATGCGCAAGATCCTTTTTCAAAATCAGGAATGATTTCTTTGGCTCAAAAAAGACTTTCAATCAGCCTGAACAAAACAAATCTTCTTGAATTTTACAACAATCTGCCGGAAGATTTACAGACTTCCCTAGATTTATTTATGTCTCCAACTTTTACCGGCGAAGAAATGACAAACGAAGAATACATTGAACTTGTTTCAGAAGTCTACGGTCAGGAACTTGCAGATGAACTTTCAGCGGCAACCCTAAAAATTATTGTTGAATCACAATCTGGAACGAAAAAAAATTATTCCGTAAAAATAATTGATATTCTTAACATAAAAAGTGAACTTATTTTTAGCGCGTAAATAAAATGAAAAAAATATTCCTTGCAATTTCGTTTTTTCTAATCTGTTTTAACATTTTTTGCCACACTGGAATAATGAGCGGCGAAAAAAATATAAAAATCAACAGAACAAAATATTTCGACATAATTTATTCAGAAAATTCTGTTCAAACAGCAAAAATTCTTTACGATAAAGCTGATTCAATTTATGAAGAACTTGCAGAAAAATTCAGCCTGAAAAACAAATTCCGGTTGCCAGTTGTAATTTCTTCCGCCCAAGATGATTTTAACGCATACTTTTCGTGCGGACCATTTAATCACATTGTAATTTTTGACACAGTCTGCACCACAACTCTTGCAGTTTTTTCAGAAGAAACGCTGAACACATTCCGACACGAATTAATCCACGCAATAACTTACAATCTTAGAAATGATTTTTGGTTCAACTTTGATAAAATTCTAGGCGATGTTTATAATCCAGCTTTGCTAACAATAACTCAAGCTTGGGCTGAAGGCGCGACTGTTTCAATTGAAAGCGACAAGAACGAAGGCAGATTGAACAGTGAATATGCGCTCCAGATTTTAAAACAGGCAAAAATTGAAGGAAAATTCCCAAAATATTCGGAAATTCAAGGCGCAATGGACGTTTTTCCAGCTGGAAATGCAAGTTATATGTTCGGCGGAGCTTTTTGCGGTTGGCTTCAAAAAAAGTTCGGAATGGAAAAATACGCAGAATTCTGGTACCGTTCAGTAAATTTAAAAAGCTTGACATATTTTTCTTGCTTCAAAAAAGTTTACGGAATTTCAATAAAAAATGCCTGGAAAGAATTTTGCAACGAACTTGAAGTTCCAGAAATTCCTGCAAATCCAACAGAAAATCCATATATAAAAAATATTCCTTTTGAAAATCAGATTTCCTCATATCCAACAATTACCGGCAACGGAAAAGATTTTTTTTATTACGACAAATATAAAAAAACAGTGAACCAAGCCAATTCTGAAAAATCAAAAGTTTTGCATAAAATTCCAGATATTTCCCGCCTAAATGTTTCAAAAGACGGAAGATTTTTAGTGGAATCTTATTCTTCATCTCTTTATTCCGTTCCAAAAAACAAAATCAAAATTTATGACACGCAAAAAAAATCATTTTTTAATGTGCCAGAAAAAAGCCTTAGAGATGCCACGATTCTTTTTGCAGACGGAAAATATTTTTTGTGCGCGGTAAAAACTTCCTCAGCATTTTCAACATTGAAAATCTACGAATTGAAATTCAAAAAAGATAAAATCAGCGGAGCTGAACTTGTTTTTCAAAAAGAATTTCCAATTGAACAGCAGATTTTTAGCTTGGAAGGAAATTCCGCCGGCAAACTTTTTTATATTTTAAAAAATAAACTTGAATTTTCAATAAACGAGTTTGATTTTTCAACAAAAACTGAAAAAATCTTTAAATCTCCGCAAAAAGGAATTGTTTTTCAAGGATTAAATTATTTTGAAAATGAAAAAAATCAACTTCTAGCATTTTCGTTCACAAGAAAAGGAGAACTTCCTCGGCTTGGACTTCTTTTGTTTGACAAAACGCCAACTTTTAAGCTGCTTTCGCAAGATATTTCGGGCGGATTTTTCAATCCTGTAATTTTTTCAGAAGAAAAAGCTATTTTTTCCGCGAATTTTTACAAAGGCTCAAAACTTTTTTCCGCGGAACTTTCAAAACTTGAGTTCAAGGATTTTTCCGCACAAACAGAATCTGTAGAAAAAACGGTTTCCACAACAAAAAACGAAGACTTAACTGAATTTTCTGCCGCCAGCAAAAAGTTTTCATCATTAAAATATAATTTTTCCGGTCCGCACGGAACTTTTGTACCGCTCGCCATTACAAGCACATACACAAACAAAAATCTTTCAACATTAAATTCCGTCTGGCTTCCATTCGGAATAACTTACGTTTCTTCAACGCCATGGACTAATCCAATCTGGTATGTTTCAACCGGTTATAATTTTCTTACAAATTCCGAAGCGTTTCGATTTTCAATCACAGGAAATTCGCTTACAGAGCTTTTTTCTTATTCAGGCTCTGCACAAATAGAATTTGACGACAAAGGCTACAAACAGACATTTGGAAACCTGATTTTTAACAGCAAAATCCCAGTTTTTGGAACTTCCTACATAAAACTTTCTGATTCAGGAACAATTTTAGAAGGCAGACAAAGCGAATTTTCAATTTCAAAAGACAAAAATCCGAAAAATCTTTCTGACTATTTTAAAATTTTAAAAGCCTCAGAAGATGATTTTTTATATCTTAGCAATTCCGCATCTTTTGCATTTGGAAATATACACAAGTCAGGTTTTAAATATTTTGACTACAGCGGAGTTCAAATTGGCACAACAATTGAAAACGATTTTCTTTCTTTTGCGGACAATTTAAATATTTACAGGCGATTCAACAATATTTCATTCAACGTTTTGCTGAAAAATTCCGCGCTGCTCCCAATAACTCTAGAAGCCGCTTTATTCCCATCAGAAGATTACATAGCCGCGGCAATGGCAAAAATCGTGCTTTTCAACTGGGAAATTCAAAAATCAACAGACTTTTTACCTCTTTTTTATGCAAACCGCCTGACTTTAAGCACTTATTATGTTGGAAAAATTGAAGACAAAATCGATTCCTGGGCAATAAAAGAAATTTCCAGTTATTTTGAGCACATAAAATCTGGTAAAACTGATTACACGGATGAACTGGCCCTAAACTGTTCCTTTTCGTTCACACCAAACATCGGCGGATTAGCCAGAAACAGTTTTATGTTCACTGTTACAGGAAATGCAAAATATAGATTTTTTCCGGCAGAGAATCAGAAAAGATTCATATTCTCCGCCGGAATCGGAAGCAACTTTTCTTTTTAGAAAAAATTTTTCAGTTCAATTTAGTCAATCTGAAGAAAAGCCTTGTAACCGTTATAAGCCTGAACAATATCTTCGCGGGCAGTAATTTCCCAAGGTGCATGCATACTCAAAACAGAAACGCCTGCATCAAGAACATTCATTCCATATTTTGCCGCAAGATACGCAATTGTTCCACCGCCACCCTGATCAACTTTTCCAAGTTCCGCCATTTGATATTTTACTTCAGCTTTTTCCATTGTTCCACGGACTTTCGCAATAAATTCAGCATTACAATCGCTCGCACCGCTTTTTCCACGGCTTCCTGTATATTTGTTGAACACAAGCCCACCGCCAAGGAAAGAAGTATTATCCTTGTCAAAAAGACTTGCATTTAGCGGATCAAACGCAGCGTTAACATCACTTGAAAGCATATTGCAATTTGCAAGACATCGGCGCAATGTTAAATCACTGTAGCCACCCGGCAAACGAGCAATAATTTCCGCAACAGAATTCTCAAACATATGGGAATCCATTCCAGTTGCACCAACGCTACCAATTTCTTCTTTATCAACGCAAAGACAGCAACTCGTTCTTTTTGTCGGTTTTGAATCCATAAGAGCCGCAAAAGAAGTAAATGCACAAGAACGGTCATCTTGGCCATACCCCATAATCAATGAGCGATCCAAACCACAATCACGGGCGTTTCCGGCAGGAACAATTTCAAGTTCCGCAGATTCAAGATCCTTTTCTTCTATTCCATAAGTGTCTTTTAAAAGTTTTACAATGATTTTTTTGCTCGTGATTTTTTCTTCTTTTTTCTTTTTCTTATCTTTTTCGTCTTTGTCTTCTTTCTTAAAATAATAAGAACCAAGAATTACGTCCAAATCTTCACCTTTAACAATTTCTGAAGCATTGCGTTTCATCTGTTCCTGCGCCAAATGAGGAAGAATATCAGAAATGCAGAAAACCGGGTCATCTGGATTTTCACCAATATTTACGTTGATAGTTTTTCCATCAGTCTTGCAGATTACACCGTGAATTGCCAACGGAAGCGTTACCCACTGATATTTTTTTATTCCACCGTAATAATGCGTATTCAAATATGTTATAAAATTATTTTCGTAAACAGGTTTTTGCTTTGCATCAAGACGAGGAGAATCAATGTGCGCACCAAGAATATTCATTCCGTTTTCAATATTTTCTGAACCGATTTGAAAAAGTGCAATCGCCTTGTTCATTTTTTGAACATAAACTTTATCACCTTCCTTTAAGCTAGAATATTCAGTAATTTCTTTGTAACCATTTTCGCGTGCCGCCTGAATAATCTGAACAACACATTCGCGTTCTGTTTTTCCATTGTTCAAGAAATTCTTGTAGTTTTCAACAAGATTTTCTCCAAGTTCCGCAGTTTTTTTTGTTCTTGCCATTTTTATCTCCAAATATTTTCAATTTTTTTATTTTACCAAATCCAAGATTTCATTTGCGTTGTCAACAATATTTTTTGCGCCATTTTTTTCAAGAAATTCTCTTCCCCGGAATCCCCAGCTTACTCCAATAAAATCCAAACCAGAATTTTTTGCAGTCTGAATATCAACATCGCTGTCGCCAATATAAACCGCATCTTTTTTTTGAATATCCAAAATCCTTAAAATTTCATTAACAGAATCTGGGGCTGGCTTTGTTCTAAGACCTTCTCGTTGCCCAACAATAAGATCAAAAATTCCGTTAAAATATTCTTTTCCAAGTTCCTGCGCTGGCGCATCTGCCTTATTTGTGCTAACCGCTGTTTTTATTCCGGCTTTTTTTAAATTTTCAACAAGCTCGTGAATTCCCGGATACGAAGAAGTATTGTCCGCACTGTGAATCGCATAATATTTCAGAAAAACATCCAAAACCTCATCAATTTTTTGAGCAGAAGTTCCTTCCGGCACCGCACGTTCCACCAGTTTTCTTATTCCGTTTCCAACAAACATTCTTACTTCCTCAAAAGAACGTTCCGGCATTCCAAACTGTTTTAATGAATAATTTGTGGCATTTTTTAAATCTTCCAAAGTATTTAAAATTGTTCCATCCATATCAAAAATCACAGCTTTATATTTCATTTTTGCCTCTAAATTTAATTCAACGTTAAAATCATTATAATAAATATAATAAAAAAATACCGCTTTGAATCAGATTTTTACGCATTTTCCTGTTTATTGAAAATATTTTTAAACAAATAAAGTTTTTGTATCACGGCAAAGATACTGAACTGCTTTTCGCCCTGAACAAACAGTAATCGGCAGACCGCCCGGCATCATCGAACGTTGCCCCGCAAAATAAAGCCCTTTTACCGTTTTTGACTTCTGCGGCAACATAAAACCTGTTGTGCCCGGCTTCCAGACACTCATCCAGCTGCCTTCAAAAGTATTGCAATAACGTTCGTAAGTTAATGGCGTTGCAACATCGTAAACTTCAACATTTCCTTTTATTTCCGGAATGAATTTTTCTAACTCCGCAATAAATCTTTCTGCCAAATCTTGTTTTTTTGCCTTGTAAGTGCCATCTGCCTTTGCATTTTTCCAATAATCGTAGCAACTTCCAAGCAAAAGACAAGTCAAAGTTGAGCAACCTTGTGGCGCATAATTTTCATAAAGAGAATAATTATTGATTCTAAAATGACTAAATTCAACTCCACCAGCCAAAAATGGCTTTTCCAAAGGAAAAACTGCACACTGAGGATAATTACTTAATTCACATTTAATTCCAAGTGCAATGTACATATTTTGTTCAGAAATAACATTATTTTTCATTTTTGAAATCCAACGCTCGTTCAATGGAATTTCAAACAAATCCTCAACGGTTTTTCGTGTATCTTGTGTCACAATGACTGCATCCGCAGGAATTTCTACGCCATTTGAAATAACGCCTGTAACTTTCCCATTTTCAATAATGACTTTTTCCACAGTCTGTCGGTATTCAATTTTTCCACCAAGTGATTCAAACGTGTCAGCCATATTTCTTGTAAGCCGCAAAGAACCACCTTTTGGATAACCACAATCGCCACTGGCAAAAGAAGCCAGAGTGTAAATAAAGGAAAGCGCATTGTATCTTTGCCCAATAACAGAAAACAAAAGTTCGCGCAAATCTCTATTCTTGAACTTTAACACATAATCTGTGTAAGACATTTTTAAAAGCTGAAAAAGCCTACCACCAGCCGGAGTCATCGCCAAATATTCAAAAAGTTTTGGGTGCGTCGGACATTTAGCCTTTAAGCAAGAAATATCTGCAACAAGCATGTGAACATTGATAAAAAGTTTTATATCCGAACACAAACGATTTATCATCTTTTTGTCTTCCGGCGCATAACAAAGGAATTCATTTTTAAGTTTTTTTAGATCACGAAAAAGCCGAAGCTGCTTTCCATCTTTTGAAACAAGCGTGTAAATCGGATCTCTATAAAAAACCGGATTATTCTCTTTTAAAGCACCAACTTCATGCCAGATTCTGTTTAAAGTTAATTTCTCAGAAGAACCTGTAAGCCAATGCATTCCGCCTTCAAAAAGATAACCTTTTCTTGTCCAGCTTGTACTAAGCCCACCAGGAATAATATGTTTTTCTAAAATAACAGTTTCAAATCCAGACCGCTGAGCATAAACCCCAGCTGAAAGCCCTGCAACTCCCGCCCCAACAATAACTAATTTACGTGCAGACATTTAGTAAAATTATACCACAGAAAACAATAATTTGCAGAAAGAATTTTTATTCAAGAATAGAAAAATAAATCCATCAGGCGAAAAATCTTTCCATTAATATTTTATCATCTTTTGCCCCGGCCAAACTGTTGCAAAACCATATTTTGAAGCATCCCAATAATGCAGATACGGTAACACAGAATCACCAAATTTTGAATAAAAATAAATGCGTATAAAACCTTCTGCAGGAATTTCAGCCGGATTATCAGAACGTGCAGATTGAACACAATAATAATGACCAGAAACATCAAACTTAGGCTCAAAGAAATCATACCAATAGACAGAGTTATCCACGCTTAAAGGCTCAATATCAACAGTTTGAGTTTCAGAACCATTATTAAAAATGATACCGAAAGATTCTTCCATCAAATCTGTTTTATCAATATCGTAATAATACCAAGAACCAACATCTGGAAGTTCTTCCGTATTCCAGCCTGAAAATTTTACAATAGCATTATAACCAGCAATATTTCCAAAACAAGAATGATATACATTCTCATTCTGTTGATTTGGCAAATAAAAATATTGAGTTACAGTTTTCGAGTTTTCAGATAATTCTAACCATGATGATGCAATTTCTGTATAGGAACCTGAATCTTTAATATTATTATCAACTAACCATAGACCCCTTAAAAGCACCACTCTATAAGAATCCATAGAATCAGTACGTTTTTTTACATAATCAATATCGTATGTTGTCTTGTACCATTTTCCAAATTCAAGGTCATTTCTATGATCAAATCCATAAGCTTGCCAATTCTCTGATTCTTCATTTGGAAAATACGCAGTATCCCCAAACATTCCCTCGCAATCATCAATAGAACCCTGCTCAACGCTCATTTTGAACTTGTCATCAAGAGAAAATTTTACAAAGACGGTTTTATCTGTTGTGTTCACAAAATATGTGTCATCAGTTCCATACCTTTCATACAATCTTTTTTCAACTTTTATCCCCGGAACTACATTTTCTGACATAACTCTAAAACTTGTTACTGAATTTTTTTGAGAATGCCATTCATCTTCATCACTTAAAACAAATTGACCATAAATAAACTTTCCTGCAGGAATTGCAATCGATTTTCCATAAGGAATAAAATGCCAATTTCCTTCTAGCGTACCAGCAAAATATAATCCTAAATCTGGATTTTCGTTTAAAATCTCAGGAATGTTCGTTTCTTCTATTTCAATATTTTCTATCTTCAAATTACAAGGTTTGCCACATGAAATCCAAATAGTAGGAATACGGATTTTTTCTCCATTATATTGAATTCCTACAAGATACATTGTTACTTTTTTTGATACACCTTTAGTTATTGAGTGCTTACTAAAACCAGATGTATCTTTTTGATTATGATAAGAATGTGCCCAAACACTAAATTCGCCTTCGCTCCATTCATTATCTTTTTCATAACCACCTGATAAATCTGTATCGCTTGTAATATCAAAAGTGAGTTTAGAAATTTTTCCAACAGGAATCGGATTATTCAGAAGAATAATATTAACTCCAGTATTCGGACATTCTTTTTTGAATGAAACATCAACAGTATCTTCTGTAAAAGTCGCAACAATATCTTCTGGAGAATTACCTTCCGAACCAACATAAATATTAGTTCCAAAATATTGAACATCTGGAATTTCTTCTATTGTATAATTTTTTATGTATAGCTTTGAAACAGTTCCGCAAGCAATAAAAACTGTACTGTCAGACCAATCATATTTTGCAGTACCTGTTGTAACAGAAAAAGTTTGGTATTCTGTAGTAACATTACAATCTGTAGCATTTCCTTCAAATGCAATTTTTCCATCTTTTGCCTGCAATTTTACATAACCATTTTTATCAGATTTTAGGTCAAAACTGATTTTATAATTTTTGCCGGCTTTTACTTCTGGCAAAACAGTTGGTTGAATAAAATATTTCCAAACTCTAAACAAATGTGGTTCTTTGTTTTCAAAGATGTACTCCGAATCCGTTTTTTCAATAAAAATATTTTCTATGCTTTTTACATATTCACAATCAAAAACGTTTGGTCTTGTAGTTCTAGTTTCTTCTGTTATCAGATTCTGTTCCCACAAATAAAAATCCCCAGCCGACATTTCAATTTCTTTAAGCTCTTCTTTTACTTGCTCAATGTCTTTTTTGTCGTCTTCGGTTAGTTCAGAATCTTTTATTTCTTCTGATTTTTCGTTGTAACTAGAATTTTCCGGATTATTTTTTATTGAATCCTGAATACTTTCATCTGCAGAAGAAATTGTTACATTCACATCAACTTTAATCGAAACAGTTGCTTCATCCTCTGAAATTATCCTTCCAATTTTTATCACACCCACAAACTCAAGATTTTTTACTGATTCCGAAACAATAATATTTTCAATTGAAACATCTGAACTTTCAGACTCTAGTTTGCAATCGCTAAAAATAAATGCCTTGGTTACAGGAACAGAACCTCTAAAAACAATATGAACTCCAACTTTTTTTAAAACAAGTTTTAAAATCGCAGTCGAATCAATATATATCGCCTCTCCGCCACCATTAACAAAAAGTTCTTCCACAGGCTCACAGTTTTCAAAAGTAAAATTTCCATCACCAACATTTTCATCAACAATGACAGTTTTTATTCTTTCAAGATTTTTTAATACAACTCCTGAACTTTTTACAATAAACTTTGCATTTTTCACGTCGCCATTTTTTATTGTTATCGACTTTGAAATCACATAAGGCGTATTCTTCCTGATTAGCAAATCTTCTTTTTCCAAATCAATTTCATCACCATTTTCCGCAAGAACAATCCTCTGCATCAACGTCATCTGAAGTTCGTTGCTCGAATCAGAAACTTCATTTTTACAACCAAAAAATAATGCAGCAACAGCAAAAAACACAAAGAAGATTTTTTTCATCAACTTTCTCCACAAACAATATAAAATATCTTATCTGATTTATTTTCTTTCAAGTCTTGATATGAAATTATTCAATTTCTTATCAAATGTTACAACTTCTTCGTTCTCAACATAATAATAAGCAGCTGAAATACAGTCTACAAAATCAAGTTTTGTCTTGCCATAAAAAAGAAGAGCTTGTTTCAAAAGTTCTTCTTTTGAAATAGAGATATACTTGAATGCCGTTGAAATTAATTCCTGAATTTCTATCCTCGGAACGTTATAAACTTTTTGTAATACAAAAACGACCTCAGCAATTACTTCAATTGGTGCAAAACAAGTATTGTTCTCTATAATATCTCTAGCTTGATTAGCCAATTGTTCATTGTCATTTAAAATACTACGGAGGATTATATTTGCATCAATTATCATTTGAACTCCGATGTTTATCAGTGGCAGCTTCTAACCAAGCATTTTTCTCCTTTGAAATTAATTCTGGATTTGCGTATTTATGCAACGCACCAAAAAAATCAGAACCATCAGAAACTTTTTCTTTTGTTTTTACATTTGAAGTTTTTGTAGCAAGGTAGAAGGCAAAGTCATACAGCTGTTTTTTAGCTTCTAAGGTTAAAGAATTATATAAGGTTAATAATTGTTCTCACATATTTTCACCTCCATTAATATATTGTAAATATACCACTTTTTCTAAAAATCTGCTAATAAAGATCATTTAGAAAAATGTATTACACGAGTTTTTCAAATTTCCAATCTAAAATCCTACTCCCAAACCACTCTTGTCGCCAAATCAAGTTCTGCTGTTGTTTGTGCTGAATCTACAACCCAAATAGATTTTCCTTTTCGCAGGAAAAATACAACTTCGTTTTGTGCGTATTTTACAAAGTGCATTCCTTTTGAAAGCTGTGTAATTTGAGGCATACCTTTGTCTAAACCTGTACCCAATGTGCAGCGAACCATTTTCATATCTTCTGGTAAATAAACGTTTCTTCCTGTGGCATTTTGTCTATAAACTGGGGCAATCATTATGTCATCATCGAGCAAAAGTTGATCTTCTGTCTGAAGGGCAATTTCATCATCTGCAAATTCAAATGCAAGGGGCTTAAAGAAAAGAGAATTTTCAGTGCTCGCCTTTTTTAATTTTTCATAAAGATATGGAAGAATTCTGTACCTAAAACTTATAATTCCTCTAAAATCTTCCGTATTTTCAAATTGATAACATTCCTGCTCGCGAGTTCCCAGCGCAGAATGATTTCTCATCAGCGGAGTCCATATTCCAACACCTAAAAAACGAAGCAAAAGTTCGCGGCTCGTATTTCCGCCAAATCCACCCAAATCACATCCTGTGTACAAAAAGCCGCACATGTTCAATCCCGGAAGCTGATGAATCAAAAGTTCAATATGATTCCACCAAGACGCATTGTCGCCAGTCCAAATTCCGCCGTACCTATGGGCACCGATATAAGAAGCCCGGCTAAAAATAAGCACATCATTTTTGCAGTTTTGAGTAAAAAATTCGCTTGCCGCACGAGTCATGTTATAACCGTAAATGTTGTGAACTTTTGAATGTTGAACCTGCGCAACTCCATCCTTAACATTTTCCGCAAGCCCTCCGGCAATATCGGCAGGAACTTTATGATAAAAACTTTTGTAGTCTTCCATTGAATTTTGAACACCAAGCACAGCATCTTTCAATTTCCAAGTGTCATAAACTTCTGGATTTTTATTGTCTATTACAGAAAGAATTTCTTTATAAGCATTTTTTAGTCCATCTTCAGAATAAAAAAGAGCGGGCTCATTCATATCGTTCCAAAAACCGTCAATTCCCATGTCTGTAAGTTTTTTGTAAAGAGTGCCAAACCATTTTCTTGCCGCAGGATTTAAAAAATCTGTAAAATGCGAAAGTCCCGGCCAAACGCCCGCCGCAAAAAGAGAACCATCCGCTTTTTTGCAAAAATAATCTTTTTGAACGCCTTCTGAATCTGGAGAATCTGAAACCGCATCTTCAACTTTTATGCCAGCATCAATTATCGGCACGATGTGAACATTCTTTTTCTTAAAATCAGAAACAGTCTTTGAAAAGTCCACAAAGTTTTCTTTATTAATAGAAAAATCTCTAAATCCATCCATGTAATCAATGTCCAAGAAAATCGCATCAAGCGGAATATTTTTTTCTTTATAGTTCTTGTAAACTTTTTTCAAATCTTCTTCTGAACCATATCCCCAACGGCTCTGCATAAAACCCAGCGACCAAAGCGGCGGAACATAACTTGCACCAATCATTTTTCTGAATTGATTTGTAATGTCCAAAAGGCTGTTTCCTTCTATACAATACATATTTAAATGCACGTCTTCAATTTTTACACTGACAGTATCAAAACTTGAAAAACCTGCGTCAATCTGAATCAATCCAGGATAATCAAAGAAAAGCCCGAACGCATTTTTTGAATCCGGCTCGTAGAAAACCATAAAATTATGCGCACCGTAAAGTGAAGTTTTTTCCTCTGTATGAGAAAATTCATCCGTGCACCAGCAGTTGTAAATCCTGCCCCTTTTGTCAATTCCACCCATAGATTGCCCAAGCCCGAAAATCATTGTTTTTGACGAAACGTGCATTTTAAAAGAAAATCCATCTTTTTTATTTACCGAAATTTGCGCATATTTAAAAGAACTAGCATCATCCACAAAAATTTTTGCTTCACTAGGAAGCCAAACCACAGATTCCGTATTAAAAGGTTTTCCAAAAATATATTTGCTTATCATAAGTTTAGTATAATGGCACAATATCGGGTTGTCGAATTTTTTATGAGCTAAAAAGTCAATTTTTTAATTATGGCGTTCCGGCCGCTCCAGTTGAGTTTCGCGCCTCTGGACGCAAAACCCAACCGCCGCAACCGTCGGCTGTTCCGCCCTTCGCTCACCGCTCATCCGCTTCACTCACTTCGTTCGCTCCAGTGGACTGCTCCGCAGGAGCTCCATAGCCTAACGCACGCAACCTGCGGTTGCTAGAATATATTCGTAAAATTTGACGAAGATTTTATGTTTCAGTTGACGAAATGGTTAAAAAATTAGAACTTAAAAAATGATGTTGGTCATATTATTGAAAATGTGGTTTATCTTGAATTAATTTGTCGTGGTTATAAAGTTTTTGTTGGTAAAGTCGATGATGGGGAAATTGATTTTGTTGCCCAAAACAGAATATCTCATTAAAATAGAAGAAATTTGTTGTTTTTGAACAAAAATTGTGGCTCTTGCGCCACCAGGATGGAAAATATAATGGAAAATTCTAAGAGAACTGTAACTTGCGGCGAGCTTACAAAAGCTGACGTCGGCAAGAAAGTTGTATTGAACGGCTGGGTCAGCCGCACACGCGACTTGGGCGGACTTGTTTTTATCCGCTTGCGCGACCGCTATGGAATCACACAGGTGATGGTCGGCGACAATGCTTCGGACGAAGTTAAGAAAATCGCCGCTTCCTTAAAGTCAGAATATTGTATCGCTGTTGAAGGCGTTGTTGCAGCCCGCGCGGAAAAAGACGTGAACAAGGAAATGGCAACCGGCGAAATCGAAGTTGAAGCAACCGACATCGAAATCTTCACAACTTCGCAGGAGCTTCCATTTTCTATTGAGGAAGTGCGCCAAAAGGATGGGACAGTTGTTCTTCCAAACGAGGATTTGCGCCTAAAATACCGCTACCTTGACCTTCGCCGCGAACCGATGCAGCACAACATCATTTTGCGCTCGGCGGTAACTTTTGCCACACGCGAATTCCTGACTTCAAAAGGTTTCTTGGAGATTGAAACTCCTACTTTTATTAAATCAACGCCAGAAGGCGCGCGCGACTATTTGGTTCCAAGCCGCGTTCACCCTGGAAAATTCTATTCTTTGCCGCAGTCGCCTCAGCTTTACAAGCAGCTTTTGATGGTTTCCGGATTCGACAAGTATTTTCAGATTGCGCGCTGTTACCGTGACGAGGACGCACGCGGAGACCGCCAGCCTGAGTTCACCCAGATTGATATGGAAATGAGTTTTACAAACCGCGAGGAAGTTCTGGACACAACAGAAGAGCTCATGCGCCACATCTTCAAAAAGACTCTGAACTACGAGCTTCCAGTTCATTTTGACAGAATCAGCTGGGACGATGCATTTGACCTTTACGGAAGCGACAAGCCGGATTTGCGTTTTGACATGAAAATGCAGGATGCGGCATTTATGGCGGATTTGAGCGACTTCAACGCATTCAAGGCAGGAGCCGCAAACGCAGACAAGAACATTGAGCGCCACAAGAGAAGCGGACTTAAAGCTCTTGTTGTAAAGAACGCTGCTGATAAATATTCGAGAAAGCACATTGAAGCCCTTGAAGCAGTCGCTAAAATCAACCACGCGAAAGGTCTTGCATGGATGAAAGTGGTTTCGACAGGCTCAACCACCACAGATGTTGCTTTTGAAGGCGGAATCTCAAAGTTCTTTGCCGGAAAAGAAGCTGAAATCTGCTCAAAGCTCGGAGCTGAAAAGAACGACCTTCTTCTGTTCGTAAGCGATGAAAAATGGCAGACAGCGTGTGTTGCGCTTGGAGCAGTCCGCAAGCAGCTCGGAAAAGACTTGAACCTTTACAATCCGAAAGACGAGTTCCACTTCGCATGGATTATCGACTTCCCGTACTTCGCATGGAACGAGGAAGAAAACAAGTGGGAAACAGAGCACCACATGTTTACTCTTCCGCAGAAAAAATACTGGGACACTTTGGAAAGCGACCCGGGAGCAGTAAAAGGCGACCTTTACGACCTTGTCTTGAACGGATATGAACTTGCTTCAGGCTCAATGCGTATCAACGACCCGGCATTGCAGGAGCGCATTTTTGAAATCGTAGGCTACAGCCGCGAGCGCGCAGAAAAAGCATTCGGCTTTTTGGTACAGGCATTCAAGTTCGGCGCGCCGCCGCACGGAGGAATCGCCCCGGGACTCGACCGCCTTATAATGCTGATGTGCCACGAGGAAAGCATCCACGAAGTAATCGCCTTCCCGAAGAACAATCTTGCAGCCAGCCCTATGGATGAGTGTCCAAGTGCAGTTGATGAGCAGCAGCTGAAAGATTTGCACATCAACTGTTACGATATAGAAAAAGACTAAAAAATATCTGTGGTCATTGAGAAAACTCGAAATGACCACAGATTTTTTTCTTCAATCGGTAGAAAAAACTGCGACAACAGAGTCTAGGAAATTTTTAGATTCTACGCACTCAATTTTCCTTCTTCATAAGAACAAAAAAGATAACTTGGATTTGCATAATATACAGAAGAATTAAAATTTGAAATTTCATCACTTATAAAGGAAGAAAAAACATCTATTATGCATTGCGACAAATCACTTTGTTCATTTTTTTCATAAACAGACAAAATAAGTCGCTGAAAAACTTTTCCAACATCCATATAACTTGGAACTTGATACCTGCAAGATTTCACACTATCAAAAGTTCCATTTTTTATTTTGAGTTTTTCAATAAGTTCCTCAGAGACTTGTTCAAATGAAAGACAATGATTAGCTTCCGCAGATTTTAATTGAAAATCAAGAACCTCTTTTGAAAAAAACTTTATAATATCCTTTCTATAATTAAACGTTACTCTGGCAATATATTCAATAAGAGAACAAACGTAAAATAAATCATCTTCTTGCTTTTCTGAAAGTTTTTTATCCATGCACAACCTCACATTTTACAAAAGTTAAACAATCAAGAGCTTTTAAAGTATGAAAACTTATCTGATGAGTAGGATGCTTAAATTTTGCAAATTCCCAAAACATACTTCTTGTAATTCTGCCCGAAAAAAAAATCGTTCACATAATTCCAAATTGTATCATCCGCCATAGGACCTTCAACAATATCGTAATTATGAACAAAACCTTTTCGACACTTTGCAATAAAATCCAACCATTCATTAGACATCTGTTCAAATTTCAATATATTAAGATTTGTATTTTCAGTATATGAATATTCATTTATTTTTCCCACAGACATTTTTCTATTTGCCCAACGAACAGCCTGTTCATAACTTTTTGTGCAATAAAATCCCCATGAAAAATCTTTTGTATATTTTGATTTTCGAATTTCAGGAAACGGAAGTTCTTCTTCGCTTCCGTGATATAGCATGACTTCTTTCATATTTAAAGTATAACATAAAATTTGATTTTCATAACAAAACTTGATTTTTGAAAATATATTTTCAAACTATTAAATTCTAACCTTTTTATAATTGAGCCTTTTTCGTCTATATTGTAAAATATTCTGCTATGAATTTAGAAAATCCTTTGATTGTTCAAGGCGACAGAACGCTTTTGCTTGATGTACATGCTCCTCTTGCCAAGGAATGTCGGAATGACCTTATACCTTTTGCGGAGCTTGAACGTTCTCCGGAACATCTTCATACTTACAGACTTACACCTCTTTCTTTGTGGAATGCTACAAGCGCGGGTTTTACTGCGGAAAACGCTATCGAAATTCTGAAAAAATATTCGCGTTACGATGTTCCACAGTCAATTGAAATCTGGATAAAAGAAACTGCAAGCCGTTTTGGAAAACTGCGTCTTATTCCTGGCCCGACAATCGAAGTGCCTGTAAAAACCGCAGATATTCTAAACGATTCACCTGCAAAAAAAGAAAACCAACTTGTGGAAGAGCAATATCTTTATCTTGTTGCAAATTCTCGCCCGATTTTTCTTGAAATTTCTGCAAATCCGCAGGCAAAAAAAATTCTTGAACCTTGCGAATTTGATTCATCTGTTGTACCGGAAAATATTTCTATCTCAGAAGAAGAAAAAAAATACTGTTTCCGCCTAAAACTTACAGACCGAGGAACTATTAAACAGGTTTTGCTAAAAGCTTTGTGGCCAATAAAAGACGAAATTCAGTTAAAAAACGGCGAACCTCTGGACTTTCAGCTGCTTGAAACAACCCGTTCCGGAAAACCTTTTCAAATCAGAAGTTACCAGAATGAAGCCGCAAACGCATTGGTTGGAAACCGCGGGCCTGGAACTGGTTTTGGAACAGTTGTTCTTCCTTGTGGCGCAGGAAAAACAATCGTTGGGATGAATGTAATGAACCTTCTGAAAACCAGCACTCTAATTATCACTACAAATATTTCTGCAGTTCATCAATGGATTCAGGAACTTTTGGACAAATCAAATCTTTCTCCAGACCAAATTGCAGAATACACAGGCGAAAACAAAACTCTTGCGCCGGTAACAGTTGCAACTTACCAGATTCTTACCTGGCGACCAGAAAAAGACGGACCTTATCCGCATTTTTCAATTTTCCGTCAAAGAAACTGGGGACTTATAATTTATGATGAAGTCCACATGCTTCCGGCTCCAGTTTTTCGTGTTGTTGCAGAACTTCAGGCTGTACGCAGAATTGGTCTTACCGCAACTCTAGTCCGAGAAGACGGCTGCGAAGGTTATGTTTTCAGCCTTGTTGGACCTAAACGCTACGATGTTCCTTGGAAAGAACTGGAAAAAAGTCATTGGATTGCAAAAGCTGAATGTATTGAAGTTCGGTTAGATCTTCCAGAATCCCAAGAAATTGAATACGCAGTTGCGCCTGCCCGCACAAAGCATCGGCTTGCAAGCGAAAATCCTGTAAAAACAGAAGTCACAAAACAAATCATCTCTCGTTTTCCAGATGACAAAATTCTTGTAATCGGACAATACCTTGAGCAGCTGGAAATTCTTTCAAAGGAATTAAAAACACCGATTATCACAGGAAAAACTCCTAACAGTGAGCGAGACAAAATCTATCAGGATTTCCGGGAAGGAAAACTTCATGTTCTTGTTGTTTCAAAAGTTGCAAACTTCGCAATTGACCTTCCGGACGCATCTCTTGCAATTCAAGTCAGCGGAACATTCGGAAGCCGGCAGGAAGAAGCTCAGCGACTTGGACGAATTCTCCGCCCAAAAGAACGAACCAGCCGCTTTTTTACTTTAATCACAAGAAACACTACTGAAGAAGAATTTGGTTCAAACCGTCAGAAATTTCTTGCAGAACAAGGTTACGCCTACAGAATAATCCGTTACACGCAGGAAAGCGACTTGGACGAGCTTAGCAACGAACTTCCGGAGTCTTTATGAATGTACAGGAACTAAATCCAAAAGCTCAACGCATAATCCGCTGGCGGGAAACCTTATCCACAATGGACGACGAGCGTTTTTTTGAAATTATACGGATTTACCTTGGCGAAATCCACACGCCATACAACAAAGACAAACTCATTGAACAGCTTAGCTCTATCTTCAGAAAAGAAGAGACAAAAAACACAATCATCTCATTCCTTTCCGATTTTGATATAAAAATTATTACGGCAATTTCATTTATTGACAAATGCACGCAGCAAAAATTAATAGATTTTTTTAAATCTGAATATTTTCTTTCCGACATTTATTCAGAATTAATCAACTTGAATGAACGGCTTCTTATTTATTCGTACAAAGATTCTGAAACCCAGGAAAACTTTATCGCGCTGAATCCAATTCTTGAAGAAACACTTTTTGCTATTACAGATTTACAGAGCCTTTTTCCAGAACCTAATTATATAGAAAGAAATTACGATATTCCTTTTGCGATTTCTCCGTCTTTTATAGCGGCATTTTATTCATACATCCTAGAAAATCCAGCAATGTGCAAAAACAACACAGAAATAAAAAAACGGGATGCTGAACGGATTTCTGAAATTTTTGCAAATCATACAGAATGCACACGACTGCTTTTGACTTCGTTTTTTAATCTTGGACTTATAAAATTTGGTGAAAAAGACATTTCCGTAGACATAAAAAAATTTGAAAAATTCGCACAACTTGAGGAAACAAAACAATACGCATACATTGCAGCTTCTTCTGTCACACGACTTGGCCGTCAGTCCCTGCAAAGTCAGGCACAGCTTTTATTGAACACAATTGCTTCTATTCCAGAAACAGGGCTTTCAATAAATTCTGTATTCCAAACAGCATTTCTTATAAAATACAAAAAAAATAATATTGCCTCATCACCAACCCAATCTCGATTTTCAAGACTTCTGGAATCGCACAAAATCCAGCCGGCAGAAAATCTTTCAGAAGAAATAATTTATGACATCATCAAAAATGCTGTTACTCTTGGACTTTTGCAGGAAGTCGGAAAAGATGAATCTGAAAATCCAATTGTAATACCTGGTGAAATTTTCAAAGAAAAACAAAATCCTTCGGCAGAAAAAAAAGGAATTCT
The DNA here is from genome assembly GCA_900317625.1 of uncultured Treponema sp. Classification (GTDB taxonomy): domain Bacteria; phylum Spirochaetota; class Spirochaetia; order Treponematales; family Treponemataceae; genus Treponema_D. The sequence continues at coordinate 77,496 of ONHK01000002.1, forward strand.
AAATATCAACGCAGGAACAAGCATTGCGATTCTTCCGGGTCTTTCGCTTGCTGAACTTTTACCGCTTGCAACTTTTTTAAACATTGTTTCCTTTAACACAGTCTGCGAGTTTGAAATTTCAAAAAAATCAGTTTACCGTGCTTTAGACAATGGAATTTCCGCTCAAAAAATAACAGAACTTCTTTCAGAATATAACGCATACAGAATTCCGCAAAGTCTTCTTATGAACATTGATGAATGGAAAAGTTCTTACTCAGCGGCAGTTCTTTACAAAGGCTACATTTTAAAGGTTGATGAAAAAAATCAGCGAATAACAGAAAATAATCCAAAAATCACACCGTTCATAAACATAAAACTTGCAGAAGGAATTTATCTTTTAAATATTCCATTGGATGAAGAACCGGCAAATTTCATTGCACAAAGCGGACTTGAACTTCTTAGCGCGGTAAAAACCTCAAAAAATGAAACTGAAACAATGTCCTTTCCGATAATTAATCCTGGCAAAAATCAGTTCCCTCAAAAAAAAGAAAACCAAAATCTAAGAAATCTTGAAAATTCAAAAAACTCCGAAAAAATAAAAACAGATTTTCTTGCTTACCTTGAAACGCTTGAACTTTCAAAGCAGCAAAAAGAATGTCTTACAAACCGGATTCAAAAAAATATAATCATTACAAAAGAGCAACTAAAACCAGAAACTGTTCGCCTTGAAATTCTAGAAGCAGATGGAATGAATTTTTCCGGCAAAGTTCATTTGATTGAAAATGCAATAAATCATTCTGATATGCTGGAAATAACAATTCCGGCAGAAAACAACTCTGGCAAAATGGAAAAATTTTTCGGAAAACCGCTTTTAGTTATTCGCCAAACAACAGACAGTATGCTAAAAATGCAGCTCAACAATTCCGAAGAAACGAAAATCTTTTCTGTAAGCCGAATAAATCATGCAAAAATTATAAAAACTTCTGTTTTTTAAAAGACAAAAAAAAATGAGGTCATTAAGCTAAATCCAAATGACCTCATTTTCATTCAATAAAAATATATTCTTTAAGAAAAGACCAACAAAGATGCTCGTCTTTTTTTACATCTCCTAGCAGAATTGAACTGCTGTTGTCGGGATGAAAACCCGATGTCCTAACCACTAGACGAAGGAGACAAAAGTTGTAGGGTCTTTATACTATTTTTTCATATACTTTGTCAATAGTTGACCCTGCAAAATTTTCAAATTTATTATTAAATTACAACTTTTCCATCAAAAAGGAATTCTGTTGCTCCTGTCAAATAAACGGTATCGCCAGTATACTTAACAATCAGTTTTCCACCACGGACATCAACTGTAACATTTTCATTCATTTTGCAATATCCGTTCAAAACAGCAGCAATTACAGCGGCACACGCACCAGTTCCGCAGGCAGGAGTTTCTCCATTTCCGCGTTCCCAAGTTCGTAATTTAAGTTCGTTTGGTCCAACAACGCGCACAAATTCTGTATTCGTTCTGTCTGGAAAATCTTCGTGGTTTTCAAACATAGGACCAATTTTTTTAACATCAACTTTGTCAACAAATCCAACAAAAACAACACAATGCGGATTTCCAACGCTAACGCAAGTTACATTGTAATTAATTCCGTCAACTGTAAGCGGCTGATTTACAATCGCTTTTTCTGGCAATCCTTCAACATTCAAAGGCACAGCCTCTAGTTTTGTTGGAAGAGATTCTGGCGCAAAATCAGGTTTTCCCATATCAACAGTTACAGAAGAAACGATTCCATTCAACTTGTAAATCTTCAAAGATTTTATACCGCTGGCTGTTTCAATCTTGATATTTGCGGTCGGTTCTGATTTCTTTTCGTGTTTTTCGGCAATTCCGTAAATATCATTATCATAAAGATATTTTGCAACGGCACGCAATGCATTTCCTGCCATCATTCCTTCTGAACCATCAAGATTAAAAAATCTTACTTTTGCATCAGCTTTTTCCGCTTTACATACAAGAACAACTGAGTCCGCTCCAATTCCAGAACGACGATTGCACAAACGAACCGCTAATCCTCCAGGATTATTAATAACCTGCTCATCAGTATTGATGATAATAAAATCGTTTCCAGTTGACTGCATTTTTGTAAATTTTACAGTTTCTTTAGAAGTTCTCAAATCATTGATGTCAACAAGTTCCACATTTTCTGGAGAATAATTGCTCATCAGACAATTTGCCAAAGCATTTGCTGTATCAATTGCGGTCAAGCAAGGAATATCGCGTTCAACTGCATGTCGGCGCATTCGTACTGAATCTGCATGCGGATTTCGTCCTTTTGCTGAAGTTGAAATAACATAATCAATTTTTCCAGAATCAAGCAAAGTAAGAAGATTATTGTTTGGATTTTCGTGGATTTTGTTCACAACTTGAACTTCCATTCCAAAATCCTGCAAAGTTTTTGCGTTTCCTTCTGTTGCATAAAGTTTAAATCCCATGTCGTAGAATTTTCTAGCCAATTCTGGAATTTCGTAACGGTCAGTCTTTCTAACGCTGAATAAAACTCCACCAGAACGCTTCATTGTATAACCTGCACCGACCAATCCCTTGAACAAAGCTTCTTCCATTGTAGAGGCGATTCCCAAAACTTCACCTGTGGATTTCATTTCTGGACCAAGATGAGTATCAACATCCATCAATTTTTCAAAACTGAAAACAGGAACTTTTACAGCAAAATACGGCGGAATTCTGTACAAGCCAGTTCCATACCCCATATCTTTTAACTTTTCTCCAAGCATCGCCCGAACAGCTAAGTCAACCATCGGAACGCCAGTAACTTTTGAAATATACGGAACAGTTCGACTAGAGCGCGGATTTACTTCAATAATATACAAATCATTGTTGTAAATAAGATACTGAATATTTACCAAACCTTTTGTTCCAAGTTTAATTGCCAAATCTCTAGACTGAGAAATAATTTTTTCACGCAGAACATCGTTCAAGTTCCAGCTTGGATAAACCGCAATACTGTCGCCGGAATGGATTCCCGTTCGTTCAATGTGCTCCATAATTCCAGGAATAAGAACATCTTCGCCATCGCAAATACCATCAACTTCAAGCTCGATTCCCTGCATATACTGGTCAATAAGAACCGGATTTTCAATTCCCTGGGCAAGAATGATTTTCATGTATTCTTTTACATCATCGTCATTAAAGGCAACAATCATATTCTGACCGCCAAGAACATAAGACGGACGCAACAAAACCGGATAGCCTAACTTTGCAGTTGCCTCAAGAGCCTCCGCTTCGTTCATTACAGTAAGACCTTTTGGACGGTTAATATTCAGCTTTGCACAAAGTTCTTCAAAACGCTCGCGGTCTTCCGCAAGGTCGATAGCATCTGCACTTGTTCCAAGAATTTTAATTCCCTGACTATCAAGAAATTTTGCAAGTTTGATTGCAGTTCCACCACCAAAAGCAACTACAACGCCAACCGGTTTTTCTGTATTGATAACGCCCATTACATCTTCTGGAGTAAGCGGTTCAAAATACAAACGGTCAGCAGTATCAAAATCGGTTGAAACAGTTTCCGGGTTATTATTGATGATTGCAACTTCGTAACCAAGTTTTTTCAATGACCAAACGCACTGAACAGACGCATAATCGAATTCAATTCCTTGACCAATTCTGATTGGACCTGAACCCAAAACGATAATCGTTCCTTTTGAACTGCGCTTTTTATTTGATTCCATTTCCTTAAGAAATTCGGCAGCTTCATTTTCTTTATCATAGCCAGCATAAAAATAAGGAGTTTCCGCATTAAACTCGCCAGCACAAGTATCTACCATTTTGTAAGTCGGATCTACGTGGAAAACGCGTCGTTCTTTTTTTACTTCAGTCATTTTATTCTTATTCCTCATTAAGTATTTTTATGCAAAAAAAATGAGACCCCATAAAAGAGTTCTCATTTGAAATTTTTTATAAGCAAAATATTAAAATCCATGTATGTCAAGATTTTTTCTGCTGTAGTTTCCATAATCTTTTGGATTATAATAAATTTTATAAAAAAAGTATATAGAAGAAAATGAAAATATCAGGACATCAACATCAGGTTTTTACAAACTCGCCTGGTAAATGTTGAATACATCTTTTGGATAAAGTTTCTTCCAGCCATTTATAAATCCATTTGCACCGCAAGCTTTTTCCGCCATCATCTCAAAATTTTTGTCATCAATTCCTATTGCAGACAAGGAATTTTTTAATTCAAGCTGATTGAAAAAGAAATTCTTAACATATTCAATTCCTTCTTTTGCAACTTTCATTTTGTCTTTATCCGTAGGAATTCCACAGACATTCACCGCAAAATCATAGAATTTTGGCAAGGTTCGTTCATCCAGAACGTATTCCATCCAATGTGGCGTTAGAATTGCAAGCCCCAATCCATGCGTGATATCGTAAACTCCGCTCAACTGATGTTCCATTGCATGACAGCTCCACGGATTTTTGCTGCAACCATAAATATATCCGTTTATTGCCCAGCTTGAAGTCCACATAAGATTCGCCCTGGCTTCATAATTTTCCGGTTCTTTTAAAGCAATCGGTGCATATTTCAAGACAGTTTTCATCATTCCTTCCATCTGAGTGTCAAGCATATACAAATCTTGATTAAAATTAAAATAAACTTCAAACAAATGGCTAAGAATGTCTGCGCTGCCGCAAGCTGTCTGATATTTTCCAACTGAATATGTTAAAGTCGGATCGCAAAACGATGCCGCCGGAAATAATTTATCGTTCATCAAAGCCAGTTTATCCTGTGTCAAAGAATTGCTTAGAACCGCAGTGTTATCCATTTCTGAACCGGTTGCTGAAATTGTGAGCACGCAAAGCAGCGGAATGGATTTTTCAACCGGAAGTTTTTTTGCTATAAAATCCCAAACATCGAAATCAACACAAGCTCCAATCGAAATAAATTTTGAAGCATCCATCACGGAACCACCGCCAACTGCTAGAACAACATCAATTTTATTCTGTTTACATATTTCTATTCTTTTGCGAACCGATTCAACTTTTGGATTTGGCTCAATCCCTGAACATTCAAAAATTTCCATTCCAGAATTTTTAAGACAAGTACAAACTGAATTGTAAACGCCTGTCTTTTTTATTGAACCGCCGCCATAAACCAAAAGAATTCTTTTTCCATAAGATTTGGCGACATTTCCTAAATTTTCAAGCTGACCTTTTCCAAAATAAACTTTTGTTGGAATATGATATGTAAACATAAAGCACCTCCATTTTATTCAGTTTTGGGCTGAGCTTTTGAATTTAATTCTGAAATCAAATCTGGAAATTTTGTAACCAGCGCGTGTTTTATCATATCAACGCAACCGTCAATTCCAAGCCTAGCTGTATTCAGCGTTAAATCATAATTTACCGGATTTGTCCAATAATTTCCGCCGGTGTAATACTCGTAATATTCAGCGCGATACTTATCCGTTTCCGAAATCGAAATGTCCGCTGTTTCCGCACTTACACCCATTTGCTTCATAATTCTTGGACGGCAAAAAGAACGCGGAGCTTCAATATAAACGCTAAGAACTCGTTCCCGGTCTTTTAAAACCCAATCCGCAGCTTTTCCAACAATTACACAACTTTCAGTATTTGCAAGTTCTTCAATGATTTGTTTTTCATATTCATAAAGCTGATCGTCGCTGACAAATTTTTTCTTTTCTGGAGTTGCAACAGTCCGCCTTGGAAGTCCGCGCAAAAGCGATGTGATTCCAGACTGTTTTTGGTGAAGTTTTTCGTTAACTTCCTCAAAAAGTTGACGGTCAATTCCACTTAACTGAGAAGCCAATGTTAAAATACGGTTTTCGTAACAATGAATGCCCAAATCTTTTGCAACTGTTGAAGCAATTTCTTTTCCGCCTGAACCAAAACCTCTTGCAATTGTGATTGTATAATTTTCTGTACCCATATTTCCTCCATAAAAAATCAATGAGAAAGTTTCAACTTTCGATTTGAGTTTTTATTGCAATTTCGCAACAGAGTGAGAAATTGCAGTTTATAAATAAGTTTGCAACGCAAACTTAATAAAAATAAAAACAGACACCATTTTGGCTGTTTTTATTTTAATCCTCCATATATCGTTTTAAGAATTCTTTCATTCTCGGTGTTTTTGGATTTGTAAAAATAACATCCGGTGAATCGTTTTCCACAATAAAACCTTGATCCATAAAAATTGTGCGCGTTGAAACATCTTTCGCAAAAGCCATTTCGTGCGTAACAATCATCATTGTCAATCCTTCTTGAGCCAAACCTTTCATTACGTTCAGAACTTCGCCAACCATCTCCGGGTCAAGCGCGCTGGTCGGTTCATCAAACAAAAGCATTTCCGGCTGCATTGTAAGTGCTCTGGCAATTGCAACTCTTTGTTTCTGCCCACCTGAAAGCTGAGCTGGATGCGCATTGATATAAGGAGCCATTCCAACTTTTCGCAAATACTTTATTGCAAGAAATTCAGCTTCGTCTTTTTTCATTTTCAGAACTTTTGTTGTTCCAGCCATGCAATTCTGCAAAACCGTCATATTGTTAAAAAGATTGAATGACTGAAAAACCATTCCAACTTTTGTGCGGAATTTCGCAAGTTCTTTTGAGTTTGAACCAACTTCCTTTCCATTAAAAATGATTTTTCCGCTGGTTTTTGTTTCTAATCCATTTATGCACCGAAGCATTGTTGATTTTCCTGACCCAGACGAACCGATTATGCAGACAACCTCGCCTTTATTTACGGTAAAATCCAAATCTTTTAAAACTTCGTGATTTCCAAATTTTTTTACAAGATGCTCGACCCTTAAAATCGGTTCACAGTTTTTGGTTTCTTTTTCTTCCATAAAAAAGCTCCTGTTTATTCAGCTGTTCCGCTCATATATTCAACAGCCAGCTCATAATCTTTTTGCTGAAAAGCCTTTTTTTCCACAACTTTCAAAATCTTTGTAAAAACTGTACAAATGACAAAATAAAAAATTGCACAAATTATATAAGATTCAAAGTAACGGTAGTAAATTCCTGCCGCACTTTTTGTTGCAAAATAAAGTTCATAAACGCCAATAACGTTTAAAACTGACGTCATTTTTAAGTTTGACAAAAATTGATTGACCATTTCTGGAACAATATTTCTAAAAGCCTGCGGAAGAATTACGGCAAACATTGTTTTTGTGTGGCTCATTCCTAATGCAAAGCCACCTTCAAGCTGACCTTTATCAATGGAAATAATTCCGCCACGAACAGTTTCTGCCATGTAAGCTCCGGTATTCATCATTAGGACGATTAACGAAGCCAAAAATGGAGAAACATCCACTCCTGCATTTTTTAATCCATAGTAAAAAACCATTGCCTGAACCATCATTGGAGTTCCACGGAAAATTGCGACAAAAACAGAACACACAGGTTTCAACACGCTAAACCCTATTTTATGAACCAGATTGTCACCTTTTGAAACCGGCGTTGCTTGAACCAATCCAATTGCAAATCCCAAAATATAACCAAGAATTGTTCCAATAATCGCGATTTCAAGAGTTAGAACCGTTCCTTTTAAAAAGTAGCTCCAATAATTCTTAAAGATAAACCAAACCCAATAAAAAAGTCCTTTATCGTTCATAAAGACTCCTTTTTTCCAAGTAACAAATTCGTGCCGCAAAATAGATTAGTCATCCTCATTTTGCAGCACAGGATTTTTTAGTTGCTCAATGGCTGTGTTTCAATAGCCAACTTCATATACTTATCCATAAGCTCCTGATTCCAGCCGATTGCATGCATTGCCTTTTTCAATGCCTCTACCGCAACTGTATTTCCTTCAATTACCGAAGGAGTGCAGACATCAGAAGCCCCATCTGGTGTTACAAAATCGTAGCCCTTTTCAAGCTGACAGATAACAACATTTGGATTGGAAATACATCCTGAATATGCTGTAGGCCAGTCCATTACGCCGCAATCAACATCACCCATCGCAACTTTCATAATTACTTCTGTGCAAGTATCTGGATACGGAAGAACTACCGGGTCTGGAACTTGCGCAATATATGCAGGCCAGTTTGTGTTTATCTGCGTTGTAAATTTCAATCCTTTAAATTGTTCAAGCCTTGTGAATTTTTCATAAGGACTTCCTTTTTTCACGACAATAACATTGTATCTGTTGTAATAAGGATCAATGTAATCAAGAAAAGTATCTCGTTCCGCAGAATAAATGCTTCCTGACTCAACCAAATCGTAATCACCAGCTTTTAATCCCATCCAGATTGAAGCCCAGTCATTTTTATGAATTTCAAGCTTAAGCCCCATCTCATCGGCAAGCAATTTTGAAAAAATCACATCATAGCCGTAAGTGTAATCCGCAGAACCATAAATCGGCTCGGCAGTCAGTTCTGGATGTCCAGGAATTTCTTTTGTCGGCTGAGTCCAGTTGAACGGCGCATAAGCACATTCAATTCCAACTTTTAAGACACCTTTCACCTGATTTGCAAATTCCGCGTATTCAGGTTTTCCTGTATATTCATATTTAACTTCCGCTTTTTTCTTGCTGCATGAATTGAATGCAACTGCCATACAAACAAGTCCAACACCGAAAATAAAGTTTTTAACTGTCTTTTTCATAGTTCACCTCGCTTTCACGAAAAATAAAAAGCGTCAAAAGAAAATTCAAAAAGCCCGATTTGCTTTTTATTCTTTTAACGCCTTTGTTAAACTGATAATAATAATTTCTTTTTCTTTTGAATTGTAAAAAATCGCAATAAACTCTTAATTAAAATCAATGACTTTTGTCTTATACGAACTTTTTTTAACCTGATTCAAATATTCTTTTGGCGCAACTCCTGTAAATTCCTTAAAAGAATGAACAAAATGGCTTTGATCGTAAAAGTCGAACTTGCTGGAAAAATTTGGAAACGAATCAATATCGGAACGGTTCAGCTCATTTATGATTGTGTGCATTTTTACGTTTTTGCAGAATTGCTTTGCGCTGCAACCCAAAAATGTTTCAAACAAAAGATTTATGTAGCGCGAAGAATATCCTGTGTAGTCAATCAACTCGCTGATTTTTAAAAGCCCGTCTTTTTTGACAATCAAATCCACCATCTGAAAAAACAGATGCTTTTGCCCGCTTTGCGTTGTTTTTAGCCACGTTCGATATTCTTCCATAAAAGTGCACATTCGGTTTGTAAAAGTCTGTTGCTCGGAGATTTTTTCGGAAAGATTTGTTAAAATATCAAAATTACGCAAATCTATTCTTTGACCAACTAAATCTTTTACTTCCTGATTTTCAAAAAATGGATTTGCACCCGGTTGAAAGCGAATTCCAAAATAATCACAGTTTTTCTTTAGCTCCAAAGTCTGCAATTTCCCGGAATTTCCGATTACAAAAGAATTCATATTGTTTCCAGAATATTCAAACAAAATGTTGGAGCAACTGTCTTCCAAAAATGGAACTTTTCGTTCTGAATCAGTCTGAAAACTATAAAAATGAGAAATTCCAAAATCAGCCACAATTTTCTGATAAAATTTTTCTGTTTCCATAACCAGATATGACTGAATCGTATGAATATGCAATTTTTCATCTTTCATAATTCGCCTCGCCAAAATCAGATTTAAAATAAAAAAAGACGCCAAAACATTAGAGTCCTGACGTCTTTGCCATATCTGTTAAAACATTAGCGAACGGATATTTTTTTGTCAATATTTTTCTCAATAAGAAAATCTTCACAAATTGCAGCTTCACTTACGCTTTTTTCAGTTTTCTAAAAACTCGATTTTCAACTGCAACCAAAAATCACAACGCAGGCTTAAATCTATTGTAGCGCAAAGTGCTTATGTCCGCAGGGCAAGTTCCAGTGCAAATAAGTTCAGAAATATTAAAAGCTGCGCTTGGACCAATTCCAAATCCATGCCCGGAAAAACTACATTCAACATAAAGTCCAGGAACTTCATCAACTTTGCTTACCGTACAAACGCCATCGCTCGCCAAATCTTCATAACCAGCCCAAGAACGCACAATTTTTGCATTTGCAAGGCGCGGAAAATATCCAAGAATTCCTCTTGCACAGGCACTTGTAAAATCAGCAGTACTCGGCGGATATTCGTTGCTTTCAAAATCAGGATTTGCAAAGTCTTCATAGCCATCGTGTCCGCCAAAAACAAAAGAACCATGCTTTGTCTGATGACCATAAAAATCCGCCATTGCAGTTCCCAGCATCTGCTTGAACATCTGCGGCTGGGCTTCCGTTACAAGGCACTGCAACCGCTTTTTTTTCATAGGAATTGTAATTCCTACAGTATTTAAAATTGGGTTGCTTTCATAACCTGCAGCAACAACAACATTTTCAGCCTCAAAAAATTGCCCTTCAGCCTCAACTCCGCAAACTTTTCCAGCTTTTAAAACAATTTTAGAAACTGGTGCACCCGTTATAAAATCAGCACCAAGATTTCTTGCACATTTATAAAAACCCAAAGTTGTTGTAAGCGGATTTGCATGACCATCAGTCGGACACCACGAAGCACCAACAACCGCATCGCTCATATACGGATTAATTTTCTTAACTTCCTCTGCATTAATCATTTTTACATCAACGCCGCATTTTACCGCATTGTCCGCAAGTTTCTGCAAAATCTTTAAATGTTCTTCCGTTTTTCCAAGGCGCAAATTTCCTTCTTGAGTGTATTCCGTGTCAACACCGAGCTCTTCGCTTAATCCCGGCCAAATATTTTTTACGCCCCAAACCATGAGTGGCAATTCTTTTATATTTCGCCCGGACTGACGCACACCACCACCATTTCTAGAAGAACCTCCGTTTCCAATATAGTCGCTTGCTTCCAGAACAATTACACTTTTTCCTTTTTTGGCAAGATAATACGCCGTGGCATTTCCCACGATTCCAGCCCCAATTACAATAACATCAGCCTTTGTTTTCATATTACAATACCTCGCTTGCTAAAGTGTTCATCTCTGTCGGCCTAATCGGACCTCTGCTTGTAGCCGGATTTATAACTGCAGGGCTTACTTTTTGTTCAGCCGCAACAATTCCTTTTACCAATTTTGAACAGGTTTGACCTTGGCAAAGCCCCATTCCGGCACGCAAATATCGTCTTATTTCCTGCATTGTGAACATTCCATCGTGAACAGCTTTTCGGATTTCGCCCTTTGTTATTTCTTCGCATCGGCAAATCACCAAATCATCATCTGGGCCAGGAACAAATTCACCAATATCTTTTGCTCTATCATTCATCATAATTTTTAATCTCCATCATCTGTTGGGGAAAGCCTTCCCAACGTTCGGAACATCCGTTCCTCACTACTTTTCAAAAGCCTAAAGTCTTTTGAAAACTCCGCATACAAAACTTCTGCCGGGGAAAGCCTTCCCCTCGGTGGCACTTTGTTGCCACCTACCCCTTCTAACGGGGACACCCCGTAACGCCCCGCCTAAATCTTTTTCCAAAATCGGGCTTTATAACCAAATTCGTTTGGAACTTTCATCGTAAGCAAATACGTGTGGTCAAAAGCAGCTGCAGTTCTTACGCCAACAATTTCCGCATCACAAAGAACGTCTCCGCTTCGGCTTAAAGCCTTTCCCACAGTTCCTTTTTCCGGAACTGGCAAAAATTCGTACGGAATGGTTATGCTCGTGTAGCCCGGCTCAAAATCTTCATTAACAAGGAAAATCGCCTGTCCGGAACAACTTGCAACACACATTCCACAGCCAGAACAACCGCAGTTTTGTGCAACCACCGGCAAGGCTGTTATGCACGAGCCAATTTTTATGCAGTTTTTCCGGCACGCATCTTGGCACGGATTGCACGGAATATTCTGCGTACATTCAATTACCGGATGAACTCCTTTTTGATGGGTAACTCCGGGAAAACGTTCAATTTCTTCATCTGAAACAAAACCTTTTGAAAGCAAATTCTTTGAAACCGGAATTCCTTCATCAGTTTTTTCAATTAATTTTCCACGGTTGCAAGGCGCAAACATTCCCTGTCGCAGACTGTTTAAATCTTTTTCAAACAAAGACTCATTTTGTTCCATCAAATTTTCTTCTGTAAATCCTGTTTTGTAAGCAGCACGCAAGCCAGCCATTCGACCTTTTATCATCGCGGAACTTGCTTCTTCAATTCCGCTTACATCACCAGCCGCAAAAAGACAAGGAACAGAAGTTTCCCCATATTCATCAACAATTGGAACTTGCCCGCCTCGCTTTGGGTTATCTTCCATTGCACAACCAGACATTTTCAAAAGCTGGCTCATTGGCGACAATCCAACCGCAACACAAATCGTATCAACATCAAAATGAATTTCTGTTCCCGGAATAATCTTAAAATGCTCATCAACTTTACCAATCGTTACGCCTTCAACTTTTTTCGTTCCTTCAACTTTTTTGATTGTATAGCCAAGAAAAAATGGAACTCCAGTTCGGGCAACTTTTGCCGCATGAACGCCATATCCGCCAATTCTAGGAGCAGCATCAACAAGCGCAACAACATCGCAACCTGCCTGAAGCAACTGAAAACTTACTACAAGACCAACGTTTCCGCTTCCAAGCATAAGAATCTTTTTTCCGGGTTTTACACCGTGCAGATTCATCATTGTCTGAGCCGCACCAGCTCCAATAACGCCCGGCAAAGTCCAGCCTTCAAAAGGAACCATATTTTCTGCCGCACCAGTGGCAATAATCACGCTTCCGCCTTTGTAATGATGAATCGCACCATCGTGGTTCACTGTAACTTCTTTATTTTCAAAAATTCCTGTTACAGTTGCGTCCAGTTTTACTTGAACACCAACTTCTTCCGCTTCTTTTAAAAGCTCTGTTCCAATATTAAATCCACGGATTTTTGCCTTATGTTCCTTTGAACCAAAAAATTTATGAATCTGCTTAAAAAGTTGTCCGCCCGGTTTATGGTTTTCATCAAAAATCATAACTTTCATTCCGTGCTTAGCAGCTTCTATTCCAGCACTAAGACCAGCAGGTCCTGCGCCAATTACAATCAAGTCATATCTTTCCATATTAGTTTCCGCCTTACCATGATTTTTCTGCTGAACAACCGTATTGAGTTTGAACTTTCATTCCCGCCTTTAAAGGAGTTATGCAAGTTCTAGTATTTGGAACGCCATCAACAACCATTACGCAGTCAGTACAACGTCCAATGGCGCAAAAAATTCCTCTTGGTTTATGCAGTTTAGAAGTCTCTCTGTGTTTTAAAATTCCTGCCGCACGCAAGGCCATTGCAATAGGTTCCCCTTCGTAGCCTTGCATCTCTTTTCCGTCTAATGTAAATGTTATGAGTTCCCCTTTTTCTGGAACTCCTAAAATAGGATGTTCTGCTATACGTTCCATGTTCAACCTCACTTTGCAACAATGTAAAACTAAAATTTTTATTTTTCTTGTAAAAACTCGCATTGGAAATTTTTTTTCGGCAAATATAATGAATAAAGATTTTGAAAAATAATTTTCTGAACCAACTCTGGAGGTTTTATATGAATGAAAACATTTTTCCTAATATTGACATTCTGTTTCTGAACGAAAAAGATTTGATTGAATGCGGCGTAAAAAATATGAAGAACTGCATCGATGTAATGGAAAAACACTTTTCGTTAATCGGAAACGGAGATTACCGTATGGGTGGCGCGAACGGCAATGAGCACGGCTTAAAAATGTCGTTCCCTGAAACTTCTTCTATAAAAGATTTTCCTTTAAATGGTCCTGACTACCGCTTTATGGCGATGCCTGCATATTTGGGCGGTGAATTTCATACTTGCGGAATAAAAACATACGGCTCAAACCAGAAAAACCGCTCAAAGGGATTACCACGTTCTGTTCTAATGCTTCAGTTACTTGATGCAGAAACCGGCGCACCTTACGCATATATGTCCGCAAACCTTATAAGTTCAATGAGAACCGGCGCAGTTCCAGGACTTGGAATCCGTTATCTTTCTATAAAAGAACCAAAAGTCGCAACAATCGTTGGTCCTGGAGTAATGGGCCGAACAGCGGCTTTAGCAATCGCAACAGAAAAGCCTACAGTTTCAACAATAAAAATAAAAGGTCGCTCAGAAAAAGGAATCAAAGAATTTATAGACTTTTGCAAGGGATATTGCCCAACATTCAAAGACTTTGTTGTTTGCGATTCAATAGAAAGTGCAGCAAAAGATAGCGACATAATTTATTTTGGAACAACAAATGCCGCAAAATATGAAGACAATCCTTTCCTAAAAGATGAATGGATAAAACCCGGAGCTTTAGTAATAAGCACAAGCGCGCTTTTAATGAACCATGAAGGTTGGAAAGATACAAAAAAATTCAAACTTGTAAGCGATGACTACAAAATGTACGTCGGCTGGGGAAAAGGAAAACCCGCACCAACGCAAAAAAATGTCTCAACCCTAATTGGAATGGCTTTTTACGACGCAGTTCAAGAAGGTTTTGTACAAGAATCTGACTTAGTAGAAATCGGTGATATTGTAAACAACAAAAAACAAGGGCGCGACAGCGATGAACAAATAATCGTGTACGCAGTAGGCGGAATGCCAACAGAAGACGTTGCCTGGGGAAGATTCTGCTACGATACCGCCATAAAAAACAAAATCGGAACAAGACTGAATCTTTGGAAAACTCCTGAATGGAGTTAATTTTAGAAAAAAACATAACTTTACCAGTTGCCTTTTGATTCTTTGTAGTCAAAAGGCATTTTTTTAAAAAAAAAAACTTGACAACTAAAATGTAAGCGTTATCATTTAATTAATGAAAACGCTTACATCAATAACAACAATGCAGGAACTTGCCCAGGCTGCTGGAGTTTCTATTGCAACAGTCTCACGAGTATTTAGCGGAAGCACAAAAGTTTCGGAAAAAACAAAGGAAAAAGTCATGGAACTTGTTCATCAGTCAGGCTTTTTCCCAAACGAAACAGCACGCACAATGGCGGCAGGAAGTTCTCATCTTATTGCTGTAATTTTGCCGGACATTGAAAATCCGTATTTTTCGCGCTTGCTTTCAGAAGTTGAACAACTCTGCGTAAAAAACGGTTATACAATGATTTTTTTCAACTCAAACGGAGACAGTAAAAAGGAAAAAGAAATTGTAACAAAAATGATGGCACGTCAGGCAGATGGAATGCTTATCTGTATGACCCGCGTAAAATCAGAAATGATTCCTGTTCTAAAAACCGCGAATTTTCCTGTTGTTGTAATGACAAGAAATATCAACGGTTTGGATTCAGTTGCAATCAATCACCTTGAAGGAGGACGACTAGCTGCTGATTATTTGATTGAAAATCGCTGTGAACAATTTTTCTTCTTTGGCCTAAAAGATGATGAAAAATTTACAGGATTTTACAATGAATTATTAAAAATGAAAATTCCTGAAAGCAAAATCAAAACATTTGGCGACAAGGACTGGTATTTTAATAATTATGCTCAGGCTTCAGAATTGATGGACAATTTTATGCATGAACAAAAAAAATCATCTGAAAAAATCGGACTTTTCTGCATAAATGACCTTTTTGCAGCTCAAGCAATAAATGCAGCAAATCGAAATAAAATCAACATTCCAGAAAAAATGAATATTGTCGGTTTTGACAACACAATGCTTTGCGACATGACTTTTCCAACATTGACTTCAATAAATCAGCCTTTGGATAAAATTGCCGCAAAAAGCTTTGAAATTTTGTGTCAAAAAATAAAAGAAAAAAAAGAAGGCAAAACTTCTCTAAAAACAATTGTACTTGAGCCTTCCATAATAAAAAGAGAATCATAAATCTGCAAAACGCAGAAATTCTTCAAAATTAATTTTTCATAGGGGGAAAATATGAAAAAAATCAGTTTTATTATTGGTGCAGCAATTCTTGCAGTTTCTGTATTCACTGGTTGTCAAAAAAAAGCACAATCAAATTCTATCAGCATAATGTTTCAAGGTTCAGACGCTGAACAGTCTGCAATAAAAGCTTCAACAGAACGTTTCACAGAAAAAACAGGAATCAATGTTGAACTTTTGTATACTCCGCACGATTCTTATACTTCAAAATTGGCAAGTTTTATCAAAAATAAAAAAGTTCCTGATATTGTCAGCATTGACGGTCCTATGCTCGCAAGTCTTGCCTGGTCTGGAGTAATTCAGAGTGTTGAACCTTATATTGATTCTGAAATTATTGCCGATATGACTCCTTCCAATGTGCTTCAGTGCACTTATCCAATCGACAATAAACTTTACGCGATAAGCTATGCGGATTCCACAGTTTTGCTTTACTGCAACAAAAAATATCTTGAAAAAATCGGCGCAAGAATCCCAAAAAATGTTGCAGACGCTTGGACAGCAGATGAATTTGATGAAATTCTTACAAAACTTGCCGCCCTTGATGAAGTAAAATGGCCGCTCGACCTGATGTGGGCTTGGAACATTGCTGGCTCAGAATGGGGAACTTACGGTTTTTATGAAACGCTTGTTTCTGGAGGAGCTGACCTTATAAACCGAGAAACTTGGACGGCTGAAGGAACTTTAAATAGTCCAGAAGCAGAAAAAGTTTTGCGCTACTTCCAAAAATGGGGAACAAACGGTTGGATTGTTCCAAAATCTGCCGGCGAAAACACACTTTATAACGATAAAAGACAAACCGCAATTGCCTGGAACGGAAACTGGAATTTTACAACTTGCCGAGCTGCAATGGGCGATGATGTGATTGCGCTTCCACTCCCGAACTTTGGAAAAGGAACTCGTTCGCCAAACGCAACTTGGATTTGGGGAATTTCTGCAACTTCAAAAAATCCAGAAAAAGCTGGTCAACTTTTGAACTATATGCTTACAGACACAGAATTCCTTGATGCAATAAAACTTACAGGTTCTTATCCTGCATTGAATAAATTTGCAGCACGCTGTGAAGATTATATGGACAGTTCAAAAATGGCGATCGCTTATGAACAGTCAAATGTTGCTGTAAGCCGTCCGATTCATCCAGCTTATCCAACAATAACTTTGGCATTTTCAGACGCCTTTGAATCAATCTTGAACGGCGCAGACATACGAACAGAACTTAACAAAGCCGCTCAAAAAATTGATGAAGATATTAAAGACAACGATGGTTATCCTCCGTTCGGAAAATAAGTTATGTTAATTTCCTAGTGGTCATTAAATTAGCTTTTTAGTGGTCATTGAGCTTGACGAAATGACCACTAATTCAACAAAAATACGTCTGGTCAAGGTACGCTTACGCTCAAGACCTTGACTCAGCCGTTTTTGGGGTTTTGATAAACCCTAAATCAGAGGTACAGTATGAAAAATTCATTTATTACAACCTTAAAAGAAAAAAATATCCGACAAGAAATTTATATGCTGCTTCCTGCGTGTGTTTTGCTTATATTTTTTATGGTCGTTCCATTTTTTTCAGCATTCGCACTTTCATTAACAAATCAAAAACTTATTCCAAATCCTATGGTTCCTGCAAAATTTGTAGGATTAAGAAATTATATTCAAATTTTCAAAGACCCTAGTTTTTGGCAAGCGTTCAGAAATGTTGTTCTTTTTACAATTATGGTAATTCCGTTACAATGCGGATTTGCGCTTCTTATGGCAAACGCTTTAAATAAAGTCAGATTTTTAAAAGGCTTTTTAAGAAGTATGTTTTTTCTTCCATATATTACTCCAATGGTTATCGTTGCTGTAGTTTGGAAATCTATTTATCAATATCCAGATGGAATTGCAAATCTTGCGCTAAAACTTGTTACTTTTGGTCAGGCTCATTCAATCGACTGGCTTGGAAATAAAAATTCAGCATTGATTGCAATTACAATTC
Source organism: uncultured Treponema sp. (assembly GCA_900317625.1). Classification (GTDB taxonomy): domain Bacteria; phylum Spirochaetota; class Spirochaetia; order Treponematales; family Treponemataceae; genus Treponema_D. Next base: position 95,287 of record ONHK01000002.1, read on the forward strand.
TTTCCGCATGGCAAGCGTTCGGTTTTCAGATGATAATTTATCTTGGTTCATTGCAGAGCATTCCTTCTTATTTGTATGAAGCCGCAAACATTGATGGAGCAACTCCTTTTCAAACTTTCTGGAATGTAACTTGGCCAAGCTTAAAAGAAACCAATACACTTGTGCTTATTATCACAACGATTCAGGCTTTAAAACTTTTTACTCAAGTAAATATCATGACAAAGGGCGGTCCAAATGGAGCTACCAATACCCTTGTTCATTACATATACCAAAATGGATTTGCCGGACAGAAAATCGGCTATGCTTCAGCAGCTTCTGTAATTCTGTTCCTTTTAATACTCGTTATTTTTCTTGTTCAAAATAAACTTCTTCGTGGAAAAGAAGAAAAATCCCGGGATTAATTTTCGATTTAATTTTTTTAGGAGGATGTAAGAAAAAAATTGCCAAATATGCTGTCAATTTTTTTCTTTTCAAGTTTGCGTTGAAAACTTTTTTATCATCTGCAATTTCTCACTTTGTTGCGAAATTGCATTAAAAAGTCAATCCTAAAACTGAAGTTTTAATCTTTGCTTGGACTTATAATTATTACCCCAATTTTTCTTATGTTCGTTTCGTCTTTAAAAGATGACCGCTACGAAATCATGAAAGATATGGGAAGCCTAAAAGCATTTGTTGTGCTGAATCCAACGCTTCACAATTTTAAGGAAATTCTTTTTGAATCAGTTCAAAATTTCGGACGTGCATTTATAAATTCAATGATTGTTTTAGTTATAACAGTCATTCTTACAAGTATTGTTTGTTCAATGGCAGGATATGCTTTGCAACGCGGAAAACTAAAATGCCGAAAATACATTTTTTTGGCAGTGCTTTCGCTTTACATAATTCCAATGGAATCAATAATGCTTCCGCTTATGTATCAAGTTTCCTCGCTCGGACTTACAGATACTTATGCTGTTCAAATTTTGCCGTTCGTAGCAAGTCCGCTGTATATCTTCCTTTTCTACAATTATTTTAAGGAAGTTCCAGTTTCGCTTGCAGAAAATGCTGAACTTGAAGGAGCATCATTCTGGCAGATTTACAAAGATGTTTACCTTCCATTGAATAAAAGTCCAATCATCACAGTTTGTATTCTTCAGGGAATGGATATGTGGAATCAATATCTGTGGCCGCTTCTTGTTACAACTGATGAAAAAGTTCGCCCAATGTCTGTGGCAATTTCTTCTTTTACAGGAACAGGCGGAGATATTTATTGGGATCAGCTTATGGCAGCCAGCGTTGTAATGTTGCTTCCAGTTCTTTTATTGTTCATTTTCTTCCAGCGTTACTTTGTTGAATCAGTTGCCTCTTCTGCTATAAAAGGATGATATTATGACTGAAATTTTTGAAAATGCTCAAAAAAAGCAAAAAGAGTTTTCTGAAAAAATAAATTCTTCAAAAGAAATTCTAGCTCAACGTCCGCTTTTTCATTTTGCTACGCCAGGCGGTTGGTGCAACGATCCTAATGGATTTTCAGAGTTCAATGGAAAAGTTCATCTTTTTTATCAATATCATCCTTACTCAACACAATGGGGGCCAATGCACTGGGGACACGTTACTTCCCAGGATATGCTCACGTGGAATCTAGAACCAGTCGCCCTAGCCCCAGATTCAAACGCTGACCTTAACGGATGTTTTTCAGGAACCGCAATTTCAACAGAAGACGGCAAACAAATTCTTGCGTATACAGGAGTTTCTAAAGATGGCGATGTTGAAATTCAAAATCAGTGCATAGCATTTGGTGAGGGAAAAATTTACAAAAAATATTCTAAAAACCCGGTTATTACGGCAAAAAATATTCCATTCGCATATAACAAGGAACATTTCCGCGACCCAAAAATCTGGAAAAAAGACGGAAAATTCTACATGGTCTGCGTGATAAAACAGCTTGATAACTGCGGCGCAATGGTAATTTTTGAATCAAAAAATGCAAAAAAATGGACTTTCAAAGGAATTTTAAATTCAAGCAGAAATGATTTTAGCGGAATGTGGGAATGTCCTGACATCCTAAACCTTGACGGAAGAGATTTTCTAATTTTTTCTCCGCAAGAAATGAAAGCCGACTACAACGCAGGATTCCACGAAGGAAACAACAGTGTTTACGCAACAGGAATTCTTGATTATAAGAAATTTAAATTTTTTCCCGACATAAGAGCCGAAAACAGATGTTTTGCCGCTCAAATTGACTACGGAATTGATTTTTATGCACCACAAACAACAAAACTTTCAGACGGAAGAACAATTTTAATCGCGTGGATGCAATCCTGGGAATCTTACATTACGCCAGAAAATTATTTATGGTCTGGAATGATGACAATTCCCCGCGAACTTTCGTTCAAAAATAACCGGTTGTATCAAAATCCAATCCGCGAGCTTGAAACTTTAAAAACCGATGAGCAAAATTCAGAAATTCAACCTGGAAAAAAAGAAAAAATTCTGAACCAACAAGAACGCCTCTTTGAATTGGAATTTTCAGTTTCTCAACAAACTTCTGGAACAATAAAAATCATTTTAGGAAATACAGAAGATGAATATGTTCTCGTAAAAATCGATTTATTTGAGCAAAGCATTTATTTTGACCGTTCAAAATCGCAGACTCCCGGAAAAATTTTTGCAAGAAAAGCAAAACTTCCACCAAAAGAAGAAAATACAAAATTCCGAATCATTGGTGACACTTGTTCGTTAGAAATATTTATCGATGACGGAAAAATGGTTTTCACAAATGCATTCTTTCTTTCTCAAATAAAAACAGATTTGCTCATAAGAAATGAAACTTCTCAAAAAATAAACTGCAAAACCTGGAAACTCCAGAAGGAGAAAATATGAAAAGCCAAAAAGAATTTGACGTAATCGCATTAGGAGAACTTTTAATAGATTTTACTCAAAATGGAATCAGCAACTGCGGAAACTGGCTCATGGAAGCGAATCCAGGCGGAGCTCCGTGCAATGTTCTTGCAATGCTTTCAAAACTCGGACACAAAACAAGTTTTATCGGGCAAGTTGGAAACGATATGTTCGGAAAAATGCTAAAAGAACGAGTTTCTTCAATTGGAATTGATGTTCAAAATCTTGTTTTTTCAGATGAATACAACACAACTTTGGCATTTGTTCATACAGCACCAGACGGCGACCGCGATTTTTCATTCTATCGAAAAACTGGAGCAGACGCATTTCTTTCAAAAGATAAGATAAATGCCGAATTAATAAAAAATACAAAAATTCTTCATTACGGAAGCCTTTCAATGACAAATAAAACCGTAAATGAAGCCACAGAATTCGCCCTTCAAACTGCAAAGGAAAACAAAATTCTGCTTTCTTTCGATCCAAATCTAAGAAAACCGCTTTGGAATTCAATTGAAGAAGCAAAAGAACGAATCTGCTACGGAATTTCAATGTGCAACATTTTAAAAATCGCAGAAGAAGAATTGGAATTAATCACCGATGAACAAAACATTGAAAAAGGAATCGAAAAAATCCGGCAAAAATATTCAATTCCGCTCATAACCGTAACAAAAGGTAAGCACGGAAGCGACTGCTTTTATGCAGACGGAAAAACAGAACTAAAGATGAGCGTTCCAACATTCTCAAACGTAAAAACCATCGACACAACCGGAGCGGGAGACACATTCTGCGCTTGCATCCTCCATGAAATCCTCGAAAACGGCTACAAAAACTTTACCCAAGACCGCCTAACCAAACTGCTAACCTTCGCAAACGCCGCCGCAAGCCTAATCACAACAAAAAAAGGCGCCCTTTGCGTAATGCCAAACAAACAAGAAATTGAAGAGTTGATGGATTCGGCAAAATAGATTTTATTAATTTTTCAAGAATAAAAAGTCCTAATAGAAAAATCTATTAGGACTTTTCTTATTTTTATATTGTCAACAAATCTTTATATCATAGTAAAAAATAAATTGACAGGTAGATTATGTTGGGTGAACAAATAAAAAAATTAAGAATGAACAAAAATTTAAGTCAGGTTGATTTAGCAAAAAAACTTTGCGTTACAAAACAAAGTATTTCTAATTGGGAAAATGAAAATATTATGCCGTCAATAGATATGTTGATAAAAATTGCAAATTGCCCACATTCAGGCAATTATAAATGATATTTTAGAAGCTCAAAGAACTTCCTAAAATTTCGATTTAATTATTCAAATAAAGCATTTATCTTGTGATGGTTTCGACACGCTCAACCATCACGCAACACAATTTTTTATGATGCCGAAACTCCCTGAGAATTCTCGATTTCATAACCGGTCATTTCTTCAATAACTTTATCAGGGTAACCAAGTTTCTTTGCTTCAACATACAATTCTTGAGTAAGTTCGGCTGTTCCATTTTCAGAAAGTTCAGCACCTTCTTTTATCATCTGGAACATATCTTCCATATCAACAAGATTCATAAGTTTGTTCAAGAACCATTCGTCTATCATTGTAACTTTATGAATTTCGTCCACAGTCATAATTCCACGTTTCAAAGCCTGGAAAATTGCAAACAGACGCTGGTCTGTACATTGACCAACTCGTTCGATAATTTTTTCATCAGGTTCTTCCTCAAACTTTTTAAGATTCAAGGAAGTTACTCCAATTTCCGCACCGCGAGCTGCCTTCATCAACGCTTCCTCAAAAGTACGTCCAATCGCCATAACTTCGCCAGTTGCCTTCATCTGAGTTCCCAACTTTCTAGCCGCATAAACGAATTTATCAAACGGGAACTTTGGCATTTTCACAACAACATAATCCAAAACTGGCTCAAAACAAGCTGAAGTTTTCTTTGTTACCGAGTTCGGAATTTCATCAAGATTATAGCCAATTGCAATTAAAGTAGCTATTTTAGCAATCGGATAGCCAGTTGCTTTAGAAGCCAGCGCAGAAGAACGTGAAACACGTGGATTTACTTCAATTACAGCATATTCAAAAGATTCCGGATTCAAAGCAAACTGACAGTTACAACCGCCTTCCATTCCAAGAGAAGAAATTATATTCAACGAAGCCGTTCTCAGCATCTGATATTCTTTATCAGAAAGAGTTACAGCCGGCGCAATTACAATTGAATCTCCAGTATGAACTCCAACCGGATCAAAGTTTTCCATAGAACAAACAGTCAAAACATTTCCACTGTGATCACGAACAACTTCAAACTCAATTTCTTTCCAGCCAGAAATACATTTTTCAACAAGAATCTGATGAATCGGTGAACGATGCAATCCATTGTGTGCAATTTCATTAAATTCTTCTTCATTAGTTGCAATACCACCGCCAGTTCCACCAAGCGTAAATGCTGGACGAATAATTGCAGGAAATCCAATTACATTTTTTACAAAATCCAAAGCATCTTCATAAGTTGTTACAACTTTAGAAGGAATACAAGGTTCTCCAATAGATTCCATTGTATCCTTGAACATCTGACGGTCTTCTGCCTTATCAATTGTTTCTGGTTTTGCACCAAGAAGACGAACATTGTGCTCTTTTAAGAATCCTGATTTTGCAAGTTCCATACACAAAGTCAATCCAGTCTGGCCACCAAGAGAAGAAAGAATTGAGTCCGGTTTTTCCTTTTCTATAATCCTTTCAATAACTTCTGGAATCAAAGGTTCAATATAAATATGATCAGCCATTGCATGGTCAGTCATCAAAGTTGCTGGATTTGAATTTACAAGCACAACTTCAAGACCTTGTTCTTTTAAAGCTTTACAAGCCTGGCTTCCTGCATAGTCAAATTCCGCAGCCTGACCAATAATAATCGGACCAGAACCAATAACCATTACTTTGTGAATATCTTTATTAAGTGGCATATTTACCTTCCTAAATTTTTAAGCTTTAGCTTTTGTCGCTTTGATTGTAGAAGCAAAATAAGAAATTGCATCAACTCTTTCATATTCAGATTTGAAATTCTTAAAATAATCATGATTATTAATGAGCTTTACAAATTCATCGAACAAAAAGTTTGCATCAAGCGGACCTGAACAAGCTTCCGGGTGAAACTGAACACTGAACGCAGGAATTTTTGTATAAGTCAAACCCTCGCAAGTTCCATCATTAGTATTAACAAAACTTTGAATAGTTCCTTCCGGCAAGCAATCATTTTTTACAGCATAGCCATGATTCTGCGAAGTAATATAAACGCGACCAGTTTTTGTATATTTTACAGGTTGATTTGCACCACGGTGACCATATTTCAATTTCATCGTTTGAGCACCATTAGCCAAAGCCAAAAGCTGATGTCCTAAACAAATTCCAAAAATTGGAATTCCAGTTTTAAGAAGTTTTTTAATTTCCTCAATTATTCCAACATTTTCAGCAGGATCTCCAGGCCCATTGCTAAGCATAACACCATCAGGATTCAAAGCCATAATCTGCTGTGCAGTATATGAGCAAGGAACTGTAACAACTTCAAGACCACGCTTTAAAAGTTCACGGCGGATATTAGCTTTTGCACCAAAATCCCAAAGAACAACTTTTTTGCCTTTTCCGGCTTTCATCGCTTCTTTTTCATCATTTATTTTAGTTCCGTCAGCAGTTACTGGAACAAAACGATATTTTGCACTTTCAGAAAAAACCACATCCGCAGGTTCTTCAACACCAGTTGCGCTTCCTGTTACAGATTCAACAGCTTTTTTAATTTTGTATGATTTTATTTTTTCAAGAAGAACTGCTTTTTTCTTTTCATCCTTTAACGCTGCAAAAGCTTCCAACGCATCTTTGCTGTTTCCGCTTATAAGCATACCGTTCATAACGCCAACTTCGCGCAGAATCTTTGTAAGCTTACGAGTATCAATATCATAAAGACCAATAATATTTTGTGATTTTAAATAAGAATCTATATCGCCACCACAGCGGAAATTTGAAGGTTCCTCGCACCACTGACGAACAATATAGCCACGAAGATTACATTTTGAACTTTCATAATCCTGCTTTATATCGCCGTAATTTCCAATCAGTGGAAAAGTCTGTGTAACAATTTGACCGTAATAACTAGGATCAGTAAGAGTTTCCAGGTAACCATTCATACCTGTTGTAAAAACTGTTTCGCCGATTATTATTCCTTCAGCGCCAAATGCCCTTCCTTCAAAAACCAGTCCATTTGCCAGGACCAAACATGCTTTAGTATCCATACTAAAATGTCATTATATCAAATCTTATCTATTATGGGAATGGGGATTAAATATTGAGTTTTTTATAAAAATAAATAGAAGCGTAGCGCGAGCCCACCATCTGGAGCAAATTGAAAATATACTGAAAGCGTTTTTTCACAAATTATAAAAACTCAACATTCAACTTAATCAAAATTTAAAGAAACTACAAAAATCCAGGCAAAAATTAAACATGTCAAAATTTTCAATCCAGTTCCAAACAAAAAACCTTTCAATGTTCCCAAAGCCGCTTTAAAAACTCTCTTCATATTGGAAGAATCAAAAATCAATTCACCAACAAAAGCTCCTGCAAAAGGACCTAAAATAATTCCTAAAGGTCCCATAAAAAATCCAGCAACCAGACCAACAACAGAACCAACAGTTCCATATTTACTTCCACCAGATTTCTTTGTCATAAGAGCAGGAAAAACATTATCCGCAACAGTCACAAGAATAGCCACAACTCCAGACACTACAAGAGCCAAAACAGAAATTTCCGAATATTCCGAAAAAAAAAGCCACAAGTAATCCTGCCCAAGCAAAAGGAACTCCAGGCAAAACAGGAACAACAGTACCAACCGTTCCAACTAAAATCAGCACCGCAGAAACAATAATAAAAACAATATCAATATTCATAAAAACTTTCCTAAAAAAAGGATAAAACCTAAGAAGAATATTTTCAACAAACTTTTTTGGGCGCAAATAAAAACCGTAAACCAGCTTTTCAGTGTTGGCATTGTTTGCAAGCAAACAACGGCTACGCCGCACTTACAATCTGGCGCAAGATTCTTTTTCATCGCTGTTATTCAAAAAAAAATAAATTCCTTTTTATTCTAACCAATCATTTTTTTTGAACTAATAATCGTTCGTTGTTAAAAATTCATACAAACGTAAGTTTATTAAATTTATAACTTCCGTTCGTTTGTTTAAAGTTTCACGTGAAACAATTTTTATTATAGCAAAATATTTTATAAAGTTTATTCATAAAAAAAGTATTGTTCCACGTGAAACATAAAAAACACGCGTCAACTAAAATAATAACAGTAATAAAGTTTCACGTGGAACATTATTAAGAAACAAAGATTCTTTATTAGAAAAAATACATTTGGCTTTGAAATTTAAAATTGCATCAAAAATCGAAAGTTTATCTTAATTGATTTTTTCTTTTAATATAAAAAAAATACAACTACTTTCTTATTTGATAAAATCTATAAATATTAAAATGTTTCACGTGAAACAAAAAATATTAGAAATAAAATTTAAACACAACTTATCCACAAAAAGTGGATAAAAAGTGGATAAGTCAATATTCTTGTTAAAAAAGAAAAGGCCAGTTTTTCAACTGACCTTTTGCCTGATGTATAAGTATTTCCCTAGTTTATAACTACTACCCTTTTTTACTATAGTATAAAATGTATATTTTGTCATTAAAAAATATACATTTTATATATAATTTATATACTTTCTTAAAATAAAACTCATAATTCTTTATAATATAAAGAATTAATTTTCATTTCTAGGAACTTTATCAAATCCGACCAAAAAATCTGGATCTGAAATTCTTACAACCTTAACTCCTGTTGATTGATTTCCTTGCTGAGTGATAGTTTCCGCTTGAACTCTTAATGTTTTTCCCTGGCTTGTCATACATACTATTTCATCTTTATCTGAAACTGCAAGAATTCCAACTATTTCTCCGCGCTCCTCAGTTTTTCCAAAAATCTTTTGTCCACCAGTTCCGCGCCCATGAGGATTGAAGTTTTCAAATTTAACACGCTTTCCATATCCTTTTTCTGTAAGTAAAAGGATGCTGTCATTCGGTTCAATTTTTATTGCTCCAGAAATTTCGTCACCTTCAGAAAGCTTCATTCCTTTTATACCGCTACTAGCCCTTCCCATGCAGCGGACATCTTTTTCGCTAAAGCGCAAAGCCTTTCCACGTCTAGTAACAAGAAGAACTTCTGACTCTCCATCTGTTGGAATTGCACTTATAAGTTTATCACCATCGCGCAATTTAAGACCGATAATTCCTCTTGTTTTTGCATTAGAAAATTCTGAAGTCTGAACTTTTTTTACAATTCCATTTGCTGTTGTCATGAACAAATACTGGTCTTCCCGGAATTCACGCAAAGTTACAACAGTTGTAATTTCTTCATCAGCACCGATGGCAATCAAACTTTTTATATTTGTTCCACGGGCATTTTTAGAAGATTCTGGAATTTCATGAACTTTTATCCAATATGCTTTTCCAATATTTGTTACAAATAAAATGTGGTCGTGTGTTGAACCAATAAAAAGCTGACTTACATAATCATCTTCAACAAGAGAAGCACTGTTACTTCCAGTTCCTCCCCTACTCTGCTTTTTATACTGAGTTACAGAAATTCGTTTCATATAACCAAGTTTAGAAATCATGACAACCATGTCTTCTTCCTTAATCATATCTTCAACATTTATCTGTTCAACTTCATCTGCAACAATATCTGTTCGGCGCTCGTCACCATATTTTTCTGCAAGAGCCTGAGTTTCATTTTTTATTGTTTCAAGAATTTTATTGTGATCATCCAAAAGTCCCTGCAAATAATCAATAAGAGCCTGAAGTTCTTTTATTTCTTTTTGCAAATCTTCAATCTGAAGATGAGTGAGTCTTTTGAGCTGCATATCAACAATTGCCTGTGCCTGCTCATCATCAAAATTAAAACGCTTTTCAAGGGCAAGTTTTGCAATTTCTGTTGTTTCACTTCCACGAATGATTTTGATTACTTCATCAATATTATTAATTGCCGTAATCAATGCTTCCAAAATGTGCATTCTGTGTTTTGCAACTTTTAAATCATAAATTGTGCGACGGGTAATTACCTCGTCACGATGTTTTACAAAATGGAAAATAAGTTGTTTTAATGTAAGAATTTCAGGCTTTAAATAAGTCTGTGGCAAAGTAAGATAACCTGGTTCGTTATAACGCGGTTCACCTTCTTTTTCCTGTGGAACAAGAGCTAGATTTATAACACCAAAATTTGACTGTAAATCAGTTTTTGCAAAAAGCTGGTTCAGAACAAGTTTTGTAATTGCACCTTTTTTCAAATCAACTACAAGACGCATTCCTGTTCGGTCAGAAGATTCATCATTTGCTCCAACAATTCCATCAATTTGCTTATCACGAACAAGTTCTTTTATACGACGAATAATATTTGTTGTGTTAATTCCATAAGGAACTTCTGTGAATACAATTGATTCTCTTCCATGCTTATCAGTTTCAATTGTAAATTTTGAACGGATTGTAATTTTTCCACGTCCAGTCTTGTAGGCTTTTTTTATTCCTTCACGGCCATAAATAATTCCACCTGTTGGAAAGTCCGGACCTTTTATATATTTCATCAATTCGTCAATTGAAATTTCAGGATTATCGATATAAGCACAAATTGCAGCCGCAACTTCACGAAGATTATGTGTTGGCATATTTGTTGCCATACCAACTGCAATTCCTGTTGTACCATTACAAAGAAGAAAAGGAAAAGCACCTGGAAGAACAGAAGGTTCTTTTGTTGTGTCATCAAAGTTTGCCACCATATCCACGGTGTTTTTAGAAATGTCAGCAACCATTTCTTCTGTGATTTTAGACATTTTTGCTTCAGTATATCGGTAAGCTGCTGCTGGATCTCCCGCAATTGTACCAAAGTTTCCCTGAGGAGTTACAGTTGTATATCTTTGCGCAAAATCTTGTCCAAGACGAACAAGCGCATCATAAACAGAAGCATCTCCATGCGGATGATAATGACCAAGAACTTCACCAACAATTGTAGCGCACTTTTTTGTTTTTCCGCCGGAAGCAAGATGCAGAGTGTCCATTGCATACATAATTCTTCGGTGAACAGGTTTTAATCCGTCCCGAACATCTGGTAATGCACGCTGTACAATTACCGACATGGAATAATCGATATATGCTTTTTTTACTTCTTCTTCAATTGGAATTTTTATTAAAGTTCCGCCTTCTGATGTTTTTGTCTGTTCTAACATTTATAATTTCCGTTTATTGGTCATTGAGCTTGCCGAAATGACCTTTTTATTTTTTAAGAAGTGGTTTCGACAAGCTTAACCACCAAAATATCTTAAATATCCAAATTAGCGTAACTTGAATTAGTTTCTATAAACTGACGGCGAGGTTCTACTTCTTCACCCATACAAACGCTAAAAATCTTGTCAGCAGCAATTGCATCTGGAATTGTTACAACTCTCATATGTCTGTGAGCTGGATCCATCGTTGTATCCCAAAGCTGTTTTCCATCCATTTCACCAAGACCTTTGTAACGTTGAACGTCTGCTTTACTGCGGTTTTCACCAAGTTCCATAAGAGCACTATCACGTTCCTGTTCTGAATAACAGTAAACAGGTTCTTTTTTTCCAAGTTGAACTTTAAAAAGCGGTGGCATTGCAAGATAAACATAACCATTTTCAATAAGTTGCGGCATATATCTAAAGAAGAACGTTAAAAGCAAAGTTCTAATGTGAGAACCGTCAACATCGGCATCTGCCATAATTATAATTTTATGATAGCGAAGTTTTTCTATATTAAAATCTTTTCCAAAACCTGCACCTAAAGTAGCAATTACTGGCTCAAGTTTATCATTGTTCATAACTTTTTCTGGACGAACTTTTTCAACATTCAGCATTTTTCCCCAAAGCGGCAAGATTGCCTGAGTTTTTGGATCGCGTCCTTTTTTTGCAGAACCACCCGCAGAATCTCCTTCGACAATGTAAACTTCGCACTGAGTTGGATCTTTTAAAGAGCAGTCTGAAAGTTTTTCAGGAAATCCAAATCCATCTGACATTGTTTTTTTGCGGCTTGCATCTTTTGCTTTTCGGGCTGCAATTCTGGCAGTAGCCTCATTGATTGCCTTTTCAAGAACTGCTTCCAGAACTTTTGGATTTTGCTCAAAAAATATTGTAAGCTTTTCTTTTACTAAAGAATCAACAATTGTTCGTACTTCTGTATTTCCAAGTTTTTCTTTTGTCTGACCTTCGAATTCAGGTTCAGGTACTTTCATAGAAAGAACAACTACAATTCCAGAACGAACATCATCTCCAGTAAGTTTTTCATCCTTATCAATTCGTTTTTTAAGTTTTTCATTTGAATCAAGAGCTTTGTTTAGAACAAAAGTCAATGCGGACTTAAATCCTTCAAGATGAGTTCCACCATCACGAGTGTTAATATCGTTTACATAAGTATTTATATTTTCATCAAACCCATCGTTATATTGAAAAGCAAGCTCAGTAACAACATTATCTTTTTCACCGGTAATATAAATTGGTTCAGAAGGAAGATAAAATTTGCTGTGTTTCGCTTCATTCATTTCTTTTACGTAATGAACAATTCCACCTTCGTATTTAAGAATCTCTTCTTTTGGATTTTCAAGACGTTCATCACGAAAAACAATTGTTATTCCACTGTTCAAAAAAGCCAGTTCGCGTAAACGTTTCTTTAAAACATCGTAGTCATGAACAGTTGTTTCTGTAAAAATTGTAGCATCCGGCTTCCAACGAATTGTTGTTCCGTGAATAGAAGAATCAATATCTCCTATTTTTTCAACTTTTGTAGTCGGAACTCCTCGTGCATATTTTTGCTGATAAATATGACCGTCGAGTTTTACGGTTGCTTCCATCCAAACAGAAAGTGCATTTACACAGGAAACGCCAACACCGTGCAAACCGCCGGAAACTTTGTAAGAACCTTTATCAAATTTTCCACCAGCATGAAGCCGGGTAAGAACAAGTTCCAAAGCAGAAATATGTTCAGTCGGGTGAATATCAACAGGAATTCCACGTCCATTGTCTTCTACGCGAACAACATCATCTTTTTCAAGAGCAACAACAACTTTATTACAATAACCTGCCATTGCTTCATCAATAGAATTGTCAACAGTTTCATAAACAAGATGATGAAGACCTCTTGGACCTGTAGAACCAATGTACATTCCAGGGCGTTTTCTTACAGCTTCAAGTCCTTTTAAAACCTGAATATTACTTGCACCATATTCTGCAGCCATTATTTTTTCCTTGATTTTATATGATTTTTCGGAAATTTATATTCATGAAATTGAATATTATATTATAGAAATAACTTATTTAAAATATACTTTGATTGATTAAAAAAGTAAAGGCAGTTTATAATCAGAAGCTATGAGTGAACAGAATTATAAAGAAATTTGGCCTTTTGTAATGGAACAAATCCACGAAGAATATAAGAATAACGGCCAGGAAAATGAATTTGTACTTTGGTATAAAATGGAATATCTTGAAGACACTTTAGACACAATAACAGTTTCTGTTCCATCGGAATTTTTGTGGCAAAGAATGATTTCAAAAGGAAATATTAAAAAAGTTGAAAATAAAATATGTGAAATTACCGGGCGCACAAAAATAAATCTTATCCCAAAATTTAATTCACTGACAATTCAGCCAACTTCTTCAAATTCAAATGCATCATCTGAAGAAGAAAAAATTGAAAAAAATCCATCTGAATCAAAAAGAATCGAACCTCAAATTCAAAAAGAAGCATTAAAAACAAAAAATACAAATTCAACATTGAATCCAAATTTTACTTTTGAAAACTTTGTAACTGGCGAAGAAATCGGAAGTAAATTTGCCTACAACGTTTGTTACGCAGCTTCTCTTGCTCCTGGTGAAAAAACAAATCCAATTCTTATTTATGGAGGAGTTGGACTTGGAAAAACTCATCTGATGCAGGCAATTGGAAACGAAATTTTAAAAAATAGTCCAGAACCAAAGAAAATTTGCTTTATCCAGACTGAAAGTTTTTTAAATGAATTTTCTTCTTCTATAATTAATAAGACAACTGAAAAATTCAAAAGAAAATATAGAAATCTTGATGTATTTTTGCTGGATGATATTCATTTTTTAAATGGAAAAAGCGGACTTCAGGAAGAATTATTTTATGTTTTTGAAGCATTGCACAAGAAAAAAGCCCAGATGGTTTTTACTTGCGACCGACCTTTGAACGAAATTGGAAATATGGCAGAACGCCTTGTAAGTCGCCTTGGAAGTGGTGCTTGTCTGGATTTGCATATTCCAAATTTCGACACAAGAAAAGCAATTATCCATAAAAAACTAGAAAATAAAGATAAAGCTCTACCAGAAGAAATCATTGATTATATTGCTAAAACTGTGGAAACAAATATTAGGGATCTTGAAGCAGCTTTAACAAAAATTATCATGTATACAGAATTTGTAAGTCCTAACATAACTCTTGAAATTGTTCAGCAGCAGCTTTCAAATCTTTATGCGGCACCAGGAACAGGAAATGTTTCAATAGAAAATATTCAAAAAGTTGTTGCAGAAGCTTACAACATAAAAGTTGAAGAACTAAAAGGAAAAAGAAGAGATAAAAAATACATCATTCCTAGATTTATAGCTGTGTACATTACACGCGAAATGACAGAATATGCTTATACAGAAATCGGAAATGAATTTGGAGGCCGCGACCATACTTCAATAATGAACGGATATAACAAAATTGTTGAAAAAATAAATTCAGATCCTTCTCTTTTGCATAAAATAAAAAATTTGATGGAGGAAGTAAAAAAATACAGCAAATAGGTATATATTATGTTAAAATGCTGTGGATAACTTGTTTATAATAAAAAAAATAAAGTAAAATTGTGAATAAGTTAGTTTAAAGTGAATAAGATTGTCTTAGTTATGAACAATGTAATTTCTTTATTTGTAAAAAGATAATTAACTTTTCCACTTTAAACGCATACTTATTATTAAATTTACTAAATTTATATAAATTTAATAAATTCTAAACATGTGAACAAAAGGAGACTATATGAAATTCACGTTTGACAGAGAAGCAATGATAAAAGAAATTTCCATTGCTCAGGAAATTATTACAAATAAAAGTCCTATTTCTATACTTTCAAATATACTTTTGATTGCAAAAGATAATACATTGACTATAAAAGCTTCAGATACTTCTGTAAATTTTATTACAAACATTCCAGTTGATGTAATAGAAGAAGGAAGCACAACTATTTTCTGTGACAAATTCAGCAATATTTTATCTTCTTTGCCAGCAGGAGAAATTGAATTTGAACAGCAAGATATAAAAGTAACAATTAAACCTGTTTCAAAAAAAGTAAAATTCCAGTTAAAAAGTATTGCCAGCGAAAAATTCGCAGAAATTCCTGAAGCTAATAATGTTCCTTTCTTTGAAATGCCTTCAAAAGATTTAAAGGAAATGATTCAGCATACAATTTTTTCTGTTTCAGAAGATCAGAACAGATATTTTATGACAGGTGTTTATTTCACTAAAAAAGAAAATAAATTTGTAACAGTTTCAACAGATGCAAGACGACTTTCTTATGCAGAAAAAGATTTGCCGGCTGGAGTTAATTTTGAACCATCTATTGTTCCAACAAAAATTTTAAAATGTATCTTAAAAAATGCACCGGAAGAAGGAAATATTCAACTTGCAATTGTTGATAAACTTATTTTTGTAAGATTTGGAAGCTACGAATTTTCTTCAAAACTTTTGGAAGGACAATTCCCTAATTATCAGAAAGTAATCCCAGAAAAACAGAATTCTTATTTTGCTGTAAATAAGGCAGATCTTGAATCAGCTTTACGTCGCATTGAAATTATGATTGATAAAAAAGTAAACCGTGTTTTGTTCAAGATTGGTTCTGGAACTTTAACATTAACTTCTCCTGAATCAGAAATAGGTACAGCAGATGAAGAAATTCCGTGTCAATATGAAGGAAATGAAATCACAATTGCATTGAACAGCAGATATGTTTCTGAGCCATTAAAAAATATCAGCACAGAAAATGTTGTTTTTGAATTTACAGAAGTGATGAAAGCTATTACGTTGCGTCCAGAGCCAGCTGCTGATTTCTTTCATATCATAATGCCAATGAATTTGAACGGCTAGTAAATGCCATTTCTTTCTCTTTCATTAGTAAATTTTCGCAATTTAAAAAACGACAAAATAAATCTTTTTGCAAAGGAAGTTTATTTTGTCGGCGAAAATGGTCAAGGAAAAAGCAATCTTCTTGAATCTCTTTATTATTCTGCTTATGGTTCATCTTTTAGAACGCATGTTGATTCGCAGATTATTAAGGAAGGTGAACAGAATTTTTCAATTAATTCATTATATACTAATGAAAAGGAAAGCACTCAAAATATAAAGATTATTTATGATAAAGGTAAAAAAATAATTGAAAAAAATTCAAAGCGCATAAAAGACCGAAAAGAACTTGTCAATACTATTCCATGCGTTATTTTTTGCCATGATGATATGCGTTTTGCAACTGGAGAACCAGAATTTCGGCGATTTTTTTTGGATCAGTCATTAACAATGTATGATGAACTTTATATTGATGATCTTAGAAATTACCGGAAAATTTTAAAGACAAGAAATTTGCTTTTAAAAGAATGTAAATATGATATGCTGGATATTTATGATTATCAGCTGGCTCAAAAAGGTTTGGAAATTCAACTAAAAAGAAAAAAACTTGTTTTTCAGTTCAATGAAATCTTTGGAAAACTTTATGAACAGATTTCTGGAATTGAAAATGTTATGATTTCTTATATTCCAAGTTGGAAAGAAATAAAAGATGAAGTTGGAACAAAATTTCCTTCTGTAAGTGATATTACAGAGCTTCTTAAAAATAAAAGAGATCAGGATAAAATTATGCAGACTACCCTATCCGGTCCTCATAGAGATAAAATTGTTTTTGTAAAAGACGGAAAACAGTTTGTTCCGACAGCTTCAACAGGACAATGTAGACTTGTTTCTTTACTTTTAAGAGTTGCCCAATCTGTTTATTATACAAGATTAACAGGAATAAAACCTGTTCTTTTGATGGATGATGTAATGCTGGAACTAGATCCTGAAAAAAGACAGAAAATTACAGCTCTTCTTCCTGAATATGATCAACTTTTTTGTACTTTTTTGCCGGGCGAACCTTATGAAAAATATATGAAAGAAAGTACAAAAATTTATAAAATAAAAAGCGGAGAATGGTATGAGGAATGAAATAATTGATTGTTCAGAAATGTTAAGCAAAACTTTTGATTGCATTGAAAAATCAACTTTAGAGCGAAACAATAAATTTTATTCTTCATGGAAATCTGTTGTAACAAAAATAAATCGTATGGGTGACAAAGAATTTGGTCAAAAATTATATGATCATAGTTCGATTGTTGATATAAAAAATGGAACATTGCTTGTTGAAACTGATCATCCAGGTTGGTCTCAGATGATGCAGTTTTATTCAAAATTTATTATCAATGGATTAAAAATGTATATTCCAGAAATGGAAATAAAAAGTATCGTTTTTAGAACAAAAGGAAGCAATGCAATTTTAAATTCAATTGACTATAATTCTGAATTTAATAAAGAAAATAAAAAAATGGCAGAAAAATACGAAAAAGAAAATGAATTTCTTAATAAATATAAAAAATCAGACGAAACTAAAAAGACGGAAAGTAATGAACTTCCTGAAGATTTAAAGTCAATGTTTGATACTATAAGACAAACTATGTTGACCAAAAATAGAAATAATTGATATATTAGTTTACTACATTTTGATATTTTATAATTCGCATAAAATATACGGATTTTATTTATAAAGAAGGAGCATTGTACCTATGTTACGTACATACCAACCAAGCAAAGTTAAACGCAATAGAAAATTTGGTTTCAGAGCTAGAATGGCTACTAAAGGTGGACGCAAGGTTCTTGCACGTCGTCGTGCTAAGGGTCGAGCAAAACTTTCAATTTCTGATGAAAAGAAGCCATACTGATTTTATTAGGGATGGAAACAGAGTTAGTCAAAACAGGATTTTTTAAACGTGAGGAACGAATAAAAAATCCTGCTGATTTTAAAACACTGTTTAAAAAAGGAAACAGAGCTAACATTTCTGGTGCCAAAATTTTTTTTAAAGAAAATGGAACAGAGATAAATAGAGTTGCTTTTCCTTTGCCTCGCGGTTATGGTAATGCAGTAAAAAGAAATTTGTCTAAACGTTACAGCCGCGAAGCCTATCGTTTTTTTAAAACACATCTGAACACCGGGTATGATATTTTAATACTTGTTTATCCTGGAAATGACTCGTTCAGCACGCGATGTGTTCAATTTCGTACATTGTTTCAAAAGGCAGGATTAATTAAAGAATGAAAAATTTTTTTATAAAATTTTTCTGTTTTTTTATCCGATTTTATCAAAAATATATTTCGCCTTTGCACCCTCGTTGTTGCAGATTCACACCGTCGTGCTCTCAATACGCTTTGGAAGCAATTCAAAAATATGGTTCTGGTAAAGGAACTTTTCTAGCAATAAAACGAATATTACGTTGTAATCCTTTTTTCAAAGGTGGTTATGATCCTGTTCCATGATTTTAAGGAAAAGGTTTCATTCTAAAAACTGCCTGAGGAGAATTTTTCATGAATAAAAACACAATTATTGCAATTGTTCTTTCTACAGTTGTTGTTGTGGCTTCTATTATTTTACAGTCACGTTTTATGCCAAAAACTCCAGCTAAACCTGAAAATCAAGTTACTGAAAATGTTGTTGCAGATTCAGAAAAAAATGCTGAAGAAGTTTCAGAGGAAATAAAAAATTTTGGTGTAAAATCTGTTAATGAAGTTACAGAAGAAAAGCAGATTACTGTAAAAACATCAAAAACTGAAGTTGTTCTTACTAATAAAGGCGGAGATATTGTCAGCTATAAATTAACTGATCATATCGATGTTGATACAAAAGACGGCGTTCAGATGGTTGATAATGTTTCTGATTTCAATAGAGCTTGCGCGGTGGCTTTAAGTTCAAAATACAATGCAAAAATTGTAAATGACCTTTTTAGTTTTTCGCAGCCGGATGAAAAAACTTATTTGTTCACAAAGAATTTTGTTGTAACAGATGAAGATGGCAAAAATCATAAAGTTACTTTTGGAAAAAGATACACTTTTGAAGATGATTATATGTTCAAACTCGAAATTTTGTTTCATTCTGATGATGAGACAGAATTTGTCTATACTTTAAGGACATCTCCGCAGATTGGACCTCATTTTAATCCAAAGCTGAACAGATATGAAAATCGTCAGTTTATTTCATTTAATGGAAACAAGGCAAAAAGACAGATTATTGGCAGTAAGCCTGAATTCAAGTTGTACAACAAAGATTATTTATGGAATGGAATTGGCGGAAAATATTTTGAAGAGATTTTGATTCCGGAAAATGCTTCTTCAATGGATTATTCTTATTATTCAAATATTGTTGAAGTAAATAATTATGCAAATGCTCAGGCAATTGTTGTAAGAAAACCTGTAAAATCAACAGACGTAAAAGATACATATTATATGTACTTTGGTCCAAGAAATGAAAAAGATTTAAAAATCTATAATTCTGCAGAAAAAAATGTCTGGAATTTGAGTGGACTTAGACTTACAGAAAGCTTGAATTCAAATGGCTGGCTTGGTTGGCTTGAAACAATTTTAAAATGGATTATGGAAGTTATTAATAAAGTTGTTCATAACTGGGGTGTTTCTATCATCATTATGACAATTTTGATTAAACTTGCAATGTTCCCGGTTACAAAGAAACAGTCAATGTCTACGTTAAAAATGCAGGAAATTCAGCCTAAAGTTCAGGCTGTTCAGAATAAATATAAAGATAATCCACAGAGAATGCAGCAGGAGATGGCAAAAGTTTATCAGGAAGTTGGTTATAATCCTATGAGCGGTTGCCTTCCGATGATAGTTCAGTTCCTTATTTTGTGGTCAATGTATAACTTGTTCAATAATTATTTTGAATTCCGAGGTTCAAGTTTTATTCCACATTGGATTGAAGATCTTTCTTCTGGAGATAGTCTTTATGTATTTAAATTTAATATACCATTCTTTGGAAATCATTTGAGAATTTTGCCATTTATTTATCTTGCTTCACAATTGTTCTTTGGAAAAATTACAAATATGGGAGGAACTGCTGGTGCAACAGGTTCTTCTCAGGCTCAGATGAAGATGATGATGTATGGTATGCCAATTTTATTCTTTGTTTTGTTTTATAATGCTCCGTCTGGATTGCTGCTTTATTGGACAGTCAGCAATATTTTCCAGATGATTCAGCAGATAATTATAAATAAAGCGATGAAATCTAAAAAGGCAGAAATTTCTCGTAGAAAAAAATAAATAATAAAACAATAGAGGAAAAATAAATGACTTACGAATTTGAAGGTAAAACAGAAAAAGAAGCAATTGAAATTGCTGCGAATGAACTTGGTCTTCAAAGAGATCAGTTTGATGTTGAAATTTTGGAATCTCAGAAAAAAACTCTTTTTAAGAATGGTTATGTAAAAATTTGTGTTCATACTTTGGATGATGCACAGCCTTCTACTTTGAGTGAAAATGGTTCTTCATTTGCTGCGGCTGCTGTTAGCAAAAATGCAGTAAATCCTGTTCCGCAGGGTGAATTTGAAGAGAAAATGGTTGACTTTGTAAAAAATGTAATTGAGAAAATGGGTTATGAAGTAAAAGTTGAACTTGTTTTCCGCGAAGAAAAGAAAATCGGTATTAAACTTGATTCACAGAATTCTTCAATTTTGATTGGACGCAAAGGTAAAAACCTTGATGCTTTGCAGCTTTTAGCAAATATTTATGCTGGTCGCCTTGGACATGAAGAAATCCGCGTAATTCTTGATACAGAAAATTACAGAATCCGCCGCGAAGAATCTTTGGTTCGTTTGGCTTATACAACAGCTGATAAAGTTCATACTTCACACAAGTCAATTTTGCTTGAACCAATGAATCCTTTTGAAAGAAGACTTATTCATACAACTTTGAATGATATTCCTGATATTGATACAAAATCTGAAGGTGAAGGACTTTATAAACAGGTCCGTGTAATTTATAAGGGTTTTGAACGTTAATTTTTTGTGGCACCATTTGTAACTTTTTGTGAAATGGTGCTTTTAAATTTTAAATAGTTTTTTGAATTTTTAGGGGGAACTATGAAAAAAATTATTTTGACAGCGGCTTTTATTTTTGGAATGGCTGCAATGATTTTTGCCCAAAACACTAATCTTGAAGATGTATTGAGCCCAGAATATGCTGAATATTTAAAAGCAAACGGAAGTTTAACAGTAATTCATCCAAAAAATGAAAAAGAATTGTCTGTTGTTCCAAACTGTCCTTATTCTGAACAGATAAAAAGTGATTTAATTTGTGAAAAAGAAAAAGGAGTTCCGTTTTTGGCAGAATTTGTTTATTTGATTCCAAAATCGGAACTTACTGATGATATTTCAAAAGTTAATGTAGACAGTATGAGCGTTATTTTCCGTTCAATCAGCAAAATGCAGGGAATGACTTATATTCATAATGGCGGAAAAGAAGACGTTTTGTATAAAAAAGCCTATGCTGTTGCTTCTGCGGATTCTGATGAACCAATTGCAGATCCTTTGGAAGGTCCTACAGATGGATTGGAAGCTTACGGTTACCAACACGATCATACTTTTGGAGACACAAAATATAAGTTGAATTATTATCAGAAAGATAATGTTATTTTTGCAACTTTTTTGAATGTAATTCCGATGAGCAAACTTGGAATTAAAGCTGTTATGCCGGAACATCTTAGAATGAATATTGTTTCTATTGATTTAGGTGATGATTTGCTTTTGTATCTTGTTGCTGATGTAAGTTCAAAAAATTTGATGGGAGTTCGCGCCCAAATTCAGGATTCAATGACCGTTAGAATGAATGCTATTTACAGATGGTTTTTAAAACAATATAAATAGGAGTCATTGATGAAATTAAAAAAAATATTTATGGCAACTGTGTTTGGTATTTCAATTTTAACAAATGGAGCTTGCCGTTCTAAAGGAAATGCTATGGATTCAATTAAAGGAAAAGACGGATTATTTGCAATTATGGAAACTTCAAAAGGTGATATTGCTTTGGAATTGTATTACAAAGATGCGCCTTTGACTGTTTGCAATTTTGTAGGTTTGGCTGAAGGAACTCTTGAAGCTGCTGATGGAAAACCTTTTTACAACGGATTGAAATTTCACCGAGTAATAAAAGATTTTATGATTCAAGGTGGAGATCCTCGTGGCAATGGAACTGGCGGTCCTGGATATAAATTTGCTGATGAAGAAGTTCCATATAAATTTGATAAGCCTGGTTATCTTGCAATGGCAAATGCCGGAGCAAATACAAATGGTTCACAGTTTTTTATTACTCATGTGGAAACGCCTTGGTTGAACGGTAAACATACAATTTTTGGTCATGTTGTAACTTCTGCAGACCAAGATGTTGTAAACGCGGTTGCTCAGGGCGATGAGATAAAATCTATTACAATTATCCGTCAGGGTGATGAAGCACAGGCTTTTAAAGCAACTCAGGAAGCTTGGGATAATTTGAATAAAGTTGCTGTTCAGAAAGCAAATGCTGCAAAAGAAGCAAAATATGCTGCAAAAATTGCAGAAGTTGAAAAGAATTTTCCAGGTTTTTCAAAGACAGTTGATGGAATTTATTATAAAGTTACAAAAGCTGGTTCTGGTTCAAAATGTGGAAAAGGAAAAAATGCAAATGTGGATTACAAAGGTTACCTTGTTGACGGAACAGTTTTTGACGGTTCAAGTGGAATGATTCAGGGTGGACACGAAGCTTTGAATTTTACAACTGGCGCAGGTCAAATGATTCCGGGATTTGATTCAATGGTTCAGGATATGACAAAGGGTGAAGTTAGAACTTTTGTTCTTCCGCCGGATTTGGCTTATGGTGAACGCGGATACCCTGGAGTTATTCCAGAAAGTGCATACATTGCTTTTGATGTACAATTGAACAGATTTTAGCGGATGGCTTAAGGATAGTAGGGGCACGAAGTGTTTGCAAAACTTGAAGTAAAACGAGCGTTTTGCAAATGAAGGCGAAAGCCGTAACCCCGAATAGCCTGACGGTACAAAGTACCGAAAGCCCCAAAAAAGAAAATTATAATTTCATTCGGAAAACCTTTGAATTTCGTTCTGGAGTCCAAAGGTTTTTTCGTTCTTCTGGAAGTGAAGAAATTTTGTCGGGAATAAAACCAAGCTGTTCGAACCAGTCGGAAGTTTGAGTTGTTAAAATAAAAACGCTGGTAAGATTTTTGTTCTTTGCCTGACGGATAAGATATTCAACAAGTTTAGGACCTATTCCAAGATTTGAGAAAGATTCTTCAACGGCGATTCCTGCGATTTCGGCCTGCTTATTGTCGTAAACGTGAAGCGAAGCGGATGCGCGGATTCCGCCGTCGATTTCGTAGACAATATAATCTGTAAGGCGGGCGTTTAAATCTTTTTCGGTGCGTGGCAATAGAATTTTTTTCTGGATAAATGGATTCATTACTGAAAGAACTGCTGGAATGTCTGTTTGCGTCATTTGGCGAATGTGACCATAGTTTTGGGAATAAATCATCGTGCCTGAACCGAGGTCGCTGAAAATTTCGCAAGGAATTGAGCCGTTCTGGGAACCGTTTAGAATATGAGAGCGGGTAACTCCGTTTTTGCAGGCATTTTCTGCGATTTTAAGAAGAGAAATTATTTTTTTGTTTTCATTTTGTTCATTCAATTTTATGAAATTGTGAAGTTCTGTAAGATCCAGGGCGGGAATATTTCCTTCTGAAGAAATTCCAAGAGTTTGAGGAACTTTAAAGTTTTTTTCTGAAATTACGCCATTTTTAATTACGAAAAATAATTTGTCGGCTTTTAAATTTGTGGCGATTGTTTCTGCAAGTTCTACGGAAGAAATATTATATGGTTTTCCTACACTACTCCACCCTATGCACGGAAAAATTGGAATGAATCCGTTGTTCAGGGTGTTTTTTATTGCATCGGTTTGAATTTTGTCGATTTCGCCGGCTGTTCCGTAATCAATTCCTTCCAAAACGCCTTTTGCCCGGGCGCGAACCCAGTTTCCTATTGTTGCAGTTATGTGATTTGCGGCAAGACTTGTCATTACAACGTTGGAAATATCAAATGCAGCCATTTTTATAAGATTGATTCCTTTTTCGCTTGTAATGCGGGTTTCATTTTCGTAAGTCCATTTTATTCTTGAAGTTTTTAAAACCTGGTCAATGCGTTTTTTTGCGCCGGGAACGATTGCAACTTTTATTCCAGCTTGATGTAAAAGTGCGATGTCTCGAACATGGCTTGAAAAAAGCGGTGAATCAATGATTTCGTCATCAAGATAGATTACAACTGTTGCATTTTGGAATTTTTGAATATAGCGGATTACATCGCGGATTTGCTGTGCTTTTTTTTCTGTTTTGTTGTGCTGCATATTTTTAGTATACAATTTATGCGAAAAGTGGAAAAGATTTTGTTTTCTTTTTGTTTATTAAGATTTGTGTTCTGAGCGGAATTTTTCTGTGTTTATTTTGCTGTAAACGCAGCCGCAATATTGCTGACGGTAAAGATTGTATTCTTCAGAAAGTTCAAGGCTTCTTTTGAAACCACCCTTTTTTTTGAAGTCAGATATTAGCCATTTTGGATTTTTTGTGGAATTGCAGAGTTCTTTTCCGATTGTGTTGATTTTTTCTGCATCTTTGAATGGAGAAATGCTTAGAGTTGTGCAGAAATATTCAAAATTGTGTGAAAAGGCATATTCATAAGCTTTTTTTAAACGGAATTCATAGCAACGGTGACAGCGTTCTCCTTTTTCTGGCTCATCTGCAAATTCAGGGTGATTTTTTATTTCCAGCGCAGAATAAAATTCTTCCGGGTCATAATTTTGTTCAACGACTTTCACGTTATTTTTAAATGCGGCTGGAAATCGTGACAACAGATTTTTTAGTTCTTCCAGGCGGCGCTCGTATTCTTCTTTTGGAAAAATATTTGGATTGTAGTAAAAAATTGTGATGTCAAAAAAATTTGCCAGATATTCAAGAACATACGAAGAGCAAGGTCCGCAACAAGCATGCAGCAATAATGAAGGTCTGGTTGTCGAAACAACCAGACTTTCTATTGTTTTATCGAGTTCTTTTTGATAATTCTGTTTAGCAGATTTCGCAGTCATTTGACTTTGTTGTTGTCAAAGGTTTTCCATCTGCAGTTAATTTTTTTCCAGCAATTTGTGCAGTAAAATCTTTGATTTTCATTTCTACTTTGCAGAATTTTTCGATGTCGATTTTTGCAGGTTTCTGGAAAGATGCGTCTGCACTTTCCAAAATAACTGGAGTTCCTGCGGCCGCCCACGGAGCGGTAAGAAGTTCAACTTTTTCTTTGCCGTCTTCTGTGTAATCTGCGGCAAGTAACATTCCTCGGCTTTCTACACCTTTCATTTTTCTAGGAGCAAGGTTTGAGGCAATAATTACGTGCTGACTGAGCAATTCTTCTTCTTTCAGGTAAGGTCTGAGTCCGGACTGAATTATTCGGTCTTCTCCAGAACCGTCATCCATGTGTTCTATGTAAAGTCGGTCGCCCTGAGGATTACATTCAACAGATTTGATTACGGCAACTTTTAATTCAATGTGTTCATTAAAATATACAACCTGATCTTCTGCAAGTTTTGGACCTTCTGCTTTTTTTGCAGGAGCTGATTTTGGTTCTTCTTTTTTCTGTTCAGTTTTTTCTGTTTTTTTGCTGTGTGGGTCTGGAGTTGCCGCAAGAAGTTCTTCAAGGTCAAGTTCACCGCCAAAGCAAGGAACTGTTATTGCCCAATTTTCTAGAACCTGAGGATGGATTTCTCCAAAAACTCCGATTTGTTTTCCCTTGATGATAACAGCGGCTTGTCTGCCAGGAATAAATCGTGGGTCATTTGATTCTTTTACTTCATATTTATGGTCAAGGAAGTAAAGAACAGAAGCCACTTCTGAAGCAGCGGTGTTGTAGTTTGCGTTTGATTCTGCAGAAAGGAATCCAAGGCACTGGCGAGTTCTTGTTCCTGTGTTTTCTTCTGGGCAAAGATAAGCAACTTTTCCGATTTCAAAAATTTTGTGCGGATAAATTGCGTTTGCTGATTTTGATTCTGCACGTAGCAATGAAGAAAGAATGTCTGAGCGAACAAACTGATAGTTTTCGCTCATTGGATTTGCAATTTCAATTACGTGAGCCGGGTCAATATTCATATTTTCAATGTAATCTTTGCGTGAGCCAACATAATTGAAAATCATTTCCTGATAGCCAAGTCCAACCATCAAAGTTTTTGCTTTTCTTGAATAATAAGTTATTGGAAGAAGGCGACCAATTGTGAAATCATTTGGCTTTGCCGGTTCATATGTTTCAAGCTTTGTTCCAATCATTACATCTTCAATTACATCAACTTCGTGAAGGAAGTCGTTTCTGTAAGGAGCTGGAGAAAGTGTATATTCAAAATCATCATCAGCAATTTTTTTGGAAACAACTTTTGAACCCATTCTTGTAAGAGCGTCCAGAATTGTTGCATCATCAAAATTTGTTCCAAGCAGTTTATTGATGTGCTTTAAAGTTGCTTTTGTTGTTGGCTGGAAATAGAAAGGAGCTACAACATCACGACCAAAACAAGTGTCATACGGATGTTTTACCATGATAGGCTCAATTTCATATCCAACATCAGCAAAATCGCAGGCAACAATGTTTGCGGCAAGCATAAGATTTTCCATGTTGTCGCCAGTAAGTTCAACCATAAGACCTTTGTCTCCAACCTGAACTGCACCAAGAGTTGCGCTGTTGATTACTGGAGCCATAGACATGATTTCATTTTTGTCATCTGTGAGAATTGGGAATTTTTTGAAATCTTTGATAATCCAGCCAAAATCTTTTCCTTTTGGATGTTCTGTAAGAATTTGGCGGCAAGTCATTGGTTTATCAAACTGAAGAGGAACAAAAGAAGTTGTGTCCGGATCAACAGCTTTGTAATGAACCGGGAATTTTATTTCTTCAACGCGGTAAACACCCATTGAAATTGACTTGCGTTTGCGGCCGAAATTCCATGCAAGTTTTTCCTGAGTCTGAATAATATCTTTAAGCATAGGATCGTCAATTGGTTTTCCGTTTATAACGAAAGCAACCATAAAAGGACGAATATCTTTAAGTTCTGGATCTACAGTAACAATTCTGTTTCCGCAGTCTTTAATATTTTCTTTTGTGGAAAGGAATTTTGAATAATCAACAGTTTTTCCGCCACGGTGAAGTCTTAACTGGCGTGCAACTCCATTAGTTGACCACAAATCAGGGCGGTTTGTATCATTTAATTCAATTTTAATAACCCGTTCTGATTCAGGTTTGGAAGTATCTGGTTTTTCATCAAGTTCGGCTTTTGCGTAAGTAAGAACTTTTTCAAGATCATCATAATTATATTTTTTTTCAAGAAGTTTAAAGAAAAGCTGTTCGTTTACTTCAATTTTTGGCATTTTTTTCCTCTAATTGGCTTATTAATAGATGAAACATTATAAATCAATATATAGAAACATTCAATTCAGAAAAAGATAAGAAAATTCAACTGGGCGAAAATGAGAAAAAATTCATCAAGAAATCGCTTGAAAATAATGAAATTTGTTTGAATTTTATTGCATATTAACGCTATATTTTGTATATTCAAGAAATAGATAGTCTATTTTTGGAATATCTAAACCGAAAAAAACTATATTTTAGGAGCATTAAAAAAAGTATGTCTGCTGAAAATTTAATAGAACATATCAGTTCTATGATGAATTTTGTAAATATTCAGCGGTTGTGGATGCAACGCCATTTGGAACCGATTGCAAAAAAATACAAGCTTAAGATGTCGGATTTGAGTCTTATGCTTTTGCTTCATATTAATAAAGAGCTTAAAACTGCGAAAGATATTGCAATGTTCAGCGATTTAAAAAGAGGAAATATTTCTTTGATTGTTGAATCTTTGTCTTGCAGGGGATTTATAAAACAGCTTGCTGTGGAAGGCGACCGGCGAATGAAAAAGCTGGAGCTTACTTCTAAATGTGATGGAGTTTTAAATGAATGTGATGAGATTCTGCTTGCACTTTTTAAAATTATGATAGAAGGAATTGCAGAAGATGAACTTTTACGAGCAAAGGAAGTTTTTGTTCAGATGTATAAAAATATTGAAAAAGAAGAACATAAATCTTTGGAGGAGAATAGATGAATTCTAAAATAATTAGATTTTTGGCGGTTTTTATAACGTTTGCTTCTTGTGGTTTTGCATTTGCCCAAGAATCAGATTCAAATAAAAACAAGGAATTAGTTCTTACTGTTGATGACGCAGTAAGCTACGCGCTGAAAAACAACCAGTCGCTAAAAAGCGCGGCAATTGACTTGGAAATAAAAAAACGCGCGAACAGCAATTCTTGGAATACATTTTTGCCAACGGTTGGTGTAAGTGGAACTGCAGCAAGAACAACAGATATTGATTCAACGTTACAAAGTGCAAATGGTTCATTGCAAATGATGAATCTTATAAAAGGAATCCATAGAGATGATTTGCCAGCTATGGGTATAGATACCACACCTTCATCCTTATATGAAGATGAAGAAAAATTGCATTGGGCTGTTGTTGGAAATGTTGGTGTTTCATGGGCTTTTAATTTGGCAATGGTTTCTCAAATTCAAATTGCAAAAAAACAATATGAATCAGGATTGATTTCTTATGATACTTCTTGCACAAAAATGGAAATGAACATCAGAAAATTGTTCTATGGTCTTTTAATTCAGCAAGAAAATTTGAAAATTAATAAGGATAGTCTTGCAAATGCAAAAGCTCGTTATGAACAAGCTGAAATAAATTATAGAAATGGACTTACTCCAGAATTGCAAGTTTTGAATAGTCAAGTTACTTATGAAAATAAAAAACCAGATGTTTTAAAGGCAGAAAACCAGCTTAGTCAAAGTTTTGATACATTTGCTTTTCTTTTGGGACTTCCTTATGGAACAAAAATTCAGTTAAAAGGAGATATAAATCCTGAGGATATTACTGTTGATGCTTCAGAACTTGTGAAAGATTATATTGCTTCCAGCAATGAAATTCTTTCAATGAAAAAAACTATTGAAATTGCAAGGTTAGGTTTAAACGCAAAAAAACTTTCAATATATACGCCAAGTCTTGCTGTAAATTATTCATATAATCCTATTTTTTATTCTTTTGGAGAATGGAAATCTGGAAGTGATATTTCTGACAATGGAAGTCTTTCGTTGACTGTAGCTTTTTCTGACGTTTTAAGTTGGCTTCCTTGGTCTTCTGCTTCACAAGGAATAAAAGATTTAAAACAACAAATTGTTCAAGCAGAGCTTGGTTATGAACAGCTTGTAAATAATGCAGAAGTTGAAATTCATAAACTTGTTGATAACCTTGAAGTTGCAAAAGTAAATATACAATCAATGGAAGCAAATGTTGCTCTTGCTCAAAAAGCTTACAGTTCAACTTTGCGTGCATTTAATAATGGTACACAAGAATGGCTTTCTGTTAGAGAGTCAGATGCTTCTTTGCAACAGGCAAGATTAGGATTGATGAATGAAAAATTTAATTATATTTCAGCAGTTTTGGATCTTGAAGAAAAATTAAATACTAAATTATTAAAATAAGCCAGGCGTTGCGGGCTGGCGTTTGAGGCCCGCTTCGGTGGATAGGGCGCTACGAAGTGTGCCCGTAAGGCGGGGGTCCGCCTTTAGAAAGAAAAATAAAAATAGGAGAAATATATGAAAGCGGTGAAAATTTTTGCGGTTGCGGGATGTGCATTTTTGGCTTCTGCGCTGCTTGCTGGTTGTAACAAAAAGGTTGCGGATGAAGAGTCGCAGGCAGAAACGGTATTTGCTGTAAATGTTTATAAGGCTGTTCCTAGAAATCTTGATGATTATCTTGAATTTGGTGGAAATGTTCAGACGGCTTCTAGCGTTGATATTTATCCGGATGTTCAGAGCGGAAAGCTTTCTAGAATTCTTGTTAAAGTTGGCGATAAAGTAACAAAAGATCAGGTTCTTTGTGAAGTTGATGCGAGCCGTCCAGGAATGGATTACAAAAATAGTCCGATAAAAGCGCCTGTTGCGGGAACTATAACTTCTTTTCCATATAATATTGGTCAGACTGTTTCTGCGGCTATGCCGGTTGGAAAAATCAGTTCAACTGGAACTTTGGAAGTAAAGACAAATGTTGCTGAACGTTTTGTAAGCAGAATTTCTATGAATCAAAAGGCTGAGCTTTCGTTTGATGCTTATCCGGGAGAAAAATTCCCTGCAACTCTTGTTGAGATTGATCCGGTTTTGGATATAAGTTCAAGAACGTTGGGAATAAAGTTGGTTCAGACTCCTTCTGATTCTCGGCTTAGAGCTGGAATGTACGCAAGAATTAAACTTGTTACAGGCACAAAGAAAAACACGATTGTTATTCCAAATAACGTAATTGTTACAAGAAATGATGAGGATATTGTTTACATTGTTGATTCTATGACAAATACGGTAAAGGCTAGCCCTGTAAAAAAAGGAATCCGTGTTGATGACAAACAGGAAATTCAGATGGGTATTGCTCCTGGAGATTTGGTTGTTATAAAGGGTCAGGCACTTCTTACTGATGGTGCAAAAGTAAATGTTGTTTCTATTTCTGAATAGAAATTTGTTTTGAGCTTTAGTTTTATGGGAGATTAAATGTCTTTTTCTAAATTAGCTGTAAAAAAACCGGTAACGACTCTTATTTGCTTTATTCTTGCAACGTTGCTTGGTATTTATTGTACAATGACTTTGCCGATAGACTTGTATCCTGATATGGATATTCCATACATTATGGTTTATACAAGCTATTCAAATGCTGGTCCGGAAGAAACTGAAAAAAGTGTAACCCGAACAATGGAAAGTGCGCTTTCGAGCGTTACTGGATTGAAAAAATTACAGTCGCAGTCAATGACTGGAACTTCTCTTGTTATTCTTGAATTTGAATATGGAACTAACTTGGATGAAGCAAAAGCGGATATTCGCGATAAAATAGATATGATTCGCAATTATCTGCCGGACAGTGCGGATTCCCCGATTATTTTCCAGATGGATCCTTCAATGATTCCGATTATGGGACTTGTTGTTTCTGGAACGCGAACTCCTGAAGAGTTAAGTTCTTATGTTGAAGACATAATTCAGCCTCGCCTTGAGCAGGTTGATGGTGTTGCTTCTGCAACTCTTGTTGGTAACAGCGAAAAATGTATTAAGGTTGAAGTTCCTCGCGACCGTTTGGATGCTTACGGACTTACAATTACTCAAATTTGCCAGATGATTGGTGCCCAGAATATAACGAGTTCGGGCGGACAGATTGAACAGGGCGATACAAATTATACGATTTCGGCTGAAGGAACTTACAAATCTGTTGATGATGTAAAGGGAACTGTTGTTACTTATAAAGCTAATTCAAACGGAGAACTTGTTCCGATTCTTTTGCGTGATGTTGCGAATGTTTATGAAGGTTATAAAGATGTAACTTCTGAGGCGTATATTGGCGGAAAATCTTGCGTAATGCTTATGATTCAAAAGCAGTCAGGAAAGAATTCTGTTGCAACTGCTGAAAAATGTCGTAATCAGGTTACAAAAATTTTACAGGAACTGCCAGCCGATGTTGAGATTATTGAAGCGTATAACACAACAGATGATATCAATAATACAATCAAAAATGTTGTAAGTTCTTTGCTTCAGGGAATTTTGCTTGCTGTTGTTGTTCTTTATATCTTCTTGCGTTCTGTAAAAAGTACATTTATTATTGCGCTTTCAATTCCGATTTCTGTTCTTATTACTCTTGCTTTGATGTATTTCTGCGGATTTACAATCAACATGATGACTTTGTCTGGATTGCTTTTGGGTATTGGTATGCTTGTTGATAACTCAATTGTAATTTTGGAAAATATATTCAGTTATCGTGAGCGCGATGCAAAGGCTGATGTTGCCGCAGTTCTTGGTTCGGAAGAAATGCTTGGTTCAATCACGGCTTCTACTTTGACTTCTGTTTGTATCTTCCTTCCGATGGTAATGTTCCAGAAAATGCTCGGAATGATGGGAAAACTTTTCGTTTCGTTTGCATTTACAATTATTTTCTCGCTTCTTTGTTCATTGCTTACAGCCGCGGTTCTTGTTCCGGTTCTTTCTTCAAAATATCTTGTTGTAGAAAAACAGTCAGAACGAAGAATGCCGAAATGGCTTCAAGGTTTTGACGGATTGATGAGCCGATTCTTTACTTGGCTTGATAATGCTTATGCTTCTGGCGTAGAAAAAGTTTTGCGTCACAGAAAACTTGTTATTATTTCTCTTGTAGTGCTTTTCTTTGGTTCAATTTTTGCTGTAAAATTTATTGGATTTATTTTTATGCCGGAAGAAGCCACAACTTCAGTTTCTGTTGCATTGGAAATGCCGAAAGGAACAACTCTTGATCTTACGCGAGAAGTTATTCAGCAATATGAAGCAAATGTTATGAAGGATTTGAAGGGTGTAAAATATTCACTTGTTTCTGTTGGCGGTTCAACAATGATGTCAACAGCTTCTGATTCAAATACTGCAACGCTTCGTATTTCGTTGTACCCGGAAAGCGAGCGACTTCCTGGTTACGATAATGAAAAATCAGCAAAGGAAAAATGCCGAAAATATTTTAATTCATTCCCAGGTGCGGAATTTACGTTCAGTTCTGGAATGAGTTTTGCAAGTTCAGCAATTGATGTTGTAATTCGTTCTGATGACTTGGATTTGGCGCGTGCAACTTCAAAAGAAATTCAGAATGTTATTAAGGAAAAATGTTCTGACTATGTAAATGAAGTAACAAGCGACCTTGAAGATGGACTCCCTCAGCTTAAAATCAATTTGGATCGAAACCGAATGTACGAGCTTGGTGTTACAGCTTATGGTGCAGGTTCTGAACTTAACGCTGCTGTTAATGGAAAAACTGCAAGCCGCTACGATGATAACGGAACACAGATTGATATTGTTGTCAGTCTTGATGAAGAAGATAAGCAGAAATTTGGCGATTTGGAAAATATTTACGTTTCAAATTCGATGGGAAACCGTATTCCGTTTGCAAGTTTTTCTCGTTATGAAGAATCTCTTGCGCCGGTTACAATCCGCCGTGAAAACCAGACTAGAACAATCCGGCTTTCAATTGAGCCAAAATCAGGAATTTCCATTAATAATGTTCAGGCCGCAATTGCTGATGCAGTCCGCCAGAATGTAGTTCTTGATGAAAAAGTAATGGTTTCTTATGAAGGTTCTTTGGAAGATATGATTGATTCTGTAAAGAAATTCAGTGTAATAATTATTATGGCGATTTTGCTTGTATTTGCTGTAATGGCGAGTCAGTTTGAATCGTTCAAAGATCCGTTCATTATTCTGTTTACAATTCCGCTTTCATTCATCGGTGTAATGTTCATTTACTTAATCACGCGTACGATGTTGAATATTGTTTCAGTCGTAGGTATGTTGGTTCTTGTTGGAACAATTGTAAACAACGGTATTGTATTGGTTGACTACACAAATCTTTTAAGAAAACGTGGATATGCGCTTAAAGAAGCTTGTATAGAAGCCGCAAGAAGCCGTTTGCGCCCGATTTTGATGTCAACATTGACAACAGTTACTTCTTTGATTCCTATGGCGTTCTTCCCAGGAGAAACTGGAACTATGACGCAGCCAATTGGATTGACTGTTCTTGGTGGTATGACATTTGGTTCATTGATGACATTGTTTGTAATGCCGGTAATTTACTTTATCTTTAATAAAAAGGGAGAGGCAAAACGACTTGCTCAGCTTGAAGAAGATTTAAAGAATCCTGTAAAAACTGAGAAAGAAGTAAAGGCTGAAGAAAGAAAATCTCGCGGTTTAAAAAAAATTGTAAAAGCCTTGGAAGATAAAGTTGAAAAGAAAAAAGTTTCTGAAGAACCAGAAAAAAATGAAGAGAATGTTTCTGACTCTGAAAAATCAAGTGAAAATTCTGATAATGGAGGAAACGAATAATGAAAAGAATAGAAATTGTTCTTACTCAAGCGATTGAATCAGATTTTTTACAGTTGTATGAACGCGAATGTCGTCGTGTTGGAATAAAATGCAAATATACAAAAATTGAAAACGTAATGGGTTCTGGAAACACAGATCCAAAACTTGGCGATTCAATTTGGCCTCAGTTGAATGTTATGTTTATTTTGTATGTTGAAGATAATTTTGTTCCGATTGTGACAAATATTATGAAAAAACTGCATGAAATGTATGTTGGCGAAGGTGCTGCCGCATTTGCAACAGAATGCAATTGTACCGATATTTGCTGACATTCATTTTTATAAAATAGACTGAAATTTTGATGGTTTTTGTAAAACGATAAAATTGTTGGGAACGTTTTTCCGTTTACAGAAACCTCAAATTTCAGTCTTTTTAGTCTAAATAGTACATTGCTCTATACTACTTACATTTTTCTAGTTAAAGTATTCAAAAAAAATCATTATATTAAAGAAAATTCTCGTTTTTTTAATGCAAAATAGATTTAAGGGAAAAGAATTTATTCTGCAAAAATAAGGAAACCCGGAGATGAAAATGCAAAAAATAATCGAATTAATGGAAAGCATTGCCGATTATCGTGGACAAATTGCAAACTATCGGACTTATGTAAATGAGCATCCTAATTGCGGTTTTGAATGGGAAAACAAAATTATTGCAATGGAAAGAAAACTTAGCCAGATGGAATTAAAATTTCAAGTGGCTAGTTTTGCGTTGTAGGCTATTTGCCCATACTCATTGATTTTTTCCAGGCGGCGGTTGCCCCTTCTATTACAGCGTTTCGGAACCCGTTTGCTTCTAAGGCAGCTACTCCTTCAATGGTTGTTCCTGCTGGAGAGCAAACGGCATCTTTTAGAGCCGCTGGACATCGTTCATCTTTTAAAACCATTGCCGCAGAACCTTTTAAAGTTTGAGCAGCATAAATGTAGGCTTGATTTCTAGGCATTCCGAATTTTACAGCCGCGTCGGCAAGTGCTTCTATAAACATGAATGCGTATGCTGGTCCA
The DNA here is from genome assembly GCA_900317625.1 of uncultured Treponema sp. Lineage (GTDB taxonomy): Bacteria > Spirochaetota > Spirochaetia > Treponematales > Treponemataceae > Treponema_D. The sequence goes on from ONHK01000002.1 coordinate 130,422, forward strand.
GAGCCACTTATTGCTGTTACACAATCCATAAGTTTTTCATCAACTTTTTCAACCATTCCGCAAGATTCCAAAAGTTCTGTAACTATTTTTAGTTCTTCTGGTGGAATTTCATTCAGACAACATAAAGCCGTCATTGCTTCTCCAATTTGAGCCGGCATATTTGGCATGATTCTGATGTAATAGGCATCGTATAATTCCATCAGTTTGTTAAGCGAGATTCCTGCTGCCATTGAAATTATGATTGCATCTTGGCGTAAAGATTTCTTTATATTTGCAATAACTTCTTTGATATAAGCTGGTTTTACAGCAAGAAAAATGTATTTTGCGTCTTTTACGGCTTCTGCATTTGATTCAGAGGCGTTGCACCCATTTTTTTGAGCAAATTCCTGTGCATGTTCAAAATGTTTTGCAGTTACAGTTATATTTTTCGCATCAAACTTTTTGCAGATTGCGCTCATTATTGCGCCACCCATAGAACCACATCCAATACAAGCTATTTTTTCCATAATAACCTCCTGTTGCCAATTTTTTTATTAAATTTTAAATAAAGTCCCAAGAGCTGTTCCGTTTTCTAGGTTTGTCAGAATATTTTCGTGGCTTCCGTTTGCAAGAAGGATTGGAATTCCGTAGACTGTTGTTTTTTCCGCGGCTTGAATTTTTGTTTCAATTCCGCCTGTTCCAAAAGCATTTTTTTCGCCGATTCGGATTGATTTTCTTAATTCTGGAATATTTTCCACAACTTCAACAATTTTTGCGTTTTTGTTTGTTTTTGGGTTGTCTGTAAAAATTCCGTCAACATCGCTAAAAAGAATCAACAAATCCGCGCTCCAAAGAATTGCTGTAAGCGCGGAAAGATTATCGTTATCACCAATTTGAAATTCATCAATTGAAACAGAATCGTTTTCGTTTATTATAGGAACAACACCTTCATCTTCAAGAGTGAACAAAGTATTTCTGATGTTAAGTGAACGGTGGTCATTTTCAAAATCTTCTTTAGTTAACAAAAGTTGACCAATATGAATTCCCTGTTCACCAAAGGCTTTTCGCCACTGAGCCATAAGTTCAACCTGCCCTATTGCGCACAAAGCCTGTCTAAAATGAACATCTTTTTTTCGAGCCCATTCGCTTAGAGTTGAAACTCCGGAAACTTGTGCTCCGGAAGAAACTACAACAATCTGTTTGCCTTGATCTATCAATTTTTTGCACTGAGCGGCAAAACTTGCCATAAATTCAGTGTTTTGGGTTCCATCTGCTTTTGCAAGCGTGTTTGAACCGATTTTGATAACTATTTTTCTTGCATCTTTTAGTGCTTTTGAAATTGCTTCGCTCATTTTATTTTCCTTTTATGATTGGCGTATATTTAGCGGATTTGACCTTCGCCATCAATTAGATATTTTGTGGTTGTAAGAACTTTTATTCCCATTGGGCCGCGGGCATGAAGTTTTTGTGTTGAAATTCCAAGTTCTGCGCCAAACCCGAATTCTCCGCCATCCGTAAATCTTGTAGAGGCGTTTACGTAAACGCAGCTTGCGTCAATTTTGTTCTGAAAAAGGCGGGCATTTGCAAGATTTTCGGTTATTATGCTTTCACTGTGCTTTGTGTTGTGCGAATTTATGTAGGAAATGGCTTCCTCAATATTTTCCACGGATTTTATGCAGCAGTCGTAGTCAATGTATTCGTTTCCAAAATCGTTTTCTGTTGCGTTGAATAAAATTCCTTGCTTTTTTGCGTTGGTTTTTTCTAGGATTTGGAAAGAAAATTCGTCGGCGTGGAATTTTACACGTCCGGAAAATTGCTTTTCCAGCAGAGGCAAGAATTCTTCTGTAATTTTTTTGTTTACGACAATACATTCAATTGAATTACAAACGCTTGGACGTTGAATTTTTGCGTTTTCTGCAATTTTTGCCGCCATCTCAAGATTTGCATACTCATCAACATAAAGATGGCAAACTCCGCTTCCAGTTTCAATTACAGGAATTCTTGCATTTGAAACAACATTTTGAATCAGTTTTTTGCCACCGCGTGGAAGGACAACATCAATCAGCCCGGTTGCATTTAAAATCTGTTCAACATCTGAATGGTCGTGTTCTTTTGTCTCAACAAGTTCAATTGCGTCTGGAATACCGTTTTCTGTTTCTGAAAGCACATTTTTGATTATTTTTACAATTGCCTTGTTTGAATTCAGTGCGGAAGAAGAGCCGCGCAAAAGGATTGAATTTCCGCTTTTGTATGCAAGGCTGAATGCGTCCACTGTTACATTCGGGCGGCTTTCGTAAATTATTGCGACAACTCCAAGAGGAACTCTGACTTGGCGGATGTTCAGTCCGTTTGGAGTTTTCCAGCCGGCAATTTCCTCGCCAATCGGATCTGCCTGAGAAATCACAATGTTCAGACTTTCAATGATTCCATCAATTCTCTTGTTGTCTAAAGTAAGCCGATCTATTAAGGCGGCGGAAATTCCATTTGATTTTGCGTTTTCAATATCGATTTTATTTGCGGAAAGAATTTCTTCTCGTTTTGCATTGAGCGCATTGGCCACAGCAGCAAGGGCTTTGTTTTTTGTTGTTGTGTTCTGCAAGGCTAGTTCTGCACTGCCCTTTTTTAACTGTTCACAGATTTTTTTTAGTTCCATAAAAACTCCAAATATGGTTAAAACAAAAAAAGCCGAAACTTTTGTTAAGTTTCGGCCTGTTAATTTGCGTATTAGTAATTTGCCAAAAAGTACATTCCCAGCAAAACTGCGTTACGGCATTTTTCAACGGACCAATCTGCCGTAGCGGGGAGACTTTTTATATACCACCAGAAAATTCCAAAACCTGGATCGATGCGCAAAGAATATTCTGTGAAATCATCAGATTTTGTCTGCTGACCAAACATAAGATAAACCGCATCGTTCAAGATTCTTAAAAAATCCTTGTAGATTTTTACCCAGTTTGAATAATCTTTGCAAAGAGTTTCCAGCTGGAAAAGAATTTGTTCCTTTAAAGCAATATCGGATTTTTCAACCCAAGTTTTTTCAATTAAAAGTTTTAAGTTCTTGTTAAAACTTTCAACCAATTTTGTTTCATCTGATGTTGTGAATGAGCCGGCAAAACCAAACATTGCAGCGATTTTTTCAACATCAGAATCATTATTTTCATCAGTGCTTGTAAAAGCCTTAACAGATTTCACTGTTTCAGCATCAATAAATCCTTCGATAAGGTTTTCTACCTTGTTAGAAATAGCCATATCAAAATAATAGTTTTTTCAGTAATTTTTTACAAGTGGCTTTTTTGCTTAAAATTCTTATCTTACAGCGTCCATTGTGGCGGCGGCAATGTTCATTGTTTTTGAAACATCGTCACCATCCCAAATTCCAGAAACTGCCGGACCCATACATTGCCAGAATCTTCCAAGTTGAATGATTGTTGGCATTGGTTTTGAATACTGAAGCTGATTTACAATTTCTTTTGAATATTCATCGTTGATTTGGATGTCATTTCGTGGCGGAATTTGATCAGTCATTTCAAATCTTTTCTGAAGCATTTCTTTTGAAGTGATAAATTTTGCAAATTCTTTCGCTTCTTCTGGATGTTCTGAATATGAACTTACAAAAGCAAGTCTTACGCCGGAAAAAGATGAAGCGGGCTTGTTTTTTCCTGGAAATTTAGGAAGCGTTGAAAGACCAAAATTCATGCCGGCATTTTTGAATTCATTGATTTTCCAAGAGCCGGTTATAATCATTGGAGATGCTCCAGAGCGTGTTATAAAAGAGGACATAAGTTTCTGCGCCGAGCGGATAACCGTAAACAACGCCATCAAATGTGGCAGCTTTTTTTGCAAGGCTGAAGAAATCTTCCATATATTCGTCTGCGTTATCAACAGGAAGAATATGATCTCCGGCAACAAGAGCTCCGATATGGTCGTGTGGAGCAACAAAAATGTCTGCACCAACTCCAGCAGGACCGTCAAGCTCAATTTTATTTCTTGCATCGGTAGATTCTACAGGCTCGTAACGAATTCTTACTTTTGGATTAATTTTTCTGAATTCCTTTATTGCATACTGAATAAAACTTTGTTCAGTTCCAGAAGATTCCCAAACCTTGAGCTCAGTCTTCTTTTCTGCAGCAAAAATTAGGCTTGAGATTAAAGTTGTAAAAAACAACGAAATGATAAATTTTCTCATTAGTAACCCCACTAAATATTATAGTAAGATAATGATATTTCCTGATTTAGGCAAATTCTGTTTTTTATAAGGGAATATTAAGCACCTTTATGTGATAGGTTGTCACATCTTAATGTTATAACCTGTCACATTAAAGTGTGAACTGTTGTAACATTTTATGGAAAAATAGCTCTTGCGTTTCTTCTTGTTAAAATCCAAAAAAAAATATAAATTCAACTTAATTTTACATTTGTGATGAAACGGCAGATTCCACGGAACACGCTTTTCTAATGATGCCAAGGCGCGCTAGAAAATAACATTTGCAAGTAAATAGACAAAAATTTATTTGGGAGCTTGTAATGAACAAGTTTGTTAAGCGTTATTTTATCGACGCGATGAGTGGAATGGCGCAGGGACTTTTTGCGTCTTTGCTGGTTGGGACTATTATTCGTACGCTGGGGCAGCAGCTTCTTAGGCTTAGCGTAAATCCTGTTTTTCAATTTTTGGTTGATGCCGGTTCATTTTGTTGTGAAGGTCATGTTGTTGGTGCGGCAATGGCTGTTGGAATCGGCTTTGCTATGGGTGTTCATGGACTTGTTCTGTTCAGTCTGATTACTGTAGGAGCTACGGCAAATACTTTGGGCGGTGCTGGCGGTCCTTTGGCTGTTCTGATTATTGCGGTTATTGCTGCTGAAATTGGAATGCTTGTAAGCAAAAAAACAAAAGTTGATATTCTTGTTACACCGATTATTACAATTCTTTCTGGCTGCCTTATTGCGGTTTTGTGCGCAAAATATATTGGAATTGCCGCTAGCTGGGTTGGAAAATTAATAATGCTCACAACGGAACTTCATCCATTTGTTATGGGAATCTTAGTTTCAGTTGTGGTTGGCGTTGCGTTGACACTTCCGATTTCTTCTGCGGCTATTTGTGCTGCCCTTGGACTTACAGGACTTGCCGGCGGAGCGGCTGTTGCAGGGTGCTGTGCGCAGATGATTGGTTTTGCAGTGATGAGTTTTAAGGAAAACCGCTGGGGAGGAATTCTTTCACAGGGACTTGGAACTTCAATGCTTCAAATGCCGAATATTGTGAAAAACCCGAAAATTTGGATTCCTTCAATATTAACAAGCGCAATCACAGGACCAATTTCTACGTGCATTTTTAAAATGACAATGAACGGTGCGGCGGTTTCTTCTGGAATGGGAACTTGCGGTTTGGTTGGACAAATTGGAGTTATTACCGGTTGGTTTAATCCAAGCGCGCAGGCTGTGAATTGGGCTTTCCACAAAGCTGAAAAAACAGGACTTGCAGCAGAAAAAATCGCAGAAATTTCACAGGAAACACTTGCAATTCATCCAGGATTTTTTGAATGGTTCGGACTTTTGATGGTCTGCTTTATCCTTCCAGGCGTAATTTGCTGGGCATTGTCATTGCTGCTCAGAAAAATCGGCTGGATAAAAGACGGCGATTTGAAATTACCTGAGTAATGTTTCACTGATTTTCCTGCTGTTATTTGGTGCAACAGATTTTGCATTATGATATGCTAATCTTATCATGGAAAATAAATCTCTTATAAAAATAAATAACTGCAGAATTGAAAATTCAAAAGGAATTCCGGTTCAAGATTTTAGCTGGGAAATGAAAACTGGCGAAGCGTGGCTTGTTGTTGGTCCGAATGGCGGTGGAAAAGCAGATTTTCTTCAGGCTTTGGATGGAGGATTTGGCTCAAAAATTGTTCCGAATCTTCCAAAAGATGAAAAAGAAGTTCCGCTGTATTCAAATCTTTTTGAAGATTCCGTTGAATCTGTTTCGCTGGAGCGTGCGGCACGAATTATTCAAGAAGAACGTGACGAAGATGAAAGCGAATTTGTGGAAGGTGGAGTTGATCACGGACGAACTGGACGCATTTTTATTGCGGAAGGCGTTGTTGGAAAAATAAAAAAAGGTTCTGAACCGCCTTCTGTTTGCGGTGAACTGGACGCTTATCCGGAGATAAAACTTTGCGGCGTGGAAAAAATTCTTGACCGCGGCATAAAATATATGTCAACAGGTGAAATCCGCCGGACTCTTCTTGCGCGCGCACTAGTTTCCAGAAAAAAACTTTTGCTTTTAAGCGATCCGTTTGCGGGGCTTGATGCGGAAAGCCGTGGGATTTTGCTGGATTTTTTTGACACAATTGCAAGCAAACAGTTAAGCGACAACAAAAATGACTCAACTTTTCCACGGATAATTTTGAGTATGGAACGTTATGTTGAAATTCCTGCCGCAATTACAAATGTCATTGAATTTACAGATGGAAAAATCTCTTTCTGCGGAAAAAAATCTGATTACGAAAAAATTGTAGAAGAAAAAAACAAGGAAAACGAAAAAAATCGAAAGGCGAATTACGAAAAATTTTCCGCAACTGTAAAAAAACTCAGCAATGAAGTAAATATTGTAATGGGCGTTGAAAATTATCAGCCGGAAAATGATATTCTTGTTGAAATGCACAATGTAAACGTTGGCTGGGATGACCATAAAGTTCTGCGCAATCTGAGCTGGACTTTAAAGCGCGGCGAGCATTGGCTTATCCGTGGTTCAAATGGCTCTGGAAAAACAACTTTGCTTGAGCTTATTACTGGCGACAATATGCAGGTTTTTAGCAACGATATAAAAATTTTTGGCGCACCGCGCGGTTCAGGCGAGACAATCTGGGAAATAAAACATAGGCTTGGAATTGTTTCTTATCGGCTTCATGTTGAATACAGAATGTTGGGCGGAACTTCTTTGCGGGATGTGATTATAAGTGGATTCCACGATTCAATAGGAATGTATGAAATTCCAACTGATGTAGAAATAGCTGCTGCAGAAGAATGGTTAAAACTTGGTGGATTTGAAGGCCGCGACAGAGAATCTTTTGGCGATTTGAGTTATGGTGAGCAGCGCGCGATTCTTATTCTTCGTGGTGCGGTAAAATGTCCGCCAATAATGATTCTTGATGAACCTTGCCACGGTCTGGATGAGCAGATGCGCCAAAAAACGCTTGATTTGCTTGAACTTATTGCGGAGCTTGGAACAACAACATTTCTTCATGTTACGCACGAGCCAAGCGAAGTTTTAAAATGTGAAAAGCACGTTCTTGAACTTCATCCGAACGAAGAGCCGATGTATAAAATTTTTGAACAATAAAATGGATTTTGCTTTATGAAAAAATTTTTTTCAATTTTGCTTATTTTTTGTGCAATTTTTAGCGTTTCTGCAAAAAACAAGGAAACTTTAGAAAGTCTGAAAAATCAAAGAAAAACTGCGTACAGACAAAAATCAATTTCGGGTGAGCCTGTTGAAATGCAGGAGATTTGGGGCTGGGTTATGCAAAGCCGCTTTTACGAATTTGATAATGATTTGCCGCTAACTGATGTTGGATTTTTTGCCACGGATGTTGATTGTTACGGAAATCTTACAAATGTTCCAGACCGAAGCAAACTTGCGAATTTTCCGGGACGAGTTCATCTTGTTCTTGTTTGCGACAGCAGAAGCCTGACACATTTTGTTCTTGATCCAAATTTTGGAATTACAGACAAAATGATAAAAGAAATTATGCAAGCCGCGGAGCCTTTTGACGGAATCAATGTTGATTATGAACTGATTCCCGGAAAAGATGTGCAGAATTTTTTGAATTTCCTTGAAAAACTTAAAAATGAATGTAAAAAAGTTGGAAAAATGTTTACGGTTTGTGTTCCGGCTCGTGTAAAAACGATTAGCGATGATGTTTTTCCGTATGAAAAAATTGCAGTGCTGGCAGACAGAGTTATGATTATGGCTTACGATGAGCATTGGTCAACAAGCCAGCCAGGTCCGATTGCTTCTATGAATTGGTGCGAAAAAATTGTTGATTATGCGGTTACAGTAATTCCGCAGGAAAAACTCGTTATGGGTTTGCCATTTTACGGAAGAAGCTGGGCGAATGAAAAACCTGCGCAGGCCTGGTATTTTGAAGGCGTAAACAGGATTATTGATGAATATAAATCCGGGCGAGTTATTTATATAAACGACATTCCAAATGTTGAAGTGACAATGAAAGTTAAGGCAAATTTTTGGTTTGAGGATGCTTATTCAACGGTTGCAAAAATGCGGCTTTACAAAAATTTCAATGTGAACAAAATTGCATTCTGGCGAATCGGGCAGGAAGATAAAACTGTCTGGCAATGGATGAAACTTGAAGAGCCAGATTTTGCGGAATAAATAAAGCGGGAGGAAAAAATGAAATATGTCGGAATGCCACTTGGAATGTGGTTTTTGTTTGGAAATTCATTTAGAAAACAGTTGTCTTGTGTTGTGGGGCTTGATTCTTGCGAGGCAAAAAAAATAAAGGCAAATGCAAAAATTAAATATAAAGAAATAATCGCTAAAATTCCAGAATTTGAGAAAAAAGATATTTTTAAAATGAATATAGTAAACTGCGCGCTTTTTTCGGCATTTATTTTGAGCATGAAAGAACGTCCAGATGTTGAAAAAATGACAGAATTTTATTCAAAAGCGATGATGACTCCGGTTATGAAGGCTTTTTGCCGAAAAGCCGGAAAAAATAAATTTTCTGAAAAAGATATTCAAAGGATGAAGGATTCCGCGGCTTTTAAGGCTGCTGACAGAAATCCTTATTCTTGGAACAAGGAATTTTTTCTTTATGAAGATGGAAGCGGTTATGAGGCAAGATTTTCTAAGTGTGGAATTTGTGTGTTAATGAAGGAGCTTGGACTTGCTGAATACATTCCTGCGATGTGCAAGTTTGATTACACAATGAGCGATGCCGGTGGAACTTCTGTTTTTGTAAGAAAATATACGCTTGCTTCTGGTGGTCCATATTGCGACTGCGGATATAAAAAGAAAAATCAGTGAGTTTATTTTTGAAGAAATTTTTGTGCGTTACGGATTGTAAGGGCTGCGTAGCAGTAGTTTTGAACCGAAGGTGAAAAACTATGAGCTGCGGCTAGTCGGCGAACCCTGAAAAGCCAGACCGCTGCGTGTCAGCGGGAACGCCCGATAATTGCTAACAATGAATGTTTTTGGTATATTTAGGTTATGAGTGAAAAAATTGAAAATTGCCCTTGTGGTTCGGGAAAAAAATACAGTGAATGCTGTGAACCAATTATTAAAGGAACTGTAAAAGCTGCTACTCCGGAAGCGTTAATGCGCGCTCGTTATTCGGCTTATGTTACACATGAGATTGATTTTATTGTAGATTCTTGCGAAGAAGGCGAAGGAATTGCTGATATTGATAAACAGGCTACTGAAGATTGGAGCCGCCAGTCAATTTGGCAAGGTTTGCATATTATTAGAACGGAAGAAAAAGATGATGAAGGTGTTGTTGAATTTATTGCCGATTACACAATGAAACATCTTGTTGAACATCATCATGAGATTGCTGGTTTTAAGAAGATTAATGGCGAATGGAAATATGTTGCCGGAAATATTATTCCTGAAACTGTAAAACGTGATGGCGCAAAAATCGGTAGAAATGATCCGTGTCCATGTGGAAGCGGCAAAAAATATAAAAAATGCTGCGGTAAATAATTGAAATTTGCGCTGAAAAGTCTGTTTTTTAAATTTTTTGGCGCAGATGATTGCAGCGTTTTTGGTGAATAGAATAAGATGGCTGAAAAAATTATTACTGGTTTTCATGCGATAGAAGAGCGCGTTCTGAAAGCTAAAGAAACTGCCGGAAAAAATAATGCGGGCGGTGGAATGAGTATTGTTTACAGCAAGATTGGGCCGCGCGTAAAAAAAATTCTTGCGACTGCAAAAGAAGCTGAAATTTCCTGCTCGCAGGCTGATGACAAGACCCTTGACCGCATGGTTCAAACTTTGCCGGAAACTAGCCGTGAACACCGCGGGATTGTTCTTTGTGTAAGCGGTGAAAACGCAAAATCCGCGAATCTTGTTGATTTTGATGAATGGTTGAACGCTGCAAAAGCAAAACCAGAGGATGAACGGCAGGTTGTTGTAGTTTTGGATTCAATAACTGATCCTCATAATGTTGGCGCGATAATAAGAAGTTGCGATCAGTTTGGCGCAAGTCTGGTGGTTTTGCCGGAGCGCCGCGGAATAAAAGATGTTGATTCAAACGAGGTTATTGCCCGTAGTTCAGCTGGTTCTGTTGCTTGGGTTCCTGTTGCTGTTGTAAATAATCTTGTTAGAACGGTTCAAAAGCTAAAAGAAAATGGATTCTGGTCTTATGGTGCGGATGCTGACGGAGAAAATGTTACAAAATTAAAATTTTCGTCTCGTTCTGTGATTGTTATGGGAAGTGAAGGTTCGGGGATTGCCCGGCTTCTTGAATCAGAATGTGACACAATTGTTTCAATTCCGACTTGTGGAAAAATTGATAGTTTAAATGTTTCTGTGGCAGCTGGTGTTTTGCTTTACGAAAACTACAGACAGAGTAATAATTAAAATATGAATGAAAATAAGAAAACTGTAATTGCTGTTACCGGCGCAGATGGAGCAATGGGTGGTGAAGTTGTTGCCCATTTGCTAAATTCTGAAAAAAACTTTGAATTGCGACTTTTTGTATATAATCATGTAAGGCATTATAGGGCATTTTTTAAGCAGCTTTTGCGAAAAGGTCGAGGCAGAATTACGATTGTAAAAGGCGACCTTGGAAATTATGATGATGTTGAGCAGCTTGTTTCTGGGGCTGATTACGTGATTCACTGCGGTGCGGTTATTCCTCCAAAAGCTGATCATAATCCTGAGAATACTGTCAGAACGAATTTTGGCGGCACAAAAAATATTGTTGATGCAATTATGAACAGTGGGCGCGCTGAAGAAATAAAGCTGGTTCACATTTCTACGGTTGCCGTTTATGGAAACAGAAATTATAAGCATATGTGGGCTAGAATGGGCGACCCTGTAATGTCTTCTGCGTATGATTATTATTCTGCGGCAAAAATCAAAGGTGAACGTTATGTTCTGGAAAGTGATTTGCCGAACTGGGTTGTTTTGCGTCAGACCGCGGTTTACCATAAATATTTTTTGGCAAATAATATGAATGACGGACTGATGTTTCATACTTGCTGGAATGCTCCACTTGAATGGATTACTGACCGGGATTCTGGTTTGTGTATTCAAAATCTTGTTGAACGTGATTTGGACGGAAAACTAAATGGATTCTGGAAGAATGACTACAATATTGGTGGTGGAGTGTCTTGCCGAGAAACTGGATATGAAACGTTTAATTCTGGTTTTGCATTGATGGGCGCAGGCGCAGAAAAATTCTTTGAGCCATACTGGAATATTCCTCGTAATTTTCATGGGGTTTGGTATACAGACAGCCACATTTTGGATGAATGGTTGAACTACCGCACAGAAAGCAGCGCGGATTATTGGCAGAGAATGCGTAAAGAATTGTGGTATTATTGGTTTGGCCGCATAGTTCCGTCAGTTCTTATCAGAAAATTGGCTATTGAACGCCTTTTGAAAAACAGCAATGCTCCAATGAATTGGGTTAAGCTTGGTAAAAAAGGCAGAATTGACGCATTTTTTGGCGGAAAAGAAGCATTTGACGCAGAACCAAAAACTTGGAAAGAATTTCCGGTGCTTGCAAAAGGGCAAACTCTAGAAGGTTCAATTGACTACGGCGAATTAAAAGACGAATCCAAAGCTGAAAAATATAAACTTGACCACGGTTATGATGATTCAAAGCCAGATTCTGAAATTGATTTGGAAGATTTGAAGGTTGCAGCAAAATTCCGCGGAGGAGAAGTCGTTTCTGCTTCAATGGAAAAAGGAAATCTGCACAAAAAAATTACCTGGAAATGCCACAACGGTCATATTTTTGAAAGCAAGCCGTTTACAATTCTTAAGGGCGGTTTTTGGTGTCCGGAATGTTGCGAGGCACTTTCAAAATGGTCTTTTGATAAAGTTTCTGCGAAAATTCCATTTTATGCGCAGGTTTGGTATGATACTCATTCAAAATCAGAAGAAAATAATGTTTATCCTTATGATGAGCACGAAGATGATGATATGATTGTGCCGGTGGAAAAACTTTAGGCTTGAAATATGAAAAAGGCTGTAATTTACGTATTTAGCGGAACAGGAAATACTCGTCTGGTTGCGGATCTGTACAAAAAAAATCTTTCAGAATATGAAACCACAATTTATGACGTAAAAATGAAAAAAGTTCCTGCTGATTCTTCAAAATTTGAATTTCAGCCTTTTCCAAACCTGAATGAATTTGATTTGATTGGTTTTGGGCATCCTGTTTATGGATTTAATATTCCAAAACCATTTGATGATTTTATAAGTCTTTTGCCAAAACTGGAAACTCCAAAAAAAGCGTTTGTATTTAAAACCAGCGGAGAAGGTTTGTACATAAATGAATTTTCTTCGCAGCGGCTTATTTCAAAAATGGAAAAAAAAGGATTTGAATTTGTTTCTGACCGCCATTATGTAATGCCTTACAATATGATTTTTAGACATACACCGGAAATGGTTAAACGCGAATGGCTTTATGCAAATGCTTATGCAAAACTTTCGTGCAGGGAAATTCAGCAAGGCAAAATTGACAAGGTTCATATAAATCCGATTTTAAGATTTTGGGTTCCTCTTGTCCGTATCGAATGGCTGTATTATCCGCTTTCTGCACCGTTTTCTTTAAAAGTTGACATGAAAAAATGCGTGAAATGTCAGAAGTGTGTAAAAAATTGTCCGCTGAATAATATTTCCTTTAATGGAACGAAATTTGAATTTGGTTATAACTGCACAATGTGCACATGCTGCTCGTTCGGTTGTCCAACAAGTGCAATCAGTATAGGAATTTTAAACGGCTGGAAAATCAACGGTTCATATTATATAGAAAAAACAGCTGCGGATGAAAACATTGCTTCTCCGGAAATCGGTGAAAAGTATTCAGGCTTGCATCCATGGCTTTACAAAAAATATTACCGCAATCTGGACAAAAAACTTATATCAGCTGGAATCGGTTTAGATTGAAGTTTTAGGATAGAATCTGCCAGTTTTGTATTATTTTGATTTGTTTTTATAACAGTATTTTAAATAGGATTTGATTAACTGATTTTGTTCGTGTAGACTAATAGAGTTATGCTTATCAAGGTAATGGCTGATTCTGGCCGACGTATCGCCTGGACTGACCGAAAAAATGGTTATTTCCAGTTTTTGTTTAGTAAAAAAAATAATGAAAATGGATATTTCCGTGGAAGCACGAAATTTTTGAGCGGATTTACTAGTTGTGGAAAGGAACTTTCTGAGGCAGCTTTTACAGAAGTTTTTCCGTATGGTTTTAAATCTGTTTTTGAAAAATCATTTATTGAAGCGGCTTTGCTTTTGGAAGAGCAGGCTTTTTATTTGAATTCAAATTCTGAGGTTGGAATTCTAAATGTTGCCCCGACAATGCTTCTTGAAGAATCTTTGCCGCTTGAAGGAACTGAATCAAAAAGTAACCGAGAAGAGCTTGCTAAGCAGATAAAATCGGATTCAGTTTGGTCTGAAAAAAATTGTGGCGGCGTAAAAGTAATAAGTTCAGATAAAGGTGTTGCGGTTGCGGCTGTTTTTGATTTTGATTTTTCCACAAAAAATGAAGATTTGATTCTTTGTAAAAAACAGCAGAATTCTGAAAATTCTCAGGAGCCATTTTCCGCGGATGGTTGGTATGTTGCTTTTGAGGCGGATGAAAATTCTGCAATTGAAAAAGCGGTTCGTCTTGCAAAAGAAAAGGGAATTATTGCCCATAAAAAACAGATTGATGACTTTCTTGGCAAATTCAATGCGGATTTTGGCGACAAAAAATTTAATGAGTCAATTCAGTGGGCAAGATTCAGCGCATGGCAGCTTGCTACAAAAGACCATGGAAGCAATTACCGTGGAATTTGGGCTGGACTTCCTTGGTTCAGGGATAATTGGGGGCGCGATACATTTATTTCTTTGTGTGGAACGCTTTTAGTTTCTGGTTGTTTTGAAGAAGCAAAAGATGTTCTTTTGGGGTTTGCGGATTTTCAGGATTTGAACAAAGATAGCCCGACTTATGGACGTATTCCGAATCGTTACCGCGATGAAAAAGATGTGATTTACAATACAGCGGACGGAACTTTGTGGTTCATCCGCGCTCTGTGGGAATATGTTCAGTATTCTGGTGATGTTTCGATTATAAATCAGCTTGAAAATACAGTGAATATTGCACTTTTTGCAGAAATGGATCGTTGTGATGAACACGGTTTTCTTATGCATGCAGATGCTGATACTTGGATGGATGCACGGATTGAAGGAAACGAGCCACTTTCTCCGCGTGGAAATCGTGCAAATGATGTTCAGGCTTTGTGGTTTAACGCGTTAAAAATTGGTGCCGAAATGCAACGGTTGCTTTGCAATAATGAAAAGGCCGATAGCTATGATTTTATTGCTGAAAGAGTAAAAAAATCATTTTTGGAATATTTCTGGAACAAAGATTGCAATGCGCTGGCAGATTGTTTGCCGGAAGGTGGTTATGGCGAATGGATAAAAGATATGCGCGTTCGTCCAAATCAGCTTTTTACGTTTATGATTCCTTCTGTTTTGGATTTACGCCCGGAAGAATATTTTGTTGAAAAAAAAGTTGCGGACAGCATTATTAAAAATGTTGAACGTGAGCTTGTTAATCCTTTTGGTCTTTACAGTTTAAGTCCGGAAGATCCGTTGTTCCATCCAGAGCACGAAAATCCAGAATGGTATCACAAAGATGCGGCTTATCATAATGGAACAATTTGGGAATGGAACACGGGCGCATATATTACAGCAAGCGTTCTGAGTTCAAATGGAATTCTTGGTGAAAAGGCAGCTGCAATTTTGCAGAATTATTCTAAGATGATTCAGGAATTCGGTTGTGCTGGTTCATTGAGCGAAAATATTCACGCAAGACCAGATTCAAATGGAAATCCTAAACTTTCTGGAACATTTAGCCAGGCTTGGTCGGTTGCGGAATTCAATAGAAATATCGCGATGGATTTGCTTGGTTTCCATCCGCAGCTTGTCCAGAAAAAAATAAAATTCTGTCCCTGTCTTCCTGCTAACTGTAAGGAAGCAAAAGCGGCTCTTCCGTTTGGAAATGGCTGGATTTTTGATGTTCAGATTAAGCGCAAAGGTGATTCTTATCATTGTGCTGTAAAATGGATTGTAGAAAATCCTGAATCGCTGGAAAATTTCCCGGAACTTACGCTGAACGAAATTAAAATTAAACCGAATGAAAAATACGAGATTTTGTCGTCAGCAAAATACAAAAACAAAGATGAAAAACATTTTTCTTTTGAAAAATTTGGAACTCCTTCAAAATGGATTACTTTTCCGTTTGTAAAACAAAATTTGAACAATGAATTCTGCGGTGCGGAGCATAAAAAAGATTACCTTTTTAATCTTATAAAAAGCGGAAGAATGAACAGCAAATGCAGCGGAGGAAAAAATACTGGTGCGCTCGAATGGTATTTTGATTCAAAGGAATTTGAAGAAAAATATCACACTGATATTGAACTAGGGGCAATTTATAAAAAATCTGGAACAACTTTCAGGCTTTGGGCGCCGACTGCTAAAGCGGTTTCTGTTTCATTGTTTGCGGATGGTGAAAATTCTGCGGCTGAAAAAACAATTGAGCTGAAGCAACTTTCTGAAAAAGGAAAACTTGGCGTTTGGGAAGCAACTGTAAAGGGCGATTTGCACGGAAAATATTATCTGTACACAGTTCTAGTTCATGGTGTTGAGCAAATTTCTTCTGATCCGTATGCAAAGGCTTGCGGCGTGAACGGAAAACGTTCAATGGTTGTTGATATGAGCCGTACAAATCCAGATGACTGGGATTCTGTAAAAGTTCCTGTTGTTCAAAGTCCTAGTGATGTTGTTGCTTATGAAGCGCATATTGCGGATATTACTTCTAGTCCAGACTGGAATGGCGACAAGAAAATTCAAAGAACTTTTTTGGGCGCGGCTCAGACTGGAACAACTTACAATGGCGTTCCAACTGGGTTTGATCACATAAAATCTTTGGGGGTTACGCATGTTCAGCTTCTTCCTGTTTTTGATTTTAGAAGTGTTGATGAAAAAACTGTAAATGACCCGATTGTTAAAAATAGAATTCTATTCGGCAGTTTTAACTGGGGTTATGATCCAGAAAACTATGCGTGCGTTGAAGGTTCTTATTCAACAAATCCGTATGATGGTTCTGTCCGCATAAAAGAATTTAAGCAGCTTATAAAAAATTATGCAGATGCTGGAATCGGAATAATTATGGACGTTGTTTACAATCATGTGAACGACGGAATTCATCAGGGGCTTGGAACTAGCGTTCCTGGATATTTCTATAGGGTTGAAGGATATTCCGGCGCAGGCGAAGATACAGCAAGTGAACATTCAATGTTCAGAAAATATATGGTTGACACGCTTTGTTTTTGGCTTAAAGAATACAAACTTTGCGGTTTCCGTTTTGATTTGATGGGGCTGCACGATGTTGTGACAATGAACGCAATCCATGATGCTTTGCATAAAATAAAATCAGATGTTCTTATTTATGGCGAAGGTTGGGATATGTATCGTGCTGGAAAATTTGACGGAGCTTCGCAGGTTAATTGTGAAAAACTTAATGGAATCGGTTTTTTTAATGATGCAATGCGTTGCGGAATCAAAGGTCCGATTTTTGATGACAAGCAAAAAGGTTTTGTTCATGACGGAAGTGGTCGCGAGGCTGTAAAATTTGGAATTGTTGGCGCTACAAAACATCCTCAGATTCAGTTTGAAAAAATTGAAGGAACTGCAGCTCCAAAACCATGGGGTAAAGAAACTTGGCTTTCGGTAAATTACACTGAAATTCACGATAATATTACGTTACGTGATAAACTTTTTATGGTTGAGCAGGATAAGCCGGAAGAATATCTAGACCAAATGCAAAAAATGGCAATTTCGCTGGTGGTTCTTGCGGAAGGTTATCCGATTTTGCATGCAGGAATGGAATTCTGCCGTTCAAAAGAAGTTCCAGAAGATATAAAAGCTACAAAACAGATTTTTTATGAATATGGAATTTCTGACGACGGAAGACATTTTATTTTGCACAATACTTATAATGTTTGTGACAGGATAAATAATCTTGACTGGAAACGTTGTGCCGCAAAGCAAGATGTTGTGAATTACGTAAAAAATCTTATCAAGCTTAGAAAAGAGCATCCGGCGTTCAGGCTTTCTACCGGTGAAGAATGTGAAAAAGTTTTGAGGTTTATTGACAACAAAGCGGCTGGGCTTCCTGAACAAGTTCTTGCATGGGAACTTGATGGCAGTAAATGCGGTGATAGTTGGAAAAAAATCGTTGTTGTGGCAAATCCTTTTACTTCAGATGTGAAATTTGAACTCAATGGAAAAGGAACTTGGAGACTTGTTACAGATGGCAAGCAATTTGCAGAAAATTCTTTGCCACTTGAGGACGGTTCTGTTGTTACAATTGCTACAAAAACAGTTGCGGTTTACGCTTTGCAATAGTTTTTTGATTGAATTTAGGCTGCTTCTGAAACATTTTGTTTTTTAACGCAGCCTAAAGAATTTCGTAAAAAATGCCGATAAAATCGGAGAGGTCTTTTTTATGAAAAGAGTTTTAAATTTGATTTTTGCGCTGGCAATTTGTTTTTCTTTTGCTGCCTGCACGGATGATAATAACGATAATTATATAATCGATGTAAGAAAATCTGAAGATTCAATGCGGATAAATGTTTCTGTTCCATATGTTGAAGGAATGTCGTATGTTAATATTTTCAGAAGAGATGATTATAAAGATATTTTTAATATAGGGCAGATAATTCCAGCCTCAAAAAACATAAACGCATCTTATATATTTGAAGACAATCTTGTTTTTGATAATAGGGATTATCAATATATGGCAAGATTTAAAGTGAACGGCTCGTACAAAACAACCGAATGGTCGGATGCTGTAAAACTTACTCAAAATGCGCCAATTTATACAGATGATCCAAAACCTGTTCTTTCCAGTGACGAATGTTACTTTTCTTATGATGCGGAAACTGCGACTCTTGCTTTGGTTCCTGCCGAAGGAAACCCAAGTGATTCAATTACCTTGCCCACAGAAAGTGATTTTTCAAAATATAATCTTGGGCTTGCGGTCAGCACAAAAGACGGTGAGTATTCTACAGTCTTTAAATTGGCGGCAACTGGTGCAAGTTATACATCGGATACAACGCCGGTTTTATTGCGAATGATTTTAACGTCAAATTATTTTAATAAAGAAATTGTATTAAAAGGCGTTGTTTGTCAGCTTGTTAGCAAAAAATATCAAAATCCAGATGAAGAAGATTCTCCATTGCGTTATACGACTGTTCAATGGACTGCGCCGCGTGAAATTCCAGTAAAAAGTGATGATGAATATATTGATTATTTTACGGTGACTTCAACTGCCTCGGATGATGAAACTTACGATTTTTCAGATACTGGAATAACAAACAGCAAATCTGCAAAAATCAATTCTGAAAAAGATTATTCGCTGATTTTGGATTATTCTGATTAATTGATAAGTAGTCCGTTTACTGCAAGTTCAGCTGCACCGTAGCAGTCAGAAATATCTTTTGCGTTCAAAACTGAAATTTTAAAGATTGCCGATTCCAAAAGAGAATAAAGCATTACATTTGCGTATTTTACGCTTACTTTTTTGAATTCTCCAGCGCGGATTCCGCGGATTATAACACAATTCAAAAGATGCTGAAGCCGGATTATTCTGCGCAAAACTCGTTCTTCTGTATTTACTCCAGATTTTTGTAGTTGAACCAAATATGGTAAAAGAACTGCAAAAAGTTTTCGGTTTTCTTCGCATTTTTCAAGGATAAATTTCAGCATTGATTTTAAGACTTTTTCTGTTGAAATTGTTGTATCTGTGGCAATTTTTATAAGAACATCTTCCAAAGTTGAAAGAAACTGCTTTATGCTGAACAGAAAAATTTCACGTTTGTTTTTAAAATAAATGTACAAAGTTGTGCGCGTAATTCCGCAGCGGTCGGCGATTTTTTGGAACGTTACATCTTCGTAACCTTCGTCCATAAAAACGTCAAGCGAGCGTTCAAGAATTTCTTCCCGTCTTTTATCGTGTTCAACAACTGTAGCCATTGGTTTTAAAATTTCCTTTTGTGCAGTTTTTTATTTGCTGAATTTATTTTGCTTTTGGCAAATAATTTGTGTATCTGTAAAATGTTGTGTTCAAATTTCCGGCTTTGATGTCTTTTAGGCTGTTTGCGTAATGGCCAAAATTTTCCTGGAAGGATTTGTGGCTTGTTATGATTCCAAATTCCCAGCCTTTAAAATTTTGCCATAGAACTGACATTTTCTTGTAAAGTTCTGCGGCTTGTTCTTCGTCGCCAAGACGTTCGCCGTAAGGTGGATTGCAAAGAATCAAACCTGATTCATAAGGTGCGCTGAGTTCTGCGAAGTCGGCCTGAACAAAATCCGGGCGGATGATTTTTGCGTCACTTCCAATCGACTGAAGGGCGCGGCCTGCCATAACACAAGCGTATTCTGCATTTTTTTTGGCGCGTTCAACTGCTTCAAAAGAAATGTCCGAGCCGGTAATTCTGACTTCTACATCAGTGCGGATTTTTTCTGCTTCTTGTTTGCGTATTTCGTCTGCTTTTGCTTTGTTGTAAAAAGGCAGAGTTTCCAGCGCAAATCTGCGTCCAAATCCAGGCGCGACATTATATGCGTAAAGAGCCGCTTCTATCGCAATAGTTCCTGAGCCACAGAATGGATCGTGCAGCGGAGTTTTTCGGCGCCACATCATTTCCTGTAAAAGGACAGCGGCAACTGTTTCCCGTAAAGGGGCAATTCCTCCGTCTACGCGGTAGCCACGTTTATGGAGCGGAAGTCCTGACAAATCAAGAAGAATCATTGCGATATTTTGATCCATGTAAACGCGGATATTTGATTCATTTCCGGTTTCTGGCATTGAAGACATTCTGAATTTTTCTGTAAGTTTCTGATAAATCGCTTTTTGAACAATTGACTGAATTGCGTGTTCGGAATTTAATTTGCTTTTGTAGCAACGAACTTTATCTACAGTAATTTTTGAATCTTTTTTAAAGAAATCTTGCCAAGGGATATTGTAAACTCCGTCAAAAAGCTGATCAAAATCTTCTGCGTCAAAAGATGCCATCTGAAGAAAAAGTCTGTCTGCTGTGCGAAGGCAAAGATTGCATTTGAACATTGCGTTGTTATCGCCTTCAAAAATAACGCGGCCAGGAGCGTTGTCCTTTAATTTATAACCAAGATGTTTAATTTCATTTCCAAGAATTTTTTCTGCGCCAACGGCACACAATGCGACCAATGTATTCATAAGCTAAATGTAACATTTTTACAATTTTTGCGAAAGTGTCATTTTGACATTTTCGCAAAAAAATGTCATTTTGCGGAGAATTCTTTTAGTGAGCAATTCCTCTGATTTCTTCCAAGGTTTGAATTCCTTTGCGCTGCATGTATGCGGAAATTCCGTTGATACATTCAATCATTGTGAATGGGTTTGCAAATGTGTTTGTTCCGACTTCTACAGCGGTTGCGCCGGCCATAACAAATTCAATCACATCTGACCATGTTGAGATTCCACCGATTGCAATAATTGGAACTTGCTTTTCTTGTGGAAGATTTTTTATTGATTCATAAAGCTCGTA
The DNA here is from genome assembly GCA_900317625.1 of uncultured Treponema sp. GTDB lineage: Bacteria > Spirochaetota > Spirochaetia > Treponematales > Treponemataceae > Treponema_D. Next base: position 151,227 of record ONHK01000002.1, read on the forward strand.
AATTAATCGGACGGCGATTGGGCGCACGGCAGGCCCGCCAAAACCAGCTTTGATTTTGTCAAAGACTGGTCGGCCTGTTTCAACGTCGATTGCAACTCCTTGGAAAGAATTGCAGAGGCTGATTGCGTCTGCGCCAGAATCAATGCATGCAAGTGCGACTTGGTTCAATTCTGGCGATTGCGGCGTTAGTTTTACCCAAAGCGGTTTTTTTGTTACAGCACGGACTGCGCTTACAACTGTGTTTGCGGAAGAACAGCTCATTCCGAATGCGGCTCCGCCGGCGCTTACGTTCGGGCATGAAATATTGAGTTCGATTACAGGAACTTGAGTTTTTTCAAGAAGTTTTGCGCCTTCCACATAAGTTTCTAGGCTTGAACCTGAAAGATTTGCTATTGCAACTGGCTTTAATTTTAGCATTTCAGGAAGTTCGTGTTCTATAAAGTGAGGGATTCCTGGATTTTGAAGTCCGATTGAATTCATCAGGCCGCTTGGAGTTTCCCAAACGCGGATTCTAGAATTTCCTTGCCGTGGTTCAAGGGTGAGACCTTTTGAGGCGATTCCGCCAAGTTTGTTTACATCAAAAATTGGCGCATATTCTGTTCCGAATCCGAATGTCCCAGAAGAACCGATAAGCGGATTTTGGAACTTGATTCCATTTATTGTTACGGATAAATCCGGGGTTTTAGGGGCAGCGCCCTTAGGAGAAGGGGTAGGAGGCAACGAAGTGCCGACGAGGGGAAGGCTTTCCCCGTTCAATTTTGGTTTTATTCTTGAAGGTTCTGGTTTTGGGAATGAAAGAATTTTTGAGTCGAAAACTGGACCGTCCTTGCAGCAGCGAAGATTTCCTTTTGTGGTTGGAATTACGCAGCCAAGGCAAACTCCGACGCCGCAAGCCATTCGGGATTCCATGCTTAGCCAACATTGAACGCCGGCGGATTCTGAGATGGTTTTGATGTAATTTAACATTGGGGCTGGACCGCATGCGTAAACGGCTGAATATCCGCCTTTTTTGATTTTTTCTGCATCGATTGCGGCTGTAATCATTCCGTGCAGTCCGACGCTTCCGTCATCTGTGGTGATTGTGAGTTTTTCTGGATGAATATTTTCGAGTCCGTAGGAGCCGCTTTTGAACGAGGCGATAAAGTCGTAAGTTTTTGGTGGAAGTGATTCGGCGAAATTTGCGACTGGGGCAACGCCGATTCCTCCGCCGGCAATCAGAACTTTTTGGCTTTTTGCGTTTGTGGAAGCTGAATCTGCCGGGCGTGGGAAAATGTTTCCGAGCGGTCCGAGAATCTGAATTTTTTCGTCTGCATCAAGTGTGCAAAGTTCTTTTGTGCCTCTTCCTTTTAGCAGGATGAGAAAAGAGATTTCTGCGCCGCAAGAAGTTTTTTCAGCATGAAAAACGCTGATTGGGCGCGCTAAAAGCTGCTGGCTTTTTTCTGAACGAAGCATAAAAAACTGACCTGGAAGCGGCATTCGCGCGTTTTCGCCGATTGTGTTTATTTTTAGACAAAATACGGAGCCGTCTGGTTTTGAGCCGGATACGCTTTCGCAAGAAGCTACAGTTCCTGTGGTAAAAACGGGATATGGAATGCCATTGCAGTCAGTGATTTGTTTCATTTTTCAGTTTCCTTAAAATTAATTTTTTGTAGGTTGAATTTATAAAAACTCGAAATTCAATCTAAAATTATACTATAAATATAATCTTTCTTGAATATAAGGCAAACTTTAAAATTTTGCTTGCAAAATCTAAAAACGTATTCCGAATCTTATTGACGGATGAAGGTCAACGGAATCTGAAAATGAAATTGCTCCAAAATTATTATCGCGGACTTCGTTATAAAAAGCTGTGTCGTTGAAATTATCAATATGAAAATCAAATACGCTGGAAATAAAAACTGAAAATCTTCGGAGCGGCTTGAATTCCAGGGAAATTCTGGCTTCTGGAACAAAATTAAATCTGTGGTCGCCGTTTTCTATGTCCGAGAAAGCCCAAAGAAATTTTCCGTTCATGGAAAAATCTAAAAGTGTTCGGCTAATTAAAGTTTCTTCGTGGCCAATTCCAAAATTCAAGTTGATTGATTTTCCTAAATCACTTAATGATTGTCCTGTAAGCACTGAACCGTGAACGCGGCGGCTTCCGATTTTTATTCCACCTTCAAAAAGTCCGTCTGTGTCTACAGAAACTTCCGGTTGGATGCGGAAAACGTCTTGTTGCTTTAGTTTTCCAGTTTTTACAAGTGTTTTTGTTATTTTTGAATTATTTTTGACCGCAGAAATTTTTTCCTGCTCAAGAGTTTCTTCTCCAACTGTAAATGTGTATGCGATTCCTTTGTGCGGATAAACATATTTTTTGGGGCAAACTTCTGTAATGTATCCTTCTGCGTCGTAATGTTCAACTTTTAGCGGAATTGGCGTTGGAAGAATACTGTCCTTGTAGATTACAACAGAATAACTTTGGCTTGAAGGAAATCCGATTACAGTTCCTGTTGGAGATGGAACAGCAAGAATCGGAATTCTTATGCTTTTTATTACAGGAAGCCCGTCAGCAATTTTTAGAACCATATTTCCGTGGCAATCAAAAACTGCACATTCATAAGCACCATGGATTACAAGTCGGCTACTTTTTGCGTCGGAAAAAGCTTTGTTTTCATCAAGTGCAAGAAGCCAGCTTAGGTAATTTGAGCAACAGTGCATGTCGAAAAATGCAAATTCTGAATAATCAAGGAATCCTCCTGTTGCTTTGTTGATTGATTTTCCGATTGTTGCAAAAAGTCCGCGGTCTTTTTTTGTTTCTTTTTCAGATTGGGCGGTTGTTTCTATTTTTTGTTCATCTGTGGCAGAATTTTCTGTTTGGTCAGTTTCTTCCGGGTAAATTTTGTAAAATATTTTTTCACCTTGAGTTCTAAGACTGATTGGAGCATCGTAGTATTCATTTACATTTGGATACAAAGTTGAAAGAAGTCTTGTTACAAGAGAAGGAATATATGTTCCAGTTTTGAATGGATAATATTCACGGTGCATAATTTGAGAAAAATATTTGTTTACTTTTGGAATATAATCATTTGTGTAAATTTCAGGGTTTGTGTTCCAATAATTTGCAAAGACTTTTGACTGGCCGAATTTTCCATAGTTCCATTCCTTTTTTTTGTTGTAAATTTTTAGTGGAACGGTTGGAACTATGTCTTCTGGATTTATGATGTTCCAGATAAAATTGTATTTTGGGTCTGTAACTTTTTCTTGCTGGGAAACATTTGGAGCTGCAAAAGTGTAGACGTAAATATTTTCCGTGTCAAAATAACCTTGGTCAGCGAGTTGTGCGCCAAGAAGATTTGAAAGTGCCGCGCCTCGGCTATGTCCTGTGATTAAAAAATAAGTTGTGTTCGGGTCAATTTTTCTTTTTAAAAGATAATAAATCAGTGCTTTTTGAATCAATGTCTGAGTGCGGAAAAATCCTTCGTGAATTAAAGTTGATTCGTGCGTTGAATCCGCTACATTCGCGTTGGAAATCCATTCCGGCGCAGAATATGGAGTTCCGCGGATTGTAAGAAAAATCAGCGTACGTTTGCCTCTTGCGCTGTTGATTTCTTTTGAGGCGATGCTGAAAGCGGCCTGATCTTTTTCAAGACCAGGAGCTTTATAGTCAAGTTGATAATGAAATTCCATGTTTTTTTCTGGAACGCCTAATTTTTTGTAGACATTTTTTAACTGGTTCAAGTCTGGATCAGTTTTTAGGTTTACATAAGAAACTTCTGAAAGCGCGCAGGCAATTTTTGCAAGTCCATGATTGTAAATTGTCGGGGAATTTTCGCCGAACCAATGCTCATTCCATTCAAAAGGAATTTCAACAGGCGTTTCAAATCCGGTTTCTTCAGAATTAATTGGAAGAATAACTGTTTCCGCAGAAAGAGCCAATTTTGCCAAACAAAAAATAGAAAATACAAAAATATTTTTTTTACTTAGAAATTTCATTTTTTTCAACTTTTAGATTGATTTTTGATTTTGGAGAATTTTTATTCCCGGCGTTTGTTTTATTTGCACCGGGAGTTTATCTTCTAAAGATTCGCTTTTGCGTTCAATAAATCTTGTTTGCTGAAAAGGGCATTTTTTGCGGCTGAATCAGCAATATCTGCAAGGCTCAAAGAACCTGAATCTCGTTTTTCTGCGAGTTCTGAATCTTTTTTCCATGCGCAAAGGATTCCTCGACTTGAATTTACTGTTCCTCCGCATTTGTCTAGCAATGTTGCGGCGATTCGGGCAGCTCCACCTTGAGCGCCATAACCTGGAATCAAAAAGAATGTTTCAGGATATTTGTCGCGAAGTTCGCGGGCGTCTTTTTCTTGGGTTGCGCCAACAACTGCTCCGATTGGGCCGCAAGTCTGTTCTGCATAATTTGATTTGAATTCATTGTTTATGTTTGCAATTTCGTTTCCAACTCTTTCCAAAAGAAGTCCGCCGTTTTTTAATTCCTGATGTTCAATATCTGTCATTCCCGGATTTGAGGTGCAAAGAAGTACAAAAGCACCTTTTCCACCTTTTTCTGGGGCTGCATAATTTGTAAAAGGTCTGAGAGTATCAAAACCCATGTAAGGATTGATTGTGATTATGTCTGTTTCAAAATCGCCGGAAAAATGGGCACGCGCATAAGCATCGGCGGTTGCGGCAATATCTCCGCGTTTTATGTCGCTGATTGCAATAAGTCCTGCGTTTCTAACGGCTTTTAAAGTTTCTGCGTAAACTTTCATTCCTTTTAAGCCCATTGCCTCATAATAAGCGATTTGAACTTTACAGCAGCAGGCACTTTTGTCGCTTACAATCCGGCGGATAATTTCCTTGTTATAAGCAAGAACTGCTTCTTCCGGTGAGCCAACAGCCTTGATAACTGATTCTGGAAGATACGATGGATCTGTGTCCAAGCCAACGCACAAAGGACCTCGTTCTGCGGCGAGTTCTTGTAAAATCTGCATATTATGTTTTGTAATCATAATTTTATTATATCGTTTTTTTTTATGAAATTCTATTTGTTACGGCGCGGCGAACTTCTTCCGCGTATTGCAGCATATTCAGAAAGAGGGCAGTTATTTGCGCATTTATTGCGTTTATTGAAAATTTTGGTTTACCTTTTTTGTTGAGTCTGGAACGAGCTGTGGCTGCGGTACGGATTTTGTTCCATTCTGAAAAAATTTCCGGGATAAAAGTGATTGTTATCGAAAGCAGCATTGCAGAATTCAATTTTTTAAATGAAGGAATTATTTTGCAGATTTTATTTTCTAGTCCGCAAAGCGTGTCCATGATTTCAAGTTTTGAAGTTGTTTCAAAAACGATTAAGGAAAACAAAGCCGTTACAAAAAATCTGAAAGTATAAAGCAAATCTGAAAAAAGTGCGCTGTAGTTTTGGGAAAGAATCGAAACCGAGGAAAAAAGTATTGCAATCCAAAGCAGGAATCTTAATCGGAGAAGACTTTTAAAAGGTGTTTTTGCAAGAAAAAAGAAGATTGCGGTAAAAAAGAAGTAAAAAAAAGTGCGAATCCATGGAATATATTGAACAAAATTTTCGTTTTTAAACCAGAGTGAAGAATTGCTGAACGTCCGTAACGTTACAAAAAGCATAAGAACGATTTTTATTCCGCATGGAATTTTGTGGATTAATGAATTTTCGTTTCTATAGCTGAAAATCGCCGGATTTTTTTTCATTAGTTGCTCTGTTTTTATTTGTTGCCCCAAAAAAGTTCGGAAATCGAATTTGGTCGTTCCAAAGGATTTTTGATTCCGAATTTGTTAAGATCAAGTTTTAGACCTTCTTCTGGAGTTCCGGAAAATTTGATTTCGCCTTTATCAAGAATTACAAATCGGTCGGCAAGTCCCAAAATTTTTTCAAGTTCATGCGTAAGAACGATGATTGTTTTTTGCGCAGCTTTTAGTTTTTTTAGAATTTCGCAAACGCTTTGAACGCCCGGAAAATCAAGATTTGCAAAAGGTTCGTCAAAAATAAAGATTTCTCGGTTCATTGCAAGAATTCCTGCAACCGCAAGTCTTCGTTTTTCTCCGCCGCTCATTTGTCTTGCCGGGGCAAAACGACGTTCGTAAAGTCCGACTGATTTTAAAGTTTCCTCAACTTTTTTTTTAATCTCTTTTTTTTGAATTTTTTGGTTTTTCAGACCGAAAGAAACATCTTCAACTGGAGTTTCTCCAAGAATCTGCGCATCCGCATCCTGAAAGACAAGCCCGACTCCCGATTTTGGAACGGAAATCTGCCCGCAAGTCGGTTCATCGAGCTGCGCAATCAAAGACATAAGAACGCTTTTTCCAGAACCATTTCTTCCGCAGACAACAATAAATTCTCCGCGGAAAACTTCCAGCGAAATGCCTTTTAAGGCAACTACATTTGAAAATTTTCGAGAGACATTTTTTATTTGAAGAATTGGTTCTGTCATTTTTATGCCAAATAATTTTTTACAATCGGGTAAAGTTTTTTAGCAAGCGGAATCATAATAATCAGCTTGATAATATTTCCTGGAATAAATGGAATTAAAACATAGCTTAAAACTTTTGACATTTCAAGGTCTGGCTTTACACGGTGAAATCCTGCGATTCCAAGTGCAAAACATACGACTGTGGCAACAATTGCCGCAAGCGCAAAGAAAATCCAGTTTAAAATATTGGTTTTTGCAGAAAATTCTGTTGTAGTCGCATCTGCCGGGACTTCTTTGTAAGGATTTTTTACAAGAAAATGAACTATAAGTCCACCTGCAAGCGCTGCAATCATATAGCCAACAAGAAATCCTCCTGTTGGTCCGTTTAAGATTTTATCAAATCCGCCTTTTCCCGAAAAAACAGGAAGTCCAAAACTTCCCAGAACAAGAAAAATAAAAACTGAAAGTGTTCCGTAGATTGGACCAAGAATAAGTCCGCTCAGCATTGCCATCATATCTTGAATTACGATTGGAACTCCACCTGCAAGCGGAATTTGAATAAAACATCCAGCGCAAACAAAAGCGGCAAACAGAGCAACAAGAATTGCGCGTTTGCCGATAGAATTTGATTTGTTCATAATTGTTAACCTCTTTGTTTAACAAAAGGTAACAATTATGAGTATTTTGGTCAATAATTTTGGTACGCCGATTTATTTTTTTAGCAATGCGGCAAAAGGATTGTAAGTTTCGCCGTCAGAATCGTTGTGGGTGCTGAAATATTCGCTCGCTTCTTCATCCTGTTCGTTTGATGTGCTTGGAACAAGAGAAATTCTTCGGTTTGCGGCATCAATTTCTTTTATTACAACAGACATTGGCTGACCGACGCTGAACTTTTTCTTAAGGTTTGTGTTTCGGTCAACGCCAAGTGCAGAAATATGAACAAGTCCGTCAATTCCGCTTTCAAGGTTGATGAAAACACCGAAATCTGTTACGCGGGAAATTTTTCCGTCAATTTTTTGTCCTTTTGAAAAATGTTCGTTTACAGTTTCCCACGGACTTTTTATCAATGCTTTTGTGCTGATGGAAACGCGTTCTTTGTCCCAGTCTGTGCTGATTACTTTTGCAGTTACTTCTTGTCCAACTTCAAGAACTTTTGAAATGTCTGTTACGCGGTCTAAAGAAATTTCTGAGATTGGAAGCAATGCCTGGAATCCGTCAACATCAACAAAAGCACCGAATGACTGAAGACTTTTTACAGTTCCGGTAACGATTGAGCCGACTGCAATTTTTTTGCTAAGTCCAGAAAGTTGATTCTGGTGTTCTTCTTCCAAAACTTTACGATTTGAGACGACAAGTTTTTTTCCGCCATCTTTGTATTCCTGGATTATAAAAGTAAGAGTTTTTCCGATAAAATACGCTGGCTCTTCTTTCTGGCGGAATCCCATCTGTGAATAAGGGCAGAATGCGCGGGAAGAACCGACTGTTACTTCAAATCCGCCTTTGATTTCTTTTTCAACATGACCTTCTACAGGAATATGATTTTTGAATGCGTTTTCAAGCATTGAATCGTCTGCGGATTGACCTGCGATTTTTGTTGTGAATCGGTTTTCTCCGTTTTTTTCACCAAGATAGAAAGCCTTGATTTTGTCGCCGGCTTTTACAGAAATATTTCCGTCTGCATCCGCAAATTCTGCACTGGAAATAACGCCTTCGCTTTTTGCGTTTAAATCAATAAATATAGTGTCGCCACTTATCTGCACGATTGTTGTTTCAATTTCTTGACCGGGAGTTAATTTTTCAAACATATATTTTTCCTTCCTATTTGAGTTCTTTTTTTATCGGTTTTGCTTCAAACAAACTTCTTGTGGCTTCATTGATTCTTTTTGCCACAATCGGATTGTTCATTGTGTAAAGGTGAACACCGTCCACGCCATTTGTTACAAGGTCTGCAATCTGGTCGATTGCGTACGCGATTCCAGCGTCTCGGATTGCCTCCGGTTCGTCTGCGTAGCGATCCATCATCCGCACGAATTTTTTTGGCAAAACTGCGTTTGTCATGCTGACCATTCGCTCGATTGATTTTTTATTTGTTGCCGGCATAATTCCTGCTTCAATAGGAACATTTATTCCTACAAGCTGGCAGCGTTCAAGGAATGTGTAGAATTTTTCGTTATCAAAAAAAAGCTGACTCAAAAGATGCTCTGCGCCTGCGTCAACTTTTCGTTTTAGATTTTTTAGGTCATCAATCGGGCCTGCAGAATTTGGATGGCATTCCGGGTAACAGGCTCCCATGATTTTGAATCTTTTTCCGTCTGTGCGTTTTTCATTGAATTCCCGGATAAATTTTATTAAATCACTTGCGTAAAGAAAATCATTTGCAGGTTCCCGCCCTTCGATTCTGTCGCCTCTGAGCGCAAGAATATTTTCAATTCCTGCCTCTTGGAATTGTTCCAGCACAAACTGGGCATCCTGTTTTTTCATATTAATGCATGGCATGTGAACTGCGCTTTCTACACCGCAGACATCTTTTATTCTTTTTGCAATATTAAGTGTATTTTCGCAGTTTTCGCTTCCGCCGGCACCGTAAGTTACGCTGATAAAATCAGGCTTGATGTCGCTTATTTCAGAAAGTGTATTATAAACTGTTTCGATATTCATTGTTTTCTTTGGAGGAAAAACCTCGAAAGAAAAAGCTGTTTTTTCTGTTGAAATAATCATATTTTTAATGTAACAGATTGAAAGAAATTAAAAAAGTATTTATTGATTGTTGCAATGAATTTGGCATTTGGCATTTCTATTGTTATAATAGAAGTGAGTTAAAGTAATTTTTTTATAGAGGAATTTATGACAAGAGAAGATGAGATTGCTGCAAAAGCTGTGCGCCTTTCAACGTTAAAGTCGCTTAAAGTAAAAAAAGAACTTAGAATTAAACAGATAAAACAAGAAGCTGAAGAAAAAATCCGCGAAGTTAACATTCAATATGCGGATGATCCGGAGCGGCTTAGGGCAAAATACGCGGCTGATGATTATGCGCGTTCTGAAAAAGCTAAAAAGCGCGCAGAAAAACGAATCGCAAAAGAAAAAGCGTTGAATGAGCGCGAGCGAAAAATCAGGAAATATACGCTTGGGGAAGAAATTTTCAGTTCAGTTGTGCAGGGAATCGGGGCTTGTCTTTTTATTGCGGCAACGGCTCTTCTTAATGTCCTTGCGTTGAACAATGTTCCTGGCAAATCAAAAATTGTCTACATTGTTTTGTTCAACTGTTTTGGTTGCGGAATGATTTTGAATTATATTTTTTCAGTTTTGAATCATGCGCTTACAAATCCGAGTGCAAAAGAAGTTTTTAAACGTTTCACAAGAATTTTTATTCTTTTTGTAATTGAATCAACTTATCTTGTTTATTCGTTTGCGGCAGTTGAGGGCGGAACAATTTCCTGGGTTTACGGAATTGTTGTTACAGGAATTGCTACGGCTTGTGCTTTGGTTGCGATGTTCCTTTATGCAATTGCTGGAAGTCATTTTGAAACTGCGAATATTGTATTCAATGCTGTTTTGGGTTGGGGCGGTCTGTTTATTTGTGCAAATTTGTATCACGCAATCAGAAAAGAAAGTTTTGCGATGCTTATTGCCTGCGGAATTTTTTATACAGTCGGGCTGGTTTTCTGTTCAATTCGCAAAGTAAAGTTTATGCACGCAATCGGTGATTTGATTGTGCTTGTTGCAAGCGTTTACTTGTTCTTTTCTTATTTCTTGATGTATTAATTTATTCTGAATCTGCGGCGATTTTGTAGTTCCAGTTGTGTTTTGGGTAGCGGCCTTTCATTTCTTTGCAGATTTCTGGCCATGTTGAATTCCAGAAATTTGCAAGATTGTCTGTTATTTGCAGAGGCCGCCTTGCAGGTGAAAGAAGTTTTAGCAAAATCGGCATTCCAAGAATTTTTGGCGTTTCAAAGCAACCAAAAATTTGCTGGATAATTATTTCCAGAACCGGGCGAACTACAAGTTTTGTTTTGTAATCTTGAGAAGATTGCAGTTCATAAAGAAGTTTTCGCTTTTTTCCATTTGGAAGCACAATCTGATTTGGAACATTTTTATCAATTTCAGTTCCGTCCAAAAACCAGTAGAGTGCGTCAAAAACCGTTTTTTCTTGAATAGAATTTTTTCCTCCAAGAAAAGGCAAAAGCCATTCGTTTACATTTTTTTCCAGAAATGATTTTTCAGATTTATTTTCTAAATTTTTTTGCTGGGCGTAAAATTCCGCACGCAGCAAAATATTTTTAGCATCTTCATTCAAAGGAAGAGAGTCAAATCCTTTTTCCTGGACTTGGGCACAAATTGCCGTAGCAAAATCGTTTGGATCAGGTTGCAATTTTTTTGTTGAAAGTACAATTTTTCCGTAAACAGTCAATTCATTTTTGAAAATTTTTCCATCTTTCAAGAAAATTCCAGTTTTGGTTTTTATTCGTTCTTTTAGGAAATTTTCGGTTTCTGTTTGAGAAAGTTCCGAATATGAAAAAATTGTTCCCTCGCTGATTCCTGCGTCAACTTCCGGGGCAACAATCCATTCAGGAAGAATTGCGTTGCGTTCAATAATTCCTTTTTTTAGATGTGCGACTCGGGCGTTTGGAAATTGATACAATCCTTTTGTTTGCGTTTGTTTTGCTATTCGGTCGGGGAATCCAGCTAAAAGTGCGGTGGCTTTTGAGGACGGTTTTGCGTTGAATTTTTGCTGTGGCGGCAGAGATTTTAAGCGGCGGTCAAGATTTTCCAAAAAACGTTTTTGAATTTCCGGCGAAGATTTTGAATAATTCGAAAATTCCAGCGCGATTTCCGGGTGTCCAAACAAAGCGGAAACCGCCAGCCGCGGATGAATTCCTAGTTTTAAGGCGGCTTTTCCAGTTTCTGTGATTGCGCCATTTTCTGAAAGGCAGCCGATTTCTTTTAAAAGTTTAGAGGCTTCGTTCCAGGCGGCCGGATTTGGTGCGTTTAACCAGTCCAATTTTGATTCATCGTAAACGCCCCATAAAGCACATTCCAAAACTAATGAAGTTATGTCGGAGCGCAAAATTTCTGGTTGTGCATTTTGTTGAAGAACGTCATTTTTGTTCCAAAGGCGGATACATTTTCCTGGCGCAAGTCGCCCGGCGCGTCCGGTCCGTTGTTCTGCAGAAAAAATGCTTTCGCGTTCGGTTACAAGATGTTCCATTCCAAGTGCGATATTTATTTTATTAAGTCGTGCTAATCCTGAATCAATAACGATTTTTACACCTGGAACAGTTATTGAAGTTTCTGCAATTGCGGAGGAAAGAATTATGCGGATTTTGTCTTTTGGTTGCGGTGAAAGGACTTTTTTTTGCTCATTGAAATTTATTGAACTGTGAAGAACAAGAATTTCAGTTTCTTCTGATGAAAGATTGTATTCTAAAAGTTCATTTTGCACGCGGTGGATTTCTGCGATACCTGGAAGAAAAACAAGAATTGTTTCAAATTTATTTTCATCGTGCAAGATTTTGAATTGTTCAAAGGCGGCTTTTGCTGGCGAAATATTGCCTGCGTATTCAATTTTTACCGGAAACTGCCGGCCTGGAATTTTTAGGATTGGCGCAGGATTTTTCGCAGTTCCCAAATATTCTGCAAGAGATTTTGTTTCAATTGTGGCGGACATTACAAGTACAAAAAGGTCGTTTCTGAGTTCCATTGCTTCTTTTAAAAATGCCAAAACTAAATCCGCATGGATTGAACGCTCATGGAATTCGTCCAGCACAACAACGCTTACTTCTTCCAGGCTTGGGTCAGACTGAAGCTTTTTTGTAAGAATTGCTTCAGTTAAAATTTCAAGCCGCGTTGATTCAGAAATTTTTGATTCAAGGTACATTCTGTAACCGACTGTTTTTCCAGTTTGCTCGCCAAGAATTTCTGAAATTCTGTTTGCAATTGAAAGGGCGGCAATTCTTCGCGGTTCAAGCATTAATATTTTTTTTGAAAAAGACTTTAAAAGTGCAAGAGGAACTGCTGTCGATTTTCCAGCTGCGGTTTCTGCGGTTAAAACAAGAAAATGAGACTCAGAATTTTTTAAAGTTTCGCAGATTTCATCAAGAAACGGCGTGATTGGCAAATTTTGTATTTCTTTAGGAATCATATCTAATTTTTTATGATGTATTTTGATTCAAAATCTTTTACAGGCATTGGACGCGCAAAATAAAATCCCTGGTAATAATCTGTTCCCATATCTTTTAGAAAGTCCACCTGTTCTTTTGTTTCAACGCCTTCTGTAATTACCGGCATATTAAGTCGTTTTGAAAGTTTTATAATAGAATGAAGAATCTGAATAGAGCGTTCCTGATTCTTTGTTGCCTGAAGAAATGCCATGTCAATTTTTAAAACGTCAAACGGAATATCTTTTAACATATTGAGCGAAGAATATCCACTTCCAAAATCATCCATTTCAATTTGAAAACCGAAAGCCCGCAGTTTGTTGATAAGAACAAGCTGCGCCTCTAAATTCATAAGAATGGCTGATTCTGTGATTTCCAGTTTTAAATTTTTTGGATTTATGTCGTATTTTTTTATTAAATCAATAAAAGTCTGGTAAACATCGATGTACAGAAAATCTTTTGGCGAAATATTTACTGAAATGTACATATTTTCGATTCCACTGTCTTTCCATTCTTTTAATTTTTTTGCGGCACATTCCCAAATAAATTGGTCAAGATTTGTTATTAATCCTTTGTTTTCAAAAATTGGAATAAAATCGTTTGGATTCATAATGGAATTTTCTGCATGGTTCCAGCGGACAAGAGCTTCTGCGCCGTAAACATTTCCGTCATTTTTAACTTGTGGCTGCAGATACATTTGAAACTGGTTGTTTTCCAGTGCGGAAGGAAATTCCCCGACAAGTTGCGATTCGTGGATTATTGCGCTTCGAAGTTTTGAATTGTAATATGCGATTTTTGTCTGCAAATTTCCTTTTATTGTTTTTAAAGCCATGAATGCACGGTCGCACATAAGAGAAACGGACATTGAAACATCTTCAACTTCGTAAATTCCAACGTGAAAATTTACTGGATAATGCAAATCACTGGAAATTGAAGAAATTTCCTCCGTGTTTTTAATGAATGATTTTTCGTCAAAATCTGATTTTTTTGTAAAAAATGCAAATCGGTCGCTTTCCAGACGTGCAAAAATCTGTTCCGGCTCGGCATATTTTTTTATTGTCTCTGCAATTTTTATAAGAAAATTATTTCCGGTTGAACGCCCGAACAAATCGTTTATGAGCTTAAAATTATCAATGTCGCTGCAAATCATTAAATATTTTTCGTTTGGCGCAGCCTTTAAAATTTCCTGAACTTTTTCGTAAAAACCTTCCCGGTTATAAAGATTTGTAAGTTTGTCGTGAATGGCTAAATATCGCTCTTGTTCAAGTTTTTGAACTTCCAGAGTTTTGTCTTGAATGATAAAAAATGCGCCAAGAAAATTTTTATTTTCATCTTTTAAAGTTCGGATTGAAATGTGAAACGTGAAATTTTCTCCATTTTTTTGAATTTTTTTGTCAAAATTGTATTCCGAAATTGATTTTATGTTTTCAAAATTTGAATTTCCAGAAAATTCTTTTAGCAAAACCGGAAGATTAAATTCTGCGGAAGAAAATTCCTTTTCAAGTTTGAGCATTGAAGAATTTTTGTAGACAAGTTCACCATCAATATCAAAAAGAAAAACAGAAGCCGTCATGTTTGAAACAACTGCCTGAAGTTGAGTTCTAAGAAGTCTTGCCGGCGTAAAATAAATTGCGAAAGCGCAAAGCAGAATGACTGAAATTGCGGTGAAAATTATTGAAAAATCGATTGGAATTCCCAAAAAAACGTAAAAATAATCGCCAAAAATATTAATGGAAACAGCAATCAGTATGTTCGTGTACATAAATCTGTACATTTTTGGAGTTGTAAAAATGCGCACGATTATTACAATCAGCAGCAAAGCAAGGACAAAATAGCAAATTCCAAGATGAATCTGATATGGCCATTTCATTGAGATTTTAAAAATTTCTCTTGTGCTGTCGTTCCAAAATGCCGGAACAGGAACTTTTTTTAATTCAAAGGAATGATGAAAGAAAATGTTTAAAAAAGAATTTATGCAGTCCGCGCAAACGATTCCTACAAGAAAATTGTCCAAGACTTGGAATCGATTTTGAAATTTCGTATATTTTTTTGAAAAATCAAAAACTGAATAAATAAGAATATTTATAAAGATAAAAAAAGTCGTGTAACAAAAGGAAGCGATTTTTTCGTTGTTTGTGTTGATGATAAAAATGTGGGCAAGAGTTATAATCAGTGCGCTTAGGATTGATAATCTTAGGGGAAAAACGTATTTCTTGCTGCTGATTTTTCTAGTGAAAAATAAAGCTAACGAAAGCGAAATTATAGAAAATATAAAGAAATATGTAAAAAGTGTTATCAATAAAAACCTCAACAAAATAAGTGTATGTTTTTAGATTAAAAGATGTCAAGTTTAAAAGTGGATTTTTTTGCTCAATAAAAATTTGAAGTTAATTGTTAAAAATGTTAAGATTTTTTTCTAGTTTGGATGTCAAGTTTTATTGAGTATAAAAATTGAATAAGCTGCCAGAAAAATTCGACATTCCTACTTTTATTTAAAATCAAAAAATGGATGTGAAAAATGAATAAAATTTCATCGTCAGTTGTTGTTAATAAGAATAAGCAGATTGCTATTACAGCGGCTTTGAGTTCCCTTACAATTTTGATGGGAATTCCTGGGCTTCATCTTGGATATATTCAGATTAGTCCGACAATTTCTTTGACAATTATGCATATTCCGGTTATTTTGGCTGGGATTTTGGCTGGACTTCCTGGAGGAATTGTAACAGGATTGATTTTTGGACTTACAAGCCTTGTGAATGCGGCGGCAAATCCTTCCGGAGTTTTGGATCCTTTTTTTGTAAATCCATTGTGTTCAGTTTTGCCAAGAGTTATTTTTGGAGTTGTTTCCTGGGGAATTTTTAAACTTATTGAATTGATTCCTTATTGTCCGAAAAGCGTAAATTCATTGATTACAGCAATTTTTTCAAGTTTGATTCATTCGTTTGTTGTAATCGGTTCGTTGTATGTTTTTTTAAATGGAAAAATTTCAGAAGCGATGAATGGACTTGGTTATTTTGCGCTTATGCTGATGATTCTTCCGGGAGCATTTTTGGAGGCGATTGCGGCCGCTGTTGTTTGCGCGATTGTTGTTGCTTCAATTACAATTGTTTCAAAAGGAAAATCAAAACTTTTAAGCGAAAGCGATGAAGAATAAAATGAGGTTTTAATGAAGGTTTTTATAGTTGGAGCAGGATTTACAGGTGTTCAGCTTGCAAAAATTCTTTCCAATGAACGAAATGATGTAACTCTCATTGATAATAATGAAGAAATCACAAGGCATCTTGCAGACCAGATTGATTGTACGGTTCTTACGGAAGATGGAAATAATCTTGAAAACCTTGAGTCTGCTGGAATTGCAAAGGCTGATGTTCTAGTTTGTCTTACAGAAAGCGATGAAGTGAATATGATAACTTGTTCGCTTGTGGATGCCGTTTATCCAGATATTTTAAAAATTGCCCGCGTAAGAAATTATGCTTACTACGTGAATACTGCTTCTGCAAAGAAAACTCATGCAAATACGTTTAGTGGAAAACATCGTCCGCTTTACGGAATTGATTTTATGATTCATCCTGATGTTGAGGCGGCGGAGGCGATTGTTGAGGCTGTTGAAAATGGCGCGGTAAGCAATGTTGTAACTTTCGATAATTCAGAAATGCAAATCAGCCGTATTCTAGTTGGCAAGGAAAGTGTTCTTGCAGGGCACAAACTGATGGAACTGCGGACACTAACAGAATTGAATATGCTTGTCTCTTATGTTGAGATAAATGGAGAAACTCAGCTGGCGGGCGGTTCAACTGTTATGGAAGCTGGCTGTACGCTTGGAATTCTTTCTAAAAAAGAAGACGTAAGCAAAATTATTGAACTTTGCGGCTCAAAGCAACAGGAATTTAAGAAAATCGCGATTGTAGGCGCTGGAAGAATCGGAACATTGGTCGCGGAAAAAATTATTCAGCCGCAAAAAATTTCTCTTTTTAAAAGAATTGCCGAACGCAACTTTGCTCCAACCCAGGACATCGTTATAATCGACACGGATTATGAGCTTGCAAAAGCCGCTTCTGAAAAATTCGGAAAAACCGCGCGCATTTTGAACGGAGATGCTTCAGATGAAAGTTTCTTGCGCGAA
Source organism: uncultured Treponema sp. (assembly GCA_900317625.1). GTDB lineage: Bacteria > Spirochaetota > Spirochaetia > Treponematales > Treponemataceae > Treponema_D. Next base: position 167,918 of record ONHK01000002.1, read on the forward strand.
GAAGGAATTCCAGATTTTGATTTAGTGATTTGCGCGACTCACAATCACGAGATGAATATGGTTGTTGCGGCTTATCTTGAGTCTTTGGGCGTAAAACAGTCGGTTTCTCTTGTGAAAGATTCGGCGTTTTCTGCGATTGCGACAAAACTTGGCGTTGATGTTTCAATTGCATTGCGCGATGTTGTTGTTGATTCAATCATGAGCCATATGCGCGGAAAATCCGTAAAAGAAATTCATACAATTGCAAACAGCAATTTTGAGATTATTGAATGTGAACTGAGCACTGCCTCAAAAGTGACAGGAAAAACGATGAAAGAAATTGCCGAACCTGGAAAATATTTTGTTTTGCTGGACCGTCACTCTGGAAAAGATGAATATGAAATCGTTGTGGGCGATACAGTTTTTGCAACCGGTGACCATTTGGTTCTGATTGTAAAGTCAGAAGAGGCCGCTGAAGTCCTGGAAGAATTTGGAAACATTATCGAATAATCGGGTAAATAAGTTATGTTTATAATAGACTTGATAAGAATTCTTTCGGTTCTGCTTGCGATAGTCGGAACAACTTTTTTGATTCCGGTTGGAGTTGCGCTTTACTGTGGCGAAACAAATGTCCTTTTACCGTTTTTAGTTCCAATGTTGATAAGTTGGATTTTATGCCTGGTTATAACTCTTATTTTTAAAAAACGAAAAATAACACTCAATATAAGAAAAACTTATGTGGTTGTGGCTTGCTGCTGGATTTTTACAAGCATTTTTGGAATGATTCCAATGTTTGCGTCCAGAGCAATTCCAAATTTTACAGATGCTTTTTTTGAAAGTGTAAGTGGATTTTCCACGACTGGCGGAACAATTCTTGGAAATATTGAAGCGCTTCCTAGAAGCATAAATATGTGGCGCTGCCTTACGCATTGGCTTGGCGGCATGGGAATCGTGGCTCTTACTGTTGCGTTGCTTCCTTTGCTTGGAGTCGGCGGATTTCAGCTTATAAAAGCGGAGACCACTGGGCCGGAAAAAGGCAAAGTTACAGCGAAAATTACAACGACTGCGAAAATTCTTTGGATTTCTTATTTGATTCTTACGGTTTTGCAGGCGATTTTCTTGAAAATTTTTGGAATGGATTTTATAGATGCTTTTGCCCATGCGTTTTCTACACTCGGAACTGGCGGATTTTCTACAAGAACTGCAAGCATTGGTGCGTATAATTCCACCGCAATCGATGTTATCTGCACAGTTTTTATGCTTCTTGCCGGAATTAACTTTAGCCTGTTTTATTTTGCCGTGCGTGGAAAATGGCGCGAAATTTATGAAAATTCAGAGTTAAAAGCGTATCTTGGCACTTTTGCTTTTTTCGCCCTTTCTATTGCGTTGTGCATTACTAAAATTTATGGCTCGTTTTGGATTGCGTTAAAACATTCGGCTTTTCAGACTGCGTCAATAATCACAACGACAGGTTTTTCTACTGTGGATTTTATGGATTGGCCAAGTACAGCTCAATTTTTTATCTTTGTCCTGTTTTTTGTGGGCGGTTGTTCAGGTTCTACAGGCGGAGGTTTTAAAGTGATTCGCTGGGTGATTTTGTTCAAGCAAGTTAATAATGAAATCCGAAAAATGATTCATCCGCACGGAGTTTTTTCTTTAAGGCTGAATAATAATCCCGCGCGCAAGGAGCTTGTGTTTTCTGTTGCGTCGTTTTTGCTTCTTTATCTGTTTTTGATTCTTGTTACAACTTTTGTCGGTTGTCTTGGAAAACTTGATATTTTTACTGCTTTTACAGGTGCGGTTTCTATGGTTGGAAATATTGGGCCAGGATTTGGCATTCTTTCTGCTAGCGGAAATTACGGTTTTTTACCGGCATTTGTAAAATGGTGGTATTGTTTTGCAATGTTGGCAGGCCGTCTTGAGCTTTACACAATGATGATTTTCTTTGTTCCTGCGTATTGGAAAAAATAAAAATGGGGCTAATCATTTGCTTTTTGATAGCCCCAAATTTAAGTCAACTGAAAGTTTATTTTTTCAGCTAGTTTTTGTACGCATCGTCATGAACACCGCTGATTGCCCGTCCGCTAGGTTCATCCATATTTTTCCAGGCAGCATCCCATTCAAGGGCTTTTGCGGTTGAACATGCAACTCCAGCTTCGTGAGGAACAACTTTTGCCGCGCTGTCGCTTGGGAAAAGTCGGCTGTAAATTTCGCGGTAATAATATTCTTCCTTTGTTTTCGGCGGATTTACAGGGAATCTGTTTTCGCGTCGTGCAAATTCAGCGTCGCTTACTTTTTCTTCTGTGATTTTTTTAAGAGTATCAATCCAGTTGTATCCTACGCCATCAGAAAACTGTTCCTTTTGTCGCCAGCAAATATTTTCAGGAAGCATATCTTCAAACGCTTTTCGCAAAATCCATTTTTCAATTCGCTGTTTTCCGTCCGGAAGTTTTATGTTCATCTTGTCTGTTGGGTTCAGGCGCATCGCGATGTCGATAAAATCTTTGTCAAGGAAAGGAACTCGTCCTTCAACGCCCCAAGCCATCAAAGATTTGTTTGCGCGCAAGCAGTCGTACAAGTGAAGTTTGCTCATTTTGCGCACAAGTTCCTCGTGAAATTCTTTTGCATCCGGTGCTTTATGAAAGTACAAATAACCGCCAAAAAGTTCATCGCTACCTTCGCCGGAAAGAACCATTTTAATTCCCATTGATTTTATTACACGAGCAAGCAAATACATCGGTGTAGAAGCGCGCACTGTTGTAATATCATAAGTTTCAATGTGGTAAATTACATCCGGCAACGCATCCAATGCTTCCTGAATTGTAAAATGAACTTCGTGATGAACAGTTCCAATGTAATCGGCGGCTTTTTGTGCGGCAATCAAATCTGGTGAACCTTCCAGTCCGATTGCAAAAGAATGAAGTTTCGGCCACCAGGCTTCTTCCGTTGAATCCGATTCCACGCGCATTTTTGAAAATTTTTGTGTAATTGCAGCGATAATCGAAGAATCCAATCCGCCGGAAAGCAGAACGCCGTACGGAACATCGCTCATAAGCTGGGCTTTTACCGCATTTTCCAGACCGACTTTTACTTTTTCAATAACGCTAGGATTTATGATTTCACCCTTTTCATCAGTTGCCTTCGGATTGTTTTTTACGTTCTCATAAGATTCCCAGTCGCGGAAGTACCATCGCGTAGGCTTTTCATCTTTTGAATAAAAATAATGACCGTTCGGAAATTCCTCGATTGTCATGCAGTGTCCTTCAAGCGCCTTTAATTCAGAGGCAACATAATATCGTCCCTGTTTGTCCCAGCCCTGATAAAGCGGAATAACGCCAATTTCATCGCGCGCGATTAAATAAACATCTTTTTCAGAATCGTAAAGCGCAAACGCAAAAATTCCTGAAAGTTTTTCAATCATTTCGCTAAAATTTTTGCCTTCCGCGCAGTATTTTTTGTAAAGCGGAATGATAACTTCGCAGTCACTTTGAGTTTTAAAGTTGTATTTTCCTTCAAATTCTTTGCGGATTTGCTTTTGGTTATAAATTTCGCCGTTTACAGCAAGAATAATTTTTCCGTCGTCGCTAACTAATGGTTGTTTTCCAGAAAGCGGATCAACAATCGCCAGACGCTCGTGGCTTAAAATCGCATTTTTTCCTGTATAAACGCCCGTCCAGTCCGGCCCGCGGTGACGAATTTTTTTGCTCATCTCAAGAACTTCTGCGCGAAGCTGTTCCCTAAGACCTTCATCAATTGGCTGACTGCCACTGCTTAAATCAAATGCTCCAACAAATCCACACATATTGTAACCCCTGAATTTATCTGAAGGGCAAAGCCTTGCCCTACGGTCGCACTTCGTTGCGCCCTACCCATTCTCCTAAGGGCCAAGCCCTTAAAATCCTGAATAAAAAAAGACGCCTGCTTAAAACAACTTTTGAAAACAAAATTGCTTTAAACAGACGTCTTTGTCGTTTCTATATTTATAGAAGAAAATAAAAATATAGTCAAGTTTTTTTAGATTTCCACAAATAAAATTATTTTCTGATATAATATTTTTATGAATTCTTTTTTTTGTAAAATAAAGCGGCTTGCGCTGGTTCTTTTTGGCGCGGCGCTTATGGCAGTTAATATAAAAACTTTTGTGCATTCTGGAAATCTGTTTCCTGGCGGATTTACAGGCCTTGCGCTTTTGATTCAGGAAGCAATCCAAAAATTCAGCGGGCATAATGTTCCTTTTTCAGTTTTGGTTTATGGGCTGAATGTTTTTCCGGTTGTGATTGGTTTTTTGTGGATTGGCAAAAAATTCACGTTTTATTCAGTTGTAATGATTGTTGTTTCCGGTTTGCTTACAGATTTTGTGCCGGGCTTGTATCTTACGCAGGATGTTTTGCTTTGTTCAATTTTTGGCGGAATTTTAAATGCGGTTTCAATAAGTTTGTGTCTTTTTGCAGGCAGTTCTTCTGGCGGCACGGATTTTATCGCAATTTTTATTGCAGAAAAAACAGGAAAATCGGCGTGGAATTATATTCTTGCGTTTAACGTTGCAGTTCTTCTTACGGCAGGAATTCTTTTTGGATGGAATGCCGCGCTTTATTCAATAATTTTTCAGTTTGTTTCAACCCAGGCACTGAATGTTCTTTACAAAAAATACGAAAAAACAACTTTGCTGATTATTACCGACAACGATGAGGAAATTTATAAAATCATCCATGAAAAAACAAATCATGATGCAACCGTTTTTGTAGGAAAAGGCTGCTTTAAAAATGTTGAGCACAAACTTTTGTATACAGTTGTCTCTTCCCAGGAAAGCGGTGCTCTGGAAAAACTGATTCGCAAGGCGGATCCAAACGCATTTATAAATGTTCTTCAGTCAAAAGATATTGTCGGGAGATTCTTTAAGCGCGCAAATGATTAGGATTTTGAATATTTTTGACTCATTTCGGAAATCATTTTTAGGATAGGTTCGCGGGTTTCTTCAGGAAGCTTTTCTAGGGAAGAAATTGCTTTTGCAAATCTGCTGGAAGTATGACGCATTCTGTAAAAATCTGTTTCAAATCCAGTTACTAAAAATTCTACAGTTGTATTCAAGGCTTCTGCAATCTTTACGGCTTTATCTGCTGTTGGAATTGAGCCGTTTGTCTTTAGATAGCTGCTGATTGTGTTTTCGTTGATTCCAGTTTTATCAGCAAGTTCCTTTGTTGTCATCTCAGTTATTTTTATAGCTTCTCTTAGATTTTCAGCAAAAGTCATACTCATATTTTAGAAAAAAATTACCCGCAAACTTGCTAAATAAGTAAAATTTTACTAAAACGTATTTAAATGGTATTATTTTACCAGAAACGCATTTTAAAATATATCGGTGCGCTTTGTTTATCTAATCTATGGGAGATTTTTATGAAAAAGAGTTTAAAAGTTTTTGCGGTTGTTTGTTCAATTGCATTCTTTTTGGGGCTTTCTGCCTGCTCGAATGGTTCTGATTCAGATTCTGGAGAAAATTCTGGCAGTACTTCTGGCGGAAGTTCTGGTGGTACAACAACCGGAGGAACAACGACTGGAGGAGGAACATCCGGTTCTCATACAACTTCGCAGGTTATAAAAAGCGGACTGAAATTTGATTTTTCAAATGCAAAGGCGATTGCTGCGGTAGACAAAAATTCCTCTGGCAGGGCGGCATACAGCATTAATTCACGTGCGGCAACGACAAATTCTTCAATTGATGATTCACCGCTTTTAAAAATTCTTAATGACGGAAAATTTGAGTCTGCGCTTACTTTGGCTGACAATGCGAACCTTGCGAATATAAAAGAAATTTACAAGTCGCCTTTGGAAGATTCAAATGATATTTTTATAGTTTTTGACGAAACCAGTTATTTTTATGATGAGCAAGTTACTGTTGATGAAAATGGAAATACGCTAAGTTCTAATACTGTGCAAAAGACATTGGGGCAGCTTGTTTGCATACATGAAGACAACACGATTGCGGACATTTTGAAAATTGATGGTTCAGACAATTCTTGGGATTATTATCAAAATTACTTGAGTTTGGAAACTGACAAAGGCGTTATGTTCGATGCGGCCGGAAATCTTTATTACATGACAAGAAAATGGAATTCTTCTGGCGATATGAGCGTGGTTTACAAGTTTGACCCAAAAACAAACGAAATTACAGAACTTACAGCTCCTGTTGCCGGAACAAATTACAGTTCATTTAAAATTACAAAAGACGGAAAAATTATTTTTGTAGAAGGTCAAAGAGATGGTTCTGGTTCTTCTGCAACATTTTTAAGGGCGATTCCTGTAGATAATCCGAATAATTTTTCTAATATTTATTATTCTTCTGATGGTTCGAATTTGAATAACTGGATTTACAATGAAAAAAATGAAGTTATGTATTATGTAAGAGATAATGGATTGTATAAATCTGAAAGAAGTGGGGATTCTTTTAAGACTGGGGAATTATTTGGACACTCTACAGGAAATTATTTAAATGGAAGTAATTATTTTAATATGTCAGATTATATTTCTGTTGCAGATTGGAGGACAAATGAAGTTTCTTATTGGAAAAATGGTGCTTGGGAAATAAAATTCAAGCTTGTTGATGACAATGGAATTTTGATTCCTGAAAATGTTGTAAAATACATAATAGAGTATTTCGCTTCTTGGAATTCTGTATATCTTTCTGTTGATGATGTTGATATTAGATTTGATGTGTTTAAGAATATAGAAGGCTATGAAGATATTTACAATGCGACGAAAGGTTTGAAAAATGCGGAAGCAATAAAAGCTTTGGATACATTTAAACTTCGTAATTTATTTTATGATATTTTTGATAGTAATCATGGATATTATGGTTATACGAAGAACTATATAAATAAGTCTTCTGCTTACAAGCATAATCTTCTAGCTGACATTCTTTATGTAAAAGATTATGATACATTGCTTTGTAATAGTGATGAGCCTATCAATAGTTCTACAGAAGTAAAAGGTACAGAATATTTTGGAAAAAATGGAGATTATTATTCAAATGATGGAAATATTAGTGTATTTTCAACTCAATCTGAACAAGGCTTTTTGGCAGTATTAGATAATTACAAAAAATCAGATGGTTCGGCAGATTATTCGGCAATTTTAAAGGATGCTTTTTCAGGATGTTACACACATGGCGAAAAAGAATTCAGGCTCGACACCTTTAAAGATGATGAAACTTATGGAGCTTTATATTCTGATTTGACTGATGAAGCTGCCTTGAAATGGATTACCGAAGATGATGAGCGCCTGTTCTGGTTTGGAAATGCTTTTGCAGGAAAATGGGATGGAAATAAAACTGTTTATGCTAAGAATTTTACAGATTTATTCTTCATAAAAGGCACTAATGAACCTGCTTTTAAGCAAACTCAACAACGTGTTAGTTATTGTTATGATATAAAAGACTATACAGTTGATTCAGACGGTTCTTTGTGGGCTCGTTATACAAATACAACTTCTTCTTATGGCTCTGAAGATAAATATTTCTATTTTGTTCAAATTACAGATTCAGATGGTTGTTTAATTAACGACTTTAATGAGGTAAATCTTCCGGAAGGCAAAGTTTCTCAGACTATAGAAAACGAAGGTGCTTTGTATATGAAGTATTCTTTGCTAGATTCAAATGGTAATGAAACTGGTTTCCATCAGATTTACAAAGTAAATTTTGCAGACGGAAGTTATGTGAATATGTTCAAAAATGTTCCGAACAACGAAAGGCTAGAAGTTGTTTCTTATTCTGTTGGTGCAGACCGTCTTTATTACAGTGCCGTCCGTGGAACTTCTGTGGAAAACGGTGTTGTAAGCACTGTAACAAACGAATATAATCCGTTGGAAATCACCAAAAAACTTAGCGCAATTTATACGTTTTAATTGGTTTTAGGTCATTTTCCCATATAACAAAAAAGCCACCCTTTGTATATAACGAAAGGGTGGCTTTACTTTTTGTTCGTCTTTATTTTTTGCTATCTTGAAAGTTTTCTGTAAACGGTTCGTTTTGGAACGCTTGCGTCTTCACCGAACTGTTCTTTTTTCCATTCTGCGTATTCTGACCAGTTTCCTTCAAAGAATCGTACTTCTGAATTGTTTTCAAAGGCCAAAATGTGTGTGCAGATGCGGTCCAAGAACCAGCGGTCGTGGCTAACAACAAGTGCGCAGCCAGCGAAATCTTCAAGTGCTTCTTCTAACGCTCGGACTGTTTGTACATCCAAATCGTTTGTTGGTTCGTCAAAAAGCAATACATTTCCGGCTTCTTTTAGCATCATTCCAAGGTTCAGGCGGTTTTTTTCGCCACCAGAAAGTACGCTGACTTTTTTGTTCTGGTCTGGACCTGCAAAATTGAACCAACCGCAATATGCGTGGGCGTTTACTTCTCGAACGCCACCTTCCATCGGTCTGCCTTTTTCATCAACTGCGCCGAGTTTTATCATATCTGCACCGCCGCCAAGTGTTTCGTAAACAGTCTTGTTTGGATCAAGTCCGCTTCTCATCTGATCAACATATACAAGTTTTACGGTTGAACCGACTTTTACTTCGCCGCTGTCTGGTTTTTCTCCATTTGGAAGGCCTGCCGCATCTGCAATCAATTTAAAAAGCGTAGTTTTTCCAGCGCCGTTTGGACCAACGATTCCAACAATTGCTCCAGCCGGAATATGAACATTCAGCTTATCAAAAAGAAGTTTATCGCCATACGCTTTCGTAAGATTTTCCAAATCAATAACTTGGTTTCCAAGTCTAGGGCCTGCAGGAATTGAAATTTGCGTGTCTTTCAGTTGCGCTTTTGATTCCTGGGACATAAGTTCGTTGTAGCGTGAAATATGTTCCTTGTGTTTTGCCTGGCGACCTTTTGCGCCCATGTGAATCCATTCCAGTTCTCGCTGAATTTCTTTTTGTCTTGCTGTTTCGTTTTTGTTTTCTTGTGCAAGTCGGGCATTTTTCTGTTCAAGCCAGCTTGTGTAATTTCCTTTGAACGGATAACCTTCGCCGCGGTCAAGCTCAAGAATCCAGCCAGCAACTTCATCAAGAAAATATCGGTCGTGAGTTACAGCAATTACTGTTCCTGGATAATCGTGAAGATGTTTTTCCAGCCAAGCGACAGTTTCTGCGTCCAAATGGTTTGTCGGTTCGTCAAGAAGCAAAATGTCCGGTTTTTGAAGCAAAAGTCGGCAAAGGGCAACTCGTCGGCGTTCACCACCGGAAAGTACATCAACAATTTGGTCCGGTGGAGGGCAACGCAATGCATCCATTGCAAGTTCAAGATTATTGTCCAAATTCCAAGCATCTAAAGCGTCAAGTTTTTCTTGAACTTCACCTTGACGCGCGCAAAGTTTATCTATATCTGCATCTGGATCGCCAAATGCTTCATTGATTTTGTCAAATTCTTCAAGGAGCGCAGTGATTTCTTTTACGCTTTCTTTTACAGTTTCAAGAACGGTTTTTCCTGGAGTTAATTGAGGTTCCTGTTCAAGGTAACCAATTGTGTATCCTGGAGCTAATTTTGTTTCGCCGGAAAAATCTTTGTCAACACCGGCAAGAATTTTAAAAAGAGAAGATTTACCAGAGCCATTTGCACCAATAACGCCGATTTTTGCACCATAATAATAAGAAATGCTTACATCTTTTAAAACAACTTTTGTTCCGTAAGCGCGTGTAACACGATCCATCGTGTAAATAATTTTTTTGTCATCGAATGTTTTAGCCATAAAATATATTATAATAGATAAAAGATTAAAATAGAAGAGTTGAAAAGGATGTAAAGATGGTTGAGGAACGGCCGGAGTTGAATTTGGAATTGAGCGCGGAAACTTTCCGCCAATATTATTATCTAAAAGAAGAATTGGTGGATTTTTGCCGTAAAAATGATTTGCAGGCGACAGGAAGCAAAACTGAACTTGCTGAGCGGATTTCAATTTTCTTGGAAAGCGGAAAAAGAACACAAGCCGAACATAAAACTCGAAAACCTCAATCTATCGGCAAAGCAACTTCCGGTGAAATAAAACTTGATAACATAATAGAAGAAAACTTTGTTTGTAGCGAAAAACATCGGGCTTTTTTCAAGGAACAGATTGGAAAAAGTTTTTCGTTCAACGTGGCTTTTCAAAAATGGCTAAAGTCGAATGCCGGAAAAACTTATGCGGACGCAATCGTCGCTTATCATCAGATTTTGCAAGAAAAAAAGACAAACGGCAAAGGCGAAATCGAAAAACAATTTGAATACAACACATACATCCGAGACTTTTTTGCCGCGAACAAAAACAAGACGCTTTCGCAGGCGATAAAATGCTGGAAATTCAAAAAAAGCCAAAAAGGGTCAAACAAATACGAAGATTCAGACTTAGTGGCTTTGGAAAAAACGGAGAGCTGAATGAAAATAAAAATAGGAAACTTTGACTGCACGGAATGTTGGGACGGCATTTTTTACAAGAAACTTTCTGCATTCCCAAAAATAACGGACTGGGAAATTCAGACGGTTCTGGATTTTATCGCCTACGAAAAACTTTACGGCCGCGAATGTCAAATCGAAGCTAGCGATGAAATTATTTCGAAAATCGAGCAGTTCAAATCACAATACAAAACTCGCCTTTCCGCTCCGGCAAAAATCACGGAATGTACCGCCTGTCCCACTTACAAAGGCTGCATGACCGATTTTGTGTGCCACACTTCTCCAGTGGAAAATGCTGTGAAAATCTTGGATTGTGGCTCGCTTCTTTCGCCGGTAAAGGCGCGTAAAATGAGCGGTGAGGAACTTGCAAAGGAGGCCAGAAATGCGGCAAAAGACCCGGCGGATTATTTTGAATACATCATGTTCGCTTGGGGAAACTGTCAGGCTGGCGACCGGCTTGTAATGGAACGAAAGCTGAAGCGGTTTCCCAACGAAAAGGATTTGAGCGAGGATTTTACTCCCGGCGTAAGATTTTTCTTTAACTATAAAAAACTATGCACGCACCCGAATGCGGTTTTTGAAGGCGTTCTTCCGCTTAAAATAAAGGATGAAGTGATTTTAAAAGACTGGATTCACGCAATTGTTGTGCCGGAAAACGAGCGCGCCGCTTTGGAAAGACACATTCCGCAGAATCTTGCGCAAAAAGTTCACTTTGTAAAAAACGACTGCAAAGACATCTGGGCTTGGTCAGAAAAAGTATACGAATTCATAAAAAAGGTTTGAGAAAAAATGAAGAACGAACTTTTACGGAATCTTAAAAAAACTTCATACAACGGAATTCGGCGCTATTAAATTGTAAATTTTTTGCAAAATTTTAAAATAAACTAAGAATTCTCTTTTTTTTATTAAGAAAAAATGCTATATTTTTTACAAGGGTTTTATTATGACATTGATTCAAAGTATTCTTTTGGGAATTTTACAAGGTATTGCGGAATTTCTTCCGATTTCTTCTAGCGGACATCTTGCGGTTGTGCAGAATCTTTTTGGGCTTGAGGACGTTCCTTTGTTGTATGATGTTTTTTTACACTTGGCGACATTGCTTGCGGTTTGCATTTATTTTAGAAAATCAATTTGGAAGCTTTTAAAGGTTTTTGGGCGGCTAATTGCGCGTCATCCTGCACCAGCAGAAGTTGATGAGAGTGACATTCTTTGCGGAACAGAAGCTCGTGGTAGAAAAACAATTATTGCGTTGATTGTTTCTACTATTATTACTGGGGCAATTGGTGTTGGAACTAGTAAATTGATTCCAGAACTTTCTATAAAATTTACTTGTGCCGGTTTTTTGTTAACTGCTTGTCTGCTGATTTTTTCTTCTGTTATTGAAAAAAAATCTGTTGCAAAAGCTAAAGATTCGTCAGAATCAGAAACTAAAGGTATTTCTGTTTTGCAGGCTGCTGTGATTGGTTTTATGCAGGGGGTTGGAACTTTGCCGGGCATCAGCCGTTCTGGTTCAACAATTGCTGGTGCTCAACTTTGCGGAGTGGAACGTGGTGCTGCCGGTGAATATTCATTCCTTGTTTCTATTTTTGCGATTCTTGGAGCATTTGTTCTGGAATTAAAAGATTTGGGAGAAGTTTCCTCATCAATTGGGGCGGGAATTGTGATTGCCGGTTGTGTTTCGGCTTTTGTTTTTGGTTATTTTGCGTTGGCTTGCCTTATGAAAATTATCAAAAAAGGTAAGCTTGAATGGTTTGCGGCATATTTGATTCCGGTTGGAATTTTAGGATTGATTTTCTTGAAATAGAAATTACTTTTCCCCAAGACTTGCCATCTTAAAATATCCTGTAAGAAATTTGTAAAAATTTTCAACGTGACTGTTTTCAGCTTTGTTTTTCTTGCAGGTGATTAGGATGTCTCGTTTGCAGTCAGGTTTTGTGATTTTTAAAAGTTTGACTCGTGAAGTATCCAGCGCGCCCCACGAAAATTCCGGCCAAAATCCAATTCCTATGTTCGCGGCAATCATGTTTTTTACAGAAGCGGGGTTGTCACTTTCAAAAATTATGTTTGGTTTTATTCCTGCATCAATGCAATATTTGTCGCAGATTGAGCGAAGATGTTTTGAGCCTAAAAGCGCGACAAATCCCCATTTTTCGCAGACGGATTTTATTTCATTGAATGTGATTTCATTTTTTTCTTTAAATTCGGGAATATTCGGAACAGCCAGATAGATTTTTTCTGTGCAGATAAAATTTGAATCATCAGATGTTCTGTTTTCTTGCGTTTGCGCGGAAATTTCTGTTGTAATTCTTATGTCATCCAAATCATTTTTTTCGTTCTGATGAATTTGAATATGAAGTTCATCGTCGATTTTTTGATATTCAATAATTGCTTCTGTTACAAGTGATGATGCCGCTAAAACATTCAGATGGATTGTTGCGTTTTCAGTTTTTGCCATTTCTCTAAGATTTTCTGGCAGCTCATTCAGGCTTTTTATAAGTGGTTCAAGTTTTTCGTAAAAATATTTTCCGTAAGGCGTAAGAACTATGTTCCGTCCTTTTGAAGAAAATAATGGAACTTCAAGTTCGTTTTCCAGCCGATGGATTGCTTGGGTTAAAGCTGGCTGGGCAACGTGCAGAATTTCTGCGCTTCGTGTTACATGCTGAGTTTTTGCCACTTCAAGAAAATATTTAAGTTGAGTAAGTTCCATAAAATCGATTTTATATTAATAAGAAAAAATTATCAATATTATAAAAAAGATATATTGGAAGTTATTAAAGAAAAGCATTATCTTTATAAACGAAAAGAGGTAGAAAAAATGGCTGAAATCTTAGAATCTGTAATGTTAATTTGTTTTGGACTTTCATGGCCAATCAATGTTTGGAAGAATATCAAATCAAAGACTGCAAAAAATATGAGTTTGAAATTCGTTCTTCTTATAATTGTTGGTTACATTGCAGGAATTATTGCAAAACTTTCAAAAGGTGCAATAAATTATGTTTTGGTTGTTTATATTCTTAATCTTGCAATTGTAAGTGTAAATGTTGTTGTTTACTTTGTAAACAAACGTTATGACCAGGCTAGAGCTGCTGCTGTTGCAAATAAGCCTGTTGTAAATATGAAAAACGTTGGCTAATTGCCATTCTTTTCTGTTGTAAAAATCCATGTTATAATTTTTAAGAGGTTTTTATGACAGAAACAGAAAAAATGCTTGCTGGTAAAGTTTATGATTCGTCTGATTCGGAATTGATTGAACTTAGAGGAAAAGCGCATAGACTTTGCACAGATTACAATAAAACTTATGAAACTGAAGCGCAAAAACGCTCGGAAATATTAGATGAATTGCTTCCATGTTATGGAAGCAATTTGTATTTACAGGGACCGATTCAGTTTGATTACGGAAAATTCACTTCTTTTGGAAAAAATTGTTACGCAAATTTCAATCTTGTGATTCTTGACTGTGCGCCTGTTCAGATTGGCGATAATGTTTTTTTTGGTCCGAATTGTTCGGTTGTTACGCCAATGCATCCTTTGTTGAATGAAGAAAGGCGTGTTAAGCAAAAAGCTGATGGAAGTTTTTATACAACTGAATATGCAAAACCGATTACAATAAAATCTGGTTGCTGGCTTGCTTCAAATGTAACTGTTTGCGGTGGAGTGACGATTGGGGAAAATTGTGTGATTGGCGCTGGTAGCGTTGTGACACGGGATATTCCGCCGAATAGCTTGGCTGCGGGCGTTCCTTGCCGCGTAATTCGTACACTTTCTGAAAACGACAGGCTTTTGCAATCGCGGAATATTTAATCGAACTTTAGTAAGTTACTTCACCATCGTGCTTTAGTATGGATGAGTTTGTTACGCTTTGTATTGCTGCGATTTCTTTTAAAAGTTCATTATCTTTTTCGGATTTTATTTCAATAACAAGGTCTGTTCGGTTATTTGCAAGCGAGCATGACTTTGTTGTGAAATTTGAGCAATATTCTTTGCAAATGGAAGTGACTTTTTCTTCTAAGTCGTATCCTTCTCCGCTTACCAAAAGGATTTTTGCGGCTTTTGCCACAGGAACTTTTTCAAAAACAATCAGTGCAACTGTTACGATAAATGAAAGTGCGAATGCGATTTCGGCCTGACCTGCGCCAGTTATTATTCCGCATGAAATTGACCAGAACAAGAAAACTAAATCCATTGGATCTTTGATTGCGGTTCTGAATCGGACTATTGAAAGTGCGCCGACCATACCAAGCGATACAACGACATTTGACTGCATTGTAAGAATTATTCCGGCGGTGATAAGATTTATTATTGCGAGCGAAATATTGAAATTTTTTGAGTAAAATGTCTTTCTTGTTAAAATTCTGTACGCAATAAAAATATAGACTGAAAATATTGCGGAAATTGCAAAAACAATCAGAATATTTTCTGGCGTCATGTCGTAGCGAGAAAATCCTTCAATAAATGATTTCTTAAAAATATCCTTAAAAGTTGTCATATAAACTCCGTTAAATTATTGTTCCTTGTAAATTATATTTTCTGCACAAATAATATTTTGAAAAAGAAGTTTGTTGCAGCAATCCGGTTTGTAAAATTGATGAAATATAGTCGGGAAGAAGTTCATCGAATTTTACTTCCATCATGTTTACATTTTTTTCCATTACAGGCCGAAATGCTGTTGAGTTGCTGAAAAATCCTTTTATGTCGGAAGAGCTTCTTATGTTTCTGTCAAAAGTTACGCGTACATTTCCGATTTTGTAAATATATGGAACGCGTTCGTATGCGACGATGCAGACTGGTTTTAAATCTGAATATTGCATTTTTGAAACAAGTTTTTTCAGCAAATATGGAGAATCGTTTTGAATTTCTGGAATTTTTCCATTCATTATAAGATTGCAGTCCTCTTTTGAAATTTGACAGTTGAGTTTTAGTGTTTTTGAATTTTCTTTCTGTTTGAGTTCAAGAGAAATTCTTTCCGCGTTGCAATTGTAAATTCGGATTCGGAATTTTTCGCGCGGGTCGGTGCCGTCTTCGTTTTCGTGGTAGCAAGTATTGTAAATATCGTCAAAATAAATGCTTCGGATTGAATAAGTGCCATTTTCCCCAGTGTGAGAATCCAAAGAAAGCACAGAACTTGCCCGTTTTTCTAAAACAGCAAGAATAATTTCTGGAGAAACGTATTTGTATTCGTGTCGGTACTTGTTCATCATAAAAAAGTTTAATTTTGAATAGTCTAAAAATAGACTAAAATTTAACATAGAATTTACATTATTTTTATCTTTTAGTAAATAGGTTTAATCTGATAAACCAAGTTTTTGAGAATTTATTTTTAATAATTGTTTTTTTATGAATTCTATTTATAATTTCTAATATGCTTATAAAAAGTTCAAAAGTGCGCCGCAGAATAATTTATGGATTTATGCTTCTTTCGATGTTGCTATTTTTTGTAGCTTCCGCATTGAATCATATTACAGTTGAAAAATGTAAAAAATTGAATTTACCGATTCTGTATATTGTTACGGATAATAATAAACGGATTTCCAAAAAGGAATCTTATGTTGGTGCGCATTACGAACTGGATGAATTCTATGGAAAGTGTAAAATTCGTGGGCATGGAAATACAACTTGGGTGACTCGTGAACTTTATAAAAAGCCGTATCTTTTGAATTTGGAAAAATCTGCGCCGCTTGCCGGGCTTCAAAGAGCAAAAAAATGGATTTTAATGGCAAATACTGCGGATAAAGCTGTTCTTAGAAATTTTTATGGCGAGAATCTTGCAAAAAATGCGTGGAATAATTTTAAATGGACGCCTTCCAGTCGGTTTATAACTTTAATTGTCAACGGAAAATATAGCGGACTTTACGAGCTTTTTGAAAAAGTTGAAATGGAAAACGGTCGGCTTGCAGATTTTTGCGGTCCAGGCTCGTTTCTTGCGTGTGTAAATTCCCGGATGGACAAAGAATATAATTTTATTACAAAAAATAATATAAAATTCAGTATTCGCTCGCCGGAAGCAACGCAGGATGTTTATGTTTCTTGGCATCAGATTTTGCAGTCTTTTGAGGATAAAATTTATTCAGGCTTGGACTGGACGGATTCAGAATTGGGAAAATATCTTGATTTGGATTCGTTTGTTGACTGGTTTATTGTAAACGATTTTTCAAAGAATCATGATGCAAGGTTTCAAGCTTCGTGTTTTGTGTATTATGACACTGATTCAAAAAAGTTGTATATGGGACCGGCTTGGGATTTTGATTTGGCGTTTGGAAATATTGCCTGGGACAACTGTGAAAAAACTGATGGATTTTGGGTTTGCACCGATGGATGGTACGAGCAGCTTTGGAAACTTGAAAAATTCAGAAAATCTGTGAAAAAACGTTGGAACGAGCGAAAATCCGTTTTGAATTCTGCGGATGAATGGCTTGAAGAGCAAAGTTTGTTTCTGAAGAATGCGATTGATTTGAATAACACGATTTGGCCTGCGTTTGGAAAAAGACAATGGCCGCATACGAATGGCTGGAAAGACCGAAAAAATCATAAAATGGAAATAGATTATTTTTCAAATTGGATAAAAAATCGATATTCTTGGTATGATGAGGCTATAAATCAGCTTTAAGAAATCTAAAAAAAATGTTTGGGGCTTTCGCTGTTCGTTGACTTTGGAATGTTCTTTCCGTTAAAATTAATAGATTATGGAAGTTTTTTTTGGTATATCAGCTGCTGATGGAACAGGAATTGGTCCGGCGTTTAGAATTCCTGACACTGTAAAAAGGGCAATTCCTCAGAAAAAAATTGATTCTTCTCAGATTGAAAATGACTGGAAACGTTTTGAGCAGGCTATAAAAACTGTTACAGCTGATGTTTCTGCAAAGCTGGAGCAACTTCCAAAAAATAAAAAAACTGATATTCAGCGTGAGATTTTTGAAACTTATATTTTAATGCTTGCAGATCCTGTGTTTTTAAAGGAAGTCCGCGAATATTTTGAAACAAATTTGTATAATATCGAATTTGCGGTTAATTTTAAGGCGCAGGAATATGCTTCTAAACTTAGGAATGCTGGAAATGAATATCTTGCAGAGCGCGCGCAGGATATTACGGACATTTTTGGACAAGTTTTAAATGAATTGCTTGATATTCATCCGTTTGACATTACACAAGTTCCGGACGGTTGCGTTATTGTTACAACAACTTTAAGTCCGACGGACACAATTGTTCTTTCAAAGAAAAAAATTGCGGGACTTGCACTTACAGAAGGTGGACTTTCTAGCCACGTTGTAATTCTTGCGCGGAATTTTGGGATTCCTACAGTTGTCGGTTTGAATGAAAAAAGCATTAAAAAGAAAATTCAGAATGGTGAAATAATAATTGTTGATACAGAATCCGGTGAAATTCTTGCTGAACCTGATGAAAAAACGCTGAACGAATTTAAAATCAAGATTGAAAATGAGCGGGCGGAACAAAAATTGCTCGATGAATATCTTGAAAAACCAGCCCGTTCAAAAGATGGCGTTGAATTTAAACTTTACGCAAATATTGGTTCAACAGAAGAAGCAGAAATGGCTGTGAAATGTGGCGCGGATGGAATCGGGCTTTTCCGTACGGAATTCTTGTATATGAGCATGGCGGATTGTGCCCATCATGTTTCGGCGCGTGCGTTTAATGAAGAAGAGCAGTTTGAAGCCTACAAAAAAGTTCTTCAGGTAATGAATGGAAAACCGGTAACAATCAGAACCCTTGATGCCGGCGGTGATAAATTTATTAATTCAGTTGATATGCCTCATTTTGAGGAAAAAAATCCGCTGATGGGAATGCGTGCGATTCGTTTAAGTTTATCATATCCGCAGATTTTTAAAACTCAGCTTAGGGCATTGTACCGAGCGAGCATTTATGGAAATTTAAGGATTATGCTTCCTCTGATTACTTCTACGGAGCAAGTTGAGCAATGTCTGGAGATTGCAAAAACTGTTCGGGAAGAATTGAAGGCTGATAATATTGAATTCAATGAAAAAGTTCCAATTGGAATAATGGTTGAAACAGCGGCGGCTGCTCTTACTAGCGACTGTCTTGCAAAAGTCAGCGATTTCTTTTCTTTGGGAACAAATGATTTGACTCAGTATACGCTTGGAGTTGACCGTGAAAATTCAAATGTAAGTGAATTGTATGATGAATTCAGTCTTGCGGTTTTGCGTCTTATAAACATGACGATTGTGAACGCAAAAAAAGAAAATATTCCTGTTTCGGTTTGTGGAGAAATGGCTAGCCGGCATGATAGTATTCTTGTTCTTGGTGGAATGGGAATTAGAAATCTTAGCATGGGTTCAAAAATGATTTGCCGTACAAAAAAATTGCTTTCTCAATTTACAATTGCAGAGCTTCAGGCAATTTCTTCAAAAAAATTAAATAGACTTTAAAGGTGAAAAATGGCAGAAGAAAAAAATATTGACGAAGAAATTCTAGAAAATGAAGAAGACGGTCTTGAAGAACGTTTTAATGGAATTGCCCGAAAAAAATATGAGGGAACTCCACTTCTAGTCATTGCTGGACGCCCGAATGTTGGAAAATCTACTCTTTTTAATCGTTTTATGCAGCGTCGGCTTGCGATTGTTGATCCAACTCCTGGAGTTACTCGCGACCCTGTTGAAGGAACTGCGATAATCAACGGAAAACCGGTTCATCTTATGGATACAGGCGGTTATAAACTTACCCGCGATGTTGGAACTATGGAAGCCGTGCTTGATGATTTGGTTGTTGAACGTTCTCTTGAAATGATAAAAAAAGCCGATTTGATATTGCTTTTGCTTGAGGCAGGTCAAATTACTGGAGAGGACGAAGAATTTATTCAGGAATTGCGTCCTTACTGGAATAAAGTTGTTGCGGCTGTAAATAAAACTGAAGGCGGAAGAAATGAAAGTGTCGCATGGAATTTTGCTCAGTTTGGATTTAAGAAAATGTTCTTTATTTCTGCGCAGCATGGCGACAATATTACAGAACTTGCGGAATATTTAACTTCAAGGCTGGATTTTTCAAAAGTAAAGGAAGTTGATTCTGAACAGCCAATCCGAATTGCAATTATGGGAAAACCGAACACTGGAAAATCGACGCTTTCAAACAGGTTGACTCATTCAAATGCTTCAATTGTTTCAAATTATGCGGGAACAACACGCGACACTGTTGAAGGTGGATTTGAGTATGGCGGAAAGAAATTTCAGGTTTTGGACACGGCAGGAATAAGAAGAAAGGCAAAAGTCCATGAAAATGTTGAATATTATTCTGTAAATCGTGCAATAAAAACATTGGATCGATGTGATGTTGTGTTTTTGATGATTGACGCAATGGAAGGGCTTGCCGAACAAGATAAAAAAATCTGTAGCCTTGCTTACGAACGTGGCCGTGGAATAATTTTTGTTTTGAACAAATGGGATTTAAAAGAAGATCAAAGCAAAAAAGTTATAAAAGACACAAAAAAATGGATAAATATAATGTTCGGGCAGATGGAATTTGCTCCGATTCTTACGCTTTCTGCGCTGGAAGGAACTGGAATCAAAGCCTTGCTGAACGAATGTATTGAACTTTACAATCAGTTGAATCATAAAATTCCTACTACAGCATTGAATCTTGCATTGAAGGATTGGCTCTTTAAATATCCGCCGCCGGCAAGTAAAACTGCTCATTTTAAAATTCGGTATATGACGCAAAAAAGTGTGAATCCAGTGAATTTTTTGATTTTTGCGACACGACCGGAAGTTGTTCCAGAAACTTACGTTACTTACTTAAAAAACAGGATTCGTCAGGATTTGGGATTCGATAAAATTCCTGTTCAGCTAGAAATGAAAGCTAGCCGAAAAAAATGGGAAGACAGGGAAATTCAGTAATTAATGTATTCAATCGGGCAAGTTGAAGAAATTACAGGTGTAAAGGCTCATGTTTTGCGCTATTGGGAAGAGATTATTCCTGGATTTGCGCCGCAGAAAGATATTGGCGGAAGGCGGATTTATTCTCAGCGTGAGCTTGAGCTTGTTATGCGCCTGAAATTTTTGATTTATGAAAAAAAATTTACAATTGAAGGTGCGCGCGACCAGTTGATTGCGGAAGTTGATTCCGTAAACGATAATGCGGATGTGATTCGGCAAATCAGTGAACTTAGGAAAGATTTGACGGATTTGTATTTTGAAATAAAAAATTTGCAAAAAAAATAAAATTCAAAAGATTTGGATATGAAAAAAGAAAATTTTACGGAAGCCAAGTGGTACGATAATTTTAAGAAAAAGAAATCTTCAAAAATCTCTGCTGAAAAAAAAGAGCGCAAAGAATTCAATAAAGAAAGAGATAAATTTTTTGATGAAAAACGCCGTGGCTTAGACAAGAAAAATAAAATTCAGCAAATTTATGAAAAAAAATCTACGGAGAAAAATGATTTTTCAAAAGTTGATGCAAGAATTCTAGAAAGCAAAAATATGTTCGATTTTGAAAAATTACCGGAAGATGCGGTGAAAGTTCTTGAAAATTTTGATGAGATTGTGCAGGGCGTTCGACCTTTGAACAGTCGGCAGATGCAAAATCTTTCAAAAGATATTCGTGCGCTTTCACATCAGCTTACGGATGAACGAGAAACTAGGCGCGCTGGTTATATGAATGCAAATCAGGAACTTTCTGCTTATATTCGTTATTTTTCATGGTGGAATCTTGTTCGGCTCACACGCGTTTTTTCAAATATTTCTTCTTCTGCGTTTGAATTAAATGATGGCGATGTGATTTTGGATATTGGTTCGGGGCCGCTTACGGTTGTTTCTGCACTTTGGTTAAGTCGCCCGGAACTTCGAAATAAAAAATTGACTGTTTATGCGATGGATATTTCGCAGAGCACAATGTCTGTTGGCGAGGATTTGTATCTTTCGATTGCGGCGAAAGCACTTCCGTCTGGGGAAAATTCTTTGCCGCATTGGAATATAATCCGCGTAAAAGGTGGAATTGGAACTCCGCTCCGCAAAAAGGCGAATTTGATTACCTGCGCAAATATGTTCAATGAACTTTATCAAAAAGAACACGAAAATCCGGAAAAAATTGCGGATGCGCAGATTCAGAATTTGCTTGCGTATGCAGATGAACGCTGCTCGTTTTTTATTGCAGAACCAGGAATGCCGGTTGCGGGGCGTTTTATCAGCCTTATGCGGGAACGTTTTATCAAAAATAATCATCCTATTGTTGCGCCTTGCTCGCATCAAGGAATTTGTCCGATGGATGGAAATCATGCTCGTTATGGTGGAAGTGCAAAATGGTGCAACTTTTCGTTTTCTACAGAAAATGCGCCAAAAAAACTGCTTAAACTTTCAGAATTGGCAGGGCTTCCAAAAGAACGTGCAGTAATCAGTTTTATTTTTGCTGGAACAAAACATGAAATTTCAGCAGCCGAAAAAGATGATAAAATTCTTTCTGTAAATGTTGTTTCTGATCCGATTTTTCTTCCGCCGCATAGAGCCGGTTTTTATTCTTGTTCACAGAATGGAATGGTGCTTTTGGTTAATGGCAGCGGAAAAAAATTGAAATCTGGTGACAAAATAAAAATGTCCATGCTGAAAAACACGGACATTTTGGAAAAAGATAAAAAATCTGGTGCTGTTTTGATTACGGTTTAGTTTTTATCGTCTGCAAAAATTTTATTGATTTGGTCTTTGTAAATTTCTGTAAGACGATAGCGCATGATTTCCTGCTTTGCGGAAAGTTCAACACCAACTTCAAATGGCTTTGTAATCAAGGCGAATTTATTGATTCGTTCAAACATCTTGAATCCGTTCTTGGAATTTATAAGCGAGCTGATTTCGCTTTCAAACAGTTTTTGAATTGATTCAGAGTTGATTAAATTTTCGTAAGTGTCGTATTGAATTCCGTTTTCTGCCGCAAAATTCTTTACTTCGTCTTCTTCTACAAGAATCAATGCGCCAAGATAATGCTTGTCCTGTCCAACAACTACAGCCTGACGGATATAACGAGATTCTGAAAGTTTCAGTTCAATCGGAAGCGGCTCAACATTTTCTCCGCCCAGCAAAACGATTGTGTCCTTTTTTCGACCTTTCAAGACAATTTCATCATGAATCGAAAGATAACCCAAATCGCCTGTGTCCAGCCATCCGTCTACAGTCATTGTTTTTTCAGTTAAATCCGGGCGCTTGTAATAGCCTTGCATTACGGTTGGACCTTTTATTTGAACTGCGCCGAACTGACCTCTTTTTAAAACAAATCCATCGTCAGGATCTACAATTCGGCATTTTACACCGCGGATTGGGGAACCTACATTTCCAAAAACTGGAGCGGCAATTGGACGAACTGAAATAACCGGAGCTGTTTCTGTGAGTCCGTAGCCTTCAACGATTTTTACGCCGATCGCCCAGAAAAAATCATCCAGGACTGGAGGATATGCGCCACCACCAGCAATTCCAGCGCGGAAATTTGTTCCAAGCATAGCTTTTATTTTGCGGAAAACAAGAAGATTTCCCAAAAGTTTTAGCGGCCAGAGCAAGCTCCATGGAATAATAAACGCAAACCACCATGCGACTGTGTAATATCTTGTAAGGCAAACGTTCTGATTGAACATGAGCCTGTGCATTCTGCTGTGAAGGATTGCAACTTTTGTAAAGAATTTAAACAGAGCGTTAACGATTCCGCCGGTTTTTCGCATTTTTCTTTGGATTCCGTCGTAAACGGCTTCAAAAACGCGAGGGACAGCAGGAAGAAGCGTTGGATTCAGTTTTTTTAAGTCCGCAAGAAGAATGCTTCCGATTGGTTTTGAATAGCACAATGAACCGCCCTGGATAAGAATTACATATTCAACTTCGCGCTCAAAAACGTGCCATACAGGAAGGACGAGCAAAGCTTTTTCCCCAGGATTTATCATGATTCGTTCTGGAAGTTCTTCCAGCTGGGCAAGGAAATTTCCGTGGCTCAGCATAACTCCTTTTGGAGTTCCAGTTGTTCCTGAAGTAAAAATAATACAAGCCAAATCAGAATTTTGACCTTTTTCAAGTTCGTTTTCAACTTCATCCTTGTGCTCAATTCTGAAAGTCTGTCCAAATTTTAAAATTTCTGCAAACGAATAAATTGTGATTCCATTATTTTTTGCTTCGGCAAGAATTTCTTCTGTCGGTTCGTCAAAAACGATGATTTCTTTTACGAATGGAATTTTTTCCTTTATTGAAAGAATTTTTTTTACTTGCGCGGAATTTTCCGTAACAATATATTTTGTTTCCGTGATTGTAAAAATCGCTTCCAAATCCAAGAGAGTCGCATCGCAGCCGCGCGGAACATCAGTTGCGCCGATTGCCATAATTCCCATATCAGCCTGAAGCCATTCTTTTCGGTTGTCAGAAATCAATCCGATTAAATCTCCGCGTTTAATTCCGATTGAAAGAAGTCCTGCGCCAAAATCAAGTGCTTTTTGATATAATTCTCGGTAAGTTACCGGTTCAAATTCTCCGTCTTTTTTTCGTGAAAATTGAGCAACAGTTTCCGGCCATTCCATTGCGGATTTTCTTAAAAGTTTTGGTACAGTTTGTTCCATGTTGTCTCCCAAGTGTAATATATCGATTATAAAATCAAATTTCCTGTAACGCAAGTAATGAAAATCAATGGAAAATTTGCGTTGAATTTTTGTCAGAATTTGCGAAAAAATCCTAATATGATATAATTGAAGAAATGAATTCTCAAGATTTAATAAAGTCGATTGTTGATAATTTTTATAATGATGACAAATTAAATGTTACTTACTTGTGCTTGTCAGAAAATCTGATGAAAAAGTGCGTTTCAAAAGATTCTGATTTACTTGAAATTGATTTGTGTGATGAAAAAACTTCTTTAGCGCCATTTTTGAACATTCTTGCAAAATCCAAAATTCCAGACGAATTATTAAAAAAATCCGCCTATGAACTTCAGTATGAAACTTTTAAGTCTTTTTTTGCGGACGGATTTGCGAAAAACAGAAATGATTCCATGATTCTGGAAGAAATTGACTACGAAAAAATAAGAATGCGTGAAACTATTATTACGCTGCTGAAAAAATGTTTTGGCGGTAAGGCTATGGTTTATAACGCTCAGCTTATGAGTGATGACGCTTTGAAAATTCTTCTGCAGCTTGAAAATTCAGATTTAAAAGGAAAATTTATTTTTTGCTTCAATAATCTTGATATGGAAAAGAAATCTGCCACGATGAAGAATTTTTTCCAGAAAATCAATAAACAGAACAATTATTATTCAATAAATTCGCTTGAGGATTTTTCAGAAGAAGAATTCGGGTTAAAATCAGAGGCAAAGGAGATTGATTTCCAGAAAATTTACAGGGAATTAAAATCTTACAGAATTTTTCTTGATATAGAAAAAGCTTATGAAGTTGTAAAAGAAATTGACCATTCGAATATTATTTCAAGGGCAAATATTGACGAAGCCTGCTTGCTTTATATGGAAATGGGAATTATCGCGTTTTATTATGGCGACACAGATCTTGCAAGTTTTTATTTTAACAACATTATTGAATATCAGATTGATGATGAAGTTGACTGCTATGCCTTGTATTATCTGGCGCAAGTTTTTAGCCGAAAAAATATGAATTCTGTCGCGCTCAAATATATTTCAAAAGCGATTGCAAAATCAAAGAATTTTATGGAATTTCCAGTTTATGCTTTGTCTGTAATGCTGGAGTATATTATAACAGAAAAAACTGATTCTCAGTATTCTGCGGAAAAATATCTTAACGC
Source organism: uncultured Treponema sp. (assembly GCA_900317625.1). Taxonomy (GTDB): domain Bacteria; phylum Spirochaetota; class Spirochaetia; order Treponematales; family Treponemataceae; genus Treponema_D. The sequence goes on from ONHK01000002.1 coordinate 193,031, forward strand.
TTTAAAGCAGCTTGATAAATTCAGGCTTACAAATAATCGTATTTATACTTCGCTTGTGATTCCTTATGGAGTTATTTACGATGGAAATTTGCGCAAGCAGATGTTTGTTCATGTTGAAAAAGCGATGGCGGATGCTGAAAAAATCGGAAATAAATTCGGACTTTCAATTGCGTGTCATTGGATGGGAATTATGATGACAAATGAAGGCCGAAAAGATGATGCGGTTTTCTGGTATAAAAAATGCTTTAAATTGCGCGAGGAAATGGAAGATTTTTCTTCTTTGATGAAAGTTATAAACGGTCTTTCCTATGAATATCTGATTGATACAAAATATCTTGATTCATACAATTTGATAAATGATGTAAGTATAAATCTGCTTGAAAACAAGGATTATTCAGAAATAATTATTACTTTGTACAATCTGGCGCGAACTTCTTTTTATTCAAGGAATTTTGATGTTGCGTCGGAACTTTTTCAGACGATTTTTAATTTGCTTTCAATGTTTGATGTTTCTGACCTTTATATGAATTCTTTTTTGCCGGAATACAACGATATTTTAGCTTACCGCGCAATGCTTGATTTTTACCGTGGAGAATATATCTGCGCAAAGATGAATCTTCACAACGTGCAGAATAACGGAAAACCTTTTACAACAATTGAAGAATTCGTGAAATTTTTTCTGGATGCAAGTATTCGTCTGGAAGAAAACAACAAAGATGAAGCGATAAAGATTTTTGAAAAATGTATTTCTGATTTTTTTGCGATTGGAGTAACGCAGGAACACAGAATTGTCTTTATGATTTATGAATTTGCAAATTTTCTTGAACAAAAAGGTTTCCATAAAGAGTCTGAAAGTTATATTGCGCGCGGCTTTAAAATCGCCAAAGAAAATAATCTTGAAAATTATACAAAAGGAAAAAATTCCATAACTTTAAAAGAATATCTTGACGGTGTTGAAAAACTTCCGCCTTTAAAAGTCAGTCTTGCCGCTCTGGAAGAAAAAGCTGAAAAAGAGCGACTTTTGATTCAACTCCATAAACAGCTTAGAAATTCAAAATTTTTGAACAAACTTTCTACAAATAACATAAACGATTTTAATGATTCAAGATTTTCTGCAAATATTGTCCAGGCGGTTTTTGACTACACGATGGCGGATGCAGTTTTTCTTGCAGAAAAAAAAGAAGGTCAGTGGACAACTCTTGGAGTTTCTGTTCGTGAAAATATCAAGCAGCCTTCGGAAGATAGATGGGAAACTCTTGTTCAATGCAAAAAACTTATTGAAATGTCAAAGCTAAAGAACGAAGACCGGCAGATAATTTTTATAAATCTTTCAAGGTTCGAATTTGTTGGTGGAATGATAATTTATCTTCAAAAGAAATTTTTGCTTAATTCAGAAGAATTGAATATCATCACCATTGCCGCTTCAAATATTCAGGCTCAGCTTGTAATGCTTAAGCAGAACGAGCATCTTGCTATTATTTCCGCAACAGATCAGCTTTCTATGCTGAACAACCGGCGCGCGCTTCATAATCATCTTAGTTTGGAAAGCGAAATGATTCGCCGCTACGAAAAAAAGCGGAATTTGTATATGCATGATGCGATTTCGTTCATGGATTTGGATAATTTTAAATATTACAACGATACTTTTGGTCATGAAGCCGGAGATCTTCTGATTTCTTGTTTTGCAAAACTGTTGAAAGAAATTTACAGAAAAGTTGATTTTGTGGCTCGCTTTGGTGGCGATGAATTTGTTGTTGTTCTTCCGAATACAAATTGTTCAGAAGCGGCTCGTGCGGCGGAACGGCTTTACGAAGGTCTTGTAAAAAAAGAGCATTTTATTCCTGATTTGGAAAAACTTTTGGGTAAAAATATTATCATTCCAGAAGGCAAAAAGCTTGGATTCAGTATGGGAATCAGTTCAAATTCTGATGGCGATGATATTTCTGATTTAGATACAACTATGACAAATGCTGATAAAGCGTTATATTATTCTAAGCAGCACAAAAAAGGAAGCGTAACAATTTGGGCTGACATAAAGGATAAATTTAATGAAAGCAAAATGCTTGCCAGACCTGAAAGGTAAACATAAATGACCCGAAAAAATATTTCGCAGGAAAAAATTATAAACGCATTTTTATTTTGTGCTTTTGATAAAAGTGCCGGTGCAACTTCCATGGCGGATATTGCTGAATATTTGGGAATAAAAAAAGCGTCATTGTATAATCATTTTGAAAGCCGCGAAATAATGTATGAAAAAACTTTAAAATATTGTAAGCGCGCAATAAATACGTTCACTTTTTTGCCAGAAAAATATATTACGCCAGATTTATTTGAAAAAAACGATGTTTTTACAATTTTTGACAATCTGATAAAACGTTTTGTGCAGTTTTATGAAGTTGAGCCATTTTTTCAGATTTTTACGTTTGTTCACACAGAAAAATATTTTAATAAATCTGCGGCAGAAATTGTTGATGAGGAGCATTTTTCGCTGGAACTTGGTGTAAGCCAGATTTTGCTTCGTTATTGCGTTGAAAAAAAACTTGATTTAACGCCGGCGGAAATTGATTCTGCGGTAAAATGGTACAGTTCGTGTCTTATGCAGCAAATTGATTTGTACATTATGCATAAAAAAGAAATTGTCCGGCAAAATCCTGAATGTGGTGCTGGAAGCCTTTTTGCTTTGCCAACGGACGAAGATGCGTTGAACAAGATTTTCAATCTTTCAGAGAACTATTTAAAGCGTTTATTTGTGTAAGACACTTTTTTGTTTTATTGTAAAGAACGTTTTTTTTGATTAGAATATAAAAAAGGAATAAAAAATGATTTTTTCACCAACAGAAATACAAGAAACAGTTAGTATGTTTATGAAGCAAAAACTCGACATTCGTTGTGTAACGATGGGTATAAATTTGCTTGATTGCGCGGATTCAGACGCAAAAAAATCTTGTGCAAAAATTTACGATAAAATAATGAAAAAAGCCGGAAATCTTGTAAAAGTCGGTCAGGACATTGAAAAAGAATTCGGCGTGCCGATTATAAACAAACGTATTTCTGTAACGCCAATTGCTTTGGTTGCCGGTGCGAGCGACGCAAAATCTTATGTTGAATATTGCAAAACTTTGGATAAATGCGCAAAAGAGCTTGGAGTAAATTTTATAGGCGGATTTTCTGCGCTTGTCCAAAAAGGAATTACTCCTGCTGACCGGATTTTAATTGATTCAATTCCAGAGGCTTTGGCTCAAACTGATTTTGTCTGCTCGTCTGTAAATGTTGGAACTACAAAAAACGGAATCAATATGGATGCCGTAAAACTGATGGGTGAAACAATTGTAAAAACTGCGGAAATTTCAAAGACTCTTCCTATTAATGGTTGTGCAAAACTCGTTGTTTTCTGCAATGCGCCGGAAGACAATCCGTTTATGGCAGGAGCTTTTCATGGTCCAGGAGAAGGCGATTGCGTAATAAATGTTGGTGTTTCTGGACCTGGCGTTATTTTGGCTGCTGCACGCGAATATAAAGGAAAACCGATAAACGAGCTTGCTGACGGAATAAAAAAGATGGCTTTCAAAATTACAAGAATGGGGCAGCTTGTTGGTTCAGAAGCGGCAAAACGTCTTGGCGTTCAATTTGGAATTTTGGATCTTTCTTTGGCTCCAACTCCAGCGGTTGGTGATTCTGTTGCACGAATTCTTGAAGAAATCGGTCTGGAAGGCGCGGGCGCTCCAGGCACAACTGCAGCTCTTGCAATGCTCACTGATATGGTTAAAAAGGGCGGTGTAATGGCTTCCACAAATGTTGGTGGTCTTTCCGGGGCGTTTATTCCTGTTTCAGAAGATGAAGGAATGATTAATGCAGTTGAAAAAGGTTCAATCTGCCTTGAAAAACTGGAAGCAATGACAACAGTTTGTTCCGTTGGTCTTGATATGATTGCAATTCCGGGCGATACTCCGGCAACAACAATTTCTGGAATTTTGGCTGATGAATTTGCAATCGGAATGGTGAACAATAAAACTACTGCTTGCCGACTTATTCCTGCCCCTGGCAAAAAAGCTGGCGAATGGGTTGAATTCGGCGGACTTTTGGGTGGCTGCCCGGTAATGCCTGTAAGCAAATTTGGCTGTGCTGACTTTATTAACCGTGGTGGAAGAATTCCTGCCCCAATCCATAGTTTTAGAAACTAATTTTGCAAGGCTGAATTGCCAGAATGTTTTTTGTTCCGATAAGTGAGCTCCGGGGAAGAAATAAATTTGCATTGATGCGATTTTTGTGCAAATACGAATTTTTGGGTGTTCAATTTTCGGCGATTTTAAAAAAGAACATTTCTGGCTCTTATGCGGTTTACATAAATGAACTTTGTCCTCAGGATTTATATGGGATTTTTTGCATAAAAAAAACGGTTTTTCATATTTTTCCGTTTGTGAAATCCGGGTTAGAAACTGCTTTGCAACAAGATTTTATTGATTCGTTTGTAGATTTTTATGAATCTGAGAAATTTAAAAATCCTGTCTGCATAAATGGAACTAAAAATGGCACAGATTTGCTTTTGAAATGCTTTGAAAAAATAAATTTTCATCCTGCTCAAGTGAATGAATACAATCTTTTAAAGCTTGAAGGCAAAGAATTTCTTTTAAATCTGAAAAAACAGTCAGAGCAATCAGCAAAAAATGAAAAATTTCAAATAATTCACTGCAAAAAAGATATGCAGAATGATGAAAAGTTAAAGCTTTTTGAATTGCAAAAATCTTATGAACAGGAAGAAGTTGTTCCAGAATGTTTTGATTTTGACGAAGATTTTTGCCGCCTGCGTTTTTTTAATTTGCTAAGGACTCAGTTTGTTCTTGCTTTAAAAAATGAAGAAAATATGTTTGTGGCAAAATGTGGAACGAATGCGATGGGTTTTAAATATGTTCAGCTTGGTGGAATTTTTACCCAAAATAAATTTCGGGGCAGGCATTACGCAAAATATCTTCTGCAGGTACTTTTATTCAGACTTTTAAAAATAAGAAAATCAGTTGTGCTTTTTGTAAAAAAACAAAATATTCCAGCGAATAAACTTTATAATTCTTTAAGTTTCAAGAAAATATCAGATTATTCAATTGCATATTTCAAGCAGAACCTTTAAAGTTTTATCATCTAAAAAATATTAAGAGGAAATTATGACTCCACAAGTAATTGCAAAAATTATTGCATTCATTTTGTATTTAGGATTTATGATTTATATAGGTCTGAAAAGTGCAAGCAAAAACAATGATTCCGCTGATTTTTTTCTGGGCGGACGAAAAATCGGGCCGTGGGTAACAGCTCTTTCTGCGGAAGCGTCGGATTCTTCTGCCTGGCTTTTAATGGGTTTGCCTGGTCTTTGTTATCTTGGTGGTATTAAGGAAACTTTTTGGACTGCGCTAGGACTTTGTGTCGGAACTTATCTTGCGTGGTTATTTGTTGCGAAGCCGTTAAGAAAATGTTCTGTTGCGTTCGGGGATTCAATCACTGTTCCAGAATTTCTTTCAAACAGATTCAAGGATAAGACTCATATTCTTTCTGTAATTTCGAGCCTTTTTATTGTTCTTTTCTTTACAATTTATACTGCTTCCGGATTTGTTGCCTGTGCAAAATTGTTGAATTCTGTTTTTGGTCTTCCGTATCATGCGGGCTTGGCTATTGGTCTGGTTGTAATTCTTTGTTACACAATTACCGGCGGATACACTGCTGTTTGTACAACTGATTTTGTTCAGGGAACTTTGATTTTTGTGGCTTTTGTTGTTTCTGCGACAATCGCAGTTATTTCTGTTGGCGGACCTTTTAAGGCTGTTGAGGCAGTCCGTGCTTTTGATGCTCAGGCAGTTGCCGGAAATTTTGGCGAGGCAATGAAAAATGCTTTTGGCGCGAACAGTCACTACAGTGTGATGAATATTATTTCTGCGATGGCTTGGGGACTTGGATATTTTGGAATGCCACATATAATCGTTCGTTTTATGGGAATTGATTCAGTTTCTTCCATTAAGACTGCACGTAGAATTGGAATTTCCTGGATGATAGTTTCTTACATTGGAACATTTATTATTGGAACAATCGGAACTGCATATCTTTTGAGGCACGGAATTCTTTTGAACGGCGGCGAGCAGATTGCAAATTTTGTTACAGGCGATTCGGAAACTGTATTTTCTGTAACAATGCAGCAGATGTATCCGGCATTTATTGCAGGACTTTTCCTTTGCGCGATTCTTGCGGCTTCAATGTCTACGGCAGACAGCCAATTGCTTGCGGCATCTTCTGCAGTTAGCCGTGATATTTATAAGGGAATCATCAAAAAGAATGCACAGGAAAAAGAAGTTTTGAACATCGGTCGTTTTGTTGTGTTCTTGATTGCGTTAATTGCATTGCTTCTTTCTTTGAATCCAAATTCGTCGATTTTTGGTCTTGTTTCTTACGCTTGGGCTGGATTTGGTGCAACTTTTGGTCCGCTTGTTCTTTTGGCTTTGTACTGGAAAGGTACAACTGCAAAAGGTGCAATTACAGGAATGATTCTTGGCGGAATTACAGTTGTTGTTTGGCATCAGATTCCAGGTTCAGTTTCGCCAATTTTTGGTTTGTACGAAATTCTTCCAGGATTTATAGTTTGTCTTGTTTCTGCGGTGATTGTTTCCTTGCTTGATAAAAATAAAGACCCGGAAATGCTTGCAGAATTTGAAAATTATAAAAAAATGGCAGATTAATTTATTCAGTCTATGCTAAAAAGTACAGGTCATGCAGATTTACCGCTTCATTACGGAACTGTTCCGCGCTGGCTTGCTGACCGAATGATGGTTCTTGGAACTTTAATTGTTGAATCTTTGGTTCAAAATTATGGTAAAAAGGAAGTTCTTCGGCGATTGAGCGATCCGCTGTGGTTTCAGTCTTTTGGAAGCGTAATGGGCATGGACTGGCATTCTTCTGGAATTACGACCAGCGTAATGTATGCGTTAAAACGAGGAATAAATCCGCGGGCAAAGGAATTTGGACTTTATATTTGCGGTGGCCGCGGAAAATATTCCCGTAGAACTCCAGAAGAACTTTTGGCATTGGCTGAAAATTCTGGGCTGGACGGAAATGATTTGGTTCGTTCAAGCCGATTGTGTGCCAAGGTTGACAATACGGCGGTTCAGGATGGGTTTCAGCTTTATCAGCACAATTTTATTCTTTCTGATGAAGGCGATTGGGCAGTTGTTCAGCAGGGAATGAATGAAAATCTGCGTACAGCCCGACGTTATCATTGGTGCAGCGCGAATATCAAATCTTTTGTGGAAGAACCGCATACAGCGGTGATTGGTGAAAATCAAGGAAAAATTTTAAATCTTACTGCGAAAAATGCTGAAAAAACTCGTGGCGCGATTATGGATTTTACAAAAGAAACTCCAGATAAGCTTTTGCACGAAATCAGAAAAATTGCCGAGCCGGATTCAAGTTTTTCTATTGGCTATGGTGGCTCTTCAAAGGTTGTTGCAAAAAATTCTGATTTGGAGCAAGGGCTTCTTTTTCCTGAATTTGCGGATTCTGCTGCGCCTGAAAAATTAAAAATTCAAGTAAATGAAAATGAAATAATACACGCGGAACGAAATATTATTTTGCCGCAACATCACGAAGTTAGACAGGAAGATGTGGATTTAAAGCGCCTGGGAGCTGTTCTTGCGACTGCTTACGAAAATCAGCCGCAAAATTTTGAGTTGCTTTTGTTTACGCCAGGGCTTGGACCACGAACTCTTCAGTCTTTGACATTGGTTAGCGAAGTTATTCACGGAACACCAAGCCGATTTTCTGATCCGGCACGTTTTAGTTTTGCTCATGGTGGAAAAGATGGGCATCCGTTTCCTGTTCCTTTAAAAGTTTATGATGAATCAATAAGAGTTCTTCGGGATAGCATTGAAAAATCAAAGTTGGGTTACAATGAAAAATCTGACTGCTTGCGCCGCTTGCATCAGACTGCGTTAAATATAGAAAAAAATTGTGAACCTCAGGCAGATTTTGAGGCAACTTTAAAATACGAAAAAGAACATTCAAAAGAATGGGGCGGTCGTACGGTTATGGACGATTAATCCGTTTTGTATTATACTACTAAATTACTAGGAAAATAGGATATGAAAATTTCAACACGCGGAAGATACGCATTAAGTTTTATGATTGATTTGGCTCAGCAAGGAAGAGGCGGCTACGTTCCTTTAAAAGATATTTCGGAACGTCAGGGAATTTCTATAAAATATCTTGAACAGATTACAGCTCTTCTTAGCAAATTTGGACTGTTGCAAAGCATCCGTGGACCTCAAGGTGGCTATCGACTTGCAAAGGATTCTTCTGAATATACAGTTGGCGAAATTCTTAGAACAACAGAAGGAAATCTTGCTCCGGTTGATTATGACGAAAAAGATGCGACTTCAACTGAACAGACAATAAATACCGCAACCGCAAAAATGTGGGCAGGATTGAACAAAGTTGTAAACGACTATCTGGATTCAATAAAACTGGATTCATTGGTTTACAACTCTGGAACTTGCGATTACGTGATTTAAACTAGCGGGTCAATTCGTAAAGGATAATTGAACTTGCCTGAGCAACATTTAGACTGTCTACGGCAGGCTCTTTTTTTCCTTGTGAAATTCCTGCAAATGGAATTAAAACAAGTTCATCACAATTCTGCTTTACTTCTTTTGAGATTCCGTTTTCTTCGTTTCCAAGAACAACTACAGCAGGTTTTCCCTTTGTAATTGATTTTATATCTGAGGCAAATTTGCTGCGGGCGGATAAATCTGTTCCGATTCTGACCATTCTATTTTTCAATGCTTCCAAAAGCCTTGGAATTGAGCGCACTGAATAAATTTTTACAAATTCCATTCCACCTTCCGCAATTCTGTAGGAACTGGTTGTAATTGCGCTTTCTGATTCATCTTCTGGAATTACAATATTTTTTACACCGAAAAATGCGGCACTTCTTACAATTGCGCCAAAATTATTTGCGTTTCCAATGTGATCAAGGACAAGCGCATTTTCTTTGTTTTCAATCCATTCGTCTGTAATATCTGAGTCTAGTGGAATAATCTGCGGCATATAAATCATTGCAACAACGCCTTGGTTGTGAACTGTTCCGCTGAGTTTTTCCAGTTCTTTTGCATCTTTTACTTTGTTATAAATTCCTTTGCGTGCGGCAAGTTTTTTACAAAGCCCACCGAATAAAGGAGCAAGTTCTTCTGTAAAATAAAGCCTTCTGATTCTGTCGCTGTTATGTTTTTCCAGTTTTTTTACGGTTGCAAAGCCGCAAACTGCAAGTTCATTGTTCTGTTTGTTTCGCATGGAAAAAATTATATCTGAATTTTTAAGTTTGTGGCAGTCTTGCAATGCAAATGTGTTATAAAAAAAATGAAATGATAAAAAATACCTGCACTTTCAGCGGAAAATCAAAATTGTCTATGGTTGCAATTTTTTTTAGGAAGAAAACTTCAATTCGCAAAGCTCATTTTCAGTTTTCTTTTATGCCTATGGCAAAAAAATGGCAAATTACGCCAATTTTGCTTTTCTGCTTCCGTTTCGGTATTTTTTATTCGTTCAACTTTTTTCAGTTGTAGCAGTTTTGGTTTTTCCGCTGGAAGAGCAATCATTTTTTTTCATTGTAGAAAAATGACATTGCTTATATAAAATGTTGACTAAAGTTTTTTGATGTGGTTTAATCAATTTGCGAATCAGTCGCAAATTTAAAACGATGATATATTCAACTGAGCAACGAAATATTCTTCTTTCTTTTTTAAGCAAAAATCCGGACAAAATGTTTTCTGTGAAGCAGATTGAATCTGGGCTTGCTGGAAAAGGAATCAGCAAAAGCGCGATTTATAGGAATCTGGCGGAACTTGAATCAGAGGAAAAAATCCGAAGAACTTCAAAATCCGGTTCAAGGGAAATGTTTTATCAGTTTTATGATTGCCAGGTTTGCCGTTCGCATATTCATCTTTCATGTTCTAAATGTGGAAAAATTTTTCATATGGAAGATAAAAATGCGCAAAAACTGATTTTGGAGCTTGAGCAGGCTGAAGGTTTTGAAATTAATAAGGGCGAAAGCACATTGATTGGAGTTTGTAAGGAATGTGCCTCTTTGAAATGTTAGTATTTTTGGGGATTTATGAAAAAGATTTTTAATTTGTTTTTTGTGGCAGGAATTATTTTTCTTGGATTTTTTTCTGGTTGTACAAAAAAAACGGTGAATAATGGAAAAATTAATGTGGTTGCAACGATTTTTCCTGTTTATGATTGGGCAAAAAACGTTGTTGGCGATTCTGATGGAATAAATCTTGAGCTTCTTGTAAAAAACGGTGTTGATTTACATTCATTTCAGCCTTCTGCCGCGGATATAATTAAAATTTCCACGGCTGATGTTCTTATTTTTGTTGGCGGCGAAAGCGATTCTTGGATAAAAGATGTTCTAAAAAATCCTGCAAACAAAAATATGATAGTTTTGAATCTTATGGATTTGCTTGGAAATTCTGTAAAGCAAGAAGAATTTATTGAAGGAATGACTGGGGAAAAATCTGAAAATTCTTTTGAAGAAAAAACAAATTCCCATTCTCATGATGAAGTTGAATACGATGAGCATATTTGGCTTTCTGTGGAAAATGCAAAAACTGCTGCTGCAAAGATTTCTGAAATTCTTTGTGAAAAAAATTCTGAGAATGCAGAGCTTTACGAAAAAAATAAAAATTCCTATATTCAGCAACTTGCTCAACTGAAAAAATTTTATAATCCGCAGAATGAAAAGACGAAAACAATAATTGTCTGCGACAGATTTCCATTCAGGTATATGACGGATGAGCTTGGAATAAAATATTTTGCGGCATTTGTTGGTTGTTCAGCGGAAACAGAGGCAAGTTTTGAAACAATTGCATTTCTTTCCAGAAAAATTCAGGAACTTGATGCACAAAAAGTTTATGTTTCAGAAAGTTCAGACAAAAAAATTGCGGAAACGGTTATAAAAAATGCCGGAAAAATCGGAAAATGTAAGATTGAGGTTTTGGATTCAATGCAGTCAGTTACTTTTGAACAGTCAGAAAAAGGAAAAAACTACATTGATACGATGAAGGAAAACTATAAAAAATTGAGCGAGTAAATTTTTCAGTTTTGTTTTGAATTTAAGGCGGAAATATGGCGCAGTTAATTTGTGAAAATCTTACTTTAGGATATGATTCAAAAATTATTGTAAAAGATTTGTCATTCAGTGTGAATTCTGGGGATTATCTTTGCATTGTTGGTGAAAATGGTTCTGGAAAATCAACTCTTATGAAAACAATTCTTCATCTTTTAAAGCCGATTTCTGGAAAAATTGAAACAGGCGATGGACTTTTGCCGGATGAAATTGGTTATCTTCCGCAGCAGACTTTTGTTCAGAAAGATTTTCCAGCTAGCGTTCAGGAAATTGTTCTGAGCGGAAATCAAAGCCGCTGCAAAAAACGTTTTTGGTACAACAAGGCGGAAAAACAGCTTGCCGCTGAAAATATGGAAAAAATGGGAATAACGCATCTTGCGAAAAAATGTTACCGGGAACTTTCTGGTGGGCAACAGCAGCGGGTTTTGCTTGCAAGAGCCTTGTGCGCGACTCAAAAAATGCTTTTGCTGGATGAGCCGGTTAGCGCGTTGGATCCTGGAGCGCAGGAGGAAATGTATTCTCTTATTGAAAATTTACACAAGGACGGAATTACAATTATTATGATTAGCCACGATATTGAAGCCGCTTTAAAATATGCAACTCATGTTTTGCATATTGGCGAAGAAATATTTTTTGGCACAAAAGATGAATTTATTCATAAGTCAAACTGTCCTGATTGTAACGGGCAAATCAAAAAAGTTTTTGGAAGAATTTTTAAGTAAGAGGATTTTATGGGCACGCTTATTCAATATTTTCATTTTTCTTTTGTGCAGTACGCTTTTATTGTTGGTGTTCTGATTGCAATTTGTTCTTCACTGTTGGGTGTTACGCTTGTTTTAAAAAGATTCAGTTTTATTGGTGACGGTTTGAGTCATGTTGCATTTGGAGCGATGTCGATTGCGAGCGTTTTAAATTTGAGCAACAATATGTATCTTGTTCTGCCATTTACGGTTGTTGCGGCAATTTTGCTTTTGCGGACTGGAAAAAATACAAAAATTCAAGGTGACGCGGCGGTTGCGATTATTTCTGTTTCTTCACTTGCGCTTGGTTATCTTATAATGAATATTTTTAAGTCATCGAATAATTTGGCAGGAGATGTCTGTTCAACTTTGTTTGGTTCAACTTCAATTTTGACTCTTACAAAAAGTGAAGTTTATTTGTGTGTTGCGCTTTCTGTTGTTGTGATTGCCTGTTTTTTTGTTTTTTATAACAAAATTTTCGCGGTTACATTTGATGAAAGTTTTGCGCAGGCTGTTGGAACTCATGCTTCTGCATATAATTTTGCAATTGCGATTATTATTGCGGTGATAATCGTTCTTGCGATGAATCTTGTTGGTTCACTTTTGATTTCTGCGCTGGTGATTTTCCCGGCGCTTTCTGCAATGCGAGTTTTTAAAAGCTTTAAATCTGTAACAATTTGTTCAGTTTGCGTTAGCGTTGTTTGTTCGGTTTCTGGACTTTTGATTTCCATTTTGGCAGGAACGCCGGTTGGTTCAACAATTGTTGCGGCGGATTTGGTTGCGTTTATTATTTTTTATTTTGTTGGAAAAATCGGAGGTTGATGATTTGCGGATTTTTAAGATTTTTTTGCTGGTTTTGTTGAATTTTGTCTTGTTTGGATGCAATAAAGTTCAGAAAAATATAAATTCTTCTGATTCTGATATAAAAACGACGGAAAAAGTTGATTTTGATCTTTCGTCTATGAAACCGAATATGGTTTATGCGCAAGTTTTTGATATGCTTGTTAGCCCGGAAACTTATGAAAATAAAATTATACGGATGAAAGGCAATTTTGAAATTTACGATGCTTCTGAATTTATGGGAAAAAGCTACGCTGTTATAATTTATGATGCTTTGGCGTGTTGCCAACAGGGAATTGAATTCCGGTATGATTTTGGAGAAAAATTTCCTGAAAAAGGTTCAGAAATAACTGTGACTGGAAAATTTGTGCTTTCTGAAATTGAGCCTGGTATAAGTTATAATTTTGTTCAGGCAGATTCTGTTGAATTTTAGTGTTTCTGAAAAATTTTAAAATTCCTTGTAGTTTTCGTCGAGTTCTTCTTCTAGCCAAAGCGAAAGTTCCGCTGTTACTTTTGAAAGTTTTTGCGCGCGGTTTTTCCCGGTTATTGAACATTCCCAGACAACTGCAACGCGCCAGCAATTTTCCATATAAGTTTTTATGATTTTTGCGTCGCGCTTTTTATTTTTTTCAATTTTATTTTTCCAGAATTCTATATTTGTTTTTGGAAGCCTGAAAAGCCGGCAATTTTCGTGTCCGTGCCAAAAACATCCGTTTATAAAAATTACTGCATTGTAATGCGGAAGAAGAATGTCGGGTGTTCCGATGTAGCGTTTGTCGTTTTTGCGGAATCTGAAGCCAGCTTTAAAAAGTGCTTTTCGCAGGAACACTTCGGGTTTTGTGTTTTTGCTGTGGATTTTTGACATATTTAAGCTGCGTTGTTCAGGTGTTAATTTATCCATTTTTTTCTATATATTGGTTTGAAATTTGAGTTTAAGAATTCTGAAAAAACGCTCTCAGCGGATTTGCAATTTGTTCCAGACGGTTGTGCTCGCGCTACGCTTGTAAAAATTGGGGTGCTTTGCACTTTAATTGGTACAATCGCACAAAGTCTTCGCAAATTACAAATTCGCTTACGCTTTTGAGAATTCATAAAAAACTAAAATTTCATTCCATTATACAGCACCGCAGGTAGAATGGGTAGGCGAAAACGAGCTTGCGAGTTTGAGACGAGGGAAAGGCTTTTCCCTACAAAATGAAAAAAATGTGTTTTTTTGCTTGTTTCTATTTATAGAAACGGTTATAATTATGGTATGAAAAGAATGAATTTTATTGCAGGCGTTTGTGCTTGTGCTGTTTTGGCGGCTGGTTGTTCAAAAAAATCTTCGGACAATTTGGCGGCGGGAAAATCTGTTAAAATTGGAATTGCGAAAATTGTTCAGCATGTGGCTCTTGATGACATTGAGCGCGGTGTTATTGATGCCGTAAAAGATGCTGGAATTAACGCAACTTATGATTTGCAGAATGCGAATGGCGACGTGAATACTGCAAATCAGATTGCTTCGCAGTTTAAAGATGAAAAGGTTGATGTTGCGGTTGGAATTGCTACTCCGGTTGCGGTTGCGCTTGCAAATACAATCAAGGATGTTCCGGTTGTTTTTGGAACTGTAACTGACCCGATAAAAGCTGGGCTTGTTACAACTTTGGCTCATGGTGAAAAAAATGTTACAGGAATGAGCGATGAGTTGCCTTCTGTTGAGCATATTAAATTGTTCAAAAAAATTGCAGGGATTAAGACTCTTGGATATATTTATACTTCCAGCGAGGATAATTCGCTTTCTGGCCTTGAACTTGTAAAAAAAGGCTGTGCAGAAGCTGGTCTTGAACTTGTTACTCAGTCTATTTCTGCGTCTTCGGAAGTAAAGCAGGCTGCCGAGGCGATTGTTGGTCGCGTTGATGGAATTTATCTTACAACGGACAATACTGTGTTCAGTGCGCTTCCAGCTTTGGTTAGCGTTTTTAATAAAGCTAAAAAACCGATTTTTTCCGGTGATGTTACTGGTGCAAAAAATGGCGGATGCTTTATGGCTTCTGGTTTTAATTATTACAAGGCTGGCCGAGCGACTGGTGAAATGGTTGTTCAGATTTTGAATGGTGCAAAACCTAGCGAAATGCCTGTGCGTTTTATGACAAAACCTTCTGATTCTGATTTGCTTTTTGATTTGGATGCAGCGGCTCTTTGCGGAATTACTATTCCAGAAGAATATCTTTCGCAGGCAACTTACATTATTCAGAACGGTAAATTGGAAGAAAAATAAGATATGTTGGAAACTGTACTCATAGAAGGTTTTATTTATGGAATCATGGTTCTGGGCGTTTTTGTTTCGTACAGAACTTTGAATTTTTGTGATATGACAGTTGATGGCGCATTCCCGATGGGCGGCTGTATTCTTGCGGCTTGCCTTCAGTTGGGAGTTCCGCCTTTTATTGCGTTGCTGCTTGCTTTTGTTGGCGGATGTTTTGCCGGGCTTTGCACAACTATGCTTTACACAAAACTTCGGATTCCAGATTTGCTTGCCGGAATTCTTATGATGACAATGCTTTATTCTATTAATTTGCGGATTATGAATAATCGTGCGAATGTTTCATTTTTAAGAATAAAGACTACATTCAGCGGCATTACGGCTTTTTTTGAGGAACAGTTTCCTTCTCTTCCTTCTGAATTTGGAATTCTTTTATTTTTAATAGTTTTTATCGTTGTCTTAAAATCTTTGCTGGATTTATTTTTTCATACTGATTTGGGACTTACGATGGGCGCACTTGGCGCAAATGAACAGATGATTGTTAGCCAAGGCGTGAATCCGCAGATTGTGCGCGGAATCGGCATTTGTTTTGGCGATGGACTTGCTTCTTTGGCTGGAGCTTTTGCCGCAATGTACAATGGTTTTGCTGATGTTGGAAGCGGAACTGGCGTGATTGTAAGTGGGCTTGCTTCTTTGATGCTTGGAGAATTTATAATCCGTTCAAATAAAATTGGTTGGCAAACTTTGCGCGTTCTGATTGGTTCAATAATTTACCGTGCGCTTATGCTGATTGCCCGAAAATATGGGCATTTTGTAAATCTTACACCGAATGATTTAAAGTTGATTACAGGAATTTTAATCATCATTTGTCTTATAATTTCAAACATAAAAGGTAAAAAGGACTGGAAAATTCATTTTAGACGACCAGCGAAAAACGGAGCTTCAAAATGATAACAATTGAAAATCTTAATGTTGTTTTTAATAAAGGAACTCCGGATGAAAACCATGCGCTGAAAAATATCAATCTTAAAATTGATAAGGGCGATTTTATAACTGTAATTGGTTCAAATGGCGCAGGAAAATCAACTTTGTACAATGCAATTGCTGGAACTTTATCGCCGGAAAGCGGTCATATTTTTTTGGATGAAGAAAACCGCGAAATCACTTTTGACAAGGAATATAAAAGGGCGCGCTATATAGGACGCATTTTTCAGAATCCGCTTTTGGGAACTGCCGGAAAAATGAGCCTTGAAGATAATATGATGATTTGCAGCAAAAAAGGCTGGAAAGGTTTAAGAATCAGTCTGAACGGAAAAATGCGCGAATATTTTAAAAGTCAGTTGAAAGTTCTTGATATGGGACTGGAAAACCGATTGAATGACAATGTGAATCAGTTTAGTGGCGGGCAGAGGCAGGCGTTAACTTTGCTGATGGCGGTTATGTCAAAGCCAGATTTGCTATTGCTTGATGAGCATACGGCAGCTTTGGATCCGACAAACGCAGATATTGTGATGAAACTTACCCGTCAATTTGCAGAAGAATACAATCTTACTGTTATGATGGTTACGCATAATATGAAGCACGCCTTGGAATATGGAAACCGTCTTATTATGATGGATGATGGTGAGATAATTTTTGATGTAAAAGGTAAGGAAAAAGCGGAATTAACAATGGACGATATTGTTGAACGCTTTAAGCAAATCAAGAAAAAAGAACTTTCAAATGACCAGATGATGCTTCAGTAATTTTTGGTGGAAATCTTTGGAAAATTCTGTTTATAATATAAATATGAAAATTCCACAGAACAAACTGAATGTAAAACTTATTGCTTTTGATCTTGATGACACACTTTTAAATAAAGAAACAAAAATTTCTGAGAAAACTTTGGCGGCTATTCAAAAAGCGGCGGCAAAAGGAATTTATATTGTGCTTTGTTCTGGCCGGGCGGAAAATGGAATTTTGCCTTACGTGCGTGCGTTGAATATTGCAGGAACTCAGCAGGGAAGATTTATAATTGCGTTTAATGGAGCAAGCATTTTTGATTTGCACAAAAGAATTCCTATTTATACAAATCAAGTTGAAACTGATATTTTAAAATTTGTTTATAACGAAGCAAGAAAACGGGGAATGCCTTCTGTTGTTTATGAACCTTCTGTGATTTACTCCTGGGAAGATAGCGATTGGGCGCGGATGGATGCAAAACTTTGCAGTTTAAAGTTTGAAGTTGTTCCAGAGTTTGAAAAATTTCTTGAAAAAGGATTTCCTAAGATGCTCGTTCCTTCTGAGCCGGAAAAAGTAAAAGCGTTCAAAGAATTTCTTTGCGAAAAATTGAATGGCCGGGCAGATATTTTTATTTCAAAACCATTTTTTCTTGAAGTTATGAGCCACGGAGTTGGAAAAGGTCCTTCGATTTTGTGGCTTGCTGATGAGCTTGGGATTCCTCATGAACAGACAATGGCTTTTGGTGACAGCATGAATGATGAGTCTATGTTGCGTGCCTGTGGCTATGGTGTTGCAATGAGCAATGGACTTGACTACATAAAAAATCTTTGCGATTTTGTTACACGCTATGACAATAACAATGATGGAATCGCAGATTTTCTTGAAAATTTTGTTTTGTAGATTAGATTTTCAATTTTCTTTCTTTTAAATTATAAAAATCATCATTTTCGAAATTCTCTTTTGTTTAAGGAAAATATTCCTAGTTCTGAAGGAATTTATCCTTGATGATTTTTGTGACTATTACAAGTATTGAACTGCAGACTGTACAGTAGTGGAGAACATAACGTACGTTAGAGAACTGCAGAGCGTACAGTAGTGGAGAGCATAACGTACGTTAGAGGACTGCATAACGTACAGTAGAGAAGTACATAACGAACACTCTTGAGGTGCTGAACGTACTGTTTTAGAGTCCAAGACTGTACGCTATGGATGTTTATAATGCACGAGAGAGATAAATACCTATATTACATATAAAAAATCCTCCTTTTTATTCATTTTCCAATAATTATGTATTGTGTTTACATCCTATAAGGGCGATTCTGTCAATCAAAAGGCTGTTTTTCGCATGCTTACGTTCAATACAATATTGGAGGATAAGATGAAAAAATTATTCGCTTTC
>ONHK01000009.1 GCA_900317625.1 uncultured Treponema sp.
ATTGACAATATTGTATGAAGAAACAAAATTCTTGCAGACTGGAAAAAGAACGGAAGAAATAAGTACGCGTTTTGAGTGCAAAATGCGGCAGCAGGCTGATTTTATATTATGATGAAAAAGAGTCCTAAAGAAACTATCCAGTTTTGCAGAGCAAAACTGGAAACAAAACTTTGATTGACAATATTGTATGAAGAAACAAAATTCTTGCAGACTGGAAAAAGAACGGAAGAAATAAGTACGCGTTTTGCGTGCAAAACGCGGTAGCTGGCTGAATGTATATTATGCTGAAAGAGAGATTTTCCGCCTGCGTGCGGTAGGGATTGGAGGGGCGCCGGAGGCGGACTCCGGAACGGAGCCTGCGCTGCAGGCGCAGCGAGGAGGCCGGAGCGGAAGCGCAGCCTCGGAAAGCCCGACGCGCGGGACTGCGGAGCTGGACCGCGCGGACCGCCCTGATTATTATGATTACTAAAAATCTATTCTGTTTTGGTTTGTGGTGTTTCGGTTGATTCCGGGGATTCAGGCTCTTCGCCGAGGGCTTTTAGTTTTTCCTGGCGGGTCTGGATTTCTTTTTCGATTTCTTTGATTGCATTGGTTATTTTTACAACATTTTCATCAGATGCGGAAAGAACCGATGTGTTGTCATTGATGAATTTTTCAAATGCAAGCTGTCCGAGATTTCGGATTTCGTCCTTCTTTTTTGACTCGAACTGCCGGATTTCAATGCGGATTACGCTTTGATCGCTTAATTTTCTGACCGCAGTTTCTGTTTTTTGAAATGCTTTTTTTGAAGAGGCAACAACTTTATCCATTCCTGCCTTGAGTTTTTCTTTAAATTCATTTTTATCCATGGTTTGCCTCCAGATATTTTTTATATTTTTAATATAATCCTGTTTTTAAGTTTTTTAAACTTTTTTTTTGCATTTTGTAGAATTTTTTTATTTGCGCTGAAGGCAAATCATTGTAAGGTCGTCTTCCTGGGCATCTTCTTTTAGATATGAATAAAAAACGTTGTTCGGATTTTTTGGTTTTCTGACCGGACGGCCGTGGAAACTTTCCTGCGTTGGAGGAACGGCGTATTTTTCGTAAAGTGAAAAATATTTTTTCAGGAATCCGTCGATTGCGATGTCTACTTCAACCAAATCTTTTACGGTTGCCGACGCTGGCTTATACAGGCGGAAAAGTTTTTCTAGAGATGCGAGCGCCAATGTGGCTTCCTCAACAGTTCCCTGGCAATTTGTAAAATCGAATTCAAGGATTTCTCCGATTGATGGATTGTCTTTTTTTGTGAGAATGTATTTCTTTTTTTGGAAAATGGCTTCAATTATTTCTGAAACGCGGTTTTCGCCGAATTCTTCTTTTTCGGCTTCGTATTCGGGGTTTCCGTATTCATCGTAGATTTGTTCACCGTTTGAGTCTGTTTTTGGCTTTAAAACCGCGGCAAAATCTGGAGTGCGGAGAATTCTTCCGTTTTCTTCAATTCCGTCGGTATAAAGAATCAGGACATCTTTTGGATTTAATTTTGTTTGTTCAACTTTAAAGCCGCCTTTTAATTCAAGCATAAAATTCGGGAACGGTCCTGCAGCTGGTGTTTCCGCAAGTTCGATTTTTTTAATCAATCTGGTTGAATTTTCGTAAACGCGCACAAATCGGTCGCCGGCATGACACATGAAAACGTCTCCTGTTTTTGAATCATACAGAGAAACTATCATCGCGACGAATTTTCCTTTTATATTCAATGATTCCAGAAATCCGTTCACTTTATAAACGAAATCTTCGAGTTTTGTGCCGTTTTTCTGGTAATTCCAGTTTTCAAAATATTTTTTGTAGAGCGTTGCAACAATTGTAACAAGGATTCCAGCTGGAGCCGCATGACCGGAAGCATCGCATTTTATAAGGACATACCAGCGTTCATCAAGTTTCTTGAAGTCAAAATAGTCGCCGGATGCGCCGGATGCGCCTTTGTAATAAGCGAATTCTGAAATTTTTTCATCTGAAATCCGGGAAATATTCTGCTTGAAATTGCCTGCAAGCGGCTCAAGGGAAACCATCGCCTGCTGAATTGGAGTCGCCTCGTTTGCCTGAAGATTAAGTTCGCGTTCATTGTAGCCCAAATCTTTTTTCATGCGGTTAACAGAATCCCCGAGCCGCCCGATTTCGTTGTTCGGCAAATCAGTAATATCACCGGCAAGAAGGCGCTCCTTGTCGTTTTCCTCGGAAATTTCAGTCACAGTTTTTTCAAGCATTTTGATCGGACGGACAATTCTTCCTGCAAAAAGATTCGCCCCGAAAATTCCAAAGACGATTGCAATTGCGGAAAGAACAATAACGATGTAAAAAATACTTCGGCTGGCTTTGTCGATGTCGCGGATAAGGGAATCCGTGTTCACTTTCAGAAACAAAATTCCGTGGACATACTGGTTCTGCTGGTTATTTGCGCCTGTTGAATAAAGAACCGGGCGGTAGAACAAATATTCTGTTACATTGCGGTTGAATTTTTCATCATTGTACGGCGGAACTGAATCAGAACCTTTTTCTGAAAGTTCAAGTAGTTGCTTTTGAATTTCGTTCCGGTAATTCGCATTCAGATTTGAAATCTCTGCGCGGCGGGAATTTGTTGCGCCACGAAGCTCAGAATTCAGTTCTGCGATTTTCGCCTCGGTTTTTCCGCACATTTCATATGCTTCAAGATTCAGTTCTGAACAACGCTGCAAAATTTCCTGTTCAATTTCCTGCGCGGACGAAAACATTGAGACACCCGGAATTATTGTTTTGCGCGCGCTGAGTTTGTTGACTTTTGAAGTGATATTCGCGTCGTTGGAAGCCCAAACGTAAAGTACAGAATTTTTTTCGGCGGCAGAATTATTTTCCGGAAGATTCTTGCTCAATTCAGAATTTTTTGTGGCTTCACCGGTAATTGTAAGAAATTCAGCCTCTGAAAGAGATGTCATCTGATTCAGCAAATCATTGAATTCCATCGTGTTTTCATCCGCATTCTGAAGATAAGTCCTTGCGCCGCTAAAAACTGAGGAAAGCAAAACGTTCACGCGGTCATGCAAACCTTTTGAAAGCGTGCGCTCCTGCCCTTTTATCATCGTAAGTCCAAGGCTTAAAGAAATAATAATTATAATCGCAACAACAAGAGAAATTGCAAATCCCGCAAGAGAAGTTTTCAAGCTGCCGTTTCTTCGTTTTTCTTCCTTTTTTGATTTTTGGAACTGCGGCATAAGCCCTCCAGATTCAAGCTGAGTAACTATTTTTTTTGCTGAATAAATTTCTGCATAATTTTTGAAAAATGAAATTCCAAACACGATAACTGCCACGGCAAAAAGAATAAGCGCGACAAATAAAACAATGTAACCGACAAAAACAGAATGTTCGTATTTTTTTTCAATTATTTTCCAGGACGGAATATATTCGTATTCATTTTCAACCTGAACAGTTCCGTTCGGGCTGATTTTTAAAGCTTTTGTTTTTGTAAAAGAAATTCCGCGGTTTGAATGGACAACTCCGACAAAATAAGAACCTTCATCAAGCTCATGGCCAAGATTTATTCCAGAAATTTTTGAGTTTAAAACATTGAAATTCTGCACATCCTTTGAAATAACCAGCTCATAAGGCGGTTTTCCGTCTGAATCAACAATGACAGAACGGATTGTTCCATCATAGGCAAAATCATTTCCAGAAATCTCAATTGTTATGTCACCAAAAGAAGAGACATTTTCCTTGATTGAAGAAATATATGTGCGCGGCTCATATTTATTCAGAAGAACAGGAATATTTTTCGCCTCGCCAACATAACCAGCCTCATCAACAGCCGCAACAGAAAGAACATAAAGTCCGTTCCGCTGATTCTTAAACGAAAAGGCTGGATTTTTATAAATCGTGCCGGAAAGTTTTATTTTGCGCTGAAGAGATTTTTCATTCGTACGCAGAATATTTTCAGCATAATTTTTCAGATCTTCTTCTGACGCTTTTGTTCTGTTTTTTGGCGTTGAATAAAATTTATTCGGAATTTCCGCGATTTTTGTCAAAGCATAAGAATAACCTTTTATATCGTCGTCCAAAAAATCAGGTTGCCAGCGCACAATTCCATAATTTGAAGAAAGAAATCCTGCGGCATCAATTTCCAGCGGCTCAAAAACAACAGGTTTCGGCGGCGTTAAATCCAGATAATATTCTGAAGAGCTGATTTTTGACCAGTTTCCAGCATTGTCAAGCACGCAGACTTTCAAATACCAGTAGCCTTCTTTTTCTGCGGAAAGCTGAATTGAATTTCCAGTTGAAACAGATTTTTTTTCTAGCTGCGGAATTTCTTCCTCATCTTGCGACCAGCTGAAAGCATATCCTTGGATTCCAGAAATATCGTACGGAAGTTTTATTTTAAACGAAACCCGCCTGTTTTTTGAGCGGATTCCAGAATTTGCATTTTGGCGTTCAGGAATTATTGTGGCGGCGGAAACTTCTTTGTCCGGCTCGAGCGACATTATCCGGGTTTCAGAATATGCGCCGCCAGAATTCCCGGAAGAATTTTTACTTTGCCAGACAAAACTCAAATCGTTTCCATTCAAAAGTGGCGAAGGAAATGTTGAATCAATTTTTTGCTGGCTGAGCTGGGTTTCATCCCAATCAATTTTTTGTTTTTTTGCAAGATAAACTTGCTCGTATCCAGAACGATTGTCGAACCAGAACGCATAAATTTCATTCTTAAAATCAAAAAGTCCGGCTTTTCTGCAATTTCCTTTTGAGGCAATCACATCAACAGAATCCGGCAGAACTTTTTCCTTTAAAATCTGTTCGTACCAGATTTCAGAATTTTCAGTTCCACGCATTTTTCGTTCCCAGACAAGATTTATTTTTTCATCTTTAAATAAAATAAACTGAGCCTGATTGTCAAAATCCGAAAAATCACCCTTTAAAACAGAATCTTTTCCTGTAACATGAACCGGCGCAGACCAGGCACGACCGCCATTTTCAGAATGAGAAATATAAATCTGATAAGAATTTTTGTTTCCTTGCGAAAACTGCGACTGAAAAACCAAAAAATCTGAATTTTCAGAGCTGCACATAAAAGGCGCGAAAGAATTCGGCATTGAAGAAGAAAATGTTTCAGAAAAAGGCGACCATTTCAATCCATCATCCGAAACTGAATGACAAATAAAAAATTCGTGGAGCCGCAGCATGGAATCTGAAATTTTAGATTTTGACGCGAACATCACAAATTTTCCGGAAAAAGAAGCATAAATTCTTGGCGCAAAAAATTCGCCTTTTGGAACAGAAACCACCGATTTTTCAAAATTTTCCGAGCCATTTTTTAAGACATAAACGCTCAATTCTGAATCTGAACTCTGAACCGCGACCGCAACTGTTCCATTTTTTTGCATTGCAGCTGAATAAATATCAGGAATTTCTGAACCCGCGTATTCAAAAGGTCCTGCAAAGCGGCTCAATTTTTTCCAGTTTCCGAAAGAATCAATAAACCGCGCCGAAAGCCAGATATTTTTTTCAGATTTATCAACTTCCTGCCAGAAAGAAAAAGTTTTTTCACCGTTTCCAGCCGTTTTTGGAAAAACAGACTCTTTTTCGCTTACAGGATAAACGGAATTCCACCAGAATTTTTCAGCGGAAAACGCAGGAACAGAAAAAATTCCAAAAAAAGAGAAAATTAAAATCAGTCTGAAAAAATCTAAAAAATAATTCCGTTTAATTTTCATTGTCCCAAAGCCCTTTCAACGCGATTTTTAAGTTTTGTAAGATTTTCAGTTCTATTTGCCGGATTTTTCCACATTTCAGAAATAATTTCCTCCGCCATTTCGTAACGGTTTGAAGAAATAAGCTCAACAACTTCCTGGTATCTGTCAGTATAATTTGAATCTCTTGTGTAGACATTTGTCTTTAAACGCGCGCTGATTCTTGAACGGAGAGATTTAAAATTCTGATTTTCGCTGTCTGTGGAAATCGCCTGATTAATTTTTTTAAACGCTTCCTGATAATTTCCACTCTGAAAAAGTTTCTGCGCCTCGGAAGCAAGCTGTTCAGCATATTTTTTTACGCCTGGCGCCAACGGACGTTTCTTTTTTCCAAGAGAATATTCAATTTCAAGAATCGCATTTTTCAGACCCGGATAATCTGGATTAATTTCCGCAAGATCTGAAAGTTCCGCATAAGCCTGAAGAAGTTTTTCGTTGCCGAAAGAATCTTTTGCCGCAGACGCAGCGTTTTCCTTTGCCTGAGAAACCCGGTTCGCAAAATTTATCTTAAACTGCTCAGGATCCTGAAACTGCTGAATTTCAAGCCGGAGCTTGTTCGCCGCCATATTTCTTGGAACAAGGGAACGCAATATTTCCAAAGTCTGAAGAGCCTCATTGAACTGAGCCAAAGCCGCCTGGGAATTTCCTTTTTTTGAAAAAGATTTTCCTTTCTCAAAACTTTGCTTTGCGCTTCTTAACATCTGGGAAACATCCCTGTAAAGCGAATCCGAAGGCAAAACCTCGCGGCCATTGTTTGCGTTCAATGCGTTCTCAACAATTTTCATCATATTTTGAATTTCGTCGTTCTCGTAATCAAGAAAAACAACGTTCCATCGTTCCTGCGCACGGTTCAAAAGAATTTGCGCCTCGGCATAATTATCATTGTTGAATTCTTTTCCGGCCTGCGCAATCAAATCGTCAACTTCCTTGTCGATAATAATTTTCTGCTGCTCAGAAATTTTTTCCAGAAGATTTTCTATTTTTTTCCGGCTGTTTACAGCAAGATTTTCGTTGTAGTCAAAGCGCAAAGAATCGTCGTAGAATTCAATCGCATTGTTCGCTTCTGTCCGCGCCTCATCAAATTTTTGCTGACGGAAGAATTTTTGGGCAGTTTCAAAGCTTTTGTCGCCATCCAGAATATTTCTGTCAGAATTTTTAACAAGAGAATTTGCTTCTTCCAGAGATTTTTTAAGTTCA
This sequence comes from uncultured Treponema sp., assembly GCA_900317625.1. Lineage (GTDB taxonomy): Bacteria > Spirochaetota > Spirochaetia > Treponematales > Treponemataceae > Treponema_D. Next base: position 6,945 of record ONHK01000009.1, read on the forward strand.
TCGGCAAAATTCTCAAGTTTTTCAATGCTGGATTTTATTGACAGAACTGAATTTTCGTAATTTTCCTCGTATGAATCTGTAACTTTTTCAAGTCCGAACTGAAGAGATTTTTTTCCGCCCTCAACATATTTTTCCAAATAAAGAATTTCCTGCACCGCATTCCGGGAAAATCGCCTCCGCATTCCACCAACAACAGTTCCCTGAATATTTTCCTCAATTTTTTTCTGCGATTCTGAAACTTTTTTTTCATAGTCAAGCCCGGCAAGCGAATAAAATTCCGCGCCTCTTTTGTACAATTCGCTCACCAAATCGAAGCAATAATCGTTCAGCGCAAAAATATAATCGTCGTAAGTTTCGCCGATTTTTTCCCACAAAATAATTTTATCCTCAATCTGAACGCCGCTTGTCGCTTTTTGAGGCAAGTTTCCCGCAGAAGAAGAATTTTGTTTCGCAAGAAGATTTCTGTATTTTTCGCTCCAGTCAGATTTTTTTGGGGAATTTTCATTTATCTGATTTTTTACAGAATTTATTTCCGAGGCAACACTCAGCAAATCCAAAATGTAAGAATTTCCAGAAAGCGCGGAATCGCCGGCATTTTCAGGCTGAACAATTTTGTCCGCGTCCGATTTTATTTCCGCAATTTTTACAACATCGTCAACAAAACTTTCAGAATAAAACGCGACATTCTCAAGATATTCAACAGAAATTTCAAAATTTTGATACGGAATCTGAAAATTTTTTCCATCCAGATTTTTTAAAAGCGAATAAAGTGAATTTATCTCGCGGGAATTTTTTCCAAAAAGCCCGATTTTTAAAAGTTCAGATTTTTCCGGAAGAATCTTGCTTTGCCTAAAACTTTGAACAGAACTTGTCTCTGCAAAACGGACTGAAAGATTATTCAAAACCGCAACTGATGAGGATTTCATTTTTTCAATGTTCACGTTGAAAACCGCATCCATTACACCAAGAATTCCGTGATCCGCGCCCGGCATTTCATTCCAGCCAAAAACCGAACCGCTTGCAAGCCCAGGATATTCCTCGCCGTGTCCAACCGATTTTTTTTCATCGTCAGTTTTTTTGCCTTTCCTGTTTTTTTCCGCAAGATTTTTCACCGCAACAGAATTTTTTTCCAGCGCAAATCCAAAATCCGCAACAGAATTTCTTAGCGAAGCATATTCTGAAAAAACTGATTTCACAGCCAAAAGCGCAGAATGAGCGGCAACCGTATTTTCAGAATTCAGCGCATTTATGTAAGATGAGCGCGCGTTTTCAAGGCGGACAAGAATTCCATCAAAAAGTTCAAGATTTTTTTTGATTTCTTTTACCGCAGAATCAATTTCTCCGCTGATTTTTTCTTTTCCGAACTCAGCAATAAAATTTTCATGAAGAATTTCAAGTCCTTCAGCAGCTTTTTTTATCGCCTCAGAATATTTTTCAGATTGAATCAGTTTTGCAGTCTTGTTTTGAATCGCACTGTACTGCCGGATTGAAACAAGATAATTCGTGTCCTTTACAATGTCTAGCCGCTTGTCGTTCGGCTCAAATTCAAGCGCAAGAATTTCCTGAGTAAGTTTTTTTATGCGCCCGTCAATGACTTCAGAATCTTCCTCTGAACTGTTTTTGATTAAATTTATCAGCTCGTTCGCAAGCTCAGAATACAATTTTCTGGAATTCAAAATTTTTTTGTATCTGCGTTGAACCGCATCAAATTCCAAAGGATTTTTTTCAAGATATTTATTCAGCTCAACAAGCGCCTGCTGAAAATTCCGCTCGTTCGGCTCATCAATAATTTTATCGATTTCGCGCAAAGTCATCGTTTTTTCCTGCGAAAAAATCCGGTTTGCAAAAAGAGAGAAAACTGTTATAAAAAGCGCGAGAATCTTTCGATTTTTCATCATAAAAAAGTACATTGTAAAAATGCAAATGTCCACAATTTCTTTTTCGGTATATATTCTAATGAGTTAAGAAAAAAAATCCGAATAATAAAGTAACAAAATGAAAAAAAACGGTCCGTTCATTTTTATAATTTCGTTGATTTTCTCATTTTTTGCAGAAGGAAATATTTTTGCGCTGGATTACACAGAAATTTCCTCATCGCTTGCTAATTTTTTTGATTCGCTTTACGGAAAAAATGAAGGAACTACCGGATTCCGTTCGCTCCTGATTCCTCTTGGCGGCCGTTCAGAAAGTTTAGGTTCAGCATACACAGGTCTTTCAGACGATATAAGTTACATTGACTTTAATCCGGCGGCTTCAAGCATCTTGAATGAAACAGAAATCGCATTTTTTCATAATTCTTGGATTGCAGACTCAAACATGGAAACGCTCGCCTTTACAACAAGGTTCAATAATTTTGGAATCGGGGCAAAAATTTCATGTTTCTACGTTCCTTTCACAGAATATGATTCGTTCGGAACAAGAGTTGCCGGAAATTATTATTCAGAAACAACTGCAAGCGCAAATTTTTCGTACAATTTTTTTTCAGGCTATAATTTCAAAGGTCTTGCGGCAGGAATAAATTTAAAGGCTTCCTGGCGCTCAGTTCCAGATTACACAGACAATGATTCCGGCGAAATTATTTCCGGCTCGGGACTTGAACAGTCGGCTCTTGCGTTTATGGCAGATTTTGGAATATTGATTCAGTTCAATGCAGCAAAATTTTTTGTCTCAGATGACGCAAACTTGAAAATCGGTTTCAGCCTTACAAATTTTGGAGCCGCAATAACCGGTTTTTCAAGCGATGATGGAATTTCCGGCGACGATCCATTGCCTTCAACAGCTGGAATCGGAATTTCGTACAATTTTTTTAGGCCTGTAACAATTTCATTGGATTTTAGGCAGCCGATAAATCTTCAAAATTTTTCTGAATATCAGATGTTTTATGTCGGCACAGGAATTTCTGTAAAAATCACAAAATTCTTTTCAGTTTTGGGCGGTTTTCAGATAAAAGGCGCAAATCCACGGTTCAGTCTTGGAGGCGAAGCTCTCGTTTCAAAAGTCAAACTGAACGCAAATTACACGCTGGATTTAACTTCATCCTTGAATCCGTTAAATCGGTTCAGCATTTCGGCAAGCATTCTTCTTGGAGACAAGGGACGCGCTGAAAAACGTGAAAAAGTGAAAAAACTTTACAACGAAGGAATTTATTTCTTTGCGCAAAAAGATTACGAAAAAGCAATTGAAATATGGCGGAAAGTCCTAAAAATTGATAGAAATTTTGATCCGGCAAAAACAGGAATCAGAATCGCCACGCTTTACAACGAAATGCTTCAGAATATGGAAAATCTTTCAACAACGCACAATTAGAAAAACTATCTTTTCTTGCTGAAAATTCTATAGTTTATCCATGGGAAAATCTGATGTTTTTCTTCCAGACTTGTAAGCCATTCTGTGCTGACTGTGTTCGAGCCAAGCGCATCAAAAACCGCTGTAAAATCATTTATGCTTTGCTTAAAACGCATCTCCGCATATTCCGGGAAAATTCCGTTCTGAATCATTTTTGCCCAGCCACTGCTCTGCGCAAACATAAGTTCCTTTGCCCCAAGATTCAAAAGCCGAGCCTTCAATCCTGTATCAGAAGGAAAACGATCCGCCAAATCAACCATACGTTCACTGGCTTTGCGCACAAATTTCATCATCCAGTTATTTTTGCTCGAAAGTAAATCCTCGCCATAACCGACACCGCTGGAAGAACCATAATATGGCTGAATCCGCTGAAGCTCAAACGGATTTTTGGCAAGATTTTTAGGAAATTCAAACTGAACATCTGACAAACAGATTTTTCTGCACACTTGCTCAATCCAGTCAACACATTCAAACCATTTTTCACTCAAACGACTGATATTTACAGTAACGACCAGAGAAATCTCTTTTTCATCAGAAAGAATTTTTTCCGCCTGGGCAAGTTTTTCAGTTTTTTTAGAAACAAAATCTTCCGCATCTTTTAAAACCTGAGACTTTGCTTCCTGTGCTGAATAAATATTTTCCGTTTCGCTAAAATCTTCCGCCGCAGAATCTGAATCTCCGCTTTTGTTCCAATATTTGTAGCCAATTGAGTAGCGCGAAGTTCCTTTTTTTACAAAAGATTCAATATCTTCTGCTGGCAATGAAAAAATAACATCGCGGTTTTCCGAACGGTATACAGGATTTTCAGAATAACCTTCTTCACCCATAATTTCTTTGTCAGAAAAACCATCGCGTCCAAAAGCAACAAGCGCATTTGTAAAGCGGACCGGAGAAAAAATTCCTTTTTTCGGTTCAATTTCACTAAAAAGAAAACTATGCGCATCCAAAATCGTGTAATTCATTCCATAGGCACGCAGAACTTTTTCAACGCCATCGTAGTAACCAAGTTCAGGAAGCCAAAATCCATCAGGAACTTCGCCAAAAAAACTTCTGTAGGCAAAAATTCCAGCCTCAACCTGAGCAGACATAATTTCCTGCATATCATTGTAAAACGGAAGAAAAATATCTGTCGCACAAGTCGCAAGAATTTCAACAAAGCCTTTTTTCTTGAACTCAGCGATTTTTTTTACAATACGGCGACCAAAATTTTCAAACGCAACCTTATCGTTTTCAGCTTTTTCAAGGCAAAGTTTTACCGCAGCCAAAAGATTTCCGTCAGATTTCACACGTTCCAGTTCTTTTTTGCCAAATTCAATTTTTTTGTCTAGCCACTCAATATATTGAGCCTGAATCTCAGAATCTTCCAGCAAAGTACAAAGCACCGGAGAAAGAACAAGCGCAATTCTGCAAGGAATTTTTTCCGCCTCAAATTTTTCAAGCATCTGAACCAGCGGAATATAAACATTTGAAATCGATTCAAAAAGATAGCTTCGTTCCCCGGCGTAAAGAACCGCTTCTTCCCCGGTATGTTTTATGTATTCCTGATTTGTATTAAGAATTAGAACAAATTTCTTTTGTGCCATTTATTTTTCCTGTTGAATTAGCCGTAAACTACGAAAAAGATTCGCGATGATTTTTGTAATGTTCAAGCAAAAGCTCGTTCATTCCAGAAAGTTTCATTATTTCAGATGCATTTTCCATTTTTCCTGGCTGAAGAAGCGCAAAACGTTCACAACCTTTCGGTTTTTCAAGAATTCTGGAAGATGCAAGAATATCTACAAAATTATCAAGATTGAAAAGAAGATCCACCCGGAAAAATTTTTTGTTTTGCGGAAGAAGCACATATTGACCGTCATCTTCTTTTGAAATCTGAATATCAAAAAATTCATCCGGCTTAACCTGATCTTTTTCGGAAAAAGAATTTACACGAATCCGCATCTGACTTACAAAAGCCTTTTCCAGTGAAATCCGGTCAGAATCGCTGATATTCCAATAAACAAAAGCCCACGCAGGATTTCTAAGAACAATTCCAACTTCCGTCTGATTATATGCGCGAGGAACAAGCTCCTCCTCTTTTTCAGGCTCAATTTCCTCATCAGAAATAATCATGTCGTCTTTTTCGATTTTTTCCAAATCTTCATAAACTTCAAGAATTTCTTCAATAAGAAAATTTCTGTTAAAATCTGAAGGAACATCGATTCCCTCTTCGTCAGCAATTTTTATCAGTTCTGAAAATGAAAGTGTCTCCAAATAAGCACGGCTAAGCACAACTTTTTCCATAAAATAATAATCTAAAAAATCCCGATATTAGTCAAGCGACACAAAGTTTTATATTTTTTGAAAAAAGCTATTGAAAAATCAAAATAATTATGTTATTAAAAAAATATGAGGGTTTATATATTTTCTCTTCCACAAAATTTAGAAATCGCAAGAAAAATCCAGGATTTTTTGAATTTAAAAGGGCATTCTGTAAAACTTTTTGACTCGGACTCGCAATTTTTTAGTTTCGTTTACCAAAAAGAGAAAATTCCAGATTTTGTTGTCTACGATTATCTTTTTTTCAATCATAATCTTTGGAACATCTACAATTTCATGAAAAGCGAAAACTGCCTGGTTCCGCTGATTTTTTTTAATGATCCGGCAATTCATTCTGAATCAACAAAATTTTTCCTAAAAAACACGCTGAATCTGCTTCACGCTGAAAATAAAATTGACTGGGAAAAATACGACCAGATTGTATCTGATGCCGCAAAAATAATTGATTCCACTAAGGTTGAAAACAAAAAAACTGAGACAGAAACAGAAATTGTCCAAAAAATTCAAAATCCAAGCGAAAAACAGCACATAAATCCCGAAAAACGGATTTCAAAAGAACTTTCTGGAATAAATCTTGCAATTTTCAAGAAACTTTTTAACAACTTGAACAACTGCGTGCCGCTGAAAGAACTGCAAAATTCAGAAGAATTAAAAAAACAGATTCGGGAAACAACGGTTTTCTGTTCAATCTCAAAAATACGGAAAGCAATGAAAAACGCAGACGAGGACGCTTTTGAAATCCTAAAAAATCCAGACGGCTACACAATGATTTCAAGATATTGAATATGCTGATTTTTCAAGCTTGAAAAACAGAAATATTTTCACAATTTTTTATCATTTTTCTCGCCCGTCAATTTTCCAGTTAAAATTTCTTTCCTTGAACAATATTTTTTTCACCAAAATATTTAGCCATTGAATTAAGAACATCGCGTTTATTTGCCGTCCAAAGCGGCGCAATAAGAATTTTTTTCGCTCCATCGCCAGTCAGCCGGTGAACCACAATATTTTCAGGAATTATTTCCAGCGCATCTCCCAAAAGCTCAAAATATTCCTCTTTTTCAAGGCAACGGAAAAATCCCTTTTTATAATCTTTTGCCAAATCAGTTCCTTCCAAAACATGAAGAACCGAGATTTTTATTCCATCAATTCCAGAATTCACCGCATACCGCACAGAATTCATCATATCTTCTTTTGTTTCACCAGGAAGTCCAAAAATCAAGTGCGCGACAATATGAATTTTTGACGACGCATTTTTTATTCTTTTTACACAATCAGAAAAAACAGAATTTTCGTACATCCGCAGAATATATCTTACCGTTTCCAATTTTGAAGACTGAAGCCCTAACTCAATGCTCAAATATTTTTTTTCAGCAAGCTCCACAAGATTTTTCAGCATTTTTTCAGAAATGCAATCCGGCCGCGTTCCAACAGCAAGTCCGCATACATTTTCATAATTCAGCGCGGCATTAAATTTTTCCAGCAGAACATCTTCATCTCCATAAGTTGAAGTAAAATTCTGAAAATATGCAATATAACAGATTTTCTGTCCTGTTTTTACTTTTGAAGAGACAATTTTTTTCGCCTGTTCAATCTGTCCGCCTATAGAAATATTTCTGTCCGCGGCGAAATCCCCGGAACCGCTCGCGCCACAAAAAATGCATCCGCCAAATCCTTTTGTTCCATCCCGGTTAGGACAAGTGCAACCTGCATCCAGACTGATTTTATAGACTTTTGAACCGAAAATTTCCCTGTAATATTGATTTGCTGAATAGAAATGACCATTTGAATATTTCATAAAAGAAGTGAAAAAAAAGATTCAAATGAAAAAATCATTTGAATCTGAATGATGCTTGCAAGGCTCGAACTTGCGACCTGCTGCTTAGAAGGCAGCTGCTCTAATCCAACTGAGCTAAAGCACCAAAGAGCAACTTTGCAAAACGCAAAACTCTGTAGAAAATAATATATAAAAAAAAGTTATTTTTTACAAGTGCAAATTACAATTTACAACCAAAAATCGTTGCATTTCATAATTAAAAAATGTAAGACAGAATCAGTTATCTTCTTCAGCAGCATTTATAGGAACTGAACCAAGATAAAGGACATTACTGTAATAATTTGTAAATGAATTATCATAACCAACTGCAACAGCGTACAAAGCAACATAATAAATATCGTCTTCACTTGCAGTTGAACTATAATTCACATCATCTTCGCCACTTTTTGGTTTATCGTAGTCACCATTACTGTTTTTTCGCCCAAAATCAAAGGATTTTGTATTGTCCTGACGCATCGGAATATATTTCTCATCATTGTCCACAACAATTTTTGCACGGTAAGCATAATCTTTCCATTTATCGCTGTTTTTTGCCGGTTCCTGATAGTTTGTAAGACGAATAAAAACCTTCTGATTTTTTCCTCCAGAAGCCGGAATAAGCGGAGAAACATTCCTTCCTTCAACTCCAAGTTCCTGATAGCCATAAGACTGAAGTCTAGGGAAAGCAGATGAATAATTCGTTGAGCTGGAAATTAAACTCACCGCAGAAATCTGACTGTTCATAGTTGAATAGTTATTATAAATTTTATAATAAACAGCCGTTCCCATATACTTAAAAGCGCTTGCCGAAGAAGTCGAATTGTCGCTGTCATTTGTGTAGAAACCAAAATAAGTTCCCGTAAAGTCCAAACCAGAACTACCGGTAGATGCATCAGGAGATGAAAATTTCTGGTAAGGAGCTTCCAGAACATAATATTCTTCAAGCCCGCAACAAGGGAACAAAAAAAGACAGACAAAAAAAATCGAAATATTAAAGAAATTCAACTTTTTCATATCTGTCTTCCGTTTTTTATATTAAGATTTGAAAAAACTACTCTTTGTCAGAAATTTCAAGGCTGATAAGTCTTGATTCAGCGAGTTTTGCCCAAGAATCATTCGGCTCAGAACCAAAAAGTTCTGAATAAACTTCAACAGCACCTTTCTTATCGCCTTTTGCCTCTTTTACACGGCCAAGACTGAATTTTGCATGTGTAATCTGGTCAAAATCCTTGTAAGAAACAACTTTTTCATAAGATTTTTCAGCATCATCAAGATTTGAAACATCCTCAAAGGCTGAACCAGCATTAAAATAGCATAATGGTGCAGTATAGGATTTTTTGCCTTTTTCAGCTGCAGTTGTCCAAAGAGCCGCAGCATCAGCGTAATTCTTCTGCGAGTATTTCACTTCAGCAGAAAGCATATTTGCACGAACTCCAACCACACCAGACTTTTTATTATATTCAGCCAAATCAGCCAACGCTTTTGCGCGGCGAGATTCAAGAGCCTCCTCTGAAAGACCAGCCGAATCTTTTGTAAGATTGTATGCAATGGAATCAATATCTTCCAAACCTTTTTTGTTTACATTAGAAACCACAGAATAACTGATTCCATAACCTAAAATAAAAACAGCCAACACAACAAGAACTACAAGAAGAATTTTGCGGTATGCCACAAAAAATCCTGATAATTTTTCTCCTGCTGTCGCTTTTTCAAATTGTGCTTTCATTTATTTCTCCAAACTATATATTTTTATCGCGGATATGTAATTCGTTCATAAGCCGCGATACGTAAGTTCTTTGTATGCCAAGAATTTTTCCAGCTTTCGTCTGATTCCAGCCACATTCATCAAGAATTTTAGCAACATAATGTCGCTTAAAATCATTCAATGCAACTTTCAAACTTTTGTCCTCATCATCAAACAAAAGAGCCTGACCACTTTCTGATTCAGAATGAATATATGAAAGATGCAAGTCCTCATCTTGAATCAGATTCCCGTGGCACAAAAGCACGCTTCTTGAAACAACATCCCTAAGTTCAAGAATATTTCCTGGCCAGGAATAGTCCCTCAGCGCATTTATAGAATTTTCTGAAAACCCATCGATTTTTTTTCCGTATTTCGCAGAAAAAGAAATTAAAAAATTCTCAGCAAGAGGCAAAATATCCTCTTTCCGAACCTTGAGAGCTGGAATCCGGACAGGAAAAACATTCAGCCGGAAAAACAACTCCTCTATAAAACTGCCTTTTTGAACAAAATCCGCAAGACTTTTACTTGTGGATGCAATAATTTTTACATTAATTTTTGCCTGAATCAAATCAAGCAGTTTTTTTTGGTATTCATTTTTTAAATATTCAATTTCTTCTAAAAAAATCGAACCATATTCTGAACTGACTTTTACAAAATCAATAGATTCCGCTTTTCTACAGTCATAATAAAAAAACGGAAATTCACTACGGTTACAATTCTGATGAATAATTCCCGCAAAAGTTTTTTTACCACAACCAATCTCCCCTATCAAAAGAACAGGAGAATTTGTAGCAGAAGTCTTTTTGATAATTTCAAGCAAATCCTTTGTTACAGGACTTACCGCAATAAAAGTTTCGTTCATAAAAAAACGGCTTCCAAATAATAACAAAACGCATTGCAACTCAAACTGAACTGCAATGCGTCTGCTAGAAAATCAAAACTATCTATTTTCAGCTTTTTTATCGTTCAGCAAATCACCCAGTGTGTATGCGCCCTGATCATCATCATTTGAGCTAGACATATACTGAGAAATTTCATCGCGCTGCTGCTTTCGCTTATATTCCCGAACAGAGAAAGCCGCTTTTTCTTTTTCAACATTCACATCAACAACAAAAACATTTATTTTGTCGCCGACATTGTATTTTTTAACAGCCTCTTCATACGGAGTATCGCGGTCTTCGCTAAGGTTTGCCTTGTTTACAAGACCTTCAATTCCATTTGGAGCTTTTACAAAAACACCAAAGTCTGTAATTGAAGTGATTTCGCCTTCCAAAGTTGAACCAGTCTTATATTCTTCCGCAAACTGTTTCCAAGGATTTTCAGAAAGCTGTTTAATTCCAACTCTAATGCGGTGATTTTCAGCATCACAGTCAATAACAACAACATCAATTTCCTGATCAACAGACAACTCGCTACCAGGATGCTTAACTTTCTTTGTCCAAGAAATATCATCCGAATGAAGGAATCCGTCAATGCCTTCTTCAAGCTGAACAAAAGCGCCTGCATTTGTGATTTTCACAACTTTGCCCTTTACTTTTGTTCCGACAGAATATTTTTCTGAAATAGAATCCCAAGGATTTGCAGTCACCTGCTTGATTCCGAGAGAAACTCGGCCAGCCTGAATATCATAGCCCAAAATCATAGCTTCAACTTCATCGCCAACCTTGAGCATATCAGACGGCTTATTAATTTTCTTTGTCCAAGAGAATTCACTGATGTGAACCAGACCTTCAATTCCTTCCTCAAGTTCAATGAAAGCACCGAAGTCTGTAAGTTTTGTAACTTTTCCCTTAACAATATCGTTTACGTGATATTTTTCTTCAAAGTGAATCCAAGGATCTTCTGTAAAATGCTTCAAAGAAAGATTGATTCTCTTTTCAGCTGGATCAAGGCGGATAACTTTAAGTTCAATTTCCTGACCTTTTTTTACGAAATCCTTTGGTCGGGCAACATGTCCCCAACTCATATCATTGATATGAAGAAGACCATCAAATCCGCCAAGATCAATGAACGCACCGAAACTTGTGAAACTCTTTACAGTTCCCTTTACAGTGTCACCAATCTTTACTTCATTGAAGAAAGCATCGCGTTTTCTGTCAACTTCTTCCTCAAGATATTTTCTGCGGTTTACAACCACATTTGCCTTGCTTTCTGAGTACAAACGCTCAACATAAAACTTTGACTTGACATTGAGCAATGATTCCGTCTTTTCAACCTTCTGGCTGTCTGACTGGCTGATTGGCAAAAATGCGCGAATATCACCGCCAAGAGTAACTTCATAACCACCCTTGACAATTTTTGTTATAACGCCGTCAACAGGAACTTTATCCTTGAATGCCTGAGAAATCTCTTTCCACATTCGCTTTGAATCTGCTCTTGTCTTAGAAATTTCCGGACCATATTTTCCAAATACTTTAGCCAAAAATACTGATACTTTATCCCCTACTTTTGGCAGGTTACCTGCGAACTCCTGTACGGGGAGTCTACCCTCTGACTTGCATCCTACATCGAGAAAAACGTAATCATCAGAAATTGAGATAACTTCACCTTCTACGATTTGTCCTTCTTCAGGATTGCTAAGATTATTCAGAGACTCTTCTAATTGTGTCTGGATAGCGCTCTTGGAGTTCTGAGCTTCTTCCTTTTCCACTTCCATTTCTTCCATTTTGAACCCTTGTTTGTTGATTTTGCTTAATATTATTTCACAAACAACATCTATGGTCAAGGCTGATGTGTCGATGTAATAGGCATCCGGAGCACGTTTTAACGCACCTTCTGCCTTATTTTTATCAATTTCATCGCGTTTTTTGATTGCTTCCTTGATTTCCTCAAGAGTCATATTGCTGACACCCTGATTGAAGCGCCGTTCCGCCTGAACATCCAGCGAAGCATCCAGATAAAATTTGTAATCAGCATTCGGGAACACAACTGTTGTCATATCCCGGCCTTCGCAGACAATATCAAGACTTTTTGTAATTTCGCGCATTCTGTCGTTCACAAGATGGCGGATCGGAACAAATGCAGAAATTTGCGCGACATTCTGGCTGACACGGTCATCGTGAAGATGACTTTCAACATCCCTTCCATTCAATATAAGATGAGAATTTTTATATTCAAGCTTTTGCTTTTTACAGAAGTCAACAACTGCATTTTCATCATCAAGCGGAATTCCGGCATCCAGCAAAGAAAGCGTTAGCGCGCGGTAGAAACTTCCGCTGTTCAAATACGTAATGTTGAGTTTTTTTGCAATAATCGAAGCGATTGTGCTTTTTCCTGTTCCGGCAGGTCCGTCCATAGCAATAATCATCATGACTCCTATAAAAAGCTCTAGAAATTATTCTCAGCTTTTATTTATTTGTGTGGCAAAGTTTAAGCAATCCAGAGACTTCTTTTTCTGAAAGTTCCCGGAATTCGCCTGGCTTTAAACCATTTATTTCAATATTTCCGATTCGCACCCGAACCAGTTTTTTTATACCGATTTCCTTTGAGGCAAAAACATTGCGGATTTCGCGGTTTTTTCCTTCAACAAGGACAATCTTTATTTTCCGTGCATTAAGCTCAACTGCTGATTTACATTTGTAGAAAACGCCTTCAACGCGGAGACCTTTCTCAAATTCCTCGGCAAGCGTTCTTGGAAGAGGAACAGAAGTTTCCACAACATATTCTTTTTCAATTTCAGCAGAAGGATGAGACAGTTTTGCGGCAAAATTTCCGTCGTTTGTAAAAATTATAAGGCCGGCGCTGAACATATCAAGGCGGCCAACATTGTAAAGGCGCTCAGAATATTTTTCCTTCAGAAGGGACGCGGCAATCGGGCGATCTTTTTCATCAGCAAGAGAACAGACATATCCTGTGGGCTTATTCAATAGAACATACCGTTTTTTTTCTTCAAGAGAAACTTTTTTTCCATCAACGCAGATTTCATCATCCGCGGAAACTTTTGTTCCCATCTCAGTTTCAACAGTTCCGTTCACAGTAACACGGCCGTCTGCAATTATTTTTTCAGCAGCGCGCCGGCTTGCAACCCCGCAGTGCGCAAGATAAACCTGAAGCCTAATCTGATTTTTCTGTGGATTTTCTTTTTTTTCGTTATCGGGCAAGTTCAAACCTCTGTTCTTCATCTTCATCAAGTTTTGGCAAATCAGCAATGCTGTTCAGATGGAAAAATTTCAGAAAATCTTTTGTAGTTCCAAACTGAATCGGTTTTCCCGGAGCGTCACTGCGGCCAACCTCTTTTATAAAATTCCTTTCAACAAGCAAGCGAATCATATTGTCAACGCTTACGCCACGAATCTGCTCAATCTCGCTTCTTGTAATCGGCTGCTTGTATGCGATTATCGACAAAGTTTCAAGCGCAGACTTTGAAAGCCTTCCGCTGTTTTTTTCACCGTAACGCTCTGAAAGAACTCCCCAGAATTCCTTTTTAGGCACAAGACACCAGCCGCCAGTTATAACCGCAAGCTCAATTCCTGAACACTCAGACTTATATTTTTCACCAAGATTTTCAATGCAATGCTTTACAACTTCTTCTGAAAGCTGCGCAATATTTGAAATCTGTTTTTCCGTCACAGGCTCACTTTCGAGAAACAAGACAGTCTCAACAAGTGCAGTTTCTTTTTCAAGCTCCATTTTTTTCCAACCAAAATATTTTTCTATTTTTTATTGATTAAAGTTTACTGAATTTTTTCGTTTTCTTCACTAAATTTATCAATTTTATCGATTGTTATTTCAAAATTTTTGAAACTTTCATGGCTATCAAGGCGGCGGCAAATTTTTATATCACCAAAAAGCCGGTTCTGCATTATCGTAATCATCTTGAATTTTACGGCTTCAAGAATTGCCATAAACGCGCAGATTATATCCATTTCATTTCCGGCGCGAGTAATCAAGTCCGTGAACATACATTCATTATTTTTCTCAAAAAGTTCATTCATCAGGGCAATTTTCTCGTTTACAGAAATTTCCTCGTACATATTCAAAATTTTTTCATTTGAATATCGGCTGACCATATTCTTGAAGAGTTTCTGCATCTGCTGAAGCAAATCCCAGGTGTCAACTTCCTTCCATTCATTTTCGCTTTCATCAAACGGAAGAACACGCTGAATTTTTGAACGCTCGTAATTCCAGTCAGAATTATCCTCTTTTTCTTCCATAAGCTCTGAAAGTTTCTTGAATTTCTGGTATTCAATCAGTTTTTCAACAAGTTCATCACGCGGATCTTCAACTTCCTCATCATCATAGTTTATTTCAACAGGAAGAAGCATTTTACTCTTCATATTCAGAAGCATGGCCGCCCATTTGTAGAATTCGCTTAAATCGCCAAGATCTGTTTTTACAGCGTAATCAAGATACTCAAGATATTGTTCCGTGATATTTGCAATCGGAATATCATAGATATTGATTTCACTTTTGTGGATAAGATACCAAAGCAAATCCAGCGGACCCTCAAATTGCCCCGCAACAAATTTGCGTTTGTTTTTTTCTTCAGGATAAGATTCGGCAACAACCGCCGCATTAGATTTCTCTTGTTTTTTTTCCATATTGTTCCGCCAGAATTACCGTCCGAGTTCTTTTTTGAACTGGACTTGTATTTCTTCAGGACATTTTGCAACACCCTGATCAGGCAGTGCGCTCAAAAAACTTTTGAACTTCGCCTTTAATTGTTCATCGGCAGAAGTTGTCAAAATCTCAATAGCTGGAAGCAAAACAAATTGTCTTTCATGGATTCTTGGATGAGGAATTATCAGAACAGGAGGCTCATTTATTGAAAGTCCGCCGAATTCCTCTATATCAATATCCAATGGGCGCGGTCCAAAACGGATTTCCTTGCTGCGGTCCCGGCCATATTTTTTTTCTATTTTGTGAATTTCTTCAAGGAAGGCGAAAGGGTCTGTCGAATCTTCGACAAATCCTTTCGCCGCCATGTTGAAGAAATTCTCTTGTTTCTCAACATACATTGGTCTTGATTCATAAACACAGGAGAATACCGGAGACAGCAGAATCTTAGACAATTCCCTGCAAGCCGCAGCAAGAATCTCGACAGATTTTTTTCCGTGAAAATTTGTATTTGAACCAAGACCAAGTATAACAGTTTTCAATTAGAACAAACCTTCTTGAACAGGAATTTCTGTTTTTGCAGATTCATCAGCTTTTTCTTCAGATTTCTTGGAAGATTTTTTCTTCTCATCCTTTTCTTTCTTTACAGGATTTCCATCCTTATCTTTTATCACAAGATTCGGAAAGAGCTGCTCACGCAAAGTATCTTCCAGCATCTCAGCAAATTCTGGATTGTTTTCAACAAACGAAACCGCATTTTCATGTCCCTGACCGACTTTTATATCGCCTTTTGTGAACCACGCACCTTTTTTGTCTACAAGTCCATGTTTTACAGCAGAATCAAGCAAAGAAGCATAACGGTTAATACCTTTTCCGAAATAAATATCGAGTTCAACTTTTCTGAACGGCGGAGCAACTTTATTTTTTACAACCTTAACGCGAACACGGTTTCCGATTGCATCCTCATCGCCCTTTCCGTCAATAGTTTCAACACGACGAATTTCCAAACGAACAGAAGAATAGAATTTCAGCGCATTTCCACCAGTTGTCGTTTCAGGATTCCCGAACATCACACCAATCTTCATTCGAATCTGATTGATAAAAATAACAATACACTTGCTTTTTCCTACAATCGCTGTAAGTTTTCGCAAAGCCTGACTCATAAGACGAGCCTGAAGCCCCATCACAGAATCACCCATTTCACCTTCAATTTCTTTCTGAGGAGTCAATGCCGCAACAGAGTCTATTACAATAATATCAACCGCTCCAGAACGCACAAGATTTTCTGTAATCTCCAGTGCCTGTTCACCACAATCCGGCTGAGAAACCCACAAATTATCAATGTCTACACCAAGATTTTTTGCATAAACCGGATCAAGGGCATGCTCAGCATCAACAAAAGCCGCAATTCCACCAAGCTTCTGGGCTTCCGCAATCGCGTGCAACGCCAATGTTGTTTTTCCCGAAGATTCAGGTCCATACATTTCAATAATTCGTCCCTTAGGATATCCACCAATACCAAGAGCTTCATCAAGCAGAATAGAACCAGAAGGAATGACTTCTATACCTTCCATATTATTCTGCGCACCAAGCCTCATCAAAGAATTCTGACCGTACTGCTTTTCAATCTGCAGACGAGCCGCTTCAAGGGCTTTTAGTTTTTCTGACATATCTTTAGTTTCTGCCATACCGCCTCCAATACCTCCCACTTAATATATAGACGAAATTTTTTATTTTCCGAAATAAATCACAAAAAAATAATCAAAAATTTACTGATTTTTTATGCTTTGGTAAACAGATTTTCCAGAAAGAGCCAGTTTTCCATTCTCCGAAATTATTTTTGCAAGCACTGTCACCGGTTTATCATTTTCAATTTTTGGCGGAACTGAAAATTTCAGCGGAACAATTCCTTCAACTTTTTCCATTGTTTCATAACCAACCAGCAAATCACATGAAAAAGAAGAGGAATCCTGAACAACATTGGAAATTCTTCCCGACCATGAAACCCAGCAATCAAGATAAAGCGATGGTTCTTTCTCAACAGCTGAATAATCCGGAACATCTTTTATTGTATCAAAAGATGGCGGCTCAAGATACGACATAAGAAGATTCGCCTTTCTTTTTACTGCAAGAGACGCATTTGAATTCAAAATCCGGTTTATTTCAACCTGCGCCATATTGTCCCGGTAATTCTGAAAATAAACCTGGGCTTTCTCATAACATTCATTTATCTGCGAAGAAGAAAGAATATACGCAAATGAACCGCTGGACAAATCTGTTTCCTGAATATTTTTCCGTTCATCAACAGAAAGAACAAGCGAACTTAAATCAGCGCGGGTTCCTTTTTCAGGGCGGGAAACTGGAACAATCCGAATAGCAACAAGAATTCCAAGAGCACAGGCCACAACAGGAATAATAATTCCAGCAAGTTTATATGGATTCACACCAAGTGGCGGATAAAACTGTTCAATATCGCCCGTATCAACCCATTTGCAGATTGTTGAATAATCGCCTTTTGTGCGGATAAATTCCATTGCGTTCTGGGCAATTTTATTTCCTGGCTCATAATCAAGAACATCAAGATAATATTGAAGGGCACGATCCGTGTTTCCTCTTCTAAGAAAAAGCGCCGCCTGACCAAGCAAAAGTGTTGTGTCTGTAATTCTTATTTTTCTGGCCTTCTGAAAATATGCCGATGCAGTTCCTGTGTCTCCCACATAAAGACAAGCAATCGCAAACAGAAGATAATAGTCAAAATTATCCTCGTAAATTTCCGCGCGGCTTTGAAGAATTGTAATCGCTTTGTCAAACTGCCGCCGCCTCATCATTTTTTTTGCGGTGGCAAGAACATCAAGGGCCATCTTTTTTACTGCTCCAGTCGCTTTATCGCTTCATCAAGCTCATAATTAAGCTTAAGAAGCTCATTGCGGTCAACATTGTCGCTGTTTTCCTGAAGATTTTTGATTTTATCAATAAGATTCTGGATATATTCCGAATCATAACTCAAATTTTTTGTCTCTTCAGTTTTTGCGGTTTCTGATTTTTGCGTTTTTGAAGATTTCTGCTCTTTTTTTGCCGGAACAGTTTTTTCAGCAGAATCAAATGATGGCTTAAAATCACTGAAACCAAGCTTATCTTCTATCATCTTTTTTAAATTTGAAAGCTGATACGTCTGGTTTTCTGGATTTTTCCAGGCTTCTTTTACAACACGATACGCCTCGTTATATTTTTGAGCCGCGTACAGTTCTGAAGCCCTTGCATAGCTATCATCCTCAACTTCTGTTTCATCGGAAGAAGCAAATGCGGCAGAAGATTTTTCAAATTCCTCAACATATCTGTTTCCATCAAGAGGAACGCCATCTGAGGCAACAGCAATATAATAAGAAAGCTCAAACTGCTCTTCTGGTTCAAGCATTTTGCCTTCCCAGTTTATACAAACCGCAGAATTATTGTATGAAAGCACCGAATCAAATGTCCGCGATGAAATCACCTGAGGAATCCACTTTTGAAGCGCAAGCAAATCCTTGTTGCTTAAAGAAACTGCTTCCGGCGTTTTTATTCCTTCACCGCTAAAAATAAACTGAATTCCAGCCTTTGAATTTGAGCTGGAAATCCACTTTACTTTGTCAAATCTTCTATATTGACGTTCACTGTTTATCGCAATCTCTTCGCTTGTTGAAAAATGAGGTCCAAGCTGTTCGCCAAGAACGGTGTCAAAAATTTCTTTTAACGAAAATTTCATGGTTTTATTGCTTCGGTTCATTACAGACAAAGAAACTTTCACCACATCGGAAGAGATTTTCTTTTTAGCCAAAACCTGCCTTGGAACGCTTTCAAAAGAAAGAAGAACACGGGCTACATCTGGAACAACATAAACCATCTGAATGCCGCTTTCAGTTTTTCTTGCACCAATCACAATTCCAATATTGTTTGTAAGTTTATACTCTTTTTTTCCGGCAAGAAGCGAAATAAAGGAAGAAGTAAATTCATCGTAGCCTGCAAGAAGCGGAATCTGCGAGCCGTTTTCGCCCAACGCATACAGCTGGAAACTGCCCACCGCGCCTTTTGCAAGAAATTTTACTCTTCCAACGCTATTTTCAACAGTCTTAGACTTAAAAGTTTCTTCTGCCGCAGTTGCCGCAAAATTCAAATCTTTTGCTGAACCTGAATCCACTGAATCTTCAGCTTTTGAGCCTAACTCTTCCGAACCGGATTCAAAAGTCAATGCTGAAGCAGGAGAGACAGAATCTGCAAGCACCTTGGATTTTTTTGACCTTGAAGCCGCAGATGCCGGCGCTGAAAATCCGCCGATTAAACTGAACGCAGCAAGAGCCGCAAAAAGATTTTTATTCATATTTTTCACTTTGCATTCTCCGAATTTGTAGAATTCTTACCGTCAAGAAGTTCCTGCGCCTGCATGGCTTTTCTTTTAAGCTCAAGGATAAATTCATCGCTCTGGCGCTTTGCCTCAGATTCCTGCATCTGATGCTCATCAAGTTTTGCCTTTAATGTTGAATTTTCTTCCGTAAGTTCCTGGACT
Source organism: uncultured Treponema sp. (assembly GCA_900317625.1). Lineage (GTDB taxonomy): Bacteria > Spirochaetota > Spirochaetia > Treponematales > Treponemataceae > Treponema_D. The sequence continues at coordinate 26,259 of ONHK01000009.1, forward strand.
TTTTTTTCAAGTTCTGAAGCGTTTTTCTGCAAATCAAGGATTCTTCGCCTTACCTCGCCGGAATTTTCCGCGCCCGCATATTTCAGCTGACGTTCATATTCCTCTTTTGCCGCAAGATATTCTTCCCCGGTTTCCTTTAAAAGATAAAGCAACTTTTCTTCCCGGAAACTCTGGGCAATTGTATCAATCCTAAAACGGGCGGCAGGAGCTTTAGCGTCATCAGGATAATCGTTCACAACTGTTTCATAAAGAATCTTCGCCTCGTCATAGTTGTATCCGGCAAAAAATGACTCGGCAATCCAGTAAAGCGCGGAGGCATACATCTCGTGGTCGCTGTACTGATGGCAAAAATCGCTGAGAACTAGAATCGAATTTTCATATTCGCCCATAAAAAAAAGCGCACGTCCTTTGTGGTAAAGAACATAAGAAGAATATGGGCTATCCGAAAAATTTCTTAGATAAAGCTCGCAATCCTGGAAAGCATTTTTATATTCACCGGCATACATTTCCGCGGCAATCAGCATATACCAAGTTTCCGCGTTGTTATTTTCATCGTAGGAAACTGCCTTCCGCAACTGAAATATTGAAGACATCCATTCGCCCGCGCTAAAAGCCTTTGCCCCCTGAACAAACGCAACAGAGGCAACTCCAGAATTTGAGTTCTGGGCAAAAACCGGCGCAAAAACAGAAAGACAAAGCAAAAATGAAAACAGAAAATTCTTATTTCTTTTATTTTTGGACAAACCGAACATAAACTATTTCTCCCATTTCAACTGACCGCTGAAAAAAGCCGATCCGGAAACAATAATATCCGCTCCGGCATCCGCAACAGTCTGCAAAGTTTCAGCATTTACGCCGCCATCAACAGAAATCTTAAAGCCAAGACCAAGTTCACTGCGGATTTTCACAAGCTCGCTGATTTTTTTAACACATGAAGGAATAAGTTTCTGTCCGCCGAAACCAGGATTTACAGTCATAACAAGAACAATGTCAACATACTCAAGCAACTCTTTTATTGCAGCTACAGGAGTTGAAGGCACGATTGAAATTCCGGCTTTTTTGCCTAAATCATGGATTTTCTGTACAAGCCGATGAGAATGAACACAAGCCTCGTGGTGGAACGTAATCCAGTCCGCACCAGACTCCGAAAAAGATTCAACCTGTTCTTCCGGATGCTCAACCATAAGATGAACATCAAAAGGCAACGACGAATATTTTCTGAGACATTTTACAACCGGCTGGCCGTAAGAAATCTGCGGCACAAAACGACCGTCCATCACATCGATATGAACGGCAGAACCACCGTTTTTTTCCACAAGTCCAAGAGCATTTTTTAAGTCTGCCAAATCCGCACTGAGCAAAGATGGCGCAAGAATTCCATTTTTCATTGTATACTATAATAGCACACAGAAGAACGACTTGCAACGAAGCGAGCTCCAATTATAAAAAAATTACAAATCAGAAAATCGGGCGCAAAGATTCCTTTAAGCGGCAGATTCCACCGAACCCCTAATTTTTTCAGAGAACCGCACTTCCATAGCCCGCTAACGCTCGGTCTTTTTTCCAGAGCCGTTGCGACTCTGGAAAAAATCCTTTTGTTCGCTTTGCGAACAAAACCATTCCAGCACGGCGCAGGGGGCGTTGCGGGGAACTCCCCGCACGGTGGGTAGACGAAAAAGTTGAGCATTGCGAAACATTTTGAGGCGTAGGGCGGTTGTCCGCCCAAAAAGAAAAAAATTGAAAATTCTGCAAAATATATCTTGACAGATAAGCAATTTGCCTGTATAAACTATAGCTCATTTTTAGTAAAAATTAACATTTCCATTGACTAAATTCCCCGTTCTGATATAATTAAACTTACCGCTTATGGATATTCAAACTGAAAGAGGATTAAAAGAAGCATTCGCTTTCCTTGAAGCCGGGAATCCTGAAGAAGCCAGCAAAATTGTACAAAACAGTTTTCTTTATGATTCCATCAGTCCGGAACTGATTTTTACATCAAACTGCTGCAACCGATGGATTGACTACATAAGAAATGTGATGTTTCAGGAAGATCCTATGGAGCGCGGAGAATCGCTTCTTGCTGAATGGAAAAATTTTCTTTGCTATGTAAAAGCTCAGGATTTTGTCTATCAGCCTACAGTTTATGCTATATGCCGTGGTGTTTTTTCGCTTGCGCTACAGAATTTCAACCGTCTTTTGAACGAGAAGGATCCTGTGATAAAAGCTGATGTCCTTAGAAAAATGGGGCTTTGCTATAAAAAGCTGGGCGAATTTGAAAATGCGAAAATGTGCCTTACGCAGGCGAACACGCTTCATCAGGGGCAGGCGGCGGTTCTTGCGGATTTGGCGGACTGCTACGCTTTGTGCGGTGAAGACAAGTATGCGAAAGTTCTTTTTAGGGAGGCGTTTTTTATTGACCCTAAAAAAATTGACCTTGAGTATCTGGATTCTCCGCTGATAAACAGGCTTGCGGAAAAAACAGAGGAACAGGGTTACTCAGGCGAGATTCTGAACGCCTGGATTCCGGTTTACGGTGTTCTATGGGGAGTTTTTTCTATTAGAAGGAACCTTAAGCCCCAGGAAGTCGCAAGGCTTAGGCAAGAAATTTATGCCATGGAAAACGAGCACAAAGATCCTTCAAGGGATTCGGAGTTTCTGGTTCCACGGCTGATAAATAAATATTTTTGGCTTATTGATTATTGCCAGACCGTCAATGACACAAGGCTTATCAATGAGATTTTACTGAAAATAAAAATTCTGGACACTGAAATATACAAAATGTATGTAAAGTAACAGAAAGGGCAAGAGTTTATAAATAAGACAGTCTTAAATCATATTCAAAGATTGACTTTAATAAAAAAGGGGTTTTTTTATGGCAGAACTTATCAATTCCGTACAGGAAATGCTAAAAGAAGAGACTTGGACACGTGCCGCAATTTCAAATTACACAAAAGAAAAACTTGTTGAACTTTCGGGAATAATTGAAAAGGCTCGTGCGGAAGGCTGTCTTGCTGAACTCAAGGAAATCTGTGATGAACAGCTTTCTCATTCACGCGAAAGCATTATTGCCCTTTACATCTCTGGAATGATTTCCTTGAAGGAAGGAATTCTTGACGAATCTTCTTTAAGGGAACTTGTAGACATTTTCCAGAAAAACCACAAGGAAAACGTTGTTGAATATATCTGCCAGACAATCATTGAAGAAGATGAAAACAATATTTTTGCGCTTAGAACCCTTGCAGAAGCATACCGCGCAGAAAACAAGGAAGAAGTCTGGGATTTCTACAAGAAAATTGTAAAGCTCGACTTTGAGGAAGCGGATCTCGCAAAAGCCCTCGGCGAGCACTTTGAGGCAACAGACGTTGAGACCGCGGTTGAATATTACAAAAAGGCGATTCTTAGATACACGAACGCAAAAAATATCAATGCAATCAAGGAATTATGGACAAAACTTATTGAACTTATCCCGGAAGAAGTTGATTTCTTTCAGCTTGTAAAACGAAAGATTGCAAAAACTCTTGGCGAGGACAAAACTGCTGTCCTTCTTCAGGAACTTTACACAAAATATAAGTCAATGGCTCCAAATGAACCAAAATACTGGGACATTGCAATCGGACTTTTAAAGGAAATCCTTCACATTGACAACAATGATGTGTGGGCACGCCGCGAGCTTGTTGACTGCTACAAGAATAAATACGAGGGACACAGTCATCTTGACGACTACATCCGCTCTTCAGATTTGACTGCGAACTACAGAAATGTTTTCGAGGCGATAAACGACTTTGAAAAGCATATCGCATTTGATGAAAAAAGCTACGTTTTCCATAAGTCATGGGGCGTTGGCCAGATTGGAAAAGTAAGCGATGACAAACTTTTTATCTGGTTCGGAAAAACTGCGCCTTCTAAGAAAGACCCAAGAAAAAAGACAAAAGTTTATGATACAATGTCATTGAAGATGGCTGTAAGCGCGCTTACTCCACTTGCAAACGACCATATCTGGGTTCTTAAGGCAAAGAAAGCTGTTGAAGTTTTGAATGAAAACGGAGTTCCTGTCCTTGACGGAAAAACAGGAAAAGTTCTTACAGTTCCTTTAAAAGAAAAAGTAAAGGATGACAAGGCTTGGACATTAAAGACAATCATTAAAAGTTTTGGAAACAGCTGCGACTTCAAAAAAATCAAGGCGGAACTTGTTCCTTCTGTTCTTACACCGGGCGAATGGACTTCATGGAATTCTTCTGCAAAGCGAATTCTTGAGACAGACTCTTCTTTCGGCGTAAATCCAAACAATATTTCAGAATACACAATTGTGAACGATATTACTCCAGAACAGAAACTTGCAAACGAATTCAAGGCGCAGAAGCAGTTCTTTGCCAGAATCGATATTCTTATGAAATATGTGAACAAGGAAGAAACTGACAAGTCAAATGATTTGTTCGCCGAAATGTTCAATTATTTTGTAGGTTATGTAAAAACTCTTGAATCAGAGGATATGTTCCCTAAAGTAAACGAGCAGATTCTTGCCTCTTACCTGGTTGTTCAGAATGTTTCTGCTCAAATCAAGGCAATTGCATACAAGCCATCTGTTACTTTCCAGGAAATTTATTCAAAAATCGAAGACCCGCGCGAAATGTATCTTATTTTGAAAGATACAAAAAATACAACTTTGCGCCACGACTTCCTTGCCAATATCAAGATGCTTCCAAACTGGGCTGACGAATATATCCGCCTGTTCCCTACAGTTCTTTCCGGAGAAATGATTACATATCTTTTGAATAACGGACAGGAAGAGAAGCTCCAGAATCTTGCAGTTACAGCTTTTGAAAATTGCCGCGACTACAGAAACGCAGTTCTTTACTTCTTTAAGGAATGTCAGGATGCAGAATGGTTCAAGAAGGCAAATATCCCTTATGAACGCCAGATTATTGCACTTGTTCAGCTTATCCAGCTTGCATACCGCGAAATCAACAACCATGTAAATTCAACAGAAAACAAGAAGATTATTGACAACTCAACAAATCTTCTGTTTGGAAAAGACAGACTGTTTGACTATATGTTCTCTAACGATGAAGAGACAGTTAAGCGCATTTACACATTGATTGATGATGTTGAAGGAATGGAACCAAGCTGCAAGGCTCTTATGAGAAACAAGATTCTTGAAAAATATCCGGACTTCAAATTCCATGTTACAGAGGAAAAATCTTCTGCACCAAAAGGTATGCTTGTTACAAGCGCAAAACTTGAGGAAAAGAAAGCATTGCTTGAAGACCTTCAGACTGTTCAGATTCCTCAGAATGCCGCAGAAATTGATGAGGCACGCGCAAAAGGAGACTTGAAGGAAAACGCCGAATACAAAGCCGCAAAGGAACATCAGCATTATCTTAACACTCAGGTTGCAAAACTCACTTCTGAACTTAACCGTGCAGTTATCTTTGACCCGACAACAATCACAACCGCAATTGTTTCATTTGCAACAGTTGTCACATTGCACAATAACAAAGAAGATAAAGATGAAACTTACACAGTTCTTGGACCATGGGAATCAGATCCGGACAACGGAATCATTTCTTACATGGCACCGTTCGGAAACGCAATCATGAATGCAAAAGCTGGTGAAAACCTTAAATTCAATATCAACGAATACAGCTATGATTACACAGTAAAAGCAATCAAAGCTGCAAAAATCTAATGATTAGCGGATAAACAAAAATCCCCTGATTTTGGAAAAACAATTCAAAATCAGGGGATTTTTTTATTGGTTCAATTTTTTTTCAATTCTTACAAATACAGAATTCTTTTTCAGCAGATTCTGGATTTCTATTCAACTTGCCCGATAAAATACTTTTTCTTACCGCGGCGGATAATCAAAATCTGCCCCTCAATAGCCATTGATTTTGTAATCATCGCATTTTCATCAGTAAAAACCTCGCCATTTACAGTTACAGCTTTTGCTCCGATAAATTCCCTGGCTTCTCGTCTTGACTGGGCAATTTTATTGTTCACAAGAAGATCAATCAGCGGCTCATCTTTTTCAAACTTGAATGACGGAACTGATTTCATTCCAGACATAATATCTTTTGCAGAAAGACCTGAAAAATCACCGGCAAAAAGTTTCTGGCTTACGTTTACAGCGTTGTCGGCCTCTTCTTTTCCGTGAATATCTTTTACAACTTCCCATGCAAGCGTTTTCTGAGCGATTCTTGTTTCTGGATGAGCCTGCTGCTCGGCATAAATCTCTTCAATCTTTTCTTTTGAGAGGAATGTGAAAACCTTAAGATATTCAAGAACTTTCGCGTCATCAGTGTTAATAAGATACTGATAAATTTCATACGCTGAAGTCTTGCTTTTATCAAGCCAAAGCGCATTTCCTTCTGATTTTCCGAATTTCTTTCCGGTCGAATCAAGAATCAGCGGCATTGTGAAAGCATAAGCGGTTTTATCAAGCATTTTTCGGATTAAATCAACGCCTGTTGTAATATTTCCCCACTGGTCGCTTCCGGCAACTTCCATTATACAGTTTTTTTCCTGATAAAGATGAACAAAATCATAGCCCTGCATAAGCATATAAGAAAATTCAGCATAAGTTATTCCGTTTTCAAGGCGGCGCTGAATAATATCTTTTCCAAGCATATAATTTACATTGATGTATTTACCAATATCGCGCAAAAAATTCAAGAATGAATAATCTTTCAGCCAATCGTAGTTGTCAACAAGCTCCGCATTTGGAACAAGCCTAGAAACCTGCGCCCGGATTCCTTCAATATTATGGTTCACAGCTTCTTCAGAAATAATTTCGCGCTCCGCAGTCGGGCGTGGATCGCCAATTCTTCCTGTTGCACCACCGCAAAGAAGAACTGCGTGATGGCCTGCATTTGTAAGACGTTTTGCCATACACAAAGAAGAATAATGGCCAAGATGAAGACTGTCAGCAGTCGGGTCTGTTCCCCAATAAAAGCTGAATGGTTTTCCATCCAAAACTTTCTGCAATTCACTTTCTTCACCGGCAACATCTTTTATAAGGCCGCGCCATTTCAGATCTTCAAACAATGACATATTTCCATTCCTATATAGTTTTTTTTGATAATCAAGTATAATCGTTTACAGAAAATTATGAAAGACACAAAGAGAAAAAGAAATTTAATTTTTACAATAGGAATTTTGATTTTTGGCGCAAGGGCTTTTTCAATGGGAATCGGACCGCAGATTGACTTTACAACTGGAACAGATGAAAATGACGTGATTCTGCAGGCAGGAATTTCCTGTTCAATAAAAAACGACAATTTTCCGCTTGTATTTTCCGTTGCGACAGATTACGATTTTTCCGAAAATTCGTTCAACGCTTCCATTGCAGGCGATTACTGGCTTTTTAACCCGATGATTGGAAATTACTGTTCGTTTTTCGCGGGTTCAGGCGCCTGCATTGGCGGTTCATTTTTTGATGATAAAGCGTTTTTCTGCGCCGCGCCGCGTTTTGTGCTTGGATTCAGCTGGATTTTTTATGACGGATTTCTTGAATATTTTGTTCAAGCCGCCGTTCAGCCGGAATGGAAAATCGGAGAAAACTCTGAGTTTAACCTGAAAATTCCATGCAATGCTGGAATCCGGCTGTATTTTTAAAAAAGTTCAACTTTGAACGAGCCGTTTCCGTTTTTTCCAAGCAACCTGGAAAGATACGGTAAAACCGATTCAAGATGTTCCTTTAATCCCCAGCAAGGCTGAACTGCAAAAATTCCGCTTCCATAAAGCCGCGGTTTTTCGCTGCCTATGGAATCAGCAAGAGTTGTTTCAATATGGCTGTCTTCAGTGTCAACCAAAAGCTGTGCATCAAGAATTTCTGTGTGGCTATCACGATTTTTCGCAGAAGAAAGAATAAACTGCTTCATATTTTCAATTTCTTCTGATTTATTTGCCAAAAGCGGATACCAGAGCAAAATTGTGGCTGCGTTCCATTTTTTGTGCGCCTCGGAAAGAAGTTCGGCGGCGTTGGTGTAATCAGATTTTTCCTCGTAGCTTGGGTCGCAAAGAATCACACCGCGTTTTATTGCCGGCGGAATATTTTTTTTCAGAATGTTCCAGCCTGAATCATTTAGAACATTTACAAAACAAGATGGCTTTAAAAAATCAATATTTTTTTTGAGCGATTCAAATTCAGTCTTGTGAAGTTCCGTTAAATTTATGAATGAACCTTTTTTTGAAAAAGAAATTTCAAACGCCGGACTGCCTGGATAAAATCCCTGTTTTAAGGAATTTTCCACAAAATCTATATACGAAAAAAGCCCAGTTGGAATTTCTGACGGATTTTTTTTGCAATCAGAAAGAAGTTTTTCTATTCCGAGCTTAGCTTCTCCGGTTTTCAACGCATTTTCATTTTTCAGATTATAAAGCCCGGAACCTGCGTGCGTGTCAAAAAACGAATACGGCTTTTCCTTTTTGTTTAGATATTCAAGAACATAAAGCAACGAAATGTGTTTTAAAATATCAGCGTGGTTTCCTGCATGAAAACTGTGTAAATACGAAAGCATTTTTTCTCCACATTTATTTTAGGCGGTCAATTTCTTCCAGCCAGACCGCCGAACTTGCATCGCTTGGCATCCGCCAGTCACCGCGCGGAGAAAGATTTACCGTTCCCACTTTTGCTCCGTCCGGCATGCAGCTGCGTTTAAATTGCTGGCTGAAAAATCTTCTGTAAAAAATCCTTAGCCACTTCAACTTAAAATCATGCGTATACGGAAGCTCCGCATTGTCCGCAAGATACAAGATTTTAGCAGGACTGAATCCAAAGCGCAAAAGATAATAAAGAAAAAAGTCGTGAAGTTCGTATGGTCCGACCAAATCTTCTGTTTTTTGCGCGATATTTCCATCTTTTGGTGGCAAAAGTTCCGGACTTACAGGAGTTTCAAGAATATCTTTTAAAACAGCAGAAAGCTCATTGTCTTTTGAATCTTCCGCAAACCATTCAACAAGAAAGCGGACAAGAGTTTTTGGAACAGAAGAATTTACTCCGTACATACTCATCTGGTCTCCGTTGTAAGTGCACCAGCCAAGCGCAAGTTCACTCAGGTCTCCTGTGCCGATTACAATTCCATTTGTTTTATTTGCAATATCCATAAGAACCTGAGTTCGTTCACGCGCCTGAGAATTTTCATAAGTTATATCGTGATTTTCCTCGTTTTGACCAATATCTTTAAAATGCTGGCGTACTGCATCTGCAATCGGAATTTCAATCAGTTCTGCTCCACATTTTTTTGCAAGCGTACAGGCATTTTTATAAGTCCGGTCTGTTGTGCCAAAACAAGGCATTGTAACAGCTTTTATCCCAGCACGATTTATTCCGCAAAGATCAAAAGCACGGCACGTTACAAGTAAAGCCAAAGTTGAATCAAGTCCACCAGAAAGCCCGATTACACAAGACGAACAGCGAATGTGCCTCAAACGTTTTGCAAGCCCTTCCGCCTGAAGCTGAACAACAGCAGAGCACCGTTCAGCCCGCTCAATTTTTCCACTTGGAACAAATGGATGGGAATCAACAAACCGGCACAAAGTGTTTGAGCGCGAAATTCTTGGATTCAGCGCAACTGATATTTTTCTATATTTACAATTTCCAGAATTTTCTGCGCACTGGGCAAAAGTCATTGTTTTTCGGCGTTCCTGCAGAATGCGCTCAAGGTCGATATCTGAATAAATAATCTTGTTTTCAAAAAGTTTTGACTCCGCAAGAACTGAACCATTTTCCGCAATCAAAGAATGTCCAGAAAAAACCAGATCCTGCGTAGACTCTCCGCAACCGGCGTTCGCATACAAATACGCAGAAACAGTATGCGCTGACTGCATTTTTACAAGATTTTTCCGATATTCCGCCTTGCCGATAATTTCATTTGAACCGCTTAAATTTGCAATCACTGTAGCGCCGGCAAGAACATGACTTGAAGAAGGAGGAACAGGAACCCACAAATCCTCGCAAAGCTCAACACCAAGAACAAAACCTGAACCGAAAGAATCGCTGATTAAAATATCTGTGCCGAATGGAACTGACGGATTTTTTTCAGAAACAAAAACTGTCTGCGGAAGATTTTCTGAGGCGGGAGAAAACCAGCGGCGTTCATAAAATTCGCTGTAATTCGGAATGAAAGTTTTTGGAACAAGCGCAAGAATTTTTCCTTTGTGCAAAATTGCCGCACAGTTGTACAATGCGTTATCCACTGCAAGCGGAAGCCCGACAAGAATCACGCAGTCACATGATGCTGTTTTTTTCGCAATGCGTTCAAGATTTTCTATGGCGGAGATTTGAAGTTTGCGCTGAAGGAATAAATCACCGCAAGTGTAACCAGTTATGCAAAGCTCTGGAAAAACCAAAAGCTGCACATTTAATTCATAAGCGGCACGAACTGAATCGATAATTTTATCTGCATTAAAATTGCAATCAGCAACAATCAAATCAGGCGAAGCACAAGCCGCCCTAAAAAATCCATAATTCATGCAGAAAGTCTATCATTTTTTCAAGTTAGTTTCATCAGTTTTTATGGGCGGAGTTGATTCTTTTTTCACATTGCAGAAATATCCGCCGTCTTCAAGATAGCGTCTGCGCGTCATTATAAGCCCAATCAACTCCTGATACATATTAAAATCGATTTCAAGAGCCATCGGAAGCAGAAAATATTCAGTCTCATCGCAATAACGCTCAATAAATTTTGGGTCAGTAACGTATCCGAGCGAAATCATGTTTGAAATTCTGTCCGCACATTTCAATATTTTTGCGCGCTGGCTTCCTGTATCAAGAATCCGTTTTAAGAACTGACGTTTATCCTCATCTTCGCGGCGGGTAACTTCCAGAACAAGGTCAAGAACCTGCTGCCCTTCATCATCAGCATTGATTATAAGGTTTCTGTCAAAACCGGGAATATCTTCCACCGTATCATGTATTATAGAAGCTTTCAGCAAAACTGAATCAATATAGCCATAATCAATAAGAATCGCCAAAGTGTCCATCTGGTGACGGAACATATTTCCGCCCGCATGCCGGGCTTTTCCAATAAGCGCTGTGGCAATCTGCATAAAAGGAGCAAGATGCATATCGCTCAGTTTTTGCATTTCACTAGTCTTCATATTTTGTGAACGTTCAATTTTCATTTCATACTTAGCTTTTTTCATGCACTTGCTCCTTTTATTTTAAATTTCAGCCTTAAAGACTTTTTAAATATGAACGAAGCTTTTCGATTGCTCTAAGGCTTTCATTCATTCTGTCGCGTTCCTGCTGAACAATCTCCGGTTTTGCGTGCTGGGCAAAACTTCCGTTCAATTTGGCTTCACTGCGGCGAACATATTCAGATTCTGTATCAATCTGCTTTTGGAATCTTGTCTTTAAAGATTCTTTGTCAATATTTTCGTCTACAATAATAAAAGCTTCAAATCCTGTTCCTACAGCACCAATCGCTTTTTCTGGCTTTGAAACGACAAATTCAGTTTTTGAAGCGCCAACCAGAAGCTCAATCATATCAACTTTTTCTTTTGTAACTTCTGCCGGTGAATCTGGTGTTACAAGGATTGCGATATGGATTTTGCTTGCAGGATCCAATCCACATTCTACACGCAAAGCGCGGATTTTTCCAATAAGATCTTTTAAAACCTCAAAACGGGCAACAACATCTTTGTTTTCTCGGTCTGCAGAATATTCCGGGTAAGGAGCGTTTATAATCATTCCTTTATACTCAGAATTTGAAACAATCTTATTATCGCCAGCCATTTTTCGGGCAGCAACAATTTCTTCAACAGGCAGTTTTGAATAAATTTCTTCTGTAACAAATGGCAAGTACGGATGCAAAAGCCTTAAACTTTCTTCAAGCAAGTTCAAAAGAACAGAAGCCTGACGGTCTTTTTCAGCATTGTCACCGTTTTTGAATGAAAGTTTAGACGCTTCAACGTACCAGTCGCAGAATTCATTCCAGAAATATTCCATTATCGCACTTGCAGCGTCATTATAACGATATGACTCAAGAGCCTCGCGCGCATTTTTCGCGGCTTTATCAAGGCAAGAATAAATCCATACATCAAGTTCTGTAAGGTCAGAATCTTTTACAGGAACAATATTTCTTCCGTCAAGGTTGCCCAAAAGATAACGGCTTGCGTTCCAGACTTTGTTGCAGAAACGGGAACCAAGCTTGAACGAATCTTTGTCAATCAAAATATCCTGTCCCTGCGCGCACATGAATGCCAAAGTGAATTTCAATGCGTCTGAACCATAAATATCAATTATTTCAAGCGGATCAATTCCGTTGCCCAAAGATTTTGACATTTTTCGACCTTGTTTGTCGCGGACAAGACCATGGATATAAATATCGTGGAACGGAACTTTTCCTGTAAATTCGAGTGAAGCCATAATCATGCGGCTGACCCAGAAGAAAATAATATCGTAAGCTGTAACCAACGCTGAAGTCGGGAAGAAATTCTTGAAATCATCTGTTTCTTCCGGCCATCCAAGCGTAGAAAACGGCCAGAGCCAAGAAGAAAACCAAGTATCAAGAACATCCGGATCTTGCTCAAGTTTTTCTTTCGCAGCATGACATTTTGGACATTCACAAGGGTCGGTGCGGCTTACAATAGTTTCACCGCAAGACTGACAGTACCATACAGGAATTCTGTGTCCCCACCAAAGCTGGCGCGAAATACACCAGTCTCGGATTGTTGTAAGCCAATGCTCATAAGTGTTTTCCCATTTTTTAGGGAAGAACTGAATTTCTCCATTTTTCCAGGCTTTTAATGCTTTATCCGCAAGCGGCTGCATTTTTACAAACCACTGATAAGAAAGATAAGGCTCAACGACAGTATTGCAGCGGTAACAATGTCCAACCGAGTGGGTTATTTTTTCCTCACCTTTGAAAAGTCCGGCATCTGTCAAATCCTGAAGAATAAGCGCGCGCGCCTTTTCGCAAGTCAATCCGCGGTATTTTTCAGGACAGTTTTCGTTCAAAGTTCCATCAGGATTCAAAAGATTTATAACTTCAAGATGATTTCTTTGCGCAACCTGCCAGTCATTCGGATCATGGGCTGGAGTGATTTTTACCATACCAGTTCCAAATTCCTTGTCAACATAATTATCCGCAATGATCGGAATAACACGGTCAGTCAACGGAAGCTTTAATTTTTTTCCGACGATATCCTTGTAGCGTTCATCAGACGGATTTACGGCAACCGCTGTATCGCCAAGCAAAGTCTCCGGGCGGGTTGTGGCAACTTCAATTCTTGTGGAACCATCAGGAGCCGGACCATCCGCATATTCATACCATATATGGTACATTGCGCCGGCAGTATCTTTATGGTCAACCTCATCATCGGCAAGGGCAGTTCCACAACGCGGACACCAGTTTACTAGATAATGCCCCTTATAAATAAGCCCGCGCTCATACAAAGTAACAAAAACTTCGCGGACAGCCTTAGAAAGTCCTTCATCCATTGTAAAACGTTCGCGTTCCCAGTCAGTTGAGTTTCCAAGTTTCCGCTGCTGTTTTACGATTATATCATGATGTTCCTTTTTAACCTGCCAAGTTCGCTCCAAAAAAGCGTCGCGTCCCAAATCATTGCGCGATTTTCCTTCTTTTTTTAGCTGACGTTCAACAACATTCTGAGTTGCAATTCCCGCGTGGTCAGTTCCAGTAATCCACAAAGTATTGTCACCCTTCATACGGTGATAACGCACAACAATATCCTGCAAAGTGTTGTTCAAACCGTGTCCCATGTGCAGAACACCAGTAACATTCGGCGGAGGAATTACTACAGAATAAACTCCAGTTTTTCCGCCACATTCCTTGCAGCTGCATTTTTCAAAATTCTCATGAACAGGCGACTCTTTATCGCTTGCCGGCTTAAAATAGCCATTTTTTTCCCATTCGTTATAAATTCGGTCTTCAAAATCTTTCGGATTATAAGCTTTTTCTAGTTCAATTGCTTTCATAAGGAACTATTTTAATGAATTAGACCGTTATTTTCAATTCGTTTTTTTATGAAGGGCTCCCGCCCTACGGCTCAAACCTTCGGTTTTTGCCTACCCTCCTGACACGGGACCGCGCTTCGCTGGTCTAATTTTTCAAACTGTTTCCTGTGTAAAGACTATAATACCGCCCTTTTTGCGCCAACAGAGCCTCGTGATTTCCGCGCTCAATTATTCTGCCCTGCTCAAGCACCAGAATTTCATCCGCATTCCTGATTGTAGAAAGCCGATGCGCAATAACAAAAACAGTTCTTCCGTGCATAAGACGATCCATTCCGTCCTGAATAAGTTTTTCAGTTCTTGTGTCAACCGAACTTGTGGCTTCATCCAAAATCAGAACCGGCGGATTTGCAACAGCCGCACGCGCAATCGAAAGAAGTTGCCTTTGCCCCTGGCTTAAACTTCCTCCATCACCGGAAATCACAGTTTCATATCCATTTTCAAGATGATTTATAAAAGAATCTGCATTCGCAAGTTTTGCGGCATTTTCAATCTGTTTTCTGCTTGCATCAAGATTTCCATATTTTATATTCTCAAGAATTGTTCCTGTAAAAAGATGTGTATCCTGCAGAACCATTCCCAAAGATTTTCTTAAATCATTTTTCGCAATTTCATTCAAAGGAATTCCATCGTAGAAAATTTTTCCGCTTCCGTCAGGAATATCATAAAAGCGCGTAAGCAAATTTGTAATCGTTGTTTTTCCAGAACCTGTCGAACCTACAAGCGCAATTTTCTGCCCCGGCTTTGCATGAATTGAAATATCGTGAAGAACAGTTTTTTCAGCTGTGTATCCAAAATTCACATGCTCAAAAACGACATCTCCTTTCATTGGAATCAGATGATTGTCCGCATTGTCTTTCCACGACCATTCGCCGGTGTACGCGAAACTCTGATGATTTCTGAACGAATTTACAAGAGTGATTCTTCCTTCGTTTGTTTCAGGAATTTCATCAATTATATTAAAAATCCGCTCAGCACCGGCAAGAGCATTCAAAATCGAGTTAAAAAACTGGCTTATCATTGTTACAGGGCGACTGAAATTTCTTGTGTACTGCAAAAATGCCGCAATCGTTCCAATATCGTGAAGCCCAAAAATTACAAAAAAAGCGCCAAAAACAGAAACAAGCGCATACTGAAAATGACCAAGATTTCCCATTATCGGGCCAAGAATATTTCCGTAAGTGTTTGCACGAGTTCCAGCCTCGCAAAGCTCATCATTTAGAATATTGAATTTTTCAATCGACTCTTTTTCATGATTAAAAATTTTTACAACTTTCTGGCCTTCAATAAGTTCTTCTATATAACCATTGATTTTTCCGATATTTTTTTGCTGTTCCCTAAAAGATTCAGCGGATTTTTTTCCGATTTTTGTGGCAAAAATCATCATCAATGCCAAAGTAAAAACCACAACAACCGTAAGAAGCGGAGAAAGAATCAACATCATGACAAAAACACCAACAACCGTAAGCAACGATGACATAAGCTGCGGCACAGTCTGATTAAGCATATCGCGCAAAGTGTCCGTATCATTTGTAAAACGGCTCATCAGTTCGCCGTGCGTGTGCGAATCATAAAAATTTATCGGGAGCGACTCCAGTTTTTCAAACAAATCCTCGCGGATCCGGCACAAAAGATTTGAGCTTATATAAAGCATAAGGCGCGCGTTCAGCCAGTTTGCAAAAACTCCGCAGCCAAAAATTATGGCAACCTTTAAAAGAAGAATAAAAAAATCCCTGAACTTCGGCTCTTCCTGGCCAATCAAAGGAATCACGTAATTATTCAAGATTGGTTTTATTATGTAAGAACTTAAAATATCGGCAAAAGCGGCAATAATTACGCAGGCAAAAACCAGAATCCACAAAGCTTTAAAGCTTCCCATGTATTTCAAGATTCTTTTTACTGTTTTCTTTGTATTTTTTGGCTTCTGAAGCCCTTTTATTTTTACAGGTGGCATTTTTTCCTCTTTTTCAAGCGCAAGCCTGATTTAATTTATGTCGGCATCGCCCATGCTTGACTGACTTTCAAAAACTTCCCTATAGATTCTGCTGGTTTTTAAAAGTTCCGCGTGAGTTCCGCTTGCGCTGATTTTTCCATCATCAAGCACAAAAATTATGTCCGCATCTTTTACAGAAGAAATTCTCTGCGCAATTATTATTTTTGTAGTTTCAGGATGCAATGAACGCAACGCTTCGCGGATTCTTTTTTCGGTTGCAGTATCGACCGCACTTGTAGAATCATCCAATATAAGAATTTTTGGATTTTTTAAAAGCGCACGAGCAATACAGAGCCGCTGCTTTTGCCCACCAGAAAGATTGACTCCGCCTTGACCAAGTTCTGTTTCGTAACCAGCCGGAAGATTTTTTATAAAACTGTCGGCGTCGCTTGCCCTGCATGCAGAAACAATCTCATCATCAGTTGCGTTCTTGTTTCCCCATTTCAGATTTTCTTTTATTGTTCCGCTGAAAAGCACATTTTTCTGAAGGACAACCGCAACATTATCACGCAGAGAATTCAAGTCATATTTTTTTACATCAACACCGCCAACTTTTACCGTTCCAAGAGTCGCATCGTAAAGCCGTGGAATCAGCGAAACAAGAGTTGTTTTTGAAGAGCCAGTTCCACCAATAATTCCAACAACATTTCCGCTTTTGATATGAAGATTTATTCCCGAAAGCACAAAATTTTCTTTTGTTTTGCTGTAACTGAAACTCACATTTTCAAAATCGACAGAACCATCTTTCACGCTTTTTTCAGCGTTTTCCGGTTCAGAAATATCTGGAATTTCATCCAAAACCTGGCAGATTCTGCTTACACTTGCACGGGAAAGAACCAGATTCACAAAAATCATCCCAAGCATCATCAGCGACATAAGAATTTGAGTAACATAAGTCAAAAAACTTACAAGCTCACCGGATTTCATCGAGCCAAAAACTATCATTTTTCCACCGAACCAAAGTGAAAAAATAATGCATGTATACACAACGAACTGCATAATCGGCATTAAAGTGATAACAATTTTTTCAGCCCGAACCTGCGCATTTTTCACATTTTCCGCGGCATCCTGAAACTTCTCGTTTTCAAAATCGCCCCGGACAAATGCCTTTACAACACGGATTGCAATAAGATTTTCCTGAACAATATTATTCATTCTGTCATATTTTTTTAACATTTCAGAAAAACGCGAATATGCCGCGGAAGAAAGAAAACCAACCGCAACAGCCAAGGCAGGAATCGCAAAAACAAAAACCAGCGCAAGCCTTGAATTAATCTTAAAAGCCATTATCGTTCCTGCCGCAAGCATAAACGGCGCGCGGAAACAAATCCTGCACAACATCTGATAAACATTCTGGACATTCGTTACATCAGTTGTAAGCCGAGTCACAAGGCTCGCAGAAGAAAAATGGTCAACGTTCGCAAAGGAAAAATCCTGGACTTTATCAAAAAGCCGCCTGCGCAAATTCCTTGCAAATCCAAGAGCCGCAACAGCTCCAAAACGCGCACCTCCTGCACCAAAACAAAGAGAAACAAACGCGCAAAGAACCATAACAGCTCCAGTCCGCAAAACGTAATAAAGATTGTGCCCCGCAATTCCAACATCAATAATTTTTGCCATAAAAAAAGGAATCAGCGTTTCCATAACAACTTCACCAATCATAACAAGAGGAGAAAGAAATGTGTTCAGCCAGTATTTTTTTTCAAGGCCGGCAGTAATTTTTTTTAATGTGCTCATTTTTTATTTTTCTATCAAATTTTCCAGGAAATCGTTCCACATTTTTTCATTCCAGTGAAATTCTTTCATGAATTTATTGTCCAACATTCCAAAACCGTGCTTTCCCCATTCATAAACAGCAAGTTCTGAAGGGATTTTTTTAGCTTGAAGCGCTTCGTAAAGCGCAAAACTGTTTCTGTAATCAACAATCGGGTCGTCAAGGCAGACAACAATATAAGTCGGCGGCATATTTTCCGGAATCTGAAGTTCCATTGAAAATTCATTTTTCCGTGATTCCGACTGATTTTTTCCCAAAAGACTTTTTCTGCTCCAGCGGTGGGCAATCTCATCATTCATACTTACAACAGGATAAACTGGAATGCAAAAATCCGGACGCAGACTGACTTTATGCCCGACTCCAAGTTTTTCAAGCTCATCATGAGATTCCGCAAAAGCTCCAGCCATTGTAACAAGATGTCCGCCGGCAGAAAAACCAATTACTCCAACTTTATTTTCATCTATTGAATAAAACCGGGCATTTTCGCGCACAAGCTGAATTGCCCTCTGAATATCCTGGAGCATTGCCGGATGATGGAAGCCGTTTTCTGCGCTGCGGTAACGCAAAGTAAACGCTGTAACACCTTTAGAGGCAAACCATTCAGCAGTCTTGTAGCCTTCGTTGTAAAGTCCAAGATGATGATAACTTCCACCAGGACAAATAATTACAGCCACACCAGTATTTTTTCCAGTGGCAGGATGAACATACATTGTTGACTTATATTTTTTCATCTGAGGAATATCGCTCCAGATGCGCACAGGAATTCCACTTTTTGCAAAAACAAAAGACGAGACAAAAAACACAGCGATGATAAAAAAATTCTTTTTCACGCAATAATTGTAACAGATTTGGCAAAAAATGAAAAATAGCAGAATGTCGGGTTTTCTTTCTGAATCAACAAATTGAATAACCGGGAAGAAAAAGCAGACATTGCGTTAGCGCTAGGAGTGGTAAAAAACGGAGTTTTTTATTGCGGAACGTGGTGGAGCAATGGAGTGAGCCGGGCGAACGGAACCACGGATATAGCGACCTGCCGTATGGCAGGGAACGCCCGGATTCTAATACGGAATTTTTAAAAGCGCGAGATTTTCAAGAATTTTTTCCATAAGCAAAAAACTTTCTTCGGTCAAAGATTCAAAATTATCGTGCTGAGTGTGGAATTTTTGCCAGGTTTTTGGGATCATTTTTTCCAGAAAAGATTTTTCTGTGGCTGACGGAACTTTGTGGTTCAAAATAAATTCCTCCAGATACGGGAAGCGCACAAGATTGAACATATATTCATTTGTTTCATCAACAGGAAGCATTGTGATTGCAACCGCCGCTATTCCATGCGCCAAAAATCCTGCATTATCGCTGTACGGAACCGGCAGGGAAACAAATTTTCCGCTGCAGGAAGAACGCAAAATCTGGGAAATCCGTGATTCCAGAGAAAAAAAATTCTCCTTGAACTTTTGCCCCGCATTTTTAGGAATAAAACTTTTTGAAAGAACAGGGACAGTTCCGCGACCAACGCAGTCAAAAACATAGACATCATCGTCAACAATATTAAGGCGCTTAAAAACATTTGCAAGACCAAATGCTCCTTGCGCAGAAACAGAAGCCGACTGAGGCTGAACTTGAGATGCGGAAAAATCCTGTTTTCCAGATGCGATTTCCTCTCCATCTGTAAAAATAAGCCGGATGTTATGCTGAATTCCTCTTTTAAAAAGCCGGACGGCCCAGTTCATAAGGGAAAAAACTGAAGAAGTATTGTCATTTGCGCCTGGGCTTCCAGGAAAAATGTCGTAATGGGCGATTACTGTTTTTATTTTAAAGAGCGGACTATAAGATTCTTTTGGAAAAACAACATAAATATGCTCGTGCCCATCAATCGGCATAACGGCTGTTCTTACTCCGCGGGCGGAAAGCCAATTTAAAATAAAATCGCGGCGGTTTGTTTGCGGCTCAAGGAATTTTCTGTAATCTTCTCCCAGATACATGGCAAAATTATATCACAAAACTCGGAAAATTAAAAAAGTGTTATAAAAACTTAAATCTTGATTTTAGCAAATCAACTCATTATCTTTTTATTATGTCATTATTTTTAGTTTTAGCATTTTTGTTTTGCGTAGGCAGCATTATCGGCTGGTCAATTGAGGTAATCTACAGACGTTTTTCTCCATTGAAAGGCGTTGAAAAAAAATGGGTGAACCCTGGATTTCTGACCGGACCGTATCTTCCGATTTATGGGCTTTCTCTGATTGTCCTGTTTCTTCTTTCTCAGATAGATGTTTCATTTATTCAGAATCCGACACTGCAAAAAATCGTTTTGTTCGCGGTTATGGCACTTGCAATCACAGCGTTTGAATACGTTGCCGGACTGATTTTTATAAAGGGAATGAAAATCATGCTTTGGGATTACCGCAGCCAGTGGGGAAATATCCAGGGAATCATCTGTCCGCTTTACACTTTTTTCTGGTGGATTTTGAGCGCAGTTTATTATTTTCTTATCCATCCGCATATTGAGGCATGGCTTTACTGGTTCACGAATCATATTTCCTTTTCATTTGTGATCGGATTTTTCTACGGTGTTTTCGCAATCGATCTCTTCAGTTCTTTTCAGGTTATGGCAAAAATCAGGAATTTCGCAAAAGAAAACAAAATTGTATTCAGAATCGAAAACTACAAGAATCATCTTCAGCAAAAACGCGAGGCGCAGAAACAAAAAATCCGTTATCTTCTTACTTACAAAGCGGAAAAAAATCTTGCAGAAAGCTTGAAAGAATATCTTGAGAAAGTCCGCAGCCAGAAAAACAAATAGAACGGATTTCCACGTTTTTAATTCAGATTCAAAAACTTACTTTGATGAAAGAGCTTGTACAATTGCATAAACGCAGTCGCCGGCTCTTTCAATTTTTCTTACAATATCCATATATTGCAGTTCAGTTTTTACATCTCCGCCAGCTTCAATCCGTTTACGGCTTGATTTCTGAAGTTCTTTTTTGGTTTTATCGATTTTGTCTTCAATTTCAGCAGACATATTCCTTTCATCATCTGAAATTCCAAGTGCAATAAAAGTGCAGGCCTGCTCATAAAAAATTCTCACCTGATCCAAATATGAAAGAAGTTTTCTGATTCGTCCTGAACCTTGCATAATATTTTTTTCGGAAACATATTTTGCCACCGTATGCATCATTGAGCAGCACTCGTCGCTAAGATCTTCAATGCTTTGTGTTACGTGGATAAGCCGCGAATAATTCTGCCGGTCGTTATGGTTCGCGTTCTCAAGGCGTGAGCAAATCTGCAGAAAATGCGAAATTGACTCATTCATCTCATCAACATAGGCTTCCTCGGCTGTAATTTTATCAGCAAAACTCTGCGCTTCCTCGGCATCACAAGTTACGCTTTGTGCAATCAAATCAATCATTCCCATAACGCGGCTAGACATTTTTGCAATCTCTTTCTGCATCTGGAATGAATAGACATCCGCTGAAATATGATTTTTTGGCAAAATTACAGGAAGTTTATAATGCAAATCCTCTTCTTTCTGTGAAGATTTTATAAATTTCTGTGCCAGCAAAGCAATCTGATTCACAAATGGCAAGAAAATCAATGTTGCGCAAAGATTAAAAACCGTATGAAGCATTGCAATATGCGTTGTAATATTTGATGCAGGAGTTCCAGGAATCAAAAAGTCAACAAACCGCAGGAAAGGATCAAAAAACAAGAGAGCAAGAAAAGTTCCTGTAACATTAAACGCAACGTGAACCGCCGCAGTCCGTCTTGCATTTATATTTGCCCCGATGGAAGACATAACCGCATCAACTGTAGAACCGATATTGCTACCAAGAACTATTGCCGCAGAAAGTTTCCATGTCAGCGAGCCGTTTGCCGCCATCGCAAGCACAATTGCCGTCATCGCAGAAGAAGAATGAATCAGCGCTGTAAAGAGCGCACCAATCAGAACTCCAAGCAAAAGCCCAAAAACACCAATATCCGTAAGCTTCTGGATGAATTTAATCGCCACAGGTCCAAGCTGTATTGAATCTTTTAAAAGTCCAAGACCCATGAACAGAATCGCAAAACCCATAAAACAGTACGCAAAATTATGAATCTTCAGCTTTTTAAAATATTGAAGAATAAATCCAAGCCCGAAAAGCGGAACCGCTGCGGCTTCCATGCTGAAAGAAAATCCAAAGAATGAAACAATCCACGCTGTAACAGTTGTTCCGATATTTGCGCCAAAAATAATTCCAATCGCCTGAGTCAAAGAAAGAATTTCCGCGTTTACAAAGCTTACAACCATAACCGTTGTCGCTCCGGAAGACTGAATTATTGCAGTAACCGCAAAACCAGTCAGAACCGCAGAAAATCTGTTTCCTGTAATTTTTCCAAGAAGAGTCTGAAGGCTGCTGCCCGCCCCTTTTTGAATACCATTAGAAAGCATGTCCATTCCAAAAAGAAGAAGACAAAGCGCACCCGCAAAACTTAAAATTTGTCCAATAAAATTTAAAACCAATTGATTAACCTTAAAAAATTCAGCAAAGTCTTTATATGAAAAGAATATACATAGGTAACCTTAATTTCAAGACCACAGAAGAAAATCTTACAGAAAAATTCGCACAATTTGGCGAAGTAACCTCAGCAACAATCATAAAGGACAAGACAAGCGGACTTTCAAAGGGATTCGGCTTTGTTGAGATGCCAAACGATGATGAAGCGGAAAAAGCAATCAGCGGATTAAAAGGAAGAGATATTGATGGACGCAAAGTGCGCGTCTCAATCGCAGAAGACAAGCCAAAAAGACGCGCTTCTTATTGAAAAAAGCACTTTTTAAAAGTAAACTTATCTATCGCAAAAATTAATTATTTATGGAGTTTATATGTCAACACCACTGGAAGAATATCTTTCATCATGCAACGGAAAACCGAATGCAGCAATGTGCTCTTATGTAGCAAATCTTCAGCAGGTTGCCGCTGTCGGACCGGAAATCGCCGCATCAATTGTAAACGAGCTTGAAAATCAAAGAAGCCATCTGAAACTTGTTGCTTCTGAAAACTATTGTTCACTCAATGTTCAAGCCGCAATGGGAAACCTTTTAACAGACAAATACGCAGAAGGTTACCCGGAACACCGTTATTATGGCGGATGCGTAAACATTGACGCAGTTGAAAACACAGCCGCACACGAAGCTGAAAAACTTTTTGGAGCAGAATACGCTTACGTTCAGCCTCATTCCGGCGCAGACACAAATCTTGTTGCATACTGGGCAATTCTTTCTGCAAAAATTGAAACTCCAACACTTGAAGAACTTGGCGTAAAATCATTGAACGATTTAACAGCTGAACAGTTCGATATGCTCAGAAAACGTTTCGGAAACCAGCGTCTTATGGGTCTTGACTATTCTTGCGGAGGACATCTTACACACGGTTACAGAATGAATGTTTCAGCCCGAATGTTTGAAAGTCACCCATACGGAGTTGAAGAAGATACTGGACTTCTTGACTACGATAAAATTGAAAAACAAGCTATGGAAGTAAAACCGCTTATTTTGCTTGCAGGATATTCGGCTTACCCAAGAAAAATAAATTTCAAAAGATTCCGAGAAATCGCAGACAAATGCGGAGCCGTTCTTATGGTTGATATGGCTCACTTTGCTGGTCTTGTTGCCGGAAAAGTTCTTACAGATGACTTCGATCCTGTAAAATGGGCTGATATTGTAACCACAACAACACACAAAACTTTGCGAGGACCACGCGGCGCCTTGATTCTCTGCAAAAAAGAATATGCTGACTATGTGAACAAAGGTTGCCCTATGGTTTTAGGCGGTCCTTTAGGACATGTTATGGCTGCAAAGGCAATTGCTTTAAAAGAGGCAAATACATCGGCTTACCAGGAATACGCAAAAAATGTTGTAAAAAATGCGCAGG
The DNA here is from genome assembly GCA_900317625.1 of uncultured Treponema sp. Classification (GTDB taxonomy): domain Bacteria; phylum Spirochaetota; class Spirochaetia; order Treponematales; family Treponemataceae; genus Treponema_D. The sequence continues at coordinate 49,916 of ONHK01000009.1, forward strand.
CTCTTGCTGAAGCATGCATGGCACTTGGAATGCCTCTTCAGACAGGCGGAACAGATAATCATCTTATGCTTGTTGATGTTACAGTTTATGGACTTACAGGAAAACAGGCAGAAGCGGCTTTGTTCAACTGCGGAATCACAGCAAATGCAAATGCACTTCCTTATGACAAGAACGGAGCATGGTGGACTTCTGGAATCAGAATTGGAACTCCAGGACTTACAACATTGGGCTTTAACACAGAAGATATGAAAGAAGTCGCTTCAATCATTGATTTTGTACTAAAAGGCACAAAACCTGGACTCACAAAAGATGGAAAACCTGCAAAGGGCAAAATCAATCTTGATCCAAAAGTTCAGGAGGAAGCAAAAAACCGCGTAAACAAATTGCTTTCAGCTCATGTTCTTTATCCGGAACTTGACCTGGACTTTCTTAAAAAAGAATTTGTAAAATAATTCTGAATATGAATAAAAAATCCCCTGACGGTTCAAAGTTCTTTCCAAAATCGGAACTTTATTTACCGCAGGGGATTTTTTTTATTTTTCCGGCTTATTCAAATCTTCTTTTGAATCAGAATCTGAATCCGCACCAGACGAAAATAGATTTTTCTCAAGAAATTTGAAAAAAGAATCCTTCACTTTGTTTCCTGTGCTATCCGCCTGATCAACAATTTTTTTTGTATCTTTTTCAACTTGTCTTGAAGTTTCTTTCAGTTCATTTTTTGTTGTTTCAATCTGCTTCTTAAATTTTTCCTTGGTTTCTGCTATCAGCCAAGAATTATATTCACTGTGCGCTTTTTTGCATTTTTCCGGCATTGGAACATCCGTGTATTCAGAACATTCCGTCAGTTTATGGGTTCTTTTATTGAATTTGCACGCAAAACCAGAAATTCCAACCAATAAAAACAAACCAACGCAAACAATTTTTTTCATCATATAAAACTCCGTAAGATTTTATTTTTCGGCGACTGTAAGATTCACGAGCCAGCGTTCCTTTTTCAGCCAGAAATGAGCAATAACAGCTTTTGCAACATCGCTGAGTTTTACAATTGCATACATTTCAATCGGTCCAAGTTTTGTAAGGAAAGTCAGAAGCAACATTCCTCCAATGAACAGAACATTCGCAACGGTATCGCAAATAGCACCCATAGTCGTGTCGCCACCAGTCCTTGAAACCGCATACTGACCGTTCAAAAAAGCCCACAGCGGAAGATATGCCGCCGCAACAATTATAAGCTGTTTTGCAATTTTTTGTGCTTCAACGGTAAGATTTTTAAAGACAAATGGAACAATTCCTGTTGTACAGAAACCTATCAGCATAAAAATCACACCAAAAATAGTTGCTCCAGTCAGAACCCAATTCTTGCATTTTCTAGCTTCTTCAATCTTTCCTGCGCCAAGTTCCTGCCCCAAAATAACGCTTGCCGCTGTAACAATTCCACTAAAACAGATGAAAAACAGATTCGCGACAACAAATCCTCCTGCCATTCCACTTACAATTTCCGCACCACCACGAGTATTGTAAAGCGCATTTGAAAGAGTTTCTGAAACAGCCCAAAAAAGTTCCGAATACAAAATCACAAGAGATTTTGCAAAAATATTCCCAAAAAGCTTAAACTTTATAAAGAAAATCTTAAACGGATTGAACATAAATGGCGGTCGTTTTACAACACAATACGAAATGAAAAGCAAAAGCTCAACGCCACGCGCAATCACAGTCGCATATCCGGCACCGGCAACCTCAAGGCGAGGAGCACCCAGATTTCCATAAATCAACATCCAGTTAAAGAATGTGTTCACTAAAGTCGCAATGGAAGAAATTATCAGCGGAACTTTTACAATTTCAATATCACGCAACGAGGATGCGAATGACTGCGCAAAAACCATGAAAAACCATGAAAGCGCAACCGCACGTGAATAAATCTGCGCCTGATCAAGAATCTGCGGAGCATCCGTGTTAATTGTAACCATCAAGCCAAAAAGATTCCTTGGGGCAATAAACGAAATCACCGTATAAGCAAGCCCGAAAATTCCTGTAACAAGAATCTTGAACCTTAATGTCTGCTGCATTCCCTCTTTGTCATTCGCGCCTTTAAACTGGCTCATGAAAATTCCTGCGGAAAGACAAACTGTGTTCACTAAAATAAGAAAAAGAAAATTAATCTGTCCCGCAACATTTACACCGCTCATTTTTACGTCGCCAAGACCGGCAACCATAAAATTATCAATCAAAGAAACCAGATTCTGAATCAAAAGCTGAAGCATTACCGGAATTGCTATTTTTATCGCACGCTTATAAAATTCAGCCGTACCTAAATATTTGTGTTCCATACATCTCATAAAAAAGAAATCCCCCTTGATTTCGCTTTCATGCAGGATTCTATCAATAAGTAAAATAGTATTTCAATATGTACTACTATTTATAACTAAAAATTATCATCTTTCTTCGAGAGTTTTTGAAAAAATGATTTTCATTCAAGATTAAGCATCAATTTCAGACGCCAGATGATGAACAATAAAATCCCTACGTTCCGGAGTGTTCTTTCCCATATAGAATTCAAGGACTTTCGGAACATTTTTTAAAGCCTGAACAGTTACCGGTGTAAGATGCATTCCAACATCCTCGCTTTCGCCTTCCTTGCGTTCCCGAATGAACATTCCAAATTCATCACCGTTGATTTCACCAAGCCCCTTAAAACGAGTTGTCTCACAGTCTTTTCCAAGTTCCTTCTGGGCTTTATCGCGGCTTTCCTCCGAATAGCAATAAATCGTTTTTTTCTTGTTTCGCACACGGAAGAGCGGAGTTTCCAAAATAAACACATGACCTGTAAGCACAAGCTCCTCAAAATAAAGCAAAAGATATGTCATCACAAGATTCCGGATATGGAAACCATCATTATCAGCATCAGTTGCAATTATTATTTTATTGTAACGCAAATCTTCAACATCTTTCTGAACGCCAAGGCTTAAAGTCAGATTTTTCAATTCCTCATTTTCAAAAAGAGCAGTTTTTTTACGTCCAAACATATTTTCCGGCTTTCCGCGCAAACTGAAAATCGCCTGAACAGAAACATCGCGCGAATTGACCATTGAGCCAGTCGCAGAATCCCCTTCCGTAATAAAAATCATTGAATTCGCACCTTTTTCACCATCTTGAAGATGGTAGCGGCAATCCAAAAGCTTGTGGATTTTCAGCGTCGCGGAACGTTCAGCCTCGCGGATTTGTTTTGCGGTGACATTATTTATCTCATCGCGGGCTTTCATGTTGCGGATGATTTTTTCTTCAAGAGCGTTTGCAATTTCAGGATTATGGCGAAGCCAGTCATCAACTGCAAGCTGAACTTCCTGGATTATCGGCTGGCGGATTTCTACGTTTCCGAGCTTGTTTTTTGTCTGACTTGTAAACATCGGGTTATCAATTCCGATTTTTAAAGCGACAATCAGTCCAGAAGAAACATCCTTCTCATCATATTCCTTTTTGAAAAAAGAATTAACGCCGCGTGTAAAACCGTCTAAAAATGAAGTAACATGGGTTCCGCCGTCTTCTGTAACCTGTCCATTTACAAATGAATAAATAACTTTATCAAGACTTGCCGTATGAGTAAGAACAAAATCAATATTTTTACCTTTATAGCTGAACAGTTTGTAAAGAGATTTTTCCGCACCGTCCATTTCGTGCGTAATCAAATCTTCCAGACCTTTTTCGCTTACAAAAACCTTGCCGTTACAGTAAATCTGCAGCCCTGGATTCAGATAAGCGTAGTACCAAAGACGTTTTTCAACCATTTCCATGTTGTAGGAAAATTTTCCGAACATTTCGTGGTCAGGAACAAATTCCAGATAAGTTCCATTTTTTACACCTGGCTTTGCGGCTCCAGTTTTAGAAGATTTTTTTACACCGCGCTCATATTCAACAACAGCCATTTTTCCGTCACGGATTGAAGCCGCCCTGAAATATGAAGACAAAGCATTTGTCGCCTTGATTCCAACGCCATTCATACCGATTGCCTGTTTAAAGACTGAATTATTATATTTTGCTCCGGTATTTACGTCGCTCACGCACTGCTCAAGTTTTCCTAAAGGAATTCCACGTCCATAATCGCGGATTTTTACACGACCTTCCTCTGTAATCTGAATATCAATTCTGTCGCCAAAACCTTGCGAAAATTCATCAACGGCATTATCAATTCCTTCTTTTAAAAGAATATAGATTCCGTCATTTTCGTTTGTTCCATCACCTAAAGAACCAATATACATTCCCGGTCTAAGCCTGATATGCTCCAGACCTTCCAAATGAAGAATGCTGCTTTCATCATATACGGCAGCTTTCTGTTTTGCGGCAGTTTTTTTTGTCTTAATTTCCTCACCCATAATGTATAGTATAAAGGCAGATAAAAACTTTTACAAGAACATAAAAAAAGCGGACACTTAAAAAGCGTCCGCCTTTGCACTAACCAGTTGATTTATTTATTTTGCAAAAGTTGCAATAAATACTCCGGCTGCAATTGCAGTTCCGATTACGCCAGAAACATTCGGTCCCATAGCGTGCATCAAAAGGAAGTTCATCGGATCGTATTCCTGACCAAGCTTGTTTGAAACACGAGCCGCCATCGGAACAGCAGAAACTCCAGCCGAACCAATAAGCGGATTGATTTTCTTTCCTTTTGGAAGGAAAAGATTCATAAGTTTAGCCATAAGAACACCGCCGCAAGTCGCAACAGCAAATGCAACAAGACCAAGAAGAATAATTCCTATTGAACGTCCGTTGATAATTTTTTCTGGAGTCATCTGGCTTCCAACACCAAGAGAAAGAAGAATTGAAACAATGTTCATCATCTCATTTTCCATTGTCTTGGAAAGTCGCTCTGCAACTCCGCACTGTTTTACAAAGTTTCCGAATGCAAGCATACCGATAAGAGGCGCAGCCGCAGGAAGCAGAAGAATTGTTACAGCCAAAAGAACAAGCGGGAACAAAAGTTTTTCAGCCTTTGAAACAGGACGAAGCTGTTCCATACGGATTTCACGCTCATGTTTTGTTGTAAGAGCACGCATAACCGGTGGCTGAATCATAGGAACAAGCGCCATATACGAATAAGCCGCAACCGCAATTACAGCCATAAGCTCCGGCGCAAGTTTTCCGGAAACGTAGATTGATGTAGGACCATCCGCTCCACCAATGATTGCAATAGCGCAAGCCTGAAGGATATTGTAGTCAAAAACGCCAGGAATAAGATTCAGCAATGAGACTCCGAACAGTGTAAAGAAAACACCGAACTGAGCCGCACCGCCAAGCAAAGCCATCTTCGGATTTGCAATAAGCGGACCAAAATCAGTCATCGCACCGATTCCCATGAAAATCAGCATAGGAAAAAATTCATTTCCAACTCCGGCATTGTAAATAATGTTCAACATTCCATCAGGAGCATTTCCCATTCCAGCGCCTGGAATATTTACAAGAATTGTACCAAATCCAATCGGAATAAGAAGAAGCGGCTCAAAACCTCTGCCTGCACCAAGATAAACAATAACAAATCCGATTGCAATCATCAAAAGATACTGCCAGCCTGGGGCTGTTTCCGCAAAAACGTTATTGCCTTCGCTTTTTTTAGCTTCCTCAGCAGCCTCTTCAGCCTGAGCCGCAGCAATCTCTTCTGGAGTTTCTGTGTGAATCATCTTGTAAATGCCGGTTGTATGCCACAAATTACTAAAGAACGAGCCGACAGAAATATCGTGCTTTCCATTCCAGTTTTCTGTTCCTGGAATAACTCTTTCCATGCCTGAAGGTTCTTCAGCAACAGCTGCCGCATCCTGAGCAAAAACTTTTGTTCCAATAGACACAACGGAAGCCGCCACCATAATCACAAGCATGATAAAAGCGATTTTTCTTGTATCAGTTTTTGTATTATTAAGCATTATGTTCCTCGAAAAATAACTTTACCTTACTGAACCTCAGCAAGAGTCTGACCATTTGCAACCTGAGAACCTGTCGCAGCCACAAAATGGATTTTTCCAGCCACAGGAGATTTTACTTCAAGTTCCATTTTCATAGATTCAAGAATCACAACTGTATCGCCTTTATTTACAGAAGCGCCCTCAGCAACCGCATATTTAAGCAAAGTTCCTGCAACAGGTGAAGAAACTGGAGTTCCAGCACCAGAAGCACCAGAAGCAACAGGAGCGGCAGCCTTAGCCGGTTCTGCCTTTGCAGCAGGTTTAGAAGGAGCTGCCGGAGCAACAGAAACACCGCCAATTGAACCAAGGGACTGACCAGCAGTAACCTGGCTTCCTGGCTGAACAGAGAATGAAACAACTCCATCAGCAGGAGCTTTTACCTCAAGCTCCATTTTCATAGATTCAAGAACAATTACTGTGTCGCCACGTTTTACAGAAGCACCAGAATCAACCGCATAACGCAAGAGAGTTCCTGCAACAGGTGAAGGAATTTCTGTACCGCCAGTTACAACCGGTGCAGCGGCAGGAGCTGGATTAGCCACCGGAGCAGCACCAGGTTTTCCGAATGCAACATTGTAAGCAGTTCCGTTTACATTGATATTTCCCTTTCCGTCAGAAGTTACATTATAAGAAGTTCCGTTTACTGTGATTGAATAAGAACCACCGTTAGAAGCTGCCTTTGGAGCAGAAACTTCTTTCTTTGCGCCAAAAGCTGTTTCCGCATCAACCGGACCTTTTGAACGCTCAGCAAAGAATCTCGGCGCAACATTCGGGAACATTGCATAAGTAAGAGCGTCCTCATCAGAACCATTTCCACCGTTTTTCTTTGATTCCTCAAGCATTTTGTCCCATTCTGGAGCAATAAGGTCAGCAGGACGGCAAGTAACAACTTTATCCATCTTGTTCTGTTCAAGAGCTTTTTTAACCAAATCCGCATTCGGATCAGCAGGAAGTTTTCCAAAGCGACCAACAAGAAGATTTCTAAAATCCTGAGTCATTGTTGTATAACGACCCATAAGAACATTCATTACAGCCTGAGTTCCAACAATCTGAGAAGTTGGTGTTACAAGCGGAACATAACCAGCATCCTTGTGAACACGTGGAAGCTCAGCAAGAACTTCATCCATCTTGTCTCCGGCGCCCTGCTGTTTAAGCTGATTTTCAAGGTTAGAAAGCATACCGCCCGGAACCTGAGAAACAAGAATACGTGTATCAGCACCAAGGAATTTTGACTCAAGGGAAGCATAGTGCTTTCTGATTTCGCGGAAATAAGCCGCAATTTCAAGAAGTGCCTTTGTATCAAGCCCAGTGTCCAGCTCTGTACCTTTAAGCATCTCTACAACAGTTTCTGTAGGAGAATGCGAAGTTCCCATGGACATAGAAGAAATTGCAGTGTCAAGAATATCCGCACCAGCTTCCGCAGCCTTAAGCAATGTTGCAACTGAAAGACCTGTTGTGGCATGGGAATGGATTTCTACAGGAAGATCAACTTTCGCCTTGATAGCCTTAACCAAATCATAAGCAACATAAGGTTTCAGAAGACCAGACATATCTTTGATACAGATTGAGTCCGCACCGAAATCCGCATAAGTTTTTGCAAGCTCCGCATATTTTTCAATTGTATGATATGGAGTTACCGCATAAGAAATTGCCATCTGAACATCAACGCCAGATTTTTTTGCAGCCTTTGTGGCACGCTCCATGTTGCGAGGATCATTGCAGGCATCAAAAATGCGGAAACAACCGATACCGTTCTTTGCAGCTGTCTCAACAAATTTGTCTACAACATCATCCGCATAATGTTTATAACCAAGAAGATTCTGCGCACGGAGCAACATCATAATCTTATTGTTCGGAAGAGCTGCGTGCAATTTTCTAAGGCGTTCCCAAGGATCTTCATTCAAGAAGCGGATACAAGAGTCATAAGTAGCTCCACCCCATCCTTCAATATATTTGTAACCGATTTTATCAAGCATTGGACATGCAGGAAGCATATCTGCTGTTGTCATACGGGTAGCGTGAAGCGACTGATGTGCATCACGGATTACAAGTTCAGTAATTCCTACTTTAGCCATTTTATTTTTTACCTCTTATAAGTTAGTTGTTTTCTTTTTCATGAACCGCCATAGCGATTGCGGCAATTATTGCCTTTTTGTCAACAGCATTATTTGCAGCCGCAGGAACAGGTTTTGCAACAGCCTTTACAGCTGCTTTTGCGGCAGGTTTAACTTCGTCTTTATCAAGCTTGAGCGCATGAACAACACAGTGAAGAACATTCATACATACAATCAAGATGATTATAAAAGCGAATACAACAGCCATACCCAGCAAAGTCAAAAGACCGCTCTGCCCGAGCATCTGAGAAATTGTCATATATCCTCCTGAAATTAGGACTATTTTGAAAAAACAAAATATTTCTTAAATTATAAAAGAATCTAACCTATTTTTCAATAAATCGTGATATAATCAGTTACTAAATTATGAGCATTTTTAATATTTTATTTTTGGTTTTTACAGCATTTTTTATTGCAAGCGCAATTCTGGAAATCATCGGTTACCATAAAAAAATCAATCTTATGGAATACATTGCAAATCCGTGCCTGTACGTTTTTCTGCTTGCAGCATGGCTTATGGTTCTTATTCCGCTTATTCCAGATTCGCTGAATATTCTGGTTTTTGTTTCTGCGGCAGTTGTATTTGGGCTTACAGGAGCATGCCTTCAGTTTTTGCCAAAAAAAAGAAAAAATGTAATCACAAGCGCAATATTTTTTATCGCAAGTTTTTTGTGCTACATAATGCTCATCCAGCCATCGTTCAGACTTTTTAGCCTGCCGGCATGGATTTCCGCAATAATATTTTTGATTTATGTTGCAATGTTTGTTCTATATTATATTTTTGTAATCAAAAGAAGAAATGTTGCCAAAACCGTCGGAATCGCATTTTTTATGATTCCATTGATGATTTTGCATTACGGTTCGATTCTTACGCTTTTTGGACAGCCACGGCTTTATTCCGCGCTGCTTTTCGCCGGATGTACAATCTTTATTGCCGCCCAGGCGCTGATTGTGAAAGGATTTTTTATAAAGGCAAGTTCAAAAGACCGGATTTTCAGAATGGTTTTATACATTGCCGGACAATTTTTTGTTACAGCAGGATTTTCGCTGATGGTAGTCTGAAATTTAGGGATAAAAGCAGAAGTTGAAAAATCCGCCTGCGCGGGATTGTAACCGCTTGCCGAAGGCAAGTTGCGGAGCGCAAGCGTAGCAATGAAGATAGCACGAAGTGCGTACGTAACGGTGAAAAGCCCGTTACGGTGGTATTTTGCGCCCTAAAAAAGAAGATTAGAACAAATCTTTCATTGTGTAGAGCGCGCCTTTTTTTAGAGTTCCGGTTTTTACAGCGTTTGAAAGTTTTTCCAGCGCGTGAACCGCTCCAACGGCAAAACCTTCGCGGCTGCGTGCGCGGTGAGTGATTTCGATTGTGTCTGCCTTGCTGTCAAAAAATACAGTGTGCGTTCCAGGAATTGAGCCGCAGCGTGTTGAAGAAACGTGGAGCTGATTTGACTTTGGTTTTTCGTGGAATGCGTCTGTTACAATTTCTGTTTTCTTTTTTGTGTTCGCAAGAATTGTCTCGGCAATTGTAAGCGCTGTTCCAGATGGACTGTCCGCTTTTTGATTGTGATGAGCTTCCCAAGTCGCGATGTCGTATTCCGGCCACTGTTCCATGATTTTTACAGCTTCTGCGACAATTTTATAAAGCATATTCACGCCAATCGAAAAATTTGAGGAAGTCATTATTGTTCCACCGCAGCTTGCGGCAAGTTTATTAACTTCGTCGTATTTGTCGTTCCAACCGGTTGTGCCAACCACAATAGGAAGTCCGAGCGGCAAAAGAGCCTTGATGTTTCCCATTACGGCAGTCGGGTGGCTGAATTCAATAATGCCTTCAGCGCCGCTTGATTTTACAGCCCGCGCGACTGAATCGTAGTCGCCGGCAGAAACTTTTACAGTAGCGTCGGCTGAAACAACATCAACGGTCGCAACAATCTCATGTCCTAGATTTTTAGCACATTCAGCAATCATGTGCCCCATTTTTCCATATCCAACAAGTGCAATTTTCATATAAAATTCCTTTTATTTTTTAGTTTGTTTTAGGTTGAATGAAATTTTGAGTTTTGTTGATTGTGAAAAATCACTCTCGTCGTATCTCCTAAAAACTCAAAATTTCATTTAAATAAAAAATCCAGTCTAGCCGAAATATGCCCTGTGCAAAATCTGCACGGTGCGGTCGGCTTCGTCGTCGTTCACAATAAAGCTTATGTTCACCTTTGAAGCACCCTGGCTTATCATCTGGACATTTATCCCTTCATCTGCCAGCGCATCAAAACCGCTTGCAAGAATCGCAGATGAATGTTCAACATCGCAGATAACAGTTATAATCGCGCGCTCGCGGCGGACTGAAACATCGCACGCTTTGCTCAAATCCTGCACCAGACCTTCAAGTTTCTCTTTTCCGCTTACAGTACATGAAACAGAAACTTCCGAAGTCGCAATTACATCAATGCACACATTCCACTTTAAGAAATTATTAAAAATGTGCGCCAAAAAACCAGCCGCACCCAGCATACGGTTAGAAACCATATCAATCACCTGCACATGCTTTACAGAAGTAATCGCGCAGACCGGCGGAACTTTTCCGCTGTGCCTTTCAACAATAATCGTGCCTTTGCTTTCTATATTATAAGAATTCTTTACCCGCACCGGCGTTCCACTCTTTCTGACCGGAACCATCGAGCGCGGATGCAGAACCTGAGAACCGAACATGGCAAGTTCCTGCGCCTCTTCGTAAGTAACTTCAGGCACAGGCTTTGCTTCCTTCACAACCCGCGGATCAGTCGTTAGAATTCCGTCAACATCTTTCCAAGTCTGAACCTCATCCGCATTCATCGCCGCGCCAATCATTGTGGCAGTCAAATCAGAACCACCGCGACCAAGCGTTGTGATAATTCCACGCTTATCTTTTGCAATAAAACCAGTTACAATCGGAATTGCGTTGTCCGCACCTTTGTCGTAAGCGCCCAAATGCTGCGGAATATTTTCCCAAACCTCTTCTAAAAGTTCCGCCGCCATATAATTCGAATCGCTCACAAAGCCAATATCCCACGCATCATAGAATTTTGCGTCAATTCCCTGGCTGTTCAAGTAAGCCGCCATCATCCTTACAGACATACGCTCACCAAAAGAAACAAGATAATCGCGCGACCTTTTGCTGATTTCCTTCAACATAGAAATTCCAGTCAAAAGCTGTTTAAGTTCAGCCAAAAGCGACTCAATCGTATCAATATTAATTCCAAGCTCTTTAGCAGTTTCCTCGTGAAGTTTTGCCACACCAGCAACATCAACAGTTCCCGTAACCGCCAAATCCGCAGCCGCCAAAAGATGGTCAGTTGTATCGCCCATTGCGCTAAGAACCACAACCGGACGTTTTTCCTTATAAGCCTTTATAATAGAGGCAACATGCTTAATTCTTTCTGCATTGGCAACTGAAGAGCCGCCGAATTTCATTACTATCATATAAATAAAATACACATTTTTGTATATTTATGCAATTTCATTTTAAGATTAAGGGCGCAAATTCCTTCAGTAACGGGCTTTCCACCGTTCCGTACGCACTTCGTGCTATCTTCATTGCTACGCTCACGCTCCGCAACTTGCCTACGGCAAGCGGTTCCAATCCCGCGCAAAAGGCTCCGCCAACCCACCGCGGCTCCGCAAAAAATTAATTGGTAAAATGTCGAATTTTTTCTGAATCCATAAATTGAATGAGCGGAAGGAAAAAGGCAAGTTTGGCGTCATTGAAGCACTAGTTTTCTTAAAAGAAAACTAGGTAAACAGAACATGACATGTTCTGTAGTTTTTGCCGAATGGCATAAAAGAATTGTCGAGCATTTTCTGAAAGAAAAGCGCAGATAATTCTTCCTAAAAAACACTTCACAATAGCCAATACTTGACTTTTCACAATCATTTTCTATATAAACGCAGATTTTTGACAATTATTTTTATAATGCAAGTATTTTTTTCTATTAAAACCACATTTTTTCTGCTATATTTAAATCATGTTCAAAAAAGACCTTCCTGTTTTGTATAAAAAAAATTGCGCCGTAATCCAAGAATTTGACGGTGACAAAATTGTTGTAAAATTTCAAGTTTCTCCAGCCACGCCAACAGGCAAAAAAGCGCAGTATGCAACTCAAAAAGTCCGCGAAAAAGATATAATCGCACTTTCAGAAAAACCTTGCACTTCCCTGGAAAAACTTCTGGATTTTTCAGACGCAAAAATTTCAGAACAGATAAAAGAGGCGCACGAGCTGCTTTTGAGCGACGAGGCGACTGCGGCGGCAGAAATAACTTTTTCAGAACTCACAGAAATTCTCCGCGGAACCTGCTCCCCGGACGAAAGCTGGTTTCTTTTCAACGCGCTCACAGATTCTGTGGAATTTGAACTTTCAGAAGATGCGTTAAAATCAGGCAAAATTATTTTTATTCCGCGGAACCAGGAACAAATCAACGCAATAAACAAAAAAAAATATGAAAAAGAACACGAGCAGGAAATTCACGACGCATTTATTGAACGGCTAAAACAACGCAAACTCAATCTGCCGGAAGATGCAAAATTCATGGCAGAAGTGGAAAATGTCGCACTCTGCAAAACTGAAAAATCAAAAATCATGGTTGAAGCAGGCGTTACACAAAGTCCAGAAAAAGCGCACAAACTTTTAATAGACACAGGAATCTGGGATATTACAAAAAATCCTTATCCAACACGCTACGGACTTTCAATGGTCAGTGCAAAAGAAGGTCTTGGAACTCCACCGCAGGAAGAACGCCTTGAGCTGGAACAAGTTGCATACGCAATTGACAACGCCTGGTCAGCAGACCCGGATGATGCAGTTGCCTGGGACGGAAAATATCTTTGGGTTCACATTGCAGATCCGGCATGCTTTGTTCTTCCAGACAGTTCAATTGACAAAGTTGCCCGGAACAAAGGCACAACACTTTACCTTCCAGAATGTGCAGTCAGAATGCTTGCAGAAGAAAGCCTTGCCGACTATGCGCTGGGGCTTCAGGAAAAAAGCAACGCTCTTTCATTTAGAATTCTTTTAAATGACGATAATTCAATAAATGAATGTCAGATTTTTAAGACAAAAGTTAACGTAAAACGGCTTACTTATGAACAGGCAACCGAACAAAAAAATTCCCCGGAATTAAAGCCGCTCTTTGATATTGCAGAAAAAAATATCGCACGGCGAAAAAAATCCGGCGCAACAAACATTGACCTTCCAGAAGTCCACATGAGTGTTGACCCAGAAACAAAAAAAGTCTCAATTTCTCCGCTCGTCCGCTACGAGGCAGATTCTATGGTCTGCGAAATGATGCTTTTAGCCGGAGAAGGCGCGGCAAATTTTGCATTCAAGAATAAAATTCCATTTCCTTATGTAAGCCAGGAAGCACCGACTTTTCCAGAAAAACTTTTACCCGGTCTTGCGGGACAGTTCCAGCTTTTACGTTGCATGCATAAACGCAGCGTTGGAATCACGCCGGCAATGCATTCAGGATTAGGAATTGCAATCTACAGTCAAGTTACAAGCCCGCTCCGCCGCTACAGCGATTTAGTTGCCCATCAGCAGCTTAGGGCATTTTTGAACGGACAGAAACTTATAGACAAAGATTCCATGCTGGAAAGAATAAGCCAAGGAGATGCCGCAAGCGTTGCAGCCAGAAAAGCAAGCCGGCTTAGCGAAACGCACTGGAAACTCATTTATCTTATACAGAATCCAGAATGGCAGGGCGAAGCAATTTGCGTTGACAAAAAATTTGACGATCCGCTTTTTATGATTCCAAGCCTTGCAATGCAAGCCACAATAAAAGGCGTTCAAAATACAGAACTGAACGAAAAAATCACTGTTAAAGTAAACAGCCTGGATATCACTACCCAAGCTGTTGAATTTGTAAAAGTCTGAATTAACTAAAGATGAACAAAACTAGCGTCTTCCAGATTTTCTAGAAGCTGCTGTGTTCAACTTGTATGTCCAGTACGCACCAGTTGACCAGCACCAGCGTGATTTTCCGTCGAATGACTCGCGGTGCTCAGTGTTCAAATATGCGTTGATTGAGTGATGTTCTGTCAAAGAAATCTTAAAGTCCGGGCGAACTGTAAAGATGTTTCCAGTTCCCCAGTCATCAGTTTCGCCATAATCATCCCAGCGTTTGTCCTTTGAACCGATTGCAAAAGATGAATAAACATCCAATGCGAATTTGTCATTGATATTCCAAAGGAATGTGCATCCTGCGTACCAAGCCGGAGTGTAGTCAGTATTTTCAAACCAGTTGAAAGAAGATTCCGGAATAAGGGAAATTCCAGCCTTTTCAAAATTGATTGTCATTGTCGCACCTGCACTGAATGACATATCCTCGTAATTAGAAGAATTTTTGTCATCATCAGTGTCGATTGAATCCCATGCAAAATAAACATCAAAAAAGAACTGTCTTACACCGAATTCTGCACCAGCATAAAAGTTTCCGTCTTTCTGGAAAAGTCCTTCGTAAGCAACTGCAAGCGCAAATTTTTCAAACTGGAACTGTGCGCCAAAATTTGAACGGAAGCTGTCTGTATTTGTTCCACTAGGAATTGCGCCACCAATCTGGAATGTAAAGTCGCCTTCGTGCAAATAGCGCACACCAATAGCCTTTTTTGCATATTTATTTGCATACGGAACAAAACCTACAACATCAGCAGAACCTGGTGCGTCTGGAGTAAATTTGTAAGTGTCAACAGTTCCATGTCTGTCATCATAAGCTGTAGAAAAACCGCCCTGACGAACATGAGCATCTGCTTCCCAAAGCCAAGCACCAAAACGTGGAGCCGGACCAACCTGCCAGTTAAGCTTTGTACCCATTCCAACATCAAGACCAGTAAGAGGATGCCACAGGAAGTTCACATAATAATCATCTGTTGTTGTCTGACCTTGATTGTAACCGTTGAAATGTTTTGCTCCAAATTTTGAAATAGCATCAGCTTTTGTTAAAGTTATAGTATCACCACCGCGTCCATAATGATAATAAAGCGGATTATTGCTTGTATGTGCAAAAGTAAAGTTGTCAAGATCGCCGTCATCATCAACATTTGCCATTGCACCCCAGTTCAACATTCCTTCAACTGTAAACTGACCAATATCAATTCGCGCCTGAAGAGTGTCAAGAAAGCCGTAATACATCGGGTCTCCAACAAGCGGAGAACCAAAACCAGAATACAAAGTGTTTTCAACACCAGGATTTTTCATAACCTGAGCGCTAGCTGCTCCAGCAACAAAAAGCGCTGCCACAGAAGCAATAAGTAACTTTTTCATAAAAAACCTCTTTTTTTATTTTTCTATAATTAATGGCAATTCGGATTTGAACAAGACGCGCATTTTTCGTTTGTCTTGAACATTTCACGCATTGTCCGCCAGCCTAAAACCGCACACTTTACACGCGCAGGCATTTTAGAAATATCCTGCAGAGCCGCAGCCTCATCAAGCTTTTCAATATTTTCCTCAGAAGCCTCTCCACGAATCATTTCCATAAAAATATCATCAAGTTTTCTGGCTTCTTCAGTTGTTTTTCCAATAACCAAATCCAGCATCATGTCACAGCTTGCCTGGCTGACGGCGCAACCGCTTCCTGTAAAAGAACCGTCAACAATCACTCCGTTCTCTACTTTCAGATTCAAAGTGATATTATCTCCGCAACTTGGATTCACACCGTTAAGCTGCATATTTGCGCCAGGCAAATCAGTTTTGTGCGCCGGATTGATATTATGTTCGTTTAAAATTTCCCGGTATAATTCTTTTGTGTCCATAAAAATCCCGAAATTTTAAATTTCTACTCGTTGTTTTTGCCAGAAAAATATCTGTCGTATGCTTCCTGCATTTTTGCCTGGGAAGCAAGATATTCTTCCGAAATATTGTATTTTTTTGCAATTGTGTTCAGATTAGAAACCTGAGTCTGATACGGAAGGAACAAAAGAACGTAAACAGTTCCATCATCGGCAATGTAATAATTTTTCTGGTCAAATCCGCTTACGGCAGCTTCCGCAGTCTGAAGAGCGTTTTCCTCAAAACCTTTGATTGAATCAGTTGAAGAGCCAGAAACCATTGTCTGCGTAACATCTTTTGTAACAGTCTGAATTTTTCTTGCAAGACGATTCACCGCATCAGCTTCCGCCATTTTTCGGCTTACCATAACATCAACCATTTTTGCAGAACCGGTAGCATAAATTCCATCCTTGCTAGAAGGTTCCTGCATCACCCAGTCAGGAAGATTTTTTGTGCTTTGAGAAACATTCTTTGTAGATGCACAACCTGAAAGAATAAGTGCAAAAATAATTCCAAAAAGAAAAACGTTTTTTTTCATCATTTTCCTCCATTTTATAAATCTATAATTTTTTTTCAATTTTTGTCATATATCAGCGCGGCTAAAAAGCCGACAATCCAGCTTGGAATTCCGCAGATAATCGAAGTTACAGAACCAACCATTCCGCCAATAACAGAAGCCTTTTTGGAGACACGTTTTGCAGAATCAGAAACGCTGGTTCTTACAGAAACTGTATTCGTTGTTGAAGAAACAATCTTTCTTTCATCATTCCAGTTCACTTCTTCCGCAATGATATTATCAGTAATTTCCGCTTTTGTTAAAGGCTTGCGGTATTTTTTGTATTTGTACAAATCAGAATTCTCATATTCTTCTTTCAGCAGCCGGTATTCTTCTTTTTCTTCTTTTGTGTTTGGTAAAATAAAGCCCCAAGAATTGTCATCACTATTTTTTGAACGGTAATATGCAAGGCTTCCGGCAAAAACATTCAGAGCGGAATAACCTACAACTTTTGCAGTTTCGCGCACAGTACAGCCAAGAACAACCCAAGGAAGTCCAAAGGTATAAAAAGCCATCAGTTTGCCGTCTGGTTTGCACGTTGATTTTACAGTTCTGTTTTTTTCAATATAATGAATTGAATTTGAATCAGGATTTCCAGCCGCGTCTAAAGTCTCTTCCTGCGAAACTATCTCAACATCGCGCGTATTATAAAATTTTGTAGTTGCACAAGAAGAAAAACAGACAGCCAGAGAAAATAAACTCAATAAAATAAATAAAATTCGTTTTGTGTTCAAATTTTACACTCGCTGAAAAATATTTTAATGAATTCTAATCCTTATATCCACTCATTTTTCGGATGTTGCACAAAACTGAATAAAAACGCTCAACTTCATCCTCGTCATTGTAAAAATACAAGCTGGCCCGTGCCGTTGCAGGAACTCCAAGATAAGCCCCAAGCGGCTGCGCACAGTGATGTCCAGCCCGAATTGCAATTTTTTCAGTGTCCAAAAGAGAAGCAACATCGTGCGGGTGAACGCCCTCTACTGTAAAAGTAACAATTCCACAATGTTTGTTCGGATCAGGATTTCCAATAATTTTTATATATGGATTTTGCCTCATTTTTTCCATCAAAATTGAAGCAAGATTATCGCAATGACTTTCAATCTTTTCAAATCCGATTGACTGGATATATTTTATCGCCGCGGCAAGTCCAACAGCTCCGCTTGCGTTCACAGTTCCAGCTTCAAATTTATGCGGAAGTTCAGCCCATGCCGCATCTTCGCGGGTAACATATTCAATCATTTCACCACCACGCAAAAACGGCGGCATTTCCTCAAGAATTTCTTTTTTTCCGTAAAGAACGCCAATTCCCATCGGTCCGCAGAGTTTATGTCCGCTAAACGCAAAAAAATCAGCGTCAATATCTTTTACATCAACTTTTAAATGCGGAACAGACTGTGCTCCATCAACAACGCAAACCGCCCCGACTTTATGCGCAAGTGCGGCAATTTTTTTTACAGGATTTGTAATCCCTAGAACATTGGAAACCTGGGCAACCGCGACAATCTTAGTTTTTTCATTTATTTTTGCAAATTCAGTCTCTGGAATTTCCCCGGAAGTCTTATCCGGCTCAAGAAAAACAAGTTTTGCACCTTTTGCCTTGCAGACCATCTGCCACGGAAGAATATTTGAGTGATGCTCGGCAACAGAAACAACAATTTCGTCACCAGAATTAACATTCGCCATTCCGTAAGCGTAGGCAACAAGATTTAGGCTTTCAGAAGCATTACGCGTAAAAACAATCTCGCAGTCTTTTGCGTTCAAAAACTGGGCAACAGTATGCCGTGCGTTCTCGTAATCTTCCGTTGCCCGGCCGCTCAAGTCGTAAAGACCGCGCAATGGATTCGCATTATTGTGCTTATAAAAATCAGAAATCGCGTTTATAACACAGTCAGGACGCTGCGTTGTAGCCGCATTGTCAAAATAAATCAGCCCTTTGTTTTCCGGAGTATTAAAAATTGAAAAATCCTTTCTAAAAGCGTTTGCCATTTTAAAACCTTGCCTTTATTCCTCGCCAAAAATTGCGTTCATTTCATCATTGATTTTTTTAACAGTCTCCTCGTCATTTATTGTTGAAGAAACAGCCTGCACTTTTGCCCGGGCAATTATTTTTTCAGCATTTTCCCTGCTGATTCCGCGCGATTCCATATAAAAAAGAATCTCATCGCTTAACCGTCCGATTGTAGCACCATGCTCGCCGGAAATATCCTCTTCTGTACAAAGAATTATCGGCATTGAATTGTTCACAACATCCGGGCTAAGCAAAAGTGTCTCTTCCTGCTCATCACCATCCGAGCCTGCGCTTCCAGTCTTAAAATCAATTGTGCCACGGTAAGTTTTTTTCGCGTTATCATTCAAAGAACCTGCGACTTTCATTTTGCAGGAAGTTTTTTTGCCGAAATGATTCACAAGAAAATTCATATCAAGGAACTGCTCGTTTTTCAAATAATATCCAAGATTTGACTTGAACGAGCCTTTATATTCCTTCAAATTGCAGCCCGCACCAACATAAACTTTTGAAGCACCAAGCTCAACATGAGTAAGCTCGATTTCTGAATTTTCAACCGCATAAGCCGCCGTATCATCAACCTGAACAAATTCACCGCCCAGCAGCTGCACTTTTACAATCCTGATTTTCGAATTTGGTTTCGCATACACTTCAGTCCTTAAAGCCTGAAAACCCGCCGCATTTTTTTCTGAAGAACTTACAATTATTACAGTCGCCTCTGAATTTTCACCGGCAACAATTATCTGGCTAGTGAGCGCGTAATTTTTTTCTGAAAAATCATAGTTCAAAACAATAGGTTCTTCAATTTTTACATTTTCTGGAATAGAAATTTCCATTGGAACAGAATTCTCAAAAATTGAATCAGAAGATTTTCCAGTTCCAGACAAAAGTTCCGGAAAATCTTTTTTTAATCCACCGCAATTTTCGTAAGAAATAAAATTCTGCCCGTTTTTTATTTCCGGAAAAATATTTTCAAGCGAAAAATCAAAATCAATTTCAGCTTCATTTATTTTCAGCCAGCTCCAGGACGGAGAAACCAATTTATTTATTTTCAAAGATTCAGCCATCACATTGTCCCCTTCATTTCAAGCCGGATAAGATTATTCATCTCTACAGCATACTCAAGCGGAAGCTCCTTTGAAACAGGATTTGCAAAACCACTGACAATCATGCTTCGGGCTTCTTCCTCGCTGATTCCGCGGGTCATCAGATAAAAAACCGCATCATTCGAAATCCGCCCGATTTTTGCCTCGTGACCAACATCGGCCTTGTCCGTAAGAACAACATTCGCAGGAATTGTATCGCTCCGGCTTTTGCTGTCCAGCATAAGAGAAGCACAGGAAACGCTTGCCTTAGAACCAACCGCCTCTTTTGCAATGTAAACTGCAGAACGATAAATAGAAGCTCCCCCACCCTTGGAAATTGATTTTGTCGTAATAACGCTGGTCGTGTTTGGCGCAAGATGAACCATTTTCGCACCAGTATCAAGTTCCTGCCCGGCACCGGCAAAAGTCACACCTGTAAATTCTGCGCGGGCATTTTTTCCAACCAAATCGCTTTCCGGGTAAAGGCAACCAACATGGCTTCCGAAAGAACCAGAAATCCATTCAATTGAGCCGCCTTCCTCAACCTTTGCACGCTTTGTGTTCAGGTTGTACATATTTTTTGACCAGTTTTCAATTGTCGAATAACGCAAATGCGCATTTTTTTTCACAAAAAGCTCAACCGCTCCAGCATGAAGATTCGCGACATTATATTTTGGAGCCGAACAACCTTCAATAAAATGCAAATCCGCCCCTTCATCAACAATGATAAGAGTATGCTCAAACTGTCCGGCTCCTTTTGCATTCAACCTAAAATAAGACTGAAGCGGAAATGAAAGTTTCACACCTTTTGGAACATAGACAAAAGAACCGCCAGACCACACAGCACCGTGCAGAGCCGCAAATTTATGATCTTTCGGTGTAATCAACGTCATAAAATATTCTTTTACCATCGGTCCCCATTCAGGACTTTTCAGCGCGCTTTCAAAATCAAGATAAACAACGCCCTGCTTTGCAACTTCATCCTGAATATTATGGTAAACCAGCTCCGAATCATACTGAGCACCAACACCGGCAAGACTTTTCCGCTCGGCCTCAGGAATTCCAAGTTTTTCAAAAGTATTTTTTATATCATCCGGAACATCTTCCCAACTTCCAGCCATTTTTGTCTTTGGCCGCACATAAGTTGAAATATCTTCTATATGAAGCCCTTCAATATTAGGCATCCAGTTTACAGAAACGCCCATTTTGTTGTATTGCTCAAGAGATTTCAGACGGAATTCGCGCATCCACTCAGGATCGCCTTTTTCTTCGCTAAGTTTTTTTACAATTTCAGGATTCAGCCCCGATTCAATCCGATAAAATTCCTTTTCAGACTCCTCGTAGCGGAAATTATAAAAATCCTGGTTTATATCATGAATATTTGTTTTTTCGTCAGCCATAATATTCCTCAGTCAATTTCTGGCTATTGCTTTTAGCGGGGAAAGTCTTCCCGACGTTCAGCCGGGGAAAGCCTTCCCCTCGGCTCAAACCTTCCGGTTTTCGCCTACCCCTTCTAGCGGGAGAGCCCGCAACGCCCCTCAGCCATTAATATATTTATCAAAGCCTTTTTCGTTTATCTCCTCAACAAGAGATCCGTCACCCGTCTTTACAATCTGACCTTTTACAAGAACATGAGTGTAATCAACGTGCAGACTTTCCAAAATCCGCGTTGAATGAGTTATTATTAAAAGTCCACCGTTCTGATTTTTCTGATATTCCTCAACGCCTTTAGAAACCGTGCGGACAGCATCAACGTCAAGTCCGGAATCTGTTTCATCAAGAATTGCAAATTTCGGCTTAAGCATCAAAAGCTGCAAAATTTCGCTCTTTTTTCGTTCACCGCCAGAAAAACCAACATTCAAATCGCGTTTTGCATAGCTTTCATCCATATTCAAAAGCTGCATATTTTTCTGGAGCTCCTTCTGAAACTGAAAGAGCTTAACGCGCTCGCCAGTTCGCTGCTGGATGGCAGAACGTATAAATGATTCAAGGGAAATTCCCGGAACTTCAAGCGGATTCTGAAACGAAAGAAACATTCCAGCTTTTGCGCGTTTATCTGTAGATTCGTTGGTCAAATCCTGACCTTCAAAAATAATTTTTCCGCCGTCAAGCCTGTAGACAGGATTTCCCATAAGGGCATTTCCAAGAGTCGATTTTCCAGCTCCGTTCGGTCCCATCAATACATGAGTTTCACCTTCGCCAATCTTAAGATTCAAATTCTTAAGGACAGTTTTTTCGTCAACACTGACTGAAATATTTTGTACGTCAAGCAATATCATATTCGCCCCTTAAAGGAAGTCGAGAATTTAGTTTTAATATACTGAATTTACAGTAAATCGGCAAAGTAAACAATGCGACATAGTTAGCAAATGATAACTCTTCTCAAAATCAAGCTGATTTTATAATTTTTTGAAAAATTATTCCATTCTCGTTGTTTCTAAAATTTCAGAAACCGTAACAGTTTTCAGATTCCGCTTATGAATTTCTTCGATTATTTCTGGGCGGCAATCGTCTTCAACAACAATTGTTCCGTTGGATTTTAGACTTTTCTGCAGAATTCCACCATGCTTGTAAATCAACTCAGCAATTTTCAGGCTAAAATCCGCATCATTCTTTATTTTAAATCCAAGCGCAAAATTTCCACTCAACCTTTGCGACAAAAATGCCTTTGCCTTTTTTCCGTAAAGCGCAGAAATTTTCTCAATAATCTCCTTGTTGTGGCGGCTTATTTCGCGCTGCTCAAGGAATTTTTCAATGCTAAGCTTATTTCCCTTGTTTTTTTCAACCAGAGAATCCATAGTTTCATTTTTTGATTCACAAAATGCCTTAAAAAGAAGCATTGTCATCTTAGCATCATCGCTAGATTTATGGGAAACAAGATTTTCACATGGAACTTTGTATATTCTGCACCATTCTTCAAGGCTTTTTCCGTTTTTTACGCTGTTTGCACTGTCAATAATTTTCGCAATATCGTAAGCCGCGTAATTTATAGAAGGAAGATTGTATCGCTCGCAGGCACTCTGAAGAAATCCCATATCATTTTTTACAGAAAAACCAAAAATTTTACGTCCGCTCGCCTCCATCAGTTTTTTTATACCGCTGTAATAACTTTCAAAATTGTGCTGAGCCCTAAAATAATCTTTTGAATACGCAAGTTTGCATCCACGTTTCTGATCAAAAAGATACCAGTCAAATTCAGTTTCGGGATTCATAACAACATCGTCTTCATCAAGAATTGTCCAATCCTGATTTACAACGACATAACCAAACGAACACATTTTTCCAACACCACCAAAACAGTTGGCACATTCAATATCAAAAAAAAGATAAGTCTTATCCATAAATTGTAAATCCACCTACGCTTTTATTTCTCTCCTATAAAAACTCAACATTCTCTCTATTTATATATCGCAAAAATTGCCGGAACTTTTTTCAACTCTGGAAAACCAGATTTTTTCCACTGCGAAACTGTTTTTGTCTTTATATATTCCAAATCCGTTGTGATTCCCGCCGCAATGCAAAGTCTTGTTTCCGGGCGGCAAGTCTTTAAAACCGTTTCAAAAAGTTGCGCATTTCTATAAGGAGTCTCTATAAAAAGCTGAGTCTGTCCTTCTTTGTAGGCACGATTTTCAAAAAATTTCAGTTTGCCCGCACGTTCATTCGGCTTTACAGGAAGGTATCCATTAAAAGCAAAACTCTGGCCACTAAAACCGCTTCCCATAACCGCCATTATCATGGAATTCGGACCAACCAACGGAACAACTTTCAGATTTTTTTTCTGAGCTAAAGCCACAATATCCGCCCCAGGATCGGCAACCGCCGGACAACCAGCCTCACTTATAACGCCAACAGATTCACCTTTTTCCAAAGAATCCAGATAATGCAAAATATCTTTTGAGTCAGTATGCTCGCTAAGCTCCACAAAATCGCCATCATCCACATGACTTCCTTCAATTTTCGCCAGAAATCTCTTCGCCGATTTTATATTTTCAACAACAAAATGTCTTATCTGCCTGACAATTTCAATATTGTACGCCGGCAAAACCCTGGAATATTCAGTTTCCCCCAAAGTCACCGGAATCAGATACAAAGCCGCTTCCATTTTTCCTCCATCAAAAAGGTCAAGTTAGCAACACAAGAGGGCGCCTGCCCTACGCTCGGAACGCCGTTCCTCACTACCCCTCTAACGGGGGAATCCCCCGTAACGCCCCCTGCTACAACCACTCCGCAAGATTTTCGCACAATCCTTCAGCATTTTTAAAATTATAAGTTCTTATCCCGAGCATTTTTGCAGCATCGCAGTTTTCTTTTCTATCATCCGTAAAAAACGTATTTTCAGGAATTTCGTTTTCACATTCAAGAATTAACTTCCAAAATTCAAAATCCGGCTTTCTTACTCCCATGTGAATCGACGCATAAGTCATGTCAAAAATCCCATAATCTCCACGACATTTGTGGTTATCGTAATGGCTTTCTATTGTATTCGTGCCACAGACAACTCTGTGCCCTTTTGACTTCAACTCAAGTACAACTTTCCTGGTTTCTTCATTCAAAACAGGATGAAAAAGCAATCTGAACCAATCGCAGGAAATTTTTATTCCAGAACGTTCCTCAAAAATTTTCCACCATTCAGAAACAGAAAGCGTTCCTTTTTCAAGTTCAAAAAAAAGATTGATGTTTGTGTTCCATCCCATCAATGAAAGAAATTTTTCCGGTGCAATTCCAAGGCGTTCACTGATTTTTTCATACAAAGTTCGCCCAGCTGTTGTCGTAACAACTCCACCCATATCAAATATAAAAAGCATAACGCAATTTTAACCCAAATAAAAATAAAAAAAAAGACGCACGTCAAAAAACGCACGTCTTTTATCGCAATCCAGATATAGAACTGCTAAGTTTTATCTAATTATTTAGACTCAATCGCATCAATATAAGAAAGATTCAAGCGTCCCATTTTGTCAACTTCCAAAAGTTTTACAGGAATAACCTGACCTTCTTTTAGAACATCGCTGACTTTTTCAACACGCTGCTTAGAAAGTTTAGAAATATGGCAAAGTCCTTCTTTTCCAGGAAGAATCTCAACAAAAGCGCCAAAATCCATGATGCGTTTTACAGTTCCCTGGTAGATTGCGCCAACCTCAGGATCTTCTGTAATTCCTTTCACAGCTTTTTTAGCCTTTTCAGCAGACTCGCCGTTCTTTCCGTAGATTGTAACGGTTCCGTCATCATCTGTGTTGATTGTAACATCATACTGAGAACAAAGAGCCTTCACATTTTTTCCGCCAGGTCCAATCAAAGCGCCAATCTTGTCTACAGGAATTTTCATTGTGATAATCTGAGGCGCACGCGGACAAAGCGGAGCCGGCTTATCAATAGTTTTTTCCATAATAGAAAGAATATGAAGCCTGCCAAGACGAGCCTGCTCCAAAGCGTTTTTCATAATTTCAGTTGTTACACCGGCAATCTTGATATCCATCTGGAAACCAGTGATTCCGTCTTTTGTTCCGGCAACCTTGAAGTCCATATCGCCAAGGTGATCTTCCTCGCCAAGAATATCTGAAAGAATCTTGTAGCGTCCGTACGGATTATCGCCTTCCGGCTCAGTGATAAGACCCATGGCGATTCCGGCAACCATTTTCTTCATAGGAACACCAGCCGCAAGCATTGCAAGACAGCCGCCGCAAGTAGAAGCCTGTGATGAAGAGCCGTTTGACTCCATAATTTCCGAAACCACACGGATTGTATAAGGGAATTCCTCGCGGCTTGGAACCATTGCTGCCAATGAACGGCGAGCCAGATTTCCATGTCCGATTTCACGGCGTCCTGTTGTAAGTTTTCCTGTTTCACCTACAGAATACGGCGGGAAATTATAATGAAGAATAAAATGCTCAGAGCGGTTTCCATCAATATCGTCATAAGACTGCTCATCCATTGCAGTGCCAAGCGTACAAACTGCCAAAGACTGAGTTTCACCGCGTGTAAACAACGCAGAGCCATGCGGAGTTGGAAGCACATTCACCTCGCATGTAATAGGACGAATCTCATCAGTTTTGCGGCCGTCAATGCGCACGCCGTCATCAAGAATTGATTTTCGCAGCAATTTATACTGAATTTCATCCATCAAGTTCGCATAAAGTTTCGCCTGAACCGGATCTTCAAGCTGTTCAGCATGATTTGCGCCGACTTCCTGAATAACCTTGGCAATCGCCTTTCCGCGGTTCATTTTTCCATCCTGGAAACAAGCTTTCTTCAAAAGCGGAGTCGCCTCAGCTTCAATAGCTTCTGCATTCGCAAGAGTTACATCAAGCGGATTCAAAGGCAGTTTTTCCTTTCCGCATTTTGCAACAAGCTCTTCCTGAAGCTTGCACATTTCCTTGATAAATTTTTCCGCTTCGGCAAGAGCGCCAAGCATAACTTCCTCAGAAACTTCTTTCGCGCCGCCTTCAACCATTGTAAAACCGTCTTTTGTTCCGGCTACAACAATTTCCATGTCAGCTTCTTCAATTTCTTTAAAAGTCGGGTTGATTACATATTTTCCGTTCAAGAAACCTACACGGCAAGCCGCAACCGGTCCATGGAACGGAATATCAGAAATGCAGGTTGCCGCAGAAGCCGCGATTACTGCAAGAATATCCTGAGTATGAACACCATCGCAAGAAACACAAGTCGGAACAATCTGAAGCTCATGTCCAAAAGATGGTTCAAAAAGCGGTCGCATCGGGCGGTCAATAAGACGGCTAACCAAAATTTCCTTATCCTTAGGGCGACCTTCACGTTTTACAAATCCGCCTGGAATTTTTCCAGCCGCATAAAATTTTTCATTATATTCAACTGTTACAGGAACAAAATCCTGACCTTCTGTTACTGCACTAGAAGCACAGATTGTCGCAATAATGGCAGCACCGCCCCACTGAGCATAAACACAGCCATTTGCCTGTTTTCCAATTTTTCCTGATTCAATAATGAGATCAGCATCTCCGAGTTTGTAAGTTACTCTTGTTACTTCTGACATTTCTTTTCCTTTCCTTATGTCGAATTCTTTCTTTTACATCGCGCCATATTCCTAAGAAACTTTGCGATGCACCGCGTTATGCACAAAAAAGCCTGCGCCACCACGGTGAATGGCAACAGGCTTTTACTAATGGACAAGAACTACTTGCGAAGTCCAAGTTCCTTGATGAATGCACGGTAACCTTCAAGGTTTGTGCGTTCAAAGTATCTCAACATCTTGCGACGCTGACCAACAACTTTAAGAAGAGCTCTTTTTGCTCCAGCATCTTTCGGAAATCTTTTTGTGTGTTCTGTAAGCTGCTTTGTTCTTTCTGTAAGAAGAGCAATCTGAACTTTTACGTTACCTGTGTCGCCTTCTTTTGCACCGTATTTAGATACGAGTGACTGTGTTGTTTCTTTTGCAAGTGCCATTGTTGGAACCCCTTAAAATAATTTTTTCTGAATAAGCGGAATAAATGCAGGTCAATCTCCGGGTTGAGGGAAATTAATCACAAAAAATCCGTAAAAACAGATAACTAAAAGTTTATAGAAAACATAAGCATTAATCAATAACCCAAAAGCCTTTCCGCCTTATCAATATTTTTTTCAGCAAGAAGCTCGCGAATCATCGTGCTGCTTATGCGTTTTCCGTCTTCCTTTACAAGCTCAACAAAAAAAGAATTTATATTGTTCTCCTCGCAGAAAGCCTGAATCTGCGGCTTTGCAAAAGAACCATTGTGGCCGCAACAGAAATCCTCACCTTCCACAATGCACTTTAAATTCAGTTTGTCTTTTAGAATGCGGAAAAAATCATTCCCTTCAATCTGCTTGAATTTTTCATCAAAATGAATCACAAGAACAAAATCAAAGCCTACTTTTTTAAAAATCTCAAGGCGTTCTTCCAAAGTTGAAATATCGCCTTTATAGCTGTTGCCCTGTTTTATAGAAGAAACTGGTTTTTCAAAAGTTATAAGCCCGCTCAAAGTTTTGTTTTGATGTGAAAATTCCAGAATTTTATTAAAAATCGCAAAATGTCCTTTGTGCGGACCATCAAACGAACCAATTGAAACGGTCGTTCCTTTTTCAAAAAAATTATGTTCTTCTTCGCGCAGCAAATCTGCCCAAGTGATGATTTTCAAGAATTATTTTTCCCACAAAATTTCAGGATAATATCCCTCAGAGATTTTCTTGGCGATTTCGTTTTTCACGTTTTCACGGTCTTCCGGATAAGTCATTCCAAACCAGCTTTCTTCCGAAGTGTAGACTTTTACAGAACCTTTCTTATCTCTGATAATATCACTTGCAACAACCGGCAAAAGCGCCTCTGCCTTTTCCACAGTAACATTATTCTTAATGAAATTTTCCCAATAAAGATTAAATTCCTCAAAAGCTTTCGGACTAAAACCAAAAAGATTCATGCTTACAGTTTCTTTTCCTGTAAGAATTTCTTTCTTATCGCCCATATCAGAAACAACTTTTCCGTTTTCAAAGTAAATTTTCAAGTTTTCAACAATTGAAACAAGATTTCCATCTTTTACTGTACACACACCGCGGCTTACAGAACCATTCTGGCTCATCGTTTTTTCAAGGACATAACCGACCATCGCATGCTCAACAGAATCATTATTTATAGAAGAAAGATGCTTGCCCAAAGTTTCAAACGCGCTTCTTCCATAATAATCATCTGAATTTATAACAGCAAAAGGCTCATGAATTGATTTTTCAGCACACAGAACAGCATGCGCAGTTCCCCAAGGTTTTGTACGTTTTTCAGAAAGAACAACCTGTTCTGCGGTCAAAAGACTTTCGTGCGACTGGAACACATATTCCGCATCCATATTTCGTGCAACGCGGTCAAAAAGTCGCTCCCGGAAATCTTTTTCAATATCTTTTCTGATTATATAAACTACTTTTCCAAAACCAGCCTTTTTTGCGTCAAAAGTTGCAAAATCAAGAAGACATTCTCCATTCTTGCCAACTGCGTCAATCTGTTTTACTCCGCCATAGCGGCTGCCCATTCCTGCGGCAAGAACTAAAAGTGTAGGTTTCATATTTTCTTCCCCATTAAAGTATTTTTTGTAATTCTTATATTATTCCACAATTATTGTTTCAAGTGCAAGTATCATCATATCTTTAAATGTTTTTTCCCGTTCTTCTGCTGTTGTCTGGCCACCTTTTACAATATGATCGCTTACTGTAAAAATCGAAAGGGCTTTTCTGTGGAATTCTGCTGCCAACGTAAAAAGTTCCGCAGATTCCATCTCAATTCCGATTGCTCCATATTTTTGCCAAAGTTTCCAGTTCTGGTTGTCATCATAAAAACGGTCGCTGGAAACAACTGGTCCAACTTTCACATTGATTCCAAGTTCTTTTGCCTTGTTATACGCGCTGTAAAGCAACGAAAAATCTGATGTAGGCGCATAATGCAAGCCGCAAAAACGCTGGTTCAGAAGATATGAATCAGAAAAAGCCGCATTCGCAATAACTGTATCCTTTAAATTAACATCATCCTGAACAGAACCAATTGTTCCAACCCGGATTGCCTTTTGGACACCGTAAAAACGAAAAAGCTCATTCACATAAATTGAAAGCGACGGCTGCCCCATTCCAGTTCCCTGAACAGAAACCTTAACGCCTTTATACATTCCCGTAAAACCAAACATTCCGCGCACTTCATTGTAGCATTTTGAATTTTCAAGAAAATTTTCCGCAATAAATTTTGCCCTGAGCGGATCTCCTGGAAGAAGAACTTTATCCGCGATTGCACCTTCCGGTGCGTTAATATGTGTACTCATATTTTTATTATAGCACAGATTTTTGAATATGCAGAAATTGATTTTTTTTCAGAAAATTTTATTCAACAAAAAAATCTGATTATCCATTCAGCTAAAAAAACAAAACTCCAAAAAGAGCACCGACACAGACAACAAAAAACGGATGAAGTTTAAATTTCGTTCTGAGCCATAAAAACACAAAATACATAGAAAGGTTCATCCAGTTAAAAAGTTCCTTCCAGCCAGATGTTGAAAGAAGAACTTTATAATCTTCCGGAACATTTATAAGAATATTCAGACACATATTTACCGCAATAACAAAAATCATTCCAGTTGCCGCAGGACGCAAAAAAGTAAAAACGCGTTGGACACATTTGTTTTCTCGGAATTTTATGATTATGCGGGCAATAATTAAAATCGTAATCAACGAGGGAAGAACTTGTCCCAGTGAAGTTATTATCGCGCCAGGAATTCCATAGAATTTATAGCCCAAAAAAGTCGCCATATTTACACCGACCGGCCCAGGCGTACTTTCTGAAATTGCAATCATATTATAGAACTGGTCAACAGAAATAAGTCCTCTGTCAACAATTGTCTGCTGCATCAAAGTGATTGCAACAAGTCCACCGCCAATTGTAAAAAGCCCGATATAAAAAAAGATACAAAACAGCCACAAAAGGCTTACATCGCTAGTCATTTGAATCCGCCTTGCTTTCTAAAGATTTTTTTTCATCATTTTTCTTGAATTTCTTTTCTATAAAATAAACTGCAACCGCAATAAATGCAGACCCAAGAATGATGATATAAGATTTTATGTTAAAGAAGAAAATCAGACAGAACGAAAGCAGCATCAGAAGAATACTGACCGCACCTTTTGAAGTTTTTTTCGCAAAATTAAGCGTTGTATCAGTAATAAGAGCGCAGACCGCAACATTTATTCCTTTTAAAGCCTTCTGCACATTCGGATAATGGTCAATTGAATCAATAAGATTTGCAAGAATTGTGATAAGCACAACGCAAGGAGTAATCACCCCAAGCGTCGCAATAATTCCGCCAAGAATTCCAGCTTTTTTATAGCCAACAAAAGTCGCAACATTTACAGCAATAATTCCCGGCGTAGACTGACCAATCGCATAATAATCAAGGATTTCGTTTTCAGAAACCCATTGTTTTTTATCTATAAGTTCATTTTGCATCATAGGAAGCATTGCGATTCCCCCACCAAAAGTAAGGGAACCTATTTTTGCAAAAGTGATATAAAGATCCAGATAAATGTTTTTCATATAGAAAACATTAACCTTTTACCGCTCCTGCCGCAATACCTTTTATTATGTATTTTTGAAGTCCAAGATAAAAAGCAATAATCGGAATTGATGAGATTGTAAGAGATGCGCACATCGGACCATACTCTTTCATAAACTGGCCGTTAAAACGCATCTGTGCAAGCTGAATTGTTCCCTGCTTTGCGACAATCAACGGCAAAAGAAAATCGTTCCAAATCCACAAGGCATCAATAACCGCAACTGTAGCAATAATTGTTTTTATAAGAGGAAGCACAATCCTGAAAAAGATATAAAACCTTCCGGCTCCATCCATTGCAGCAGATTCCTCAAGTTCAAGCGGAACAGATTTTATAAATCCGTGGAACATAAAAATCGCTGTAGGACAACCTAACCCCCAATACATTGGGACAAGTCCCGGAACGCTCATAAGATGAAGGTCAGCCGCAAGAACTCCAATAGGAACCATAATAATCTGGAATGGAATTACAAGCGAAAATGAAAAAAATCCATATAAAATCCAAGAGATTTTAGTCTTTGAACGAGCCAATCCGTAAGCGCACATTGCAGAAGTAATAATAATTCCACCTGTACCAAGAACTGTAACAAGAAGCGTGTTCAAAAAAACGGTCGGAAATTTCATCTGGGTCCAAGCCTGAACATAATTTCCGAAGAAAAGTTTAGCCGGAACTCCAGTAGGATTTATAATAATATCAGCATTTGGCCTGAAAGAATTTATAACCACAAATATAAGCGGATAAATAAAAAATAAGGCAAAAATAACCATGCAAGTTGTAAGTACAGTTTCTTTTGCGGTCTGTTCCTTTATATTCCATTTGAAAAAAGTCATTATGCCTCAACCTCCTTACGTTTCATCACATAAAGCTGAATTCCCGTGATAATCACAATCGCAAAGAACAAAACCATCGCCTTTGCAGTAGAAAGTCCAGCCTGCTTTAAAGAGAATGCATCAAAATAAATATCCATAACAAAAGGAACTGTTCCAGTTGCATAACCAGTCTGACCAATCATCGCATAGATAAGGTCAAAACTCTTTAACGCGTTCGCTATTGTAAGGAAAAGGGAAATTGTCAAAGACGGTATCATAAGCGGCAAAGTTATATATTTAAAACGCTGCCAGCCAGTTGCGCCATCAATTTTTGCAGCCTCAATAACTTCTGTCGGAATATTCTGAAGCCCCGCAAGATAGACAATCATGTAATAACCACAACCCTGCCAGACAGCAACAAGAACCAAAAGCCACGGAGTTTTATTTGAATCCGAAATCCATTTTTCAATTCCAGTGATTGCCGGCAAAAGCTGAACAAAAAGCATTGACCAGATTAACGCAACAATAATCATAGAAAGAACATTCGGCAAGAAGAAAATTGTGCGCAAAATCTTTTGCCCGCGGATTCCAGTATCAAGCGCAAGTGCCAGAGCAAAAGCCAGAACGTTGATTCCGATAACAGAAAAAACCGCAAAAAACAGCGTAAATCCAACAACCCCCATATTGCGCTGGGTAACAACCCAATTTTCTGCAAGAACTTTCTTTATCTTTGAAACTTTCAGTATTTCATTTGAAAGCTCAATAATTTCTGTCTTATTTTTTTCAGAAAGACTGTTCTCGTTTGCAAAATCAATCGCAACATTATGAATGTCATAGGCATTCTGCTTTAATCCGTAGTTTTTTAAAGTTCTGATAAGAGAATCAACCTTTGATTCTGGAATTGATTTTCCAACACCAGGCAAATCCCAAAGAAATCCTGTAAGAACAAATTCATCATACTTTGAATCAAGCTTGTAGGCATTTGTTTTTTCATCAAATTTATAAGCTTCCGTAAGAAGAATATATCCTTCAGAATTTTTTGCCATTCCTTTTAAAACTTCGCCTTGAAAATCCTTTTTTTGAATGATTCTAGGAAGTTCCGAGCTTTCTGTGAATTTTTCAATTCGCATTTTATGAGGATAAAAATCTTTATCAATTTTTCCTGTAAAGATTTTCTTGTAATTTTCCAATCCGACAAATTTATAACGCTCAGGCTCATAACCTGTTTTCTTTACAATCCGTTCAAGTTTTTTTCGCGCAACACCGCCAAGACTCTTTCGTTTGTAGGAATTATCAAGCGGATCGTATTCATAAATAGACTGAATATAATTTCTTTCTTTTTGATTTAGTTTTCCGCTGTATAAAATTTTAGATTCAAATTCATTTTTATCAAGAATGATAGGCGTCTTTGGTGTAAGACCGTCCCAGTTTGTAAGCGAAATTCCAATTCCTCTGAAAAAAGGAGTAATAAAGAAAATCAAATAAAGAATAAGACAAGGAATAATGAAAGCTGTAAAATAAAATGCTTTCCTTGATTTTGCTTCGACCATAAAAACTGGTTCCTCTCAATTTTTTGTTAGGATTCTGAAAAAATCAGAAATCCTGAATATAAAAAAGTCCGCGACCGCAGCCACGGACTTTTTTCTTAGTCAAAATTATTTATTAACTGAAGAAGCCCACTGAGCATCAATTTCTTTAATAACGTCTCCAGCAGAACGTTTGTGCATCATGTACTGCTGACCGCCGTTTTTGCAAGAATCTTCGAATACATCTGTAGGATACTGTGAGAATGCCCATGGAGAAGAGCCTTTTGCCTCTACAGAAGCCATAAGATCTACATAAGGACCACCGAATGCAGAAACATCAACACCCTTGAACGGAGGAATGAGCTTGTATTCATCCATCCAAAGTTTCTGACCTTCATCAGAAGTAAGCCAGTTAAGGAATTTAACTGCAACTGCCTGTTTTTCTGCGCTAGACTGAGAAGAAACTCCAAATGTTGAGTCTACATCAGCATAGAATGTGTTCATTTTAGCATCATTGTAAACCGGGAACGGAATAAATCCTGCGTTCAAGTTTGGATTGAGTTTAAGAGCGTCTACATAAGCCCAAAGTCCCTGAACCATCATCGCAGATTCACCTTTTGCAAATGACTGCTGCTGTTCACCGCCACCCATTTCCGCTGCGTTTGAATTCATATTGTCGCGGTAGAAATCAAGAATGCTGAACAATTTTGCTGTATCAACATTACCGTAAGAAGCTTTTCCTGCGTTCATATCAGAGATGAACTTTTCAACTTCAATTCCTTTTTCCTTAAGAAGAGCTGTATGAACCATTGTAATAAAATGACCCATTGACCAGTTTTCCTTAAGAAGTCCAGCGAACGGAACAATATTGTTCTCTTTCAAAGTGCGGCAAGCCTGCTCAAGTTCACGGTAAGTTGTTGGAGCTTTGATTCCATACTTATCAAAAATATCTTTGTTGTAGATAATACCGATTCCTGCATAATCCATTGGAACTGCATACTGTTTTCCGTTCCAAGAAACTGCCGGAAGTGAACTTGGAAGAACTTTTCCCATCGCTTCTTCCTTTGACAAATCAAGAAGGAAACCCTTAGAAGCATATTCTTTAATACGAGAATATGACTGCATCTGAAGAATATCCGGCAAATCACCCTGAGCCGCACGAGCAGACATTGCAGAGTCAGCGTCATTTGGAATGATGAGCATATCAATTGTAACGCCCGGATTCTGTTTTTCAAACGCTTTTACAATTCTTTTAAGACCTTCCTGATTTTCCTGCTTGTAATAATACATTTCAAGCTTAACAGTACCAGCTGCAGAAGAAGAATTCTGATTCTTCTTTGAACAACCTGTGAACATTCCTGCCGCCATTGCAATAGCCGCAAGAGAGAATATTACCTTTTTCATTAAATCCTCCGTTAAAAGATAACCTTATATAAAGTAATTCTAAGCCCTCTATTTTGATTTGTCAAAAAAAAATAAAAAATCTTAAAAAAATCTAAAAAAAAGCCCGAAAATTGGTTTCCAGAAAAAAAATGGATTTCAGAACAAGATTCCTCTTATTCCAAAATCCATCAGTTTTCAGCAAAACTATTTTTATTCAGCAAATTCCAGCTATTTCTTTATATTTCGTCCATACAAGTCAGAAATAAACGCAAGGGATTCAGCATCTTCTTTTTTCAAGCCATCCGCAGGAATTCGCCATCCCCAGTTTGTTCCACCCAAAGTGTTCGGAGTGTTCATTCTGGCTTCCGCACCAAGACCAAGAATATCCTGCATTGGAATAACCGCATAATCCGCTGTTGAGGCAATAGCAAGCTTAATTATCGCACGGCAAAGTTCACCATTATCAGAAAGTGCTCTTGCCTCTGACTCCGACATTTTGCGTCCAAAAGCATATTCAGCGGCAATTTTTACAGCTGCGTCAGAAGCACTATTCAACCAGCCCTGCATTGTGTCGTTGTCATGAGTTCCTGTGTAAACAACAGAATTCTGTGGATACATATGCGGCAAGAACGCATTAACCATTCCCTGGCTACCAGCCTC
This sequence comes from uncultured Treponema sp., assembly GCA_900317625.1. GTDB lineage: Bacteria > Spirochaetota > Spirochaetia > Treponematales > Treponemataceae > Treponema_D. The sequence continues at coordinate 84,868 of ONHK01000009.1, forward strand.
ATTCGGATCGAACGCAAACTGAAGAACTTTCATTCCCGGGAAACCTGCATCATCGCGGAGTTTTCTAACACCATCGGTAATAACACCCAAGTCTTCCGCAATAATCGGCAAAGTTCCAAGCGCTTTTTTGATTGCGTTGAAAAGCTCAATATTCGGTCCAGGAATCCACTTTCCGTTTACAGCAGTCGGATCGCCATAAGGAATTGACCAGTAAGCCTCAAAACCGCGGAAATGGTCGATTCGCACAACATCAACCAGCTCTGTCATTCTTTTTGTGCGCTTTACCCACCAAGAATAATTGTCTTTTTTCATCGCATCCCAGTCATACAAAGGATTTCCCCAAAGCTGACCAGTCGCAGAAAAATAATCCGGTGGAACTCCGGCAACCTTCAAAGGAATACCGTTCTTATCCAGCTGGAAAAATTTCTGGTTCGCCCAAACATCTGCAGAATCAGCGGCAACAAAAATCGGAATATCTCCAATCAGCGAAATTCCTTTTTCGTTCGCATATTTTTTTACCGCGAACCACTGCTCAGCAAAGAAGAACTGGATTGTCTTTATCTGCTCAATATTTTCAGTATGCTCAGAATTCCATTTTGAAACAGCCGTAGGATTGCAGGCAGCCAAATCTTTTGGCCAATACGCATTCCACATCTGGGCAATTCCACTTACGCCCTCTTTTTCAGCCTTTGCGTCATAAAACTGCTTGATGCTAGTAAAATTCGCATAGTTATCAAGCCAGTCGGCATTGTCATTTTTAAAAGCTTCGTAAGCAATTCTATCCTGTTTTGAACAGTTTTTCTGAAAATATGACGCGCATTTAGCCAAAACTGGCATTTTCCACCATACAACAGAACCATATTCAACAGGACCATCATTTTTTATGTAATCAGCAGGAATAATATCATTCTTGTCTGCCCAGCCTTTTTCAACAAGACGGTCAAGATCTATCAACAAAGGATTTCCCGCGTGTGTTGAAAAGGATGCATAAGGAGAATCTCCGTATCCTGTAGGACCAATAGGAAGAATCTGCCACAAAGTCTGATGTGCAGATTCAAGCCAATCAACAAATTCATAGGCAGCCTTTCCAAGCGTACCAATACCAGGCGTTCCCGCAAAAGATGTCGGGTGCATCAAAATACCACTGCTTCTTTTCATAATCTAAAATATTAAACCAGGTAAGCAAAAATGTAAAATGAATTTTTTATAAGGGCGGGCGACCGCCCTACGTCTCAAACCTACGGTTTTCGCCTACCCACCGTGCAGGCTCAAACGCCGCCCACAACGCCTGCTGCATCTTCCCGCTTTACAAAAGCCGCCTGAACCGTAAAAGTTTCTCCAACGCTAGTTTCGCGCCTGTTTGAGCCGAATTCAGGATTATGACAAGTACAATCAGTTGCCACAACAATATTTTCATCACGGATTCCAGCCTGCGCAAGAACACAAAGATTCGCTTTTTCCAGAGAAAGTCTAAAAAGCTGTCCGCCACCATTGTTCCAGCTCAACGCCGCGCCCTTACAGGGAATTTCCCCGTCTTTCAAAGGCTCAACACATTCCGCGGTAAAATTTTTCACAAAATAATCAGCGCGCTCTTTATTTACTATATAACAGCAATTTCTTATGTGCGCGCCAATAGCAACTGCAATATTTTCTTTTCTTGCACCAAATTCCTTCACCGCAAGACTAACTGCCTCCGCAGCGATTCCAGTTCCTTTCCAACCAGAATGAACCACGCCAAAAAATCCGGTTTCATTGTCAGAAAAATAAATCGGCATACAGTCGGCAACTGTAACAACCGGCATAAGATTTTTATTCCGGGTAAGAATTCCGTCACCAATCTTATTAAATGTATCATTCTTTTCTTCTATTGAATAAACGATTTTTGTGTGATCAAGCTGAACTGGAACCGCGGTGCACGGAAACGCAATCCGGGAAAGCAATTCTTCGCGCGCAGGATTTTTTTCATTCCAGCGGAAACGCATTGAACCGGCTGAACGGACTGTCATTCCCCAAAAAGCCGGCTCTTCAGCAATTTTTCCGTTGCGCACAAAATGAGAAGTTACAAATTTCTTCCCTAAAATCAAGGGCTTCAGTTCCAAAAATGTCATTTTTTCTTTTCTACTTTCGGAAGGTCAAGTGGCTCGATTTCCGCAAGAATTTTCCTGCATTCCAGAAGCAGCTCACGCTCAGACTGAAGGCTGTCCCTGTAGGCGCGGTTATCTCTTCCTTTTATTGTCATAAGATTTTGAATCGACTCGTATTTTTTGTCGCTTTTCTCCTCATCAAGAATTCCGCAAAGCACACGTTCAATAACGCGGCAGCAGTTGCAGAACGCACTTTCCCAGTTCCGGATTGAAGTTTCTGCATTCAGAATAATAGAGTTCACCATATTCTGACCTTTTAAAGTGCGCACATGCTCTGAAATCAGCTTTGCAAAAACGCTTCCCACAGAACCTTTTTCATTTAATGATTCACCAAAAAGCTGAACCTGATGATTCACATCTGCAAAACGATTTAAAGCTTCTGAAAATTCCGCCCGGTTCTCGTTGTTCAAAAAAACGCCCTCAAGAACAATGACATTCAGAATGCTCATAACTTCATCGTATTTTAAAGTTGCAAACCAATAAAGAAATCCGCCTGTCATCTCGCAACGGAACGGAACTCCGCCCCAAAGTTTTGTCCACGGACGGTACGGAAGCTCAGGAAATTCGCCGATTCCAAATTTTTCCTGCAAAACATCTGCAAGCTGACTTTTTTTTCTGTCTCTGAGCCAGGCTTCCCAACGTTCATCAAAAACGACTTTCCATTCTTCCTTAAATTTCACGAACCAGTCTTCCGCACCACCGGAATTGTCAATCTGCCAGTCATAATCCGCAAAAATAACTTTTCCAAGCGCCAATAGCGGAACTGTTGAAATAAACATCTGAATCATAGAAATACTTGCCGCAGATTTTGAAAGAAAATCCCGCATTGATTTTTCAGTATCCTGATCAAGTTCAACAGAAGCACCGCCTTTTCTTTGCGGAAACAGGAATAGCGCCTCCAACGCCTCGTTCGGAATTGATCGCGCATCGCTTAAAACATTTGCCAACGCCTCAAAATCCGTCTGGGCATTTGTAAAAGGACAAGTGTAATCTTCTGAAATAATTGCTGTAAACTGCGCCAGAAAATGAGTGTACGGAATCTCTGTAAAACGCTTCAGCCAGTTCAAGGCTTTTACAGAATCATACATGACTGCACGGCTTTTCTGTGGAATATCTTTTAGTATGCCTTCCATTTTTTTTATCAGCGAAGCCCTAAGTTCCTTGGAGCCTTCCCGTTCAAAAGGAATTGAATACGGATCAGCCTCCGCATTTATTGAGGAAGCAATTTCCGGAGCGATAAAAGTGCTCATAAAAACATAAAATTTTCCAGGATTTTCATTAAAAACAGAAAAATACGGCTTAAAGAAATCGGCGGCGTTTTTCAATTCCTTCAGTTTTTCAAAAAAAAGCGAAAGAATAAGACCGTTCGACATATCAATAATTCCAGGATGGTTGCGGTTTATTCTTCTTGCAAGACCTGCGACCAAATCATCGTTATAGATTTCAATTTTCTGTTTTTTTGAAATCAAAGAACGGAGCCAAAGAAAAAATTTATAAAAAATCGATTCCGAATTAAGTTTTACATCCAGTGTAAAATTGTCAGTTTCTTCCCGCAAAGGTTGCATAAGCGGAAAAGACTGTTCCCGGTTCTGATTTATTTTTGCAAGCAAATATTTTCGTTCATCAGAGCTGATTCCTGCCACAAGCTCGTCAAATGAACTTCTATGCTGATCATCATTCATAAAAATCACCTAACACAAAAATTATAAATTAATAACGATGTTAATTCAAACTTTTTTGACAATTTGGTATAATTAAAATTATCAGTTAAATGCCTAGTTTTTATGATGAATTTATAAATTGAATGAGCGCGAATGAAAAAGGCAAGTTTGGCGTCCTTGAAGTGTCTTTTGCCGAATGGCATAAAAGAATTATCGAGCATTTTCTGAAAGAAAAGCGCAGATAATTCTTCCAAAAAAGCACTTCACCATAGCCAATACTTGACTTTTGACTGGAAGCTTATTCAATTTCTTTCACATTGATTATAGCTAAACATTCAACCTGATAATTTTAATTTAGGGAACACAAAATGGAACAGGCTTCTAACAGTGAAATTGTGCTTCAAATCCTTGTATCAGTCGGAATTATTGTGATTGCGGCAAAATACCTTGGCACTTTGGCAAAAAAAATCGGATTTCCGCAGGTTGCCGGAATGATTGTCGCAGGTCTTCTTCTTAGATTTTTACCATGGTTCAACAACTTTGGCTCAAATCCATCCGGCTCATTGTTCGGTGAAACAGACCGTTTTATATCTTTTGTATCAGAAATCGGTGTGGTTCTAATCATGTTCAGCGCAGGACTTGGAACAAATTTAAAGTCGCTTGCAAAATCAGGAATAAAATCCACAATAATCGCGCTTTGCGGTGTTTTAGTTCCGCTTGCACTTGGAACTGTTATGGCATTGTGCTTTTGGGGATTTGACGGTTTTGGAACTCCTCAGTTTTACAAGGCAATGTTTATAGGAACAATTTTAACAGCTACTTCTGTAAGCATTTCCGTTGCGACTTTAAAGGAACTTGGACATTTAAAGACTGATCTTGGACAGACAATCGTAAGCGCGGCGATTATTGATGACGTTTTTGGAATAATTGTCCTTACAGTTGTGCTTGGAATCAGTACTGGAACTGGCGGAATTCTAATCACATTAGGAAAGACAATCCTGTTTTTTGTTGCGGCAATCATTTTCGGATTCATTGTATTCAGAGTTTTCAAATGGTACGACAGACGGCATCCGCATTCAAGAAGAATTCCGATTTACGGACTTGGAATCGCGCTGATTTTTGCCTATGCGGCAGAAAGATTCTTTGGAATTGCAGATATTACAGGCGCATACATTGCCGGAGTTGTATTCTGCTCATTGACAGACGCTCCTTATATGGAACAAAAAATCGATATTAATTCATATATGATTTTCAGCCCAATATTTTTTGCCGGAATCGGATTAAAAACAGATCTTTCCGGAATGAATTTTTCTCTTTTGTGGTTCAGCATTGCGTTTGTAATAATCGGCTGTCTTTCCAAACTTATAGGATGCGGCTGCACTTCCAGACTTTTGGGATTTTCATGGAAAGATTCCTGCAAAATCGGGCTTGGAATGATGGTGCGCGGAGAAGTTGCGCTGATTGTGGCCCAAAAAGGTCTTTCCATTGGAATAATTGAGTCAAAATATTTTGCACCAGTAATTCTTCTGATAATTATTTCCTCGATGATTGTTCCGGTTTTGCTGAAAAAAGCGTTCCACGGCGAAACTCCAGTTTTACAGACCGAAACAAACTGAACGGGTTCTTAAGGGCAGCGCCCTTAGGAGAAGGGGTAGGACGCAACGAAGTGCGGACGAGGGGGAGACATCCCCCACAAAACAAAAATCGGGTTTTCAAAAGACTTTAGGCTTTTGAAAAGTAGTGAGGAACGTAAGTTCCGAACGGCGGGAAATCTTTCCCCTCCACCTTAAAAAAACCTTTAATATTGTAGAAAAATAGAAAATTTATTATATTTTTAACATCCGATGTTTAGGATTGGACATTTTTTAATGAAAGAGGCTTATAAAATGGCTACATGGGCAAATGCTGACACACTTTCTTCTTGGAAGAAGTTGTTTTCCTTAAAGGGAATGGTTTCTGTTGCAGATGAACTTTCTTCTGCAGATGCAGTAAAACGCATTCAGGAATATTCAATACCAATGGCTGAAGGTTTGACTTATAACTATGCCGCAAAGCAGGTTAATGAGCAGATTCTTAAGACATTGCAGGATTTGTCGGATGAAGCCCAGCTTCTTGAAAAATTTGAGGCTCTTTACAATGGCGAAGTTGTAAATACCGGCGAGAAACGAATGGTTCTGCACCAGCTTACTCGCGGACAGCTTGGAAAAGATGTTTTTGCAGACGGTCAGAACAAACGTGATTTTTATATCAATGAACAGAAAAAAATCGCTGATTTTGCAGAAAAAGTTCATTCTGGAAAAATCGTGAACGAAAAGGGCGAAAAATATACTCAGGTTTGTCAGATTGGAATCGGTGGCTCTGATTTGGGTCCACGCGCAATGTATCTGGCTTTGGAAAACTGGGCAAAAGCGAACAACACTTTTAAGATGGAAGCCCATTTTATTTCAAATGTTGACCCAGATGACGGTGCGGCTGTTGTTGCCTCATTGGATTTAGCACACACAATTTTCATTCTTGTCTCAAAATCTGGAACAACCCTTGAAACTCTTACAAATGAAAGTTTTGTAAAAGATTTCCTTAAAAAAGAAGGGCTTGATGTTTCAAAGCACATGATTGCTGTTACTTCTGAAACTTCGCCGTTGGCTCACAACCCGGATTATATGCAGGCTTTCTACATGGACGACTACATTGGCGGACGTTACTCTTCCACTTCTGGAGTTGGCGGAGCTGTTCTTTCGCTTGCATTTGGACCAAAAGTTTTTGCAGACTTCCTTGACGGTGCCGCAGAAGAAGACAAAACTGCAACTGAAAAAGATATACGCAAAAATCCGGCTCTTATGGACGCTTTGATTGGAATATACGAAAGAAATGTTCAGGAATATCCGGCAACAGCAATTCTTCCATATTCACAGGCGCTTTCAAGATTCCCGGCTCATCTTCAGCAGCTTGATATGGAATCAAACGGAAAATCTGTAAACCGCGACGGTGGAAAAATTGATTATGTTACAGGTCCGGTTATTTTTGGTGAGCCAGGAACAAACGGTCAACATTCGTTCTACCAGCTTTTGCATCAGGGAACAAATGTTACTCCGCTTCAGTTCATTGCTTTCAGCGAAAACCAGACTGGAAAAGATGTTGTAATTGAAGGTTCAACAAGCCAGACAAAACTCTGCGCAAATGTTGTTGCACAGATTGTGGCTTTTGCCTGCGGCAAAAAAGATGCTGATCCAAACAAAGCTTTTGCAGGAAACCGTCCTTCAAGCCTGATTTATGGAAAACAGCTTACACCAAAAACTCTTGGCGCGCTTCTTGCCCATTTTGAAAACAAAGTTATGTTCCAGGGATTTGTATGGAACATCAACAGTTTTGACCAGGAAGGCGTTCAGCTTGGCAAAAAACTTGCAAAAGCTGTTCTTTCAAACAACATGGAAGCAGCTTTGGCAAAATATGCAAGCCTGCTGATAAAATAATTTTTCAGAAGACATTTTTGAATAATTCTGCCAAATAGCTAATAAAACAAAAGCCAGCACTACATCTTTTTGTCTTGCTGGCTTTTTTATTCTTTTACAAGTCCTATAATATAGTAAAATTTTACTATTTCTTTACATATTTTTTTCATTGTTTTTAGAAAAATTTTAGTTTTTTTTAGTAAAATCCAAAGTAATCGTATACAAATTTTTGGAGGCATATATGCTTAGAAAAAAGATCGCTGCTTTAGTTGCAGCTGGAATGCTTGCTGTTTCAACTTCAGCATTCGCAGGAAATGTAGGACCTGGTCTTGGCTATCTTCTTGTAAATGACAAAGAAGGAATGGGTTGGGACTTGCTCGGTGCTTTCCTCAATGGTATCTGGTACAACCAGTTCTTTGCTATCTCTTCTGGAACATGGGGATATGACAAGGCTGAAGTTGCAATGACAGAAACAAACCAGTTCATCTCTGACAACATGGATGCACTTGCAAACGACATTGCTAAGGGTGAAGGCGAATACATCGACACACTTTCTACAATGCTCAACGTATCTGATTCAGTTGCTTTCAAGGCTTCTCTTCAGAACAATTTTGATGAAATCTTCTCTTCTTCAGAAGTTTCAGCACAGGAAGTTGCAAGCAAAATTTATTCTCTTGTAGGATAATGTGATTTTCTTTTTTAAAAAGGCAGGATGCAATTTTGGTTTCACAAGAACAAAGATTGCGTCCTGTTTCTTCTTTATAACCATATTCTTCATCTCAGTATTGCCAATTTCTTCCGCTGAACCAAATTCTGACTCTTATTCAGAAAAGGTTGAATTTTTAATAGAAAAAGCAGAAGAGTTAAAATTATACAAAGATTCTTATTGGCACACACTTTTACACTATAAACCGGCATTGTTCAGCCGCTACAAGAGTCTTGTTGATGACCCGAAATTCTTTTGCGCAAAAAATGGAAAAACAAATCCAAAAGAAGAATTGAACGCAACTCTTAGAGCTTTTTTTGAGCCTGCACCACAACCGGGCGCAGAAAAAAAACACGCAATTGAAAGATTTCCAGGGCGCTACAAATGGCTTTGTGAAAAACTTGAGCTTTCTGAAAATGATTTTCCTTACAATGGCGACGTTGCCTTTCAAAATGTCTTAAAGCAAGTAAATCCAGGAAATGTATTTCTTGTTTTTCCTTCAATTTATTTAAAACGTCCGGCTTCTGTTTTTGGACATACATTTCTTCTTATTGAAACAAAAGATAAACCTAGGCTTACTGCAAATTCTATAAATTATGGAGCCGTTACAAAAATTACCGGCGGTCCGCTTTACGCGATTCTTGGACTTGTGGGCGGATTCAAAGGTTACTATGGATTTGAAACTTATTATGAAAAAATAAAACAGTATTCTGATATGGACATGCGCGATATGTGGGAATACAAGCTGAATCTAAATGATGAAGAAAAAGAAAAAATGCTGCGGCATGCATTTGATTTAGCTGGGATATATTCAAGATATTATTTTACAAGCGAAAACTGCTCATACAATCTTCTATTTTTGATTGAAGCCGCAAGACCTTCCACTCAGGCGACAGAAAAACTTTTTGGAATTGTAGAACCGCTCGCAACTGTAAAACTTGCATATAATCTTGGATTAACGGAAGAAACAGAATATCGTCCGTCCGCCTATTCAAAAGTTGAAAATGGAAAAAAGAATCTTACCTTAAAACAGCAAAAATATATAAAAGATGTCTGTTTTGGTAAAAAAACTGTTCAAGACTTTCCTTTTTCAGAACTCCCTTCCGAAAAACAGGCGCAAATTTGGAACACAGCATCCGATTATCTTAGCTCTCTTCTAAACAACCGAAAAATCACTTCAGATGAATACAGAGCAAGATTTATTTCTGTTTTGTCCGCAAGACGCAAACTTGGAAAAATAGAAGAAGAAAATTTTGAAATGCCTGAAGATCCAAAAAAAGCCCATGGCTCAAAAAAACTTGCATTGACAGGCGGAAATGATGTGAATGGCGGTTACTGTGGAATGGAATTCCGCTTGTGCTCGCATGAACAGCTTGAATCCCCTGCTGGTTTTTCTGAAAATTCAGAACTCGCATTTGCAGATGTGGAAGTGCGTTACAATCCTGAAAAAAATGACTTCTATTTAAAAAAAGTCACACTGCTTTCAATTCTTTCGTTACCGGCATCTGATATGTTTTTCTTGAATGGAGCAAGTCAATTATTAACAGGACTTGAGCAAAATCCTAATAAAGATGAAAAACAGGATTTAGCATGGCGATTTAAATTTTTATACGGAGCGAGCGTTCGGCCGGCAGAATGGCTTCAGATTTATCTTATGGGCGGTGCAGACACTTATTTTTCTCCGGCATACAGATATGGAACAGATTTGCTTTTAGGCGGAGAAACAGGCTTTATTGCAGGAACAAACACTTGGAAAAATAAAATTTCAGCAAGCGTTTTACAGTCGCCATTTGATCTGGAACATTTCAGAACTCAATTTGCCGCAGACACTTGCCTTTTCTTGTCACAAAACATGGCTTTAAAAGGAAATTATTCTTTCAATATGGACTACGGAAAATACCATCATGAATGGACTCTTTCCGTGAACGCATATTTTTAAGAGAATATAGAAAAAATCAGAATTCAAGTATATATTTTGATCAGGTCAGGAAACAAAAAAGATGAAAAAAATTGAAAAATCAACTGCACAAAATGAAGCAAAAACAAATTTTTCTGAAGTCTTCTTGAATGAAATCAATGATTATCTTCAAATAATCCAGTCATCTGCAAAAGTTCTAGAAAATCCAATTGACCAAAAAACTCAAATTCTAGTGTCAAATATGATTAAAAAAAATGTGCATGAAATAAAAAATGCTTTTGGAAATGCCGGCTCAGGTTCCGGTGAAAATTTTTCAGAATATGATATTTCCTTTGAAAACCAGAATATTTCAATCCAAAAAGAAATCGCCGAAAAAATCTCAATCGGAATTTTCAGCAAAAATGAATCTGACAATTTCAAGCTCCGGATTGTGCTTCAATCCTATGGATTTTTTGTGCGGATAATGAAAAATTACGAGGAAACCATTTCTGCAATTCAGGAAAACCTTATCCAACTGCTGATAATTTCTCCGGAAGACGAAAATGACAAAGTATTTTCTCTGTGCACTGAAATCCGCAGGAAAAATTCGCCGCAGGATTTTGCGATTCTGCTGATTGCAAACAAATTCCATTCCTACCTTATAGAAAAACTTTTTGAATACAAAATAAATGACTATCTTCTTCGACCTTTTGATGTTTCTGCACTGCTTTTCCGCATCCAAGCAATTGAAAATTGCCGAAATCTGAGCAAAAAAAATCAGGAACTTTTAAAATCCGAAAAAGAAAAGAACACATTTCTTTATTTTGTGACCCACAACGTGAACACGCCACTCACACTTCTTTTAAATGAAATCCAGAGTCTTTCTGTGGCATACGAAAATCTTCCGGAAAAAGACAAGAAAAATTCAGATTTTGAAAACACAATTCAAAGTATACAAAAAAATGCGCGGGCAATAAATATCATTATTCAAAACGTGCTGGATTCGTACAAAATTTCAGACAGAAGATTTATAATAAATCCAAAAATCCTGAACCTTGAATCTTGTCTAAAAAAGGAAAACGAATTTCTTTCAAAAAAAGCTGAAAATAAGCGCCAGAATTTCATCTTCAAATGTTCCGTAAAAGAGCCATGCGTTTTCTGCGACGAATACAGCCTGAAAGGAATTTACGAAAATCTTGTTGACAACGCGATAAAATACACAGAATTCAATGGAAATATAACAGTTTCTATTGAAGAGCAGGCGGATTTTATAATTTTGAATGTAATTGATGATGGACAGGGAATTCCAAAGGAAAAGCAGGCGGCAATTTTTGAACGATTTGCGAAAATCGGCTCGGCACCAACAGGCTCAGAAAAATCCTGCGGACTAGGACTTTTTGTTGTAAATGAAATTTGCAAGCTTAATGATCTTATTCTTGAATATTCTGAAAACAAATCCGCAAAATCAGGAAGCATTTTCAGCGTAAAATTTAAAAAAATTGGATAAATTCAAACAAATCGAGTAAAATATAATGTCATGCAAGAAAATGAACTTATATTAATTGTTGAAGACTCAGAAGATTTGAATAATTTTATGGCAAAAAACCTGCGAAGTCAAAATTATGAAGTTGTACAATGTTTTAACGCAGACGAAGCCTACAAACAGCTCTCAAAAAATTCCTGCAGTCTTGTAATTTTAGATTTGAACCTTGGAAACGGTGACAATGGAATGGAAATTTTACATTCAATCAGAATCCAGAGCAAAATGCTTCCTGTAATCATTGTCTCTTCAATCCAGAATGAAAAGATAAAAATTCAGGGATTCAGGGAAGGCTGTGATGACTACATAATCAAACCGTTTTATATTGAAGAACTTATTTTGCGAGTAAAACGGATGCTGGAAAAATTCTCTTTCTCAGGATTTGACAAAAAACCGCTGGAAGAAGTTTATTCATGCGGAATTTTCAAAGTTGACACAACAAGCCAGACTGTCTATAAAATGGAAAAACCAATTCCAATGCGAAAAAAACAGTTTGATCTTATTCTTTATTTTATCCAGAACCCGAATAAAATCCTGTCTTTTGAAACAATTTTCCAGAATGTATGGAATGAACCAGTTCCAGATGAAAAAACCTTGGAAAGCAACATTTATGTGAACATAAAATCTCTGCGGAATCTTATAGAAGACGACAAAAAGAATCCAAAGCATATTGTTTCCGTAAGCAAATGCGGCTATATTTTTGCTCCGTAATCTAATCCTAAAAAAGATAAGATGTGCGCTCCTTTATGAAATCACGTTTTTTTAAATCCGCAAGCGAAAGAACCTTGTTTATATCCTGCTGAGGAATAATTTTTGACCAGCCGACAGAGATAAACGGCATCTCGTCAATTTCTGAACATTCCTTCACAAATTCCTTAAAAAATTTCTTGTTAATCTCGTCAAAATCAAGAAGAATATCTTTTGCAATCACGCAGAATTCCTCGCTTCCAATCCTAAACAATGAGCCATACTTTCTGTAAAATCTGCTGAAAACACGCGAAACTGCAATCACAAGAGAATCTACTTTCTGGCGGTTGTAATTCAGCTTGAGTTTTTCAAAATTATCAATCTCAACAACGATTAAAACCGCATCTTTTTTTTGCGCGTCCAGCATTTTCTGGAAACTTTTATAATTTCTTAAATACGTCTGCGTGTCAAACTGCTGGTAAAGCGAACCGTGATACATAAAATAAAAACTGATTGAAATTATCACCGCAAGCAAAGTAACCTGAATATCCGGGCGCACAACCTGAACAGATGCACCAATAGAAACAAAAATAAAATTCAAAAAAAGGATTCCGCAGTTGTTTTGCCAAAAACGCAACGAAAGAATTATATTCTGGATCAAAAAATAAAACAGCCCGATTGCATAAAAAATTGTGTAAACAACAAAACCTTTTGCCCGCGAATAATGGTTCATTTTGTCAACATAAAAAACACCAAAATCATTCCCTAAAAGAAGCATCAAAAGCATCCATGTAGAATACAAAAACCACGCGCCGAAAATAAAAACCATCTGTTTCTTATCTTTTGAAAATTCTGGTAGCAATGCATTCCCAAGCGTAAAATAAACAAGCGGAGTCAGGCTAAAACCAAAATAATTTGAGGCAATATGAAAAAATCTCCAGCGTACGGAAGTTCCATCAAAAATCAATGTAAGAACTTCCATAATGCAAATCACAAAAACAATTGAGCAGGTTGTCATAAAATTCATCTTCTGGAACCTGCTTATTACAGAATTACTTTCTATTGAAACAAACAGCATTACAAGAGAAAAAAGATTTATAAAAGTAATTGCTATAAACCAAGAAGACATAACAAAATGACAAAAAGAGATGAAATAAAAACTGCCGGGAACCAGACTCGAACTGGCACGACCTTTTACGGTCGAGGGATTTTAAGTCCCTTGTGTCTACCATTCCACCATCCCGGCATAAAATGGATAATTATATAATATAGAAAAAACTAGTATTTTGCAATACATATAAATTTTTGCTACAATAATTTTATGTATTCAGACACTCATTTTCATTTTGAACATACAATATGCAAAAACAGCGCAGAAAATCCTATAAATGGAACAGAAATTTTACAGGAAATGGCAAGAAGAAACTGCTCTTTTGGACTGGACATTGGAACAGAAAGCGATGATCTTCTGAAAAGACAAGCTTGCGTTGACAACGCCATCGCACAGATAAAAGACACACGACTTGCGGATAAAGCACGGAAGTTCATTTATTTTGCGGCGGCTATCTGGCCAAGCCCGGAAGAAATAAAAAACCGGCACAAAAGCATTCAAATTCTAAAAGAACAGATTGAAACGGCTAACAACTCCAAAGATAACGACACGCTGAACCGGAAAATAATCGCAATCGGTGAATGCGGACTGGATCACCATTGGAATCCCTCTGGTGTTGATGGCAGATGCGAATCAGACTTTGACCAGCATATGCTCAGCGCTGAACGCGAACTTTTTGAAATGCAGCTTGAGTTTGCAAAGGAACTTTCCCTTCCTGTAATAATCCATTCACGAGACGCGTTTGAAGACACATTGAATTGCATAAAAAATATTGGCTACGACAACGGAATAATCCACTGCTATTCTTATGGCACACAAGAAGCAAAGGCTTTTCTTGAACGCGGTTGGCACATAAGTTTCAGCGGTTCTGTAACTTACACAAAAAAACGTAGAATGCCGGAAATGGAAGAATTAATACGTCTTATACCTGATGACAGAATTTTGTGCGAAACAGATTCCCCATATCTTGCGCCAGTTCCATTTCGTGGAAAAACGAATACACCACTGTTTATTGAGAAAACCTACAGTTTTATCGCAGAAATTCGAAAAATCTCACCAGAAAAGCTAAGTGAAACCGTTGATTCAAATATAAAAAAATTATTCAACCTGGCTGTATAAACCGCTCATTTCATCGCGCCATTCCGGTTTTGAATCTCTTCCTTCCCATTCAATTATTTTTTTGATGTGGAAATGGCGCTGATCACGGATATTTTCATAAGAAAGAACAGCAAAACGCCCCTGTCCGATATAAGCGATTTTCTCATTCTGGCCAACAGATTCTTCTGCAGAAACCTGTTCCATCGCACATTCAAAGTGCATTGGCTTTCCAGAAGATTTTTCAGTCATTGCACTGGCAATATCAACAATCATTTTTCCGCATTTTGGACAAATAATCTCGCGGGATTTTAATTCTTTTATAGCCTGCTCGCGCTGCGCCACAGATTCCGGATTTTCGTGATTTACAAACTGAAACTGCTTTTGACTTGTGTTTGCATTTTTTGCAGAAGAATTCGTCTGGAAATTCCTATTATTAAAAGAATTTTCGTTTGTGTTCTTTTTCTGTTCATTCCAGTTGCGGTTGCGATGTCTATTTCGACTGTGCCTATTTTTTTCCATAAAACCAGCTCCCATTTCGGAAAATTAAAAATAATCTTATTCACGAAACAAAAATTCATTAGGGTCTTCAACCAATTTCCGGCTGATTACCTGTGCAATTCGCTGGATGGCATTGTTCACATAATCTTTGTCATGTATTTTTACACGCAACTCCAAAAGCCGCGTAGAAATCACATCTTCATTTCGGTCAATAACCAAAGTTTCAGTTGCATCCCTTAATTCAGAAATCATAAAAGCTCCGCAAACGCATTTTCAATATGATACACCTGCGGTAAGCCCGGCATATCAATTACAATCACATCAAATCTGATATAGCTGTTACTATATTGTCGATTGATTGCAAGAAAACGTTTAGCGGTTTTGACAATTCTTTTTTGTTTTCTGCCATCCAAAACGTGTGATAAAAACTCCAAATTGCCTTTAGGAAGCGTTTTCACTTCCACAAAAACAATATATTCTCCTTTCTTTACAATTATATCAATTTCACCCTGATTTGTCCTAAAATTCCGCACAACAATCTCATAGCCATTCCGCAGAAGAAATTCTGCCGCACGGTCTTCACCGGAATTCCCAGTTTGTTTTCTTTTATCAGAAAAAATCAAAGGCTTTCAAGCTCCTCAACATCGTCGGAAAACCTAGAAGTTTTAGATACCATCTGATTTTCAAAAGTTGAAGGCTTATAATCCTTAGGGTCAACCAGATGCCCTGCCGTCAACAAATATGGAATTTTCCAGTGCACCAACGCAGAAACATGATAAGGCTTTGCCTGTTTTCCGGCCGCCAAAAACATATTTTTGCCATCATCAAAATAAACCGGTTCAGAAAAACAACTTCCAATATGAATCAAACTGCAATCCAATTTATTCATTTCCATATAAAAATGATTTTACAACTTTTTATCACATTCCACAACCGCAGCAAAAATTTTTGCAACAATTTCCCAAGTATTTTCAGGAATCGCAGAACCAATTTCTTGAACAGAAAGAATATTTGCCGCTGTAATATCTTTTACAACAGGAATTTTCTGTTTTTCAGCAATTTCAATCAGTTTTTTGGCAAGTTCACCTTTTGCTTTTGCAGAAATAAACGGAAGATTCGCATCTTTAGGATATTTTAGCGCAACCGCCTTAAAATCATTTTTTTTCATACGCTCAAACTCACACTGCTGATTTCAATATCATCCGCAGAAAATTCAGAAAAATCCTGAAATGAATCAATCTTTCCAATTTTTGTTTTTTCAAAAGAAGAATTTAAAATTTCCACAAGAATTTTAGTTTTTAATGAATCTGAACAGCCCGCATTCAAATATAAAAGCTTATTTCCGTTTAAACCAAACTCAAAAACATAATTTTCATTTTCAAGATAAAAACAGACAACCGCTTTTTCAAGATTTTTTGAACTGTTTTTCAAAAATCCGCAAAACGAACCATTTCCATTTTTTTCTTCAAAATTGAATTCAAACGGAATTTTTATCCAGCTGCCAAAACCTTTTTTTTCATGAATAGAAAAATCGCCCGAATCAAAGCAAAAACCAATATGGTTGAACAGCGTTAAAATACCAGGCTGATTTTTTAGATTTTCAGAAGAATTCAAGATATTTCCAAAAAAAACTTTGAAAGGATTTTCTGTTTTAAGCGGAAGCTCAATTTTTTCAGAAATTTCTCCGGAAGTATTATCATTTCCCAAAATTTCAGCTACTTTTTTTTCATCAGAAGAAATTCCTTTCTCTTCCAAAATAAAAGCCACATCCGTAGCAGTTTTTTCCTTGTTTTTTATTTTATTCGCGATTTTACGGCTTTTTTGAAATGCAGTTAAAGAAAAACGAGAACCCAGCATTTTCATCTGCTGCAACAATGAAAAAGAAATATTATCCGGCACAAGCCCCATTTTTTCAAGAAACCGAGCCTGATTTTCAGTTGTAACTCGTTGAATAGAATCTTTGTTTTCTGGATTTGACTGAACTTTTTGAAGAATTATTTTTCCGTTCTCAAGTTTTAATTTTGCCAAAAATCCGCTTCCCTCTGACAAAGGAATCTTTGATTTCAGAAAAAATCTTCCACCGGAAAACGCAGCCAAATATGAATTATTACCGTTGTTTTTTATTATACGCACATAAACAGAACTGCCCTCTCTAAGTGAATTTTTCCCATTCACATTTGAGAGGGCAGTCAAATGCATTAAAACATCAGTTTTCATGCAATAAAAAGATTATTTTTTTGCCTTTGCAGCTTCTGCAGCCGCATGATCAGCATTGTGTTCTGCCTTAAGAACTTCTTCCTGTGCATGAGCAGCAGCTTCCGCAGCTTTGTTCTGCTGTGCGATGAATGCAGAAACTTCACCACCAAGCATTTCCTTAACTTTCTTGCCTTTACCAACCTTGTCGCGGAGATAGTAAAGTTTTGAACGGCGTACTTTACCAGCACGAACAATTTCAACCTTTACAATGCGTGGGCTATTAATAGGGAATACACGTTCAACACCAATTCCGTAAGATTCCTTGCGAACTGTAAATGTCTTGCGAACGCCTGCATTCTTAATGCAGAGAACGATTCCTTCATAAACCTGAATACGTTCTGTTTTTCCTTCAATAATCTTAAAATATACTTTTA
Source organism: uncultured Treponema sp. (assembly GCA_900317625.1). GTDB lineage: Bacteria > Spirochaetota > Spirochaetia > Treponematales > Treponemataceae > Treponema_D. The sequence continues at coordinate 102,289 of ONHK01000009.1, forward strand.
CTGTATCACCAACTTTGAACTGAGTTGTAAAAGCACGTTTCTGTTTTTCTTCTACTGCTTTAATAAGATCCATTATAAATCTCCTGGATTGACAGATTCACGCAATTGTCTGCGCGCCATCTTCTGCTTTTTTTTGCAGTTTTTAATGGCAGTCTGTTCTGTTATTTCCTCAATCATCAATTCGGCTTCTAAAGAAAGTTGATTATTTTTGCGTGCTTCCCAAATCATATCTGGACGAACACGCAACGTTTTTTCCAATCGTTTCTTTAAACGCCACTTCCGAATAAGCTCATGATTTCCCGAAAGCAAAACCTCTGGTACTTTCAAGCCCTTGTATACTTCTGGCCTTGTATACTGAGGGTATTCAAGAAGTCCGTCGCTATGACTTTCCTCCGCAAGTGAATCACTGGAAATCACACCGTCAACCAACCTGTAGATTGCGTCAACCATGACAGTCGCAGCCAATTCACCACTGCTCATAACGTAGTCGCCGATAGAAATCTCGTCGTCTACATAAAAGTCCACAATTCTTTGGTCAATACCTTCGTAACGTCCGCAGATAAAAACCAATTCATCTTCACGACTTAATTCAACAGCCTTTTTCTGCGTAAAAGGAGTTCCTGCCGGTGTAACATAAATCACCCGCTTTCTGCTTGCCTTCACACTATCCAAAGCCCTGCTTAATGGTTCAGTCATCATAAGTTGACCAGCACCACCGCCATAAGGAGCGTCATCACATTTCTTGTGCTTATCAAGAGCAAAATCCCTGATGTTCACAAGGTCGTAGGCAATAATTCCCTTTTCAACCGCCTTGGCCATGATTGAGTTTTCAAAAAAAGCCCGCGGAATTTCAGGAAATAAGGTCAGCACAGTAAATTTCATGGAATTACTCCAGAATCCAGAGGTGCATCAGCTGAATCGTCTTTTCAGCAATATTGACGTTACAAATATAGTTAAGATTCAAAGGCACCAAAACCTTGCGAATCTTGCCCGAACTTGTATGTTTCAAATCATCTGAAAGAACAGTGCAACTCTCGGAGAGTGAAACTTCTAACAAGTAACCAGCTCCGCCTTCCAATACGTCTGTGATTGTTCCAACACTTTCTGTCAGTGCAGTCCCAGCTGCCGCTTCTTTGCCATTCCAAATCAAGGAACAGCCAATCAAATCTTTGATGTACCACTCATTCTCGCCAAGAGGATGAGCATACTTACGGTCAACAACCAATTCCCAGCCATTGTACTTACGCACATCTTCCGGAGAATCAATTCCCGTAACTTTCATATACAAGGTACCGCATCCCATTTCTGCAAATTCAACTTTGCATTTTTTTGAATCAGAACCGTGCCTTAAAGTAACTTCCTTCAACACTTCGATATGATCGTAGTAACCAGAAGCACTTTCAACTTTAAATTCACCCGTAACCCCATGAGAGCCACGAATAAAACCAACAACAAGCTGCTCGTTTTCCATCAGCAAAATTAATCCAGAATATCCAGACTATAGCGCTTTCCATCTTTTGTAGCAGAAGCACTAAGAACAGTTCGCATAGCCTTAGCAATGCGGCCGTACTTTCCAATAACCTTGCCAATATCACCTTCAGCAACTTTAAGTTGAAGAACCATACCTTTTTCGCCTTCAGTTTCGTTTACTGAAACCGCAGATGGATCATCGACCAATGATTTTGCAATATATTCGATCAGGTCTTTTTCCATTTCCGTTTCCTATTCTTAGTTTGAAGACTTTTTAGACTGTTCTCTAATCAACTTTTTTACGATGTTTGTAGGCTGAGCACCAACACCAATCCAGTAGTTAGCACGATCAAGATCGATAGAAACCTGGCGCTCTTCTGCTTCAATAGGCATGAAAGTACCAATTTCTTCGATGCAAACTCCATCACGTGGCTTGCGAGAATCCTGAACTACAACACGGTAGTAAGGACGCTTCTGTGTACCGAATCTCTTAAGTCTGATTTTGACCACTTTATAACCTCCACAGGACTCAATCGTACTGGATCAAGTCCCGAACTTTCAATTTTGCATAGTAATACTCATTGTGAGTATGAATAAATATTTTATAGAATTTCTGCTCTTTGGTCAATGTAAATAGGCGGGGGAAAGCCTTCCCCTCGGCTCAACTGTTTCGCTTTGCTCAACATTTTCGCCTACCCTTTCTCCTAGGGGAAAAACTTTCCCCTAAAACCCTTTCCTAGCGCAATGCCGAACCTTCAAATCTTGAAAGGAAGTTCTTTGTCCGTTCCTGCTGCGGATTTCCAATAACCTGCTCCGGAGTTCCTTCCTCAACAATCACGCCATGATCCATAAATATAATATAATCGCTTATATCACGGGCAAAAGACATTTCGTGAGTAACAACAACCATTGTCATCTTCTCTTTTGCCAAATCTTTTATTACAGAAAGAATTTCACCAGTAAGCTCCGGATCAAGCGCAGATGTCGGTTCATCGAACAGCAAAACCTCTGGTTTTAACGCAAGCGCACGAGCAATAGAAACCCGCTGTTGCTGACCACCCGAAAGTTCACAAGGATAAGAATCAGCTTTTGCCGAAAGCCCCATGCGGTCAAGAAGTTTCAATGCCGTTTCCTTAGCCTCTTCCTTGGATTTTTTAAGCACACACAGCTGCGCATCCATCACATTCTGAAGAACTGAAAAATGAGGAAACAAATTAAAATTCTGAAAAACCAGACCGCTTTTCAAAATTATTGAATGCATGACATTTTTGGGCGCATATACACCATCTTTAACAAGGGAATTCCCACAAATTTCAATCGTTCCGTCATCAACTGTCTCCAGCTGGCTTATACATCGCAGGATTGTAGATTTTCCAGAGCCGCTTGGACCGATAATTGAAAGAACCTCACCTTCCAGCACCGAAAAAGAAATTCCTTTCAGAATGTTCAAAGTTCCAAATGATTTTTTTAAATTTTCTACTTTGATTATTTCATTTTTGTTGTCTGCCATGAAATTTCCTACCGGTAATAAGAAAGTTTTTTCTCAAGTTTTGCAAATGCAAACGAAACGCCCCAGTTCATTACAAAATAAAAAACTCCAGCAATAAACAGTGGCGCAAAACTGAACATTGCGCTCTGACGTTCCTTTGCAACCATCAAAAGTTCAGCGACACCAATTACAGAAACCAAAGCCGTATCTTTTACAAGGGTAATAACTTCGTTTCCCATTGCAGGCGTAATTCTTTTTATAACCTGAAACAAAACAATCCTAAAAAAAGTCTGATATTTTGTATAGCCCAGAACTTTTGAAGCCTCATATTGTCCTTTTGGAATTGATTCAATTCCTCCACGGTAAATTTCAGCAAAATACGCTGCATAATTTATGGTAAGAGCAATAATCGCCGCCACAAAACGGTTCCAGATAAATTGAATTCCAAGATTAAAGCTGTCATTAAGCCACTTTATAAGAAGTCCGGGAGCAAAATACACCACCAAAAGCTGAAGCATCAGCGGAGTTCCACGGATTATAAGGAGAAAGACATTTGTTGTGTTTGAAAGAATCTTATTTTTTGACATTCTTCCCATGCAGACAAAAACCGCAAGAGGAACTGCAAAAATCAATGTCAAAAAGAATACTTCCAGCGATGTTCCAGTTCCCCGAAGCATCGCAAGAAGCATTTTTGTATAACGCGGACTCAAAATTATTTTCCAATTACAGTAATATCACTGCCGAACCATTTTATTGAGATTCTTTCAACAGTTCCGTCAGCTTTCATTGCTTCCAAAGTTTCCTGAACTGCATCGCGGAGTTTTATGTCATTTTTGCGGAACGCAATTCCATATCCTTCCTGAGCAAGAACTTCTGAAACAAGAACCAATGGCTTTTTGCTCTGAGAAATGTCATAAGCGGCAACGATGCTGTCCATAACAACACCGTCAAGACCACCGATTACAAGATCATTGAGCGCAGTAATATTTTCCTTAAAAAGAATAATATCTTTTACCGAATTTGCGAATTCTTCATTATCTTTTATTGCATCCTGTGCAGAAGAGCCGCTCTGAACACCGATTGTCTTTCCTGCAAAATCAGAAAGCTTAGAAAGTCCAGAATTTTTGCGGACAACAAGAACCTGATCATTATTCAAATATGGTTTTGTAAGCGCAAGAGCTTCCTCTCGTTCAGGAGTGATTGTGAGTCCATTCCAGATACAGTCAATTTTTCCTGTAGAAAGTTCCATTTCCTTTGCATCCCAGTCAATCGGCTGAGCTTTAAAAAAAACTCCAAGGCGATTTGCAACTTCAGAAGCAAGATCAATATCAAAACCAACAATTTCATCATCATCGTTGCGGAAACCCATCGGCGGGAACGAATCATCAAGTCCAAGAACGAATACACCACGAGATTTTAATTCTTCAAGAGAATTATCAACTTTTGATGCTTTTTTGCATCCTGCAAGACCTGCAACCAAAGCCGCAGCGGCAACAATCAATGCGATTTTTTTCATTTATAACTCCTATTTTTATTTTATTTTTTTAGCAAATTCTTTCAATGCGGAAATCTGTTCAAGAACTTTTGATTCAGCTGGTCCGCCATCAGTTTTCCGTGCATTAACACATGCCTTTGGCGAAATAATATCATAAATATCACTTTCAATAAGTTCCGAGCAAGACTTAAATTCTTCTATAGATAAATCTTCAAGGCGGCAATTTTTTTCTATTGCAATACGAACAAGGCGCGCACTGACTCCATGCGCAGTACGGAACGGAAGCCCTTTTCGCACAAGATAGTCCGCAACATCTGTAGCATTAAGGAAACCACCCTCGCAGGCAGAGGCCATTTTTTCAACATTCCACTTTGCAGAAGAAATCATTTTTGTAAAAACGCTAAGATTTGCGTTTACAATGTCGCAGGCTTCAAAAAGGCTCTGCTTATCTTCCTGCATATCACGGTCGTAAGCAAGCGGAAGCCCTTTCATCATTGTTAAAAGTGCAATCAAATCACCATAAACACGGCCGGTTCTTCCACGGATAAGTTCAGCAAAGTCAGGATTTTTTTTCTGCGGCATGATAGAAGAGCCAGTTGACCACTTTTCGCTTAAATCAATAAAAGAAAATTCAGTTGTCGCCCAAAGAACAATCTCTTCACAAAAACGCGAAAGATGCATCTGCACAAGAGCCATATTGCCTGCAGTTTCAATACAATAATCGCGGTCAGAAACGCTGTCCAGGGAATTCATTGTAATCTCTGAAAAACCAAGTTCCTTCGCCTCAAATTTTCTGTCAAGAGGAAGCCCCGAACCTGCCAAAGCTCCAGAACCAATCGGACTTATTGAAATCCGGCCCAGACTGTCCTCCAATCGGTTCCAGTCACGGGTCAAAGACCAAGCCCACGCACAAAGATGATGTGCAAGCGTTACTGGCTGGGCATGCTGCATATGTGTATATCCTGGAATTATATCTTTTGTGTGCTGTTCGGCAATCTGGACAAGAGAATCTATCAAAGTCAAAATTCTGTTCTGAATTTCAGGAATAAATCTTGTCAGATAAAGGCGCTCATCCAACGCAATCTGGTCGTTTCGGCTTCTTCCGGTGTGAACTTTTTTACCTGGCTCACCGATTCTGTCTGTCAAAGTAGCTTCAATAAAAGAATGAATATCTTCCGCTGAATAATCGATTTTCAGAGTTCCATCCAGCAAGTCTTCTTCAATTGAATCCAGACCTTCAACAATTTTTTCCGCCTCTTCCTTGGAAATAATTCCAGCATGACCTAGCATTTTTGCGTGAGCGCGGCTGCCTTTTATATCATCAAGAGCCATCCGCTCATCAACATTTATAGAAGTTTCAAAAGCGACAGCCTCCGCATCAGGACCTTCCTTAAAACGTCCGTGCCAAAGCGCCGCATGATTATCTTTAGTTATTGTTCCGTGTTCCATATTTTAATTATAACGGAATGAACATCGCTTTACTAGTAATTGTCAGAACAAACATAACACAAAAAATAATAGCTGAATTTTTAGTTTTATTCCTTCTGAAGTAAATTGAATGAGCTACCAGAAAAAGCGTGTCAATTCACAAAGCTCATCCCATTAATTATATCTGATTCTTGGGTCAACAAATGCGAGCAGAATATCGCTTAGAACCATTCCTGCAAGAACAAGAGCCGAAATAAACATACTGTTTGCAAGCACAAGATTTATATCCTGCTGAAGAACCGCCTCGTACATAAGCCGGCCGATTCCCGGATACGCAAAAATAATTTCAAGAACAAGAGAACCGCTGAAAAGGCTTGCAAGAAGATTCGCACTTCCTGTTATATATGGATTCAATGTGTTCCTAAAAGCGTGGTTCAAATAAACACGTTTTTCACTGATTCCACGAGCCCTAAGCGCAAAAATATATGGAAGCCCCATCTGGTCTAGCATTGTGGCACGAATCATCCGCATCGTTCCACCAACACCACCTAAAAATGACGCAAGAAGAGGAAGAAAAATATGATGAACATAGCTGAAAGTAAATTTCACAGGAGCTTCAGCAAACGGAAAATCAGGGTAGCCTGTAACAGGAAAAAGATTTGAAACAGACGCAAAAAGTTGAAGCAAGATCAAAAGAAGAATTCCTGGAAACGCATGAAAAAACAGCGCGAAAAACGTTACCGCCGTATCAATTTTTGTTCCTGCCTTGCTTGAAAAATAAACGCCAAGCAAAAACGAAATCAACGTAATAAAAACAAGAGAAATAAGATTCAGCAGAACAGAATTCCAGATTCTCGTCTTTATAAGAAAACTTACCGGCGCGCGCGAAATAAGACTCGTGCCCAAATCGTGATGAACAACAACGCGGTTCAGCCATTTAAAATACTGAACATAAAACGGTTTATCCAGACCAAATTCCGCACGCAACAAAGACATCTGCTCGTCGGAAAAATTATTTTCACCTTTCGCATTGTTTCCAGAACCATTCTTTCCGCCTTCAACAGAACTCATTATCTGCTGGCTCATCATCTGGTCAACAATATCGCCCGGAGCAAGTTCCATCAGCCCAAAAAGCGCAAATCCCAAAAAAAACAGCAGAATCAGCATTGTCAAAAGCCGCCCAAAAACAAACGAGACAAGCGGAGCTTTTTTCCTGAAAATCGTCCACGGAAGAGAAATCGTTTCCTTTATTTTAACAAAAAAATTTTTCAAATTCATCGTGATTTTCTATATTATACAGTTCTTTCAGTTTTTCAGATACACAAAATCGTAAACTGCGCCATTTTTATTGTCATAATAAACATTTTCAACATTCCATTTATTCCGTATTGCAAAAAAACTCCGGCTACGCAAAAGATAAACCACAGGACATTCTTCAAGAATCAAACGTTGATATTCGTCCCAGATTTTCTCAGCGGCCGCACGGTTGTTTGTGTAACATCCTTCATTGTAAAGATAATCAATTCTGGCTTCCCAATCTGTGGCAGGAATTTTCTGCAAAGGATTCCAAAGATGAAGGTTTCCACTGGACGGCCAGACATTGCTTCCCTGCGACGGAAACATATTTGCGCCAAGCCCGATTATCAGCGACTGCCAGTCATAAGTTGAAGTCAACATTTCCACCATTTTCTGAAAATCTGTCTGACGGATATTTACTTTTATCCCGATTTTTGAACATTCATCCGCAATAATCATGGCAATATCGTTCACAACTGTATTTGAAGACGCAATTGTCAAATCATATTCAATCTTGTTTCCAGCTGAATCACGCATAATCCCCGCAGAATCGCGGTAAAAACCTATATCTGCAAGAAGTTTTACCGCGCGGTTCGGGTCATATCGGTACTGTAAAGTAATATCAGGATTATAGAAAGGATTCGCATCCGGAAAGAAATCGTATTTTGGTTCAGCAAGTCCTCGGTAAGTCTGATTTATAATTCTATCCCGGTTCAAAAGACAACTCATTGCCTGCCGGAATTTTTTATTTGTAAACCACGAGTAGCAAAGAGATTCAGAATTTTTCGGATTCTGGTTAAAGCTCCAGAGCTGCGCGCCCATGGAACCTTCAGCATTGAAAACTGTATATTGATCTTTCTGATTTTCCACAACATCATAAACTTCTTCAGGACGTGGACTAAAAGTTTCAGTTTTACCTTCTTTAAAAAGAAGATAATTTGTATTCATATCGCCAACAATCTGACAGATTTTTGTTTCATAATAAGGAATAGAAATTCCATTTTCATCTTTTTCCCAATAATTCGGATTCCGCTTAAAAACCAGGCGCTGCGCCGGTGTATACTCAACAATATACCATTTTCCGCAGCTAGGAATTGAAAGAGGATCGCAGTCCGCAGAAAAAAGATTTTTTACAGCCTCAGCCCCGCCTTCATCTTTTGCTTTTTTATATATAAAACTTGGACAAAGGCTCATATTTGTTGCCAGCAAAGGATCCGCCACAATCCGCGGAAAAATAAAATCAAAACGCTTGTCATCAATCTTTACACATTCAATGCGTTTTTCAGTTCCATCAGGCATTTTACACCACTGCTGACCATAACCGGAACTTGCAAAAGATTCGTCGCCGGCAATTTCGTTATACCAAAACACAAAATCATCGCTTGTAACCGGAATTTTCTTGTCACTATTGTAATAAGTCCAAAAAATTCCATCACGCAAAGTGTAATGAACTGTAAGAGTTCCTTTCTTTTCATCAGTTTCAATAGAAAAATATGCAAGCCGCGGTTTCCATTCCCTAAGATATGCGTCATAGTCAACAAGATAATCAAGTGTTTCGCTTATGATTGCACTGCTTTCGCCATCCCGCTCACCGATAAGCTGATTGAATGTCTTTGGATCAGAAAAAATCGCGTCGTTCCAAGTTCCACCAAGTTTTCCAGTTTTTTGCTTTTCTGCCTTCCATTCTTTTTTAATAGTTTTTTCAATAAGAGCAGAATCGCCAGTTTTCGTGAGTTCTGCAATTTCCGCAAGAGTCATTTCCTGTGTCTTTTTGCAGGCAGCAAACATAAATACAACAAGAATAAAAATAACAGCTGGAACAGTTTTTTTCATATTTCATATTTTACAACATTACAGCCAAAAAAAAAGCGTCTTTTACCGAAATTAAATCCGATAAAAGACGCTTTATATTGAAATTATTTTTAAGAAAGCACCAAACGGCGCTTATCTTACCATTTAACCTCAACTACATCGCAAATATTCTTTTCGCCTTCTTCCATAGCAAAGAACTTTGCCTTTTCCATATTTGGAACAACATTGATTGTGTCACCAAGACGGAATTCAGCATTTGCAGTTGTTTTTGCAATAACCTGCTGTCCTTTGTTAGAAACAAGATACAAATGAGTTTCTGCACCAAGAGGTTCCTTGTTTACAATCTTCATCTGCATATTGTCTTTTCCAACTGGCTGAGCTGAATACTGCAAATCCTCTGGACGGATACCGAAAGAAACTTCCTTACCGATATAATCTTTAAGGCAAGCAGTCTGAGCTTCTGTTGGAGTGATTTCGAAAGAACCTTCATCACAAACAATTTTTCCAGAACGTTCAAGAACTTTTACTGTCATAAAATTCATCGGAGGTGTTCCAATAAATCCAGCAACGAACTTGTTGATCGGGTTGTTGTACAAGTACAAAGGCGCACCAATCTGCTGAACGTGACCGTCCTTCATAACAACGATTTTTGTACCAAGAGTCATAGCTTCTGTCTGGTCATGTGTTACATAAATCATTGTCTTCTGCTGAGTGTTATGAAGAGCAGCGATTTCAGCACGCATTGTTACACGGAGCTTAGCATCAAGGTTAGAAAGCGGTTCATCGAACAAGAATACTTTTGGCTCACGAACAATTGCACGACCTACAGCAACACGCTGACGCTGTCCACCAGAAAGAGCCTTTGGCTTTCTCTGAAGATATTCTGTAAGACCAAGCTGTTTTGCAGCTTCACGAACCTTGCGGTCAATTTCCATTTTGTCAACTTTACGAAGTTTAAGACCAAAAGCCATGTTATCGTAAACTGTCATGTGTGGATAAAGCGCATAGTTCTGGAATACCATTGCAATATCGCGATCCTTTGGCGGAACATCGTTCATCTCAACGCCGTCAATGAGAAGTTTTCCTTCAGAAATTTCTTCCAAACCAGCAATCATACGGAGAGTTGTTGACTTACCGCATCCAGAAGGACCTACGAATACGCAGAATTCCTTGTCTTCAATTGTGATATTTGCATTGTCTACAGCGCGAACTCCGCCATCATAAACTTTTGCAATACCTTTAAGTTCTACTTTTGCCATTTTTTGAGTGGCCTCCTAATTCAGCAAACATTTCTGTTCGCCATTCGGGTTATATTATGTTTCATATTTTAAGGGCAATTAATCAGGATGTCAAATTTTTTATTTATTAAATTAATATAGAAATTGAATAAGCTACCAGAAAAAACAGCGGATTTTATGTCCATCGGGGAGCGTTGTAAATTCGGGGAGTTCTTTCTGGCATTTTTCTGTTGCTTTTGGGCATCTGTATGCAAACGGACAGCAATATTCCTGCTCAAGCGTTGTTTTTACTTCAATATTTGATTTTGAAAGTTTGCCGGCCGCGCCTTCAAAAAGCAGTTTTGTATACGGATGAAGCGCATCTTTGTACAAAGTCCGGGCATCACCTTCCTCCACCATAACCCCGCGGAACATAACGCCGATTCGGTCGCAAAAATACGAGGCAACCTTCAAATCGTGCGTAATAAAAATAAAGCTTAAATTTCTTTTCTGGCGCAAATCCTGCAGAAGATTTATAATTTGCCCCTGAATCGAAACATCCAGAGCAGAAACAACTTCATCGCAGACCAAAAGTTCAGGATTCATAATCAGACCACGCGCGATAGAGATTCTTTGCCGCTGACCACCTGAAAATTCCGCAGGACGACGCTTTAAATCTTCCACAGAAAGCCCGACTTCCTGAATAATTTCTTCAGCACGTTTTTGCGCATCCTGTTTTCCGCACCACAAAGATGAATACCGCAACGCAGAAACAAGGATTTCGTAGACAGTCATCCGCGGATTCAGCGATTTTGCCGGATCCTGAAAAATATATTTCACTTTTTCACGGTAATTTTTCAACTCTTTTCTATTTAATAAGGAAATATCATTTCCGAAAAATTCAATCTTTCCAGAAGTCTGTCTGTACATTTGAACAATCAGTCGGGCAGTCGTAGTTTTTCCGCAGCCAGATTCGCCCACAATTCCATAAGTTAAACCGGCAGGAATTTCAAAAGAAACATCGTTTACCGCATAGACAGTTTTTTTGTTCTTTGCAAAAAATCCCGCCTCCAGATTGAATTGCTTTCTCAGCCCGGAAACTTTTAGCGCGATTTTTTTATTTTTCTTGCCAGGCCCAAAACCTTTTCCGAAAGAATCTATATTCTCAGTCAAATTTTTCCTCTTTTGAAATTGAAACCATTTTTCCTTTTGTGTAATGCTCGCCAAATTTTGGTAGAGCGGAAATCAACGCCTTTGTATATGGATGAGATGGATTTTTTACAATTTGTTCAGCGGAGCCAGTTTCAACAATATTGCCGTGATACATAACGCAAATTCTGTCACTTATCTGAGCCACAAGATTTATATCGTGGCTTATAAAAATAATAGAAAGTCCGCGTTCCTTTTTTAATTGAAGAAGAAGAGAAATTATCTGCGACTGAATCGTTACATCCAGCGCGGTAGTCGGCTCATCAGCAATCAAAAGCTCGCAATTCTGCGCAAGAGCCAGCGCAATTCCAATTCTCTGCAGCTGACCGCCTGAAAACTGGTGCGGAAAGGCCTTTAGCCGCCCGAATGAGTCCGGCAAACCGACATCCTTTAAAAGTTCCGCAGCCTTTTTATCAGATTCTTCCTTTGTAATATTTGGCTCAGAAACCCTGAATGTTTCAAAAAACACACTTCCAATGTTCTGAAGAGGATCAAAACTTCGTCCAGGCTCCTGAAAAATCAGCGCAATTTTCTGTCCGCGGCAACTACGCAATTCTTTTTGGCTAAGACTTGTTAAATCAACACCTTTAAAATAAATCTTTCCAGACATTTCAGCATTTTGTGGCAAAAGACCAGGAATCGCAGTTGTTGAAACCGATTTTCCAGAGCCAGATTCCCCTACAAGCCCCAAAATTTCACCTTTATTTATATAGAAAGAAACATTTTTTACAGCCTGAACCAGAACTTTTTTTGTTCCACGCAACATCCTAAACGAAACGGCAAGATTTTCAACAGAAAGCAGAGAATTCTTATTTTCGCCCGACAGATTTCCTGATTTTACAGAATTAGCAGATTTTCTTTTTTTGAATACAATATTATAAGGATCAAAAAAATCTCGCAATGCATCGCCAAAAAAATTAAAAGCAAGCGTAACAAGAAGAAGCATAAAAACCGGCCACAAAAGCCAAGGAAAATTCCGTAGATTAGAAAGCGTTGAAATATCACGGTTTATCAGGGAGCCCCAGCTAACCGCCGGATCGCTGATTCCAAGCCCAAGATACGAAAGAGTTGTCTCGCTCATTATAAATCCCGGAACAGAAAGCGCCGTGCTCACAATCAAAAGACTTGAAATCTGCGGAATTATATGCCTAAAAATCACAACAAGACTTGGAATTCCTTCAAGCTGCGCATCCACAACAAATTCCTCACGTTTTATGGAATGAACCATTCCTCGGATTGTGCGTGCGCTTCCAGGCCAGCCAACAAGAGCAAGAATCAACGTAATAACCATGTAGGATGTGCCGGAATCCATCTTTGTATTCAAAAGTGAACGCAAAAAAAGAATAAAATAAAGCGAGGGAATCAGCATAAAAAATTCAGCGAAACGCATGATTGCCCAGTCGGTAACACTTCCAAAATACCCGGAAAAACCGCCAAGAACAATCGCAAGCAAAAGCGAGATTGCCGTTGCAACAAAACCTATTGTAAGAGAGATTCTGCTTCCATATACGATTCTGCTAAAAAGATCACGACCAAGATTGTCTGCACCAAAAAGATACACAGGATATTCAGAATCAGAGCCAAAAAGATGAATTTTACAAGGAATAACTCCTAAAATCTTATACGGTTCGCCTTTTACAAAAAATTTAAAGCCGTGGATACATTCCTCATCCTTTACCCGCACGTAATTCCATGTTGACTTGTTGATTGCACGGAACTCCCGGACTTTCAGACCTTTTTTTGTAAGCTGAAGATTTGCCGGATGAAAAGTATTGTTCTCATAAGTGCGGGAAGCGGAATAAGGCGCGAAAAATTCTGCAAAAACCATCACAAAATACACAAGCAAAAGCAAAATTACACTTGTAAATGCAAGAGGACGAGTTTTTAAATACCGCAGAAAATTTTTCATCAAATTTGCTATTTCTAGTTGTTCTTCATCCAGTTTTTAATGCCGCGCACAACATCAGAATCAATAACGTGCTCGATGCGGCAAGCGTTCTGCTCAGCCTGCTCTTCTTCAAGACCAGTAATTTTCATCAGGAATTTTGTAAGAAGCTGATGCCTGTCATAAACATCCTGGGCTTTTGCCAAACCTTTCTCTGTAAAATTGATATGCTGGTTCTCATCAACAAAAATATAACCGTCTTCTTTTAAAATTCCCATCGCGCGGCTTACGCTAGGCTTTGAAACATTCAACTTGTGGGCAACATCAACAGAATGACATTCATTTTTTTCCTGCCAAATCATCAAAATCGCTTCAAGGTAATCTTCACCAGATTCGTACATCACTATTGCTCCTATCAGTTTCCCTCACTTTCTAGTATAACACAAAATCGTGATGTACGATAGCGTTTAATCGTTAGCCATGACTTCCTTTGACAATTCCAAAATCATATTATAGATTGGCTTTCCACCAGGAACCATAGGCAAAACCATCTCATCCTTGTCAACACGGGCATCGATAATTGCGGCTTTGCCAGATTTAAAGGCTTCATCAAAAACTTTTGCGAATTCCTTTGCATTCGTTGCTTTATATCCTTTGATTCCGTAAGCGTCTGCAAGTTTTACCCAGTCAGGTCCAAAATCCAAAGTTGTCTGGCTGAACCTTTTTCCATAGAAAAGACGCTGCCACATACGCACATTTCCAAGTGCATTGTTATTTTCAACAACAATTACAATAGGAAGATTATAATGTGCGATTGTTGCAAGCTCGTTGCAGTTCATGCGGAACGAACCATCACCGGCAATATGAACAACACGGCTTCCTGTTTTAGAAAGAGAAATTCCGATTGCCGCACCAGTTCCATAACCCATTGTTCCAAGACCACCCGATGTTACAAAACGGCGTTTTTTTCCAAACGGATAAAACTGAGCCGTCCACATCTGATGCTGACCAACTTCTGTAGTAATAAAACAGTCATCACCAACAACTTCGTGGATATGCTCGCAGATAAATTTAGGATTTATTGAATCTTTTGGATTTTTATCGTAACAAGAAGGATAAGTTTTCTTCCATTCATTAATCTGACTTAACCATTCCTTGTGTTCCTTTTTATTCACAAGAGGAATAAGTTTTGAAAGAACATCCTTTACATCACCGACAACACTTGCGTCTGTATCAATATTTTTATTTATTTCCGCAGGGTCAATATCAATATGAAGGATTTTAGCACGTTCAGCAAACTTTGAAGGATCGCCATAAACGCGGTCAGAAAAACGCGCGCCAATCGCAATCACCAAATCAGCCTCTGTAATTCCCATATTGCTTGCATAAGTTCCGTGCATTCCAACCATCCATGTGCAAAGCGGATGTTTCGAAGGGAACACATCGCGCCCCATCAAGGACTCGCTCACAGGAATAGAAGCCTTTTCTGCAAACTGCAAAAGCTCCTCTTCCGCACCAGAAATCTTTACACCGCCACCAGCATAAATTATCGGGCGTTCAGAAGCATTGATTATTTCCGCAGCCTTTTTTATATCATCCTCAACTGGAGTTGGAACAGTAACAGCACGCTTAAAACTAGAAGCATTCAACGCAGCCCGCGCAAGAGAATCAGGATCTTTTGAAGGTTCAAATTCATACTGAACATTCAACGCTGTAACATCCTTTAAAATATCAATAAGAACAGGACCAGGGCGACCAGATTTTGCAATAAGAAAAGCCTCGCGGATTGTCTGAGCCAAATCTTTTATATCTTTTACAAGGTAATTATGCTTTGTAATAGGCAAAGTTACACCAGTAATATCAATTTCCTGGAAAGAATCACGGCCAAGCAAAGCCTTTCCCACATTGCAGGTAATAGCAACAAGCGGGACAGAATCCATGTATGCAGTCGCAATTCCTGTAACAAGATTTGTTGCTCCAGGTCCAGAAGTTGCCATGCAGACACCAACTTTTCCTGTGGCACGCGCATATCCGTCCGCAGCGTGGCTAGCTCCCTGCTCGTGGGCAGTAAGAATATGTTTAATACGGTCAGAATTCTTGTAAAGCTCATCGTAAATATTAAGAATACAGCCTCCAGGATAACCGAAAACCGTATCTACGCCTTGCTCAATAAGACATTCAATAACAATCTGAGAACCGTTTATCAACATAACATTTCCTTATTCTATTTTTAAAATATACTATAGAATAACGTTTTTTTATGTTGTTTTCAATGCGTGGACAAAAATCGAATTTTATCTTATATCGTCGGCAACTATATTCAACCTTGCCAAAATTTCTTTCAGCTGAGCTTCTGTAATTCCTGCAACTTTTACAGTAAGACGGCGCTTTCCAGCTTCCTTAAGTTCACGCGTAACAAGCGAAACAAGATTTCCGTTCTCTTTTGCGATTTCATTTACAAGTTTTGCAAGCTGCCCCGGAGTATCATCCAAAGTAAGAATGAACCGAACACCAGAATCCCTAGAACCGAACATATCAGTGAACAGCTGGAACAAATCGCTTTCTGTTATAATTCCAACAAGACAGTCGCCGCTCATTACAGGAACACAACCAATTCCGTTGTCAACCATAAGTTTTGCGGCTTTTTCCACAACCTCTGATTCTGGAACAGAAACAACTTTCTTGGTCATAATCTTTTCAACCTTGATTTTTGAAAGAAGATAACCAATTTCAAACATATCAAGCGTTGTCGCTTCAGAAGGAGCAGCCTTTGCCAAATCTTTTTTTGTGATTATTCCCACAAGATTATTGTTTTTATCGATTACAGGAAGTTTCCCGATATTTTTTTTGGTCATCAAAGCCTTGGCTTCTGTGATTGAACTTTCAGGCGAGATTGTAACTGGATTTTTTGTCATTACATTTTTTACCAACATAAGCAACTCCAAAGAAAAAGTGTTTAATTTTGAGTTTTTTTATTGATTGAGCATTAAACGCTCTCAGCGGATTTGTAATTTGCTCCAGACGGTTGTGCTCGCGCTACGCTTGTAGCTATTCGGGTTGCTTTGCAACTTTAATTTTTCTTATCGCACAAAGTCTTCACAAATTACAAATCCGCTTACGCTTTTATCCCCCTGCCTTAAAAAACTCAAAATTCAAGCTAACTAATTATACCACGAAAATATAAAAGTAAATTAAAAAAGTTTAGCCGCCTAGGTATGCTTTCTTTACTGAGTCGTCGTTCAGGAGTTCTGTGGCTTTGCCGGACTTTATTATTTCTCCGGTTTCAAGAACGTATGCTCGGTCTGCAATTGAAAGGGCTTTGAACGCGTTCTGTTCAACAAGAAGAATTGTAGTTCCATCCGCATTGATTCGCTTGATGATTTCAAAAATCTCATCAACAAGAATCGGAGCAAGTCCCATTGAAGGTTCATCCAGCAGCAAAAGTTTCGGCTGGCTCATAAGAGCGCGTCCCATAGCAAGCATCTGCTGCTCACCGCCGGACAAAGTTCCTGCCGCCTGCTTAACGCGTTCCTTTAGCCGCGGAAAAAGCGTAAAAACATGTTCAACATCTTTTTCAATTCCAGCCTTATCCTTTCTAAGATATGCACCAAGCTGAAGATTTTCCAGAACTGAAAGATTTGCAAAAACCCGGCGACCTTCTGGAACTTGAATAAGATTTTTCGCGACGATTTTATCAGCGCTAAGATTTGTTATATCTTCACCGTTAAAAAGAATCGTTCCTTCCTGTTTTTTGATAATATTAGAAATTGAATGTAGCGTTGTGGTTTTTCCAGCACCGTTCGAGCCAATCAAAGTAATAATCTCACCTTGATTAACATCAAAACCGATTCCGTGCAAAGCCTTAATCGCACCGTAGTTTACACAAAGATTTTTTACTTCAAGCATCATAGTCAGATTCTCCTAAAATTGGCGTTAATTGTTTCCAAGATAAGCCTTTACAACTTCTGAATTTGCCCGAATTTCATCTGGAGTTCCTGTCGCAATAATTCTTCCGTAGTTCAGAACCATGATTCTTTCACAAATTCCCATAACAAGTTTCATATCATGCTCAATCAAAAGGATTGTAAGTTTAAATTCCTTGCGGATAAACGCAATCAGTTCCATAAGCTCCTTTGTTTCCTGCGGATTCATTCCCGCGGCAGGTTCATCCAGCAAAAGAAGCTTAGGATTTGAGGCAAGCGCGCGTACAATCTCAAGTTTTCGCTGTTCGCCATACGGAAGATTTTTCGCCTTTTCATCAGCCTTTCCTGAAATCTTAAAAAGTTCCAGAAGGTTCATCGCTTTTTCAGACATAACCTGCTCATCGCGGCGGAACTTAGGCGTTCTGAACAAAACATCAAAAGCCGAGACGCGGCGCTGATTGTGAAGCGCAATAAGAACATTGTCCTTTACAGAAAGTTCTCCAAAAAGGCGGATATTCTGAAAAGTTCTTGCGATTCCAAGTTTATTCAGCTGGGCAGGTCCAAGTTTATTTATAACGTGAACCTTGTCATCTTTATCCCAAAAGCTAATCTGTCCGCTTGTAGGCGTATAAATTCCAGAAACCATATTGAACATTGTAGTTTTTCCGGCACCGTTAGGTCCGATAAGCCCCACAAGCTCACCTTCATACAAATCAAAAGAGGCATCACTTACAGCACAAAGACCGCCAAATACAATCTGAACATCAGAACATTGAAGAACCAGTTTTTTCTCAGCCATTATTTCACCTCTTTTTTAGCAAATTTCGCAGGAAGACTCAAAAAGAATTTCTTTAATCCACCAGATTTAATCCAGTCAAACGTGTTAACAAAACTGAATTCCTTTGTACCAAGAAGTCCCTGAGGTCTGAAAAGCATAACAAAAATAAGAACAACCGGGTAAAAGAGCAGACGATAATTCTGAAGAAAACGCAACGCTTCCTGAAGATAAGTCAAAACAAAGGCAGCAAGAACAGAACCCGTCATAGAACCCATTCCGCCAAGAACAACAAAGATAAGATAATCAATTGACTTTGTAAATGCAGCCTGTTCCGGTTTTATAAAACCAACATACATAACGTAAAGCGCACCACCAATTCCGGCAACAAAACTTGCAAGAACAAAACCAGCCATTTTATAGTGAAAAACGTGTATTCCGCACGAATTTGCGGCAATCTCATCCTCACGCACAGCAAGAATAGCACGACCAAAAGTTGAACGGATGATATTCTGAACAAAAACAACAACAAGAACCAGAACACTTGCGACAACCAAAACTGCAATAGTCGGATTCAATGTTAAGATTGTAGGAAAAGATTTTCCGTTAGGTCCGCCAGTCCACTGCTTTAGATTAACAAGGACAACGCGGATAATCTCTCCAAATGCAAGGGTTACAATCGCAAGATAGTCCCCCTCAAGTTTCAAAGTCGGAAAACCAATCAAAAATCCAAAGAAAGCAGTTATAAGACCAGCGCAAATCACAGCCAGCGGAAGAGGAAGGTGCGCATTTGTATTCAGCAAGATTGTCGCATAAGCACCCAAAGCCATAAACCCGGCCTGACCAAGACTAAGCTGCCCCGTAATTCCAGAAATAATATTAACGCTTATCGCCATAATCGCGTAAATTCCGGCAAGAGCAAAAACACCGGAAGAATAAGCATCCATAATGCCTGTTGAAGTAAGAAGCGTTGGAACGGCAATCACAACAAGGCTTACAACTGAAAGAATCAATGTATTTCGTATAAATTTATTTTTCATTTTTACCTCATAAAATCTAAAACACTAGAAGATTAAACCTTAACAGTTGTTTTTTTGCCGAACAGACCAGCCGGTTTTACAAGAAGAATCACAATCAAGATTATGTAAGAAATTGCGTCCGCATACTGACTGCTTAAATATCCCTTTGTTAAAGTTTCTGCAATTCCAAGAATTATACCGCCAGCCATTGCACCAGGAATTGAGCCGATTCCACCAAGAACCGCGGCAACAAACGCCTTAAGTCCAGGAATATAGCCCATAACCGGATCAACCTGCGGATAAGCCGTTGCATAAAGAACTCCACCTGCACCAGCCAGAACAGAACCAACAACAAAAGTAATAGCAATAATTCTGTTAACATTTATTCCCATAAGGGCAGACGCCTTTAAATCGTAGGAAACAGCCTGCATAGCCTTTCCAGTTTTTGTCTTGTTTACAAGAAAATTAAGGAGAACCATAAGAACTGCACTGGAAATAATTACAATAAGCTGAAGGTTTGAAATAGAAAGAATTCCGAATGTAAAGTTCTTTGTTTCCATTGTAGGAAACTGACGCGGATCTGGACCAACAAAAGGAAGAACGCGCATAAGATTCTGAAGGATAAGCTCAACAGCAATTGCGGTAATCAAAGAATTAAGACGCGGAGATTCACGCAAAGGGCGGTATGCAAAACGTTCAATTAATATTGATAAAAGACCGCAAAGAACCATAGCTGCGATAAATGCGCCAGCCATTCCAAATGCGCTAGCTCCAAGAGCCAAAAGAACAAAATAGCCAGCATACGCACCGACCATCATAACATCACCGTGGGCAAAATTTATAAGTTTTACAATACCATAAACCATGGTGTAGCCAAGCGCAATCAATGCGTAAATGCTTCCAAGCGACAAACCATTTATAAGCTGTTGAACAAAAATAGAACCAGAATTCACAAGTTCACCCCAAATATTTTAGACTTCATATAATTTTAGTTGTAATAGCCAAAAATGAAAAGGGGCAATAATGCCCAATAAGATTTTCTATGCAGATTTTTACATTTTTTTATTGATTGAGAACAAACGCTTACAGCGGATTTGCAATTTGCTCCAGACGGTTGTGCTCGCGCTACGCTTGTATTTATCAGGGTGCTACGCACTTTAATTTGTTTTATCGCACAAAGTCTTCACAAATTACAAATCCGCTTACGCTTTCATTCCTCTTCTTAAGAACAAATATTCAAAGAAGAGGAGATTTTTTTACATATGACCGATTCGGGCGAGAGAAGCCGAAATTACATCAACATCTTCTTTTTCCTTAGAAGAACTAGGATCTGAAGAATATGCCTCATCCGCAACATCTATCATACAAGAATCCCAAGGTATACAATCCATTGTAGAAGCTCCATAAGTAGAAAATACCCCAACAGAAATTCCTGTTTCTTCAATATAAGATTTTGTAACACCTAAAGATTCCAAAGGAACTGTCACTTGATATGCAGACATCTTTTTTCCTGCCGCAAGATAATCAATATAATTATAAGAACTCATATCTTTGCTCTTTTTGCCGCCCCAATTTCCTTCCTCATCAACAACAGCTGCCCACATATTTTTGCTTACACACTCATTGAAATAAACATCTCTAGTAATACCTGCTTTTTCAAAACCAACACAATATTCATCATCATAAGAAAATTTTCCATCAGAATTAGTTTGAAAAACTGAAGGTTCACCTATGCCCAGCCTTGGATGATACATAATCATTGTGTCTATTCCTGTACTCCAAGAATATAACAATGCTTTTTGCCAGACACTGTTTCCGTCAACCAAAGCTCCATCTCCAGCAACACCTTTACCAGTATTTAACACCCAGCCCATAGGAAGAAACTGCGAGCCAGCATAAGATTGATCATTATCTACCGTATCTGCACCATCAACATTTGGAATCTCTACCATCAAATACAAGTTTGTATCATCCCAAGCGGCAAAAATAGCATATAAATCAGGATCTGGATATTCGTGCCCTCCAAGCCATGCTCTCGGAGTATCACAGGCTGCAGCTTGAGCAACTTTCATTGATTCATCCCAGTCAGCCAAAGCTTTTATCGTCTTATTAACTCCGACCGCACCATTCTTATTCGTCCAGTAATACTGAGAAGCCTCAACTTTTGTGTAATCTACTGTCAATGTGTATGTTGCGCTTGCTGAGCCATTTTTTACTGTAATTGTGAATACCTGCGACTTTCCGTCTGTAATTGTTGCAGTTTTTGGGGTTATTGTTATTTCTGCGGAACTTGAACTTGCTTCTGCTGTTACACTTACAGAACAAGAATCATCTGAACCGCTTAGAGATTTTTTGAATGATGTTCCAGAACTAGAAAGTGCACCAATTGAAGAACCGTTTACATTAATAGAAGAAAGTGTTACATCATTCGGGTCTTCTGCCTTTCTTATTACAAAAAGTGAATATGTTTTTACAGTTCCGTCTTGTGCTGTTACTGTAATCAAGAATGATTTTGGCTCTCCAACAACAAGGTCATCAGCGCTTGGACTTACAGAAACTGTTGCTTTTGCAGAATTTGCCACTGCCGTAACTGTAACTTCCTTAGTTCCAAAAGGAACTTCGTATTCTGTTTTCAGACCGATAGAAGTTCCATTCACCTTGATTTCTTTTAATGTAGCATTGCTGTCTAAAGTTGGTACGGTTGTAGGGTCGGAATCATAGAATTTTGATCCGTCATACCAGAAAGTCCCTGCAATATTTGACTCCAAATCCCCACTCTGACTTCCACCTTGAGGAATAAGAATAATTTTGATTTTTTCTGTAGAGCTTCCATATTTTTCAGTAACATCAACCATATACCAGCCACTAGGGTCATTCATATAATCAGAAGTAGCTTTTGTTGTCAAAGTTGTTCCAGACCACGCACCACACAATTCAGTTTTTGAAGTTTCTGTCCAAGCATAAAGATTTGTATTTGCCGCACACTTTACAAAAATAACCGTCTTTCCAGCCAGCGCATTTCCAATCAAAGTATCAAAATCCGCAGAATCGCCACTAGGAACAGTTACAGTTCCCACAACTTTTGTTGCACTTCCGTCATTTACATACACTTTCCATGAACCAGGAGCAACACCGCTCAAAGAAGAGCTTGTTGTCGAGTCAGAATCAATTGAAAGTTTTCCAGAAAGAGGGTCGTCAATCCAGACTGAATAACCGGAAGCTGATTTTATGTTGGTAAACTTTACAGTTCCTGTTGTCTGAGCATACGTTGCCGCAGAAACGGAAGAATTAGTTTTGTAAGATGCAGCAAATCCGTCCGCATCAAAAAGATATGCGCTGGAAACACCGTCAAAACCGCTGAGTGCAACAGAAGAAATATCAACACCTGCGTTAAGCAAAGCAAGATACGCCTTGCCCTTTGCTGAATCCACACCGTCTTTTATTGTACCGATTGAATTTGCGCCAGGATTTATATCTGTAACCGCATAAAGAATTTTTACAGGAACACCAGCTGTCTTATAGCCAGAAATTTCGATTACACGGTTTTTACCAACTGGAATATTTTCAACAGACAAAGTTCCCTTTCCGCCGTTTACACTTACACCATCTTTTTGAACTGTTTTCTTTCCATAACTGTAAACTTTTACAGTTGCATTTGAAATCTTGCTAACGTCCACAAAACGCGATTTCGAATCAAAATAAAGAGTTCCCAGCGATTCATCGCCTGAATCAGAATTCAGCTCCGCCAAATCGGAACAGCCAAACATCATCAGAGCGCAAAAAAGCCCACCGATGATTTTCACCAACTTTTTCATTTTTCCTTCCTTAAATTTTCATACTTTTTTATTAAACCGCCACAGTCCGCTTTTCCCACACGGAATGTGATGGAATATCACTTTTTTAGTATTTTATTGCGCAAAAATTGTAACGCCAGTTCCTTCACACGTTGTATCACTTGAACTTACAGCACCAGTTTTGTTCATAACCATTGTACCTTTTCCACTTAAAGTCAAATTACTTCCAGGGTTTATTACAATTGTTAAAGTTTTGTTCGCATTCGCTGGCGAAGAAGAAGAATTTGTTATCGTGTAATAAATCACATTTCCGCTTATCGTTGTTGAACCGACTCCATTTCTATTTCGTAATGCATCGTTGTCCTTGCGGAACTGAATCATATCTTTGTGATAATTAAAACAGTCAACGTATTTTGCCTTGTAACTCCAGTCAATCTGATTCATTTCCTGACCCCACATATAAGAGTTGTGGGCTTCGCTTGCAAAAGTTCCTACCGCCTTTGTACGAAGAAATTCGTCGCCTGCGTGAATGAACGGAATTCCCTGAGCTGAAAGCAAGATTCCATGTCCGAATTTAACGATTGCGTCCGCATAATTTGTATAACTAGTTCCTGCGGCAACGATTTTGTCATAAAAACAAAGATTATCGTGTGCCATAAGATAATTTACAGTCTGCTCTGGATTTGCAGTAAAATATCGTGTCCAAACACCTTCACTGTCACTTCCCAAGCCTGTACCTGAACCACGTAACCCCACAGTTGTATTCCAATAAGTAGAGTCACCGTCTTTGTCAGTTTTTCCGCTAAAGATGTAACCCAAAGTTTTTCCGTCATCACTTGAACCTTTTAAAGTTTCACGCCATTTTCCAGCAAAACATCCAATATGGGCATTAGAAAGTTCCGAAATTGCAGAAGCATAACCATAATTTGAAGAAGAATTATTATTACACTGCCAAGGCTCGCCCTGCATCAAAAGATTTCTGTCTTTTGTTTCTTCGTTTGTATTGTTCAAATACTCGCCCCAGTCTTTTAACGCCGCTCTTGTAAAGATTGCCATAAGGTCAAATCTAAAGCCGTCAATATTGTATTCTTCTGCCCAATATTCCAAAGAATCACGAACCATTCGGCTTACCATTGAATTAGAAACATCAACTGAGTTTCCGCATCCAGACAAATCAGTTGCAGTGTAATATTTTGAGGAAATATTTTCGAACATTTCATTTGCAAAAGTATGATTGTAAACAACATCCATCACAACTCGAATTCCGTTCTTGTGGAACTCGTTAATCATTTCCTTTACTTCGCGGATTCGTTCAACATAATCACCCGGGCAAGTTGAATATCTGTCTTCTGGAACATTATAGTTTACCGGGTCATAACCCCAGTTATAGATTTCGCCAGTTTTGTCTACATATTTTGTTGCAAAATCGTACATCGGCATAATCTGAACATGCGTAACTCCTAATTCCTTTAAATGGTCAAGACCAGTTGTTACAGTTGTATTTCCACTTGTGTATGTAGTTCCGGTTTCTGTCATTCCTGGGAACTTTCCTCTATACTTTTCAGTTCCGTTCCATGTAGATGAAGAAGTAAAATCGCCAACATGAACTTCGTAAACAACTGCATCAGTTCGTTTTTCAAAAACTGGTCGAGTTGCCCAGCCACCAGTGGGTTCGGTTTTGTCCATATCAACAACAATATTCACGCTAGGACCTGCCCAAGAAGAACCTGTTGGTCCACCAGTATAGAATGCTGTATTGTTGCAAAGAACATTCGTTTTCTGCTGATTTCCGTCGTACTTAATCATCTTACCATAAGGGTCGCGCACTGCCACGCCGTCGATTTTGAACTGATATTCCGAAAGGTGCAAATCGCCCGAAACTGTTATGCCGTAAATATTCGCGGAATCCGGATAATCCCCATCAACCTGAAAGTCTTTTGTACAAGTGTAAGTCTGTTCTGTTCCGCCAACCGGTTTTACCGTAACCTTTACATTGCTTGAATCCGGTGACCAAATGCTGAACGATGTTGCGCTGCTTGTGTAATATGCGCCAAGCCGGGTTGGAGTTGAAGGCTTATCAATCTTTGTGAAAACAGAACTTGCAGAAACTTCTGTTGTGCCGTCCGTTCCCCAAACTTTTACGGTTACAGTTTCGCCAACAGAGATTCCGTCGCCAACTGTAAAACTTTTGCTTGAATCAAAAGAAATAGCCGTTGCAGAAGTTTTCGGATCGCTTCCGTCTGTTGTGTATTTTGCGGAAGTGCAGTTTTTTGCAGTAACCGTCACAGATTGATTCGCTCCGCTAAACGAAACGTTTCCGCTCGGACTGATTGAAACAACTGGTTCTGTACTGAACGGATTTGAAGTCTCAAAAGTTTTTGTCGCAAAGTTGAACCAAGCCTCTTTTACACCTGCAGGAATCTTAACGCCATCCTGCTGGTCTGCCGGGTAACGGTTACTGTTGCTTCCGCCGTAGAAAATTACCATTGTTGTTCCGGCAGTAACCCAAGATTCTTTCAAATCGTAGTAATAGCCGTCAGATTCTGCGCTCATTGATGGCATAGAATCCCAAGTAGAAACAGTTTGCGTTGTGCTATTATAATAGTAGATTTTGTAAGTGCTCCACTGCGCACCGTAAAAATGCACGCGGTAGCCAGTAAAAGTCTGCTGCTCACCAATTTTTCCGGCATTATAAACTTTATCAGATTTTACAGTTACAGAGCGTTTTGAAATTTTTCCACTGTTATCTTCTATATACAATGACCAAGAACCAGGAGCAACATTATTTACTGAATAAGTTCCGTCCGAAGAAACTTTAATTTTCTCTGCAGAAGAAATAGGATCATTCAACCAGATTGAATATCCTGCCGCATTCTGAGCATTAACAGAAACAGTTCCAGCTTTTAAGATATAGTCAGAAGAATTAAACGCACGCTCAGGATTTTCCTTGTAATCAGAAGCGATTTTTGAAAAATCAATAAGGGACGCATGAGTTCCTTTAGGAACAGCAGATTCAACAGCAGTTTCTTGCTCGTCTGTAAATGTAGCTGTTGGAATTTTTTCATCAATCAGCGCTTTATAAAGATTTCCTTTTACAGAAGAATCCCAGTTTATTAGACTTAAATTATTTTCACCAGATTCAATATCAACAACAGCAGAAAGACAAATTCCTTCAATTTTCGAATCAGAAGAAGTGCCGCTTTTAGCCTGAACAATGACAACACGATTTTTTCCAACCGGAATATTTTCAATTCTATAACTGCCTTTTCCACCAGACACAGAAACAGAATCCGCAAAAACAGTTTCCATATCAGAGCCAACAACACATACATCCGCAGTTACAATCTGCTCAGATTGAACTGCACGCTCCGATTTTTGATTTATTACAAGAGTTCCATACTTTGCTGAAAAATCCGAATCATTTTTTACTTCAAGACCATTTGAACATCCGGCAAACAGAAAAACAGCTAAGAACGAAACAAAGACAGCAAACCGCGACAAAACATTTTTCATTTTTCCTCCAAGACTCTCTCGCTAAAACGCAACAAAGATTCTGCCCCGCTTTTCCCACACGGAGCAAAACCCTTAGAGTTATTTTACAAGAACGAACCTTGCAGAAAGTGCTGGAACAGTGACTGAGCCAGAAACATTTTCCCCTGTAACAAGATCTGTTCCTGTTGCAGAGAATGTTTTTGAAGAGCTAGAATTATTTATGGCAAAATTAACAGTTTTTCCATCCAAAGTTTTCTTCCCAACATAGAAATCACTCTGCTTTGTTACTGTAGAAGAAGAACCTTTCCACATAATTTCATTTTCTTCACGAACCTGCATTAATGTAGCCACGTAATCATGCAAATCCTGCTCTTTTGTACTAAAACCACTGATTTTACCAGCATCACGGGCAATATTATCATTATACCAACCATTCATACCATTAGTATAACCGTCAGTCATCATTCCATATTCATCACCGTAATAAATTGTAATCGGACCAGAATATGCGGCAACACTTGCAAGAGCTATTTTGTGTCGCTTCCAATAATTTTCTGAACTTCTATTTTCTGAGAACTTCCAATTCACAAGGTTTCCAAAGCGAACCAAATCGTGGTTTGTAATAAACAAGTTTGGATAATAACCTTCCGGATGTGTGTAACCTTTTGCTGTATAGTTCGAATAGACATAATCAAGATTAGACAGAGAAGTTCCACTTATATTTTTTGATTCTTCCGTAGCAAACATCTGCACAATCTTGTAACGACTAGGGAAATCAAAACAAGACTGAAGTCCATAACCTGCCGCTGTTCCCGGATTTACACTTCCTGCCTGAATATTTTGCTCACTATCCCAATGTTCGCCAACTGTATAACCCAATGTTCCCCAGTCCTGACCTTTTGTTCCGTTTTTAGACGCAGATTCTTTTATTGCTGTTCGGATTTCATACCAATAATTGTGCCCACCTGTATTAGCCGATGTTCCATTGCCATCTTTTCCAAGTCCAACCTGATAGCATTGGTCAAAACGCCAACCATCAATCTTATAGTTTTCAATCCAATACTGGGCAACTTCCTTGTAATAATCCAAACTGTCAGGATATTTTACAGGATCTGTTCCACCAGACGGATATTTTCCTTTTGGCGAAGGCTTGCTTACACCCGTATCACGATGATGACCAAAAACACCGTCAAGAATTACATTAATACCTTTATCATGAGCTTCTGCCACAAGTTCTTCAAAAACAGCGTTTCCACCAAATTTTGGATCGACATTAAAATAGTCGCTACAGAAGTAACCTGTTGAATCAAGCTGATTATTTCCATCAGAAGTGAAAATCGGAGTAAGCCAGATTGCATTCATTCCTAAAGACTTTATGTAATCCAAGGCATTTATAACTCCACGCAAATCTCCATTATGAGGACCAGGACCATAACCAGTTCCATAACCAACACTTGAATCACCATCTTGGAAAGATGAAACCATGATTTGATAAATACGAAGTTCATTCCAATCCGAAACAATTCTATTCACCGGTTTTTCAACAATAGAAATCGAGCCTGAAACACTTTTGCTTCCTGCGGAATTTGAAATTGTTCCAGAGACTGATATTGTTCCAACAGAAGTTGTAAAGTCCGAAACATTGAATGAGTTCGAGCCAATTGCAAGTGTTTTTGATGTTCCATTGATTGAAACTGAGTTCTGAATTAAAGCAGAATCACTTTGAACAGAGATTGTAAAAGTTCCGCCCAAGTATGCCTTTGAAGGAATTGTTACAGATGGAGGAACTGGCTGATTTGGATTTGTTGTTGACCAGTTCTTTGTAGAATAATCGAACCATGCATCTGTTGTATTCTCAGGAATAATTTTACCTGGTTCTCGATCAGCAGGATAACGGTCATTATTATTACCGCCATAAAAAATTACACGTGTAACTCCTGGCAAAACCCACTCTTTAGTCAAGTCAATATAATAGCCATCGGCGGATTTTTTCATATCACTTCCAGGCCAAGTATCTTTCTTTGTTTCGTCTGATTCTGAAGAATATGCATAAAGTTTATGAACAGACCATGAATCTGCATTTAAAAAATGAATTCTATAACCTTCATGAGTTTCTTCTCCCAGCACAACTTCCGCCGCTGCACCAGATGTAACCGTTACACTTCCACTTTTTACAACCGTACCGTCTTTTACAGCGTAAACATTCCAAGTTCCAGGCGCAACATCAGAAATCGTTAGTTCAGCAGAATCGCCAGAAACAGCTTTAGAAACCTTTGAGTTCGGGTCAGAAACCTGGATTGTACATCCGGAACAGCCATTTGCTGTAATCTTTACACTTCCTGGTTTCAGCACATAAGCAGAACTTGCATTTAAAGTGTTTCCTTTAAAATCTGTAGCAATTTTCTCTGTATTAATCAGACTTGCGTGTGTATCAGGAATTGCATTATATATAGAAGAAAGTTGTTCATCTGTAAGATTTGTAAGATTCACATTTTTTTCAAGCAAAGCCGCAAGAACCTTGCCTTTTCTGGAAGTTTCCCAGTTTACAGTTACGGAACTATTTTCGCCTGCCTTTACATCGCAGACCGCATACAGTGTAATTCCATCAATTTTTGAATCTGCGGCAGAATCTCCATAAGCCTGAACTTCCACAACCGCATTTTTTGCGACAGGAATTTTTTCAATTCTAGAAAATGTTCCTTTTCCAGTTCCTTCCTCAACATCAGCAGATGAAGCATATTTTTCAAATTTTTCACCGTTTGAATCAAAGCCAGAAATTTTTGCCTTTGCAGTTTTTATATCACCGGCAAAAATCGCCCTGCTTTCGGGGGTAATCGAAATCGAGCCGTACTCAACACCATTCTTTTCAGAAATAAGATCCGAACAAGACGAAAACAGCATAACGCCAAAAATCATCGAAACCACCGACAGAACTTTAAAACTTTTCATAATTTTTCCTTATTTTATCAGGCAAGAACCAAACTTTTTTTTAATAACTTTCCCATCAAAAATTGTAAGTCCACTATATTAATCTGTCAAATTAATGATTTGTTATAATCGGTGGCAATATATTCAATATAAGGATTCAGCACAGATATTGGTATCAAAAACAGGAAGTAAACTGTACCGAAATTCAAGCTAAATTTTGTTAACGTGTAGTCTAAATTTTGTCTAAATTCATACTGAATTTTGTTAACGTGCAGTCTGAATTTTATCTAAATTTAGCCTGAATTTTGTTAACGTATAGCTTAAATTTTGTCTAAATTCAGTCTAAATTTTGCCTGCTGAATACCCCTGTTTCTTAACCAATTAACTTACCTGTAATACAATAGTTTAAATATAAAAAACCCGGTATCCCCAGAAGAAGCATACTTCAACTGAAAACACCGGGTTCAATATTACCTCATCAAACTATCAGGCAACATGAAATTCTTTTTTGAATATGTTTGTCTTTGTTTCTTTTGAGAAATATTTTCCAGATGTAAACTGTGTCTTTACCATGATTTTATAACTGCCAGATTCAAGTTCTCCAGGCACAACACATGAAATTCTTTTAGGTTCATTGCGCCCAAGTTTTTCCACTGGAAGCTTTATGGTCTTAGACTCATCTACACTGTTCACAAAGTAAATACCGATATCCTCATTCTCTCCTGCAACTGCAATATTCGTTCCCTTTATATCAAGAAAGCCGTTTCTTGTAAGGAAATTATCAGTTTTAGTTTCAAGATCAAAGACACCTGTAATCTCTGGTTCAATGATATTCCCTTGTCGGATTACAGGAACTATTGTTTTTACAAGTTCCTTTGCCTCCGGATTAATGCTGCATGACACAGAAAGTGTATGACGCTCTGTACTATAATTATCATTCTTTGACATAAATCCGCCAGACAGCTTCAAAGCACACTTTGTAAAACCGTCATCGACAGTACAACCTGTAAGAATCCTTGCGAGCTTTGCATTCTTTAAAAGCGTTGCAACAGTAAGGAGATCTTCTTTTGAATATTCCTTATTAAGCCCTGCTGTAATAATATCGCAGACCAAGTCTTCCATAGTACAAGTTCCCTGATTTATTACGCGCGCATAATAACCTTTATCTTTACTGTTTTTCAATGAATTTTTATAGAGTGCAAATGGCACTTCGTTGGATTTGTGTTCAACCGCAGCTGAACTTAATGTATTGATATTAATAATACCCTCTTTCTTTCTCAGAATATTTTATTGATACAGCCTTTACATGAATTTTCCTCATACTCAACACCGCATCTGTTTCTAAAAAGGCTTGTTTTATTTACATGCCTTAACCTATTGCATAAAAAGAAACATTAGCTGGAAAATACCATAAACATCTCCTATGATTAGTGTCAATTACAACACTAAGTTTTTGGGCTCTCCAGCCCTCTAATTAACTATATTCAAGAGCTTCTTCTGCTAATTTTGAAATCC
>ONHK01000001.1 GCA_900317625.1 uncultured Treponema sp.
CAAGGAAGGAAGTTTTCCTTCTGCAATCATCACCAAAAAGATGGCTGCATAAAATTCGTTATTTTTCAGACAAACTGTCTGGACAAAGGGCTTAGCTTAGTTTCCTTGTGATTTTTAAAGAAAAAAAAGATGTTTCTATAGATAAACTAGACAAAACGGAGGAAGAAACAAATGAATAAAATTTCGCTTATAGTTCCTTGCTATAATGAGGAGGCAAACATACTCCCTTTTTATAACGCAATCAGTGAAATTTTCATAGAGGGGGGGGTATAAACGATGCAGACTTTGAGCTTATGTTTGTAAATGATGGCTCAAAGGATAATACTTTGCAGGAAATCCGTATATTGCATGAAAAAGACAACCGGGTAAAATGTGTTTCTTTTTCAAGAAATTTCGGAAAAGAAGCCGCTCTCTTTGCAGGAATAAGAAACGTTACCGGTGATTGTACAGTTCTTCTTGATGCAGATTTGCAGCATCCGCCGTTTGTGCTTGTTGAAATGTATAAAAAATGGAAAGAAGGATATGAAGTTGTCGAAGGTGTAAAATCCAACCGAGGAAAAGAAGGACTTTTTCATAAGCTATTCACAAAAGTTTTTTACGGAATGATAAGCAAAGCCGTCGGCATGGACATGAAAAATTCCAGCGACTACAAACTTCTAGACAAGAAAGTTGTAGCAGAGCTTGCAAAGCTAAAAGAACGCAACACATTTTTCCGGGCGCTTTCATTCTGGGTAGGATTCAAAAAGACAACTGTATACTATGAAGTCGCAGAAAGAGCCAACGGAACTTCAAAATGGTCAACAAAATCGCTTATAAAATATGCGATAAACAATGTGATTTGTTTTAGTTATGCTCCGCTTCATATTGTAACAGTAATAGGCTGTATTTTTACTATTATAGGAATCGGAGTTGCAATTGACGCATTGATTTCATTCTTTACAGGAAAAGCCGCCAGCGGATTCCCTACCCTCGTTTGCATTACGCTCATCGGCTTCGGCGGTGTAATGGTTTGTCTTGGAATAATCGGAGTTTATATTGCTCAGATTTACGATGAGGTAAAAGGTCGCCCGCAATATATCATAGGAGAAAAAATTGAATAGAATTGTTGATATTCATGCTGATGATTTTGCGCTTAGTGAAAATTCCGATAGCGACATTCTGCAATTGTGTGCAGAATGCAAACTTGACAGCATAAGTATTATTCCGAATCTTGAATATTTTGAAACTGCGTCAGCTAAATTTCTTTCTATTCAGGAAAAATTAAATAAAAAACTTCTTGTTTCAGTTCATTTGAATTTTATGGAAGGAAAATGCTGTGCTGAAAAATCTTTGCTTCCAGATTTAGTTGATTCAGAAGGATTTTTTACAGTTTCATGGGGAAAATTTTTTATGTGGAACTACATTCCGTTTATGCGGAAAAAGATAAAGCTTCAGTTAAAAACAGAAATTCTGGCACAGATAAAAAAATGTCTTGACTCAAATATAATAGACAAAAATGCAATCAGAATAGACAGCCACCAGCATCCGCACATGATTCCAGTTGTTTTTGAGGCGTTAAAAGAAGTTGTTTTTGAGCTAGAAAACGATGGCTGTAAAATTGAATACATAAGAAATACACAAGACCCAATATTGCTTTATGGCGGAAAAAATATTTTTTCAATTAATACAGTCAAATGCCTGATTCTGAATTTCTATTCCATAAAAGTAAAAAAGTATCTTGTTTCAAAAAAACTGCCTGTAAATTATCTTTGCGGTGTATATTTCAGCGGAAAAATGGATTCAAGACTAAAAAAAGTTCTGCCAAAATTCATAAAGAAGGCAGAAAGACATAACAGAAATATTGAACTTCTTTTTCATCCAGGAACAATGCTAAAATCTGAACTCACCAGCGAATTCAAAAAAGAAGGATTCAACGAATTTCATCTGTCAGAAAACAGAAAAATTGAATACAACACTTTAAAAGAACTTTAGGAAAAAATCATGAAATCTCTTAAAAGTAAAAATTTATCATTCCTAGCTTTTTATACAGTAATTTTTGCCGCAGTTTCGCTGGCATGTTTTTCTTTTTATTTTATTCTTGGAAAAACATTTTTTACAACAGGCGACGGCAGAAGCCAGCATATTGCAGCTCTTATATATTACGGAAAATATCTCCGTTCAATTTTTTATAATCTTTTTGCACAGGGCAAACTAATAATTCCTCAATGGGATTTTAATCTTGGGTTCGGGGCAGATATAATACAGACCCTTCACTACTATGTTATTGGTGACCCGTTTTCGTTTTTGTCCGTATTTTTTACCCCTGAAAAAACGCCTGTCTTATATACAATAAATATATTTCTTAGGCTTTATTGTATCGGCTTGGCTTTTTTTGCTTACTGCAAATATCACAATTTTGACAGATATTCCTCGCTCTGCGGTGCTTTTGTATACATCTTTTGCGGATTCTCTTTTTATTGTGCGGTCAGGCATCCATATTTTGTAAATCCAATGATATGGCTTTCTTTACTGCTTATAGGAATAGACAAAATTTTTGACAACAAGAATTTTTTGCCGTTCGCTTTTTTTGTGTTTATTGCCTGCGCCTGCAATTTTTATTTCTTCTATATGCTCAGCATAATTGTATTCATATATGCTATTGTAAGATTTTTCTATAGATTTCCAAAACAGGAATATAGGAGTATATGGAAATATATTCTTTTAGCTTTAGCAGGATATTTTCTTGGAATCTGCATGGCAGCTGCAATTTTCTTCCCGAATGTTTCAGGATTTCTTTCATGCGGAAGAACTGAGGAAAATTCTTTTCCGACAATGTTTTATGGAATAGTTTATTATGTAAAAATGTTTATAGGTTTTATTGCACCGACAAAATTTGGTTCGTACTCTTTTTTTGGATATGCCGCTCCGTGCTTACCTCTATTGGTTTTTGTCTTTTTAAAAAACAACAAAATATCTAAGCAAATAAAATTATTCATTGCAATCGGGCTAATATTTTTTCTTATTCCATTTTTTGGATATATGTTTAATGGATTTGGTTATAAAACAAACCGATGGTGCTTTTCTTTCAGTTTTTTAATAGCAATAGCTACAGTTTACTCACTTCCCTATTTTATAAAATGCGACTTAAAAAAGATTAGAAGAATTATCCTAATCTGCTTATGCTATAGTTTGTTTGTTTTTATGCTTTGTCCATTGGATAAAACTATAGAAAAGGAATATTTATTTCCCCACATTTTTTCTTTTATCAGCCTAATTTTTATTTTTTTGTTTTATAAATTTAAAGTATCAGAAAGAGCAAAAAAAACTCTTTTTTTTACATTGATTTTATCCTCCGTAATTTTTCAAGCAAATTTTAGATATTCACCAAAAGGTCTTGGTTATTTGAATGATGCATATTCTAGCAAGAATTTTGCCAAATTGCTAAAAGAATATAAAACTCCATTTTCAATCAATGAAGACAGTATATTTTATAGAGTTGAAACACATTATCTCTTGAGCAAGAATATTCCAGCTGTTATAGGAATAAAGGGAACAACATATTATTGGTCTATAATAAATTCAAAATTATATGATTTTTATAAGGAACAAAACTTGCAAAAAGCCACCGCTCTTGAAACTGATGGACTAGAAAACAATCAAGAGATGTTTTCCATTTTCAATGTAAAATATTATCTCGTTCCAGAAAACAAAGAAAATGAAATTCCTCAATTTTTTAAGGACACTGGAAAAAAATATCTTGAATATAAGATATATCAAAACACGGAATTTTTGCCATTTGGCTCAACTGAAAACGGAGAACAGATTGAGAATGTAAAACTAGGTTGCAATTCTCTTGCTGCAGAAGCAAATTTCTCAAATGACAACAGCGTTTTTCTTTCTATTCCATATTCAAAATTCTGGAAAGCAAAAATTGATGGAAGCAAAACCGAAATAAAACTTGCAAAAACAGCTTTTATGGAACTTTCTATACCAAAAGGAAATCATCATATAGAATTGAGTTATTCAAATACTTATTTTTCTTTAGGGATAGTTGTAACAATTGCAGCATTTTTTGTCTTTTTGATTTTAGTTTTTTGGAAAAAACATTATGCGCATACGAATTTCATATCTCTAGAGTAAATAAAAATAGTAATTTATTTTTATCCTTTTCTATGCTATTATTTTTACATGCAGAAAATCAGAAAATTGCCGATTGGTATCCAGAGTTTCGAAAAACTCCGCGAGGGTGGTTACATTTATATCGATAAGACAGAATTTATCTATAGCCTTGTTCATACAGGGCAAATTTACTTTCTGAGCCGGCCCCGCCGTTTCGGGAAGAGCCTTTTTCTTTCAACATTAAAGGCTTATTTTGAGGGGAAGAAAGAGCTTTTCTCAGGGCTTAAGATTGAGCAGCTTGAAAAGGACAATCTCGACGCATGGAAAGTCTATCCTGTTATTTATCTGAATTTTGCGCAGGACAATTTTTCTTCTAAGGGAACTCTTGCTGACTGCATAAACTTACAGCTAAAAAAATATGAAGAGATTTATGACATTACAGAAATAGAGAACAGATTTGCCGGCCGCTTCATAAATATTGTGCAGACCGCACGCAAAAAGACCGGGCTTCCTGTTGCCGTCCTGATTGATGAATACGACAAGCCTCTTCTTGACGCCCAGAGCAATGAGGAGCTTGTGAACGAGAACCGCGAGACACTGCGCGGCCTGTACGTGACGCTGAAAGCCCTGGACGAGGACCTGAAATTTGTATTCCTTACAGGCGTAACAAAGTTCAGCAAGGTGAGCATCTTCAGCGACCTGAACCAGCTGAACGACATATCAATCACAAGCCAGTACGCCACAGCCTGCGGAATAACAGAGAAAGAGATGCTCGAAAACCTCAGTCCTGAGATAGACGCATTCGCAGAAAAAAACGGACTTTCAAAAGAAAAATGTGTGAACCAGCTTGAGCAGATGTATGACGGCTACCATTTCCATCAGAAGGCTGACGGTGTCTACAATCCGTTCAGCCTTCTGAACGCGCTTTACTCAAAGGAATTCGCCCTTTACTGGTTCTCGACCGGAACCCCGACATTCCTCATAAAGAAGCTGCAGGAAAGCACAATGAACTACATGGACCTGTCAAACGGCGTGGAGGCCACCGCGCAGGAACTTCAGGATTACAGGAGCGACAACCCGAACCCGGTTCCGCTCTTCTACCAGACAGGCTACCTCACAATAAAGGGCTACGACAAGGAGTTCGGTGTGTATCTTTTAAAATACCCGAACAACGAGGTGAAGTACGCGTTCATAAACTCCCTTGCACCGGCAGTGCTAAAGAACAACTGCTCGACAGGGCTTGACGTTGTCTCCTTCGCGCGGGACATAAAGAAAGGCGACATAGAGAGCGTCATGGGCCGGTTCAAGGCCCTGTTCTCAACGCTTCCCTACACGACCGCAAGGAAGGAGAAGCAGGACACTATCATCGAGCAGAATTTCCAGAACGTGTTCTATCTTGTGTTCACGCTGCTTGGCCAGTGGTCGGCTGTGGAGGAGACATCATCGTTCGGGCGAGCGGACTGCGTGCTCCAGAACAGGAACAATGTCTTTATCTTTGAGTTCAAGCGAGACAAGAGCGCGGACGAGGCGTTGAGGCAGATAGAGGAATCCAAATACGCGGAGCCATACAAGGCAAGCGGAAAACGGATTGTGAAAATCGGCGCAAGTTTTTCCACAAAGGAAAGAAATCTTGTTGAATGGAAGATTGTTGAAGAGTAAACAATAAAACTCTTCAATATAATATAAAAAGGAACTATATGAAAATATTTGCCATAATGCTCGTGAAAAACGAGGCGGACATAGTAAAAAGTGTTATTCTTGATGCAAAAAAATGGGCTAACAGAATTTTTATCATGGACAATGGTTCTACCGATGGAACATGGGAAATTATACAGTCTCTTGCAGATGATATTGTTGTTCCATGGAAACAGGATTTTAGACCATATTCAAACGGACTTCGGGCAGATGTGTTCAATGAATTTAGGTACGAAGCAAAAGACGGAGACTGGTGGTGCTTTAAACTTGACGCAGACGAATTTTATTATGACAATCCGAAGGATTGTCTTGCAAAAATTCCTAAAAAATATTCACTGGTAGCAAAAAAATCTCTTGACTATGTTTTAACAGCAGAAGATGTGGAAGAATACGATTTTTCCGGCGATTTTGAGAAAGACAAAGATCATATAAAATATTTAAGGAATACCTGCTGGAGCGAGCCAAGGTTTTTCCGCTACAGAAAATCGTTAAAATGGAAATTTGACGCAACATCGCACTACCCTAAATATGCCGGACTTTTAGCACCAGAACTAATTCTTGTGAAACATTACCAGTTCCGCTCACCAAAGCAAATGCAAGCCAGGCTTGATTTACGAAATTCCCTTGCAAACAAAAAAGATGGAATTTGCTTCAGACATGTAAAGGAAACAAACTTTAAGCAACTTCTGGCAGACAAAAAAAATTGTCTGCTTGATAACAACGAATTAAAAACTCATGGGGGGGGGGTACAGAGAAATACCTGTCCGCAATTCTTTACAGCAATCACTGCTTAAAAGAATTCTACTGCGGATTGGAATTGCCTTAAAACTTTTCTAAACAAAAACATATCCGCAGAAAATGGACAAACAAAAAGTACCCCTAAAATGCGGATATGAAAATCTTTGCAATAATGCTTGTAAAAAATGAAGCTGATATTGTTGGCTATGTTTTAAAAGAAGCTGAAAAATGGGCTAATAAAATCTTTATAATAGACAACGGCTCTACAGACGGAACATGGGAAATTATACAGTCCATGAAGAATGAAATAATCACTCCATGGAAACAAGACTTCGGTCCATTCAGAAGAGGAATGAGAGCTGATGTTTTTAATGAATTCCGGCATCTTTCCACAAAGGAAGACTGGTGGTGTTATGCGCTGGATGCAGATGAATTTTATATTGAGAATCCCAGAGATTTTTTGCAAAGAATACCAAAAAGATTCCAATGGGTTTCTAAAAAATCTATTGATTATGTTCTTACAAAAGAGGATTTAAAAGAATATGATTTTTCTGGAAACTTTGAAGAAGATAAAAAGTATATAAAATATTTAAAACCGACATGCTGGTCAGAAGGCAGATTTTTTAGATATAGGAAAAATATACAATGGGACAATGGAATTGCAAGCCAATATCCTATGAATATCGGTATTATGGCACCAGAAAAAATACTTGTAAAACATTATCAATATCGAAGTCCGCAGCAAATAGAAAAAAGAATAAAAGACCGCGCAGCAACAAAGAAAAGAACTGATGTAAGCGCTTGGAACAGGATGCCAGAAACGATTGAAGATTCTTTATTTACTAGAAATGAATGTATATTTGACGAAAATAATATTGAATTCTATAAAAAACTAAAGGTTGTTGACAAAATGAAGAAAAATATAATAAAAGATTTTCTAAAATTAATTTTAATAAAACTAAAATTATATTGAATTTCAGTTAAAAAACAAAATGCTTTTTCACTTCAAACTTTACGAATATTTTCTAGAAAAATAGTTGTATTATTTAGCAGTTGTAAATTATAACTGACAAATAAATGGTTTTATGTTAAAATGTTACATAGGAGGAAAAACATGGAATATTTCTACAAAAATCTTTTTGGTCAAATTAATTCAATTTCTCCTAGAATTCAAAAAACGGCATCAAGTTCAGTTGCTAAAGATTTTGAATTTGTTGCACGTATGTTCAGCAAAGCAGGGAATGATATAAAGACAGGAATTTCTTATGCCACGAAACCAAATGACAAAAAACGAAAAAGCTTCAGCAACAGATAAAGCCGGGGTTGCTCTTTACAAAGAAAAGCAAGTTGTATTTGAAGGGGCTATACCTCATCCTGATATTCTAAAAGGTTATGGTGAAATAGATAAATCATATCCAGAACGAATTATAAAATTAGCTGAAAACCATGCAAAAACAGAAGATGCATCTCAATCAGCCCTAGTGAAAGGAAATATAATCTCTGTAATACTTGGTCAAATACTATCCTTTATATTTGGAATTGCAGGAATCACCGCAACTATATATTTAGGCTCAAAAGGAAATACACCAGGAGCAATAGCAACTGCCATTGCTGTCATAGTACAAGTTGTAGTTTCCGCTATTGTTAACAAAAAAAATTAGCAACAATAAACCATGCAAAACGAACCATTAGTATCTGTAATTATTCCGACTTACAACAGAAAAAATACAATTCTAGCCTCGGTAAACTCTGTTTTGAATCAGACTTACAAGAATATCGAGTTGATTGTTGTTGACGACTGCTCAACTGATGATACAATCGACATTTTGGAAAAAATCAATGATAAAAGGCTAAAAGTTATCAGACATCCTAAAAACAAAGGGCAAAATGCGGCGAGAAACACTGGCATAAAAGAAAGTTCTGGTGAATATATCGCCCATCACGACAGTGATGATATATGGCATCTGAATAAACTAGAAGTCCAGATGAATAAATTTCAAGAAGTTGATGCGGACATTTTATGCTGTCAGACTGCCGTAAACGATGAAGATACTCACAAATATTTATATAATCATCCGAATGAAAAATTAGTAAAAGAAGGTTTTGTTTCATATAAGCAATTATTGAAATACAACTGTACTACATCCCAGACAATCATTGGAAAAGCAGAATGTTTTAAATATGTTCTATTTGATGAAAACCAACCTAGATTTACAGACTGGGCACTCTCCCTTGATTTAGTAAAAAAATATAAATTATATTATCAGCAAGCAGTTCTTGTTGATGTCTACCAGCAAAAAGATTCCATAACAAAAAATCCTCAAAAAGGTGTAAGAGGAATGGAAATGCTTTTTGAAAAACACAAAGAGGCAATTCTTTCTGACCCGGAAATTGTCGAAAGTTTTTTTAGGAAAAAAGCATCTTTTGTCTGCAAAACAAGGAAAAATCCAAAAGATGAGATGAAAATAATTTTCAAATATAATCCAAATGCTGCAAACTTTGCAAAATATTTGCTTACAGCAGCAGGACTATATAAATATCTTTTTAATTTAAAGCAGAATTTTTAGCTTTCCCGAGCAAATAAAAAAATAGTTTATTTTTATCTTTCTGTATGTTATTATTTTAATATGCAAAAAATCAGAAAATTGCCAATCGGCATTCAGAGCTTTGAGAAACTCAGAGAAAGTGGTTACATTTATATCGACAAGACAGAATTTATCTACAGCCTTGTCCACACAGGACAAATTTATTTCCTGAGCCGTCCGCGCCGCTTTGGAAAGAGCCTTTTTCTTTCAACGTTAAAGGCCTACTTTGAAGGAAAAAAAGAGCTTTTCGCAGGACTAAAGATTAAACAGCTTGAAGAAGACAATCCGGACGCATGGAAGCCTTACCCGGTGATTTATCTGAATTTTGCACAGAACAGTTTTTCAAAAGAGAATTCACTTGAAAAAACCATAAACCTTCAGCTGGAAGAATATGAAAAAAAATATACTGTACAAACAACTTTCACAGATTCTCTTGACTCAACAAATTTTGCTGGCCGTTTTATAAACATAGTCCAGACAGCACGCAAAAAGACCGGGCTTCCAGCCGTTGTCCTTATTGACGAGTACGACAAGCCCCTTCTTGATGCACAGAGCAACGAAAGTCTTGTAAACGATAACCGGGAAACATTGCGCGGCCTGTACGTCACACTCAAGGCTTTGGACGAAGATCTGAAATTCGTGTTCCTTACCGGTGTCACAAAATTCAGCAAGGTAAGCATATTCAGCGACCTGAACCAACTGAACGACATATCAATCACAAGCCAGTATGCCACTATCTGCGGAATCACAGAAAAAGAAATGCTCTTAAACCTTGAGCCTGAAATAAACAGTTTCGCAGAAAAAAACGGACTCTCAAAGGATGAATGTATAAGAAAACTTGAACAGATGTATGACGGCTATCACTTCCATCATGAGGGAGCCGGTGTCTACAATCCGTTCAGCCTGCTGAATGCCCTTTATGCCAAGGATTTCTCGCTTTACTGGTTTTCAACAGGAACCCCTACCTTCCTTATAAAGAAGCTGCAGGAAAGCACGATGAACTACATGGATCTTTCAAACGGCACAGAGGCAACCGCCCAGGAACTGCAGGACTACCGCACGGACAACCCTAACCCGATCCCCCTATTCTATCAGACCGGATACCTTACTATAAAGGGCTACGACAAGGAATTCGGCGTATACCTTCTAAAATACCCGAACGACGAGGTCAAGTACGCGTTCATAAACTCTCTTGCCCCGGCGATACTGAACAACAACTGCTCCACAGGACTTGACGTTGTCTCATTTGCGCGCGACATAAAAAAAGGCGACATCGAGAGCGTCATGGCAAGGTTCAAGGCGCTTTTTGCTACACTTCCCTACACAACAGTAAAAAAGGAAAAAGAGGACACCGTCATCGAGCAGAATTTCCAGAACGTATTCTACCTTGTGTTCACGCTGCTAGGTCAATGGTCAACCGTTGAGGAGACATCATCATTCGGGCGTGCGGACTGCGTGCTACAGAATGTGAACAACGTATTCATATTCGAGTTCAAGCGGGACAAAAGCGCAGACGAGGCTCTGTGGCAGATAGAGAAATCCAGATATGCGGAACCTTACAAGGCAAGTGGCAAGCGGATTGTAAAAATAGGCGCGAGTTTCTCAACTAAAGAACGAAATCTTGCTGAATGGAAGATTGTGGAAGAATAATGAAATATATAAAAGAGACTGAAAATTTTCTTGAGTAATAGCCAAAATGTCGATTTTTTTTCTGAATCAATAAATCTCAACCTCAGACCTAATACATTAAAATTTTTGTAATAACTCGACACAACTTTTGTAATAGTCGATATTTTTTTTGTAATAGTTCAGTAATTTTTTTGTAGTAATACACTAATTTTTTTGTTATAACACGCTGCAAAAAAAACGGCCGAAAGATTGATTCTTCCGACCGTTCAAGTATTATTATGGGCTATGCCACATTTAATATTGTATTAAAAGTGAACTCCAAAGGTTGCCTTCTAAATACCTTAGAATTTATAGCCTGAGTCACAACCTTAATCCTATAAGCTCCTGGCTGTAAATCCATTGGAACAACACAAGCCAGATGGTTCTGGGAATTTGTCCCTATGCTTTCCTGTTTCAGGCAAACTGTTTTTGTGTCATCCTCAAGGTTAACAAAGTACAGTCCCACATCAGAGGATTCACCGCCAATACGGATATTCGAGCCATAAATATCAAGGAAGCCACCTTTTGTAAGCATATCCGGACTTTTTGAACCAAGATCAAAAATCTCTACTATGCTAGGTTTTACAGAATTTCCCTGAGTTATTACAGGCTCCAAAGAAGCCAATGTATTTTTTACAGCAGCCACAGGTGAAACAGAAAGTTCAATACTATGTTTTTCCTTGTTGAACGACTCAGAGTCTGAATCAAAACAGCCCTTTACCTTTGCGGATGAGCGGAACAATCCATCGTCCACAATAAAGCCATCTGAAATCTTGCTGAGTTTAGCCTCATTCAAAAGCTCCGCGATTTTTACAATCTGTTCCTTTGTAAAACCATTATTCTTTCCAAGCAAAATAAGCTCGGAAGCCAAATCCTCATTGTTACAGATTCCCCGGTTAATTGTCCTGGCATAAAATGTAACATTCTCTTCTGCATCTTTTTTAATTCTATTTTGATACAGGGCAACAGATAATTTTCCCTGCTTTTTTATAATAGCATCACTCATATTGTATGCTCCTTATAAAAGTAAATTTAAACTTCTCTTCCGAACTGTATGAACTTGAACTTATTCCTATAAGTCAGTTCCATACAAAATCTTCAAAAAAACATCATGTAAACATAAGAGCAATACATCAGTTTTTTTTGTTTTTGCCCGCTCATCCAGGCAATCATTTTTCTTTTTCTGTAACGCACCTCCTTTCATAAAAAAACTCTCACCATTTTAAAATAGCAAGAGTTCCTTTAATCGGCAAGAAAAAAACAAAGTTTTTTGAAAGTTTTTGATTTTTATAGTAAAAAAATTGCTTGAAAAATCATCCCTTAATATTGTGCATACATAAAACCTGCGTCTCCAGCACTAAAGCTGAATGAAATTATTATCAAGATAAGCGGAACATAATAGCATGCCCAGCGGAATGCAATATTCTTTTTTTGAATCGCTTTATAAACATCCACATTATTTTCCTGCAGAAAACTGACAACAAATGTTATAACACATCCAAGGAATACAAGTACAACCTGGGATTGCAAATCTGTAATATGTCCAAAAATTTCAACCAGATAACCTCTTGAAAAAACTTCTCCTATTCGTCCAAAGTCAAAAAACGTGTTTTTTAAATATCTGAAACTCTTTGGCACATCAATAATGCGGTCAAAATACCACCCGATATTTACAATTATAAAAGTTCGGACAATTCTGAAAACATGCATTGACTTGCTTTTTACATTGATTTTAAGGAATTCATTTACTTTGTTGAACAGTGGGCTCAAAATATCGCTCAAAGCAATTACAAGGCCATTATAAAGCCCCCAGACAAAAAAATGCAGTTCCGGTCCGTGCCATACACCAACTAATATGAAAACCAGAATATTTGCAATACAAGCCGGAATAGACTTCGCAAAATGTCTGCCTAGTTTTGAGTTGCACCACTTGCTTATATTCTGCATGCCTTTAGTCAATGCGAACGGATAGAAAATATAATCTCTCATCCAGGCTCCTAGACTTATATGCCATCGTTGCCAGAAATTTGAAAGACTTGTTGAAAAATATGGTTGCCTAAAGTTTGGAGCCATATCAAGACCGAACATTTTTGCAAATCCTAAAACCATGTGTATTCCACCGCTAAAATCCGCATACTGATAGATTGCATACATCAGAACGCCGAAAAGAGCCAGACAGCCTGGAAGATTTTTAAAGTTAGGATCAAGAATTGAAGAAATCCTGCCAACAAGCAAATCAGCAATAATATATTTCTTCATTGCACCATATAATACAAGCATTGTTCCGTGCTTTATGTTCTCAAAATCAAACTTGTGTTCTTCCCTCATCTGCATTCCAAGTTGATTGAACCTGTTTATAGGTCCCATAACAAGCTGTGGAAAAAAAGAAATGAACATGAAATACTTCAGGAAATTTGATTCATGTTCATATTTTGAATTATAAACATCCATAAAATATGCAATCGTCTGAAGCGTATAATAAGAAATTCCAAGTGGCAAGAATATTTTATGAAAATGTCCTAAGAAATTTATGTATTTTAAATAAACCAGAATTCCAACATCTATAAAAAGCATAAGAGAAAGAATTAGTCGCTTTTTTCCCTGAACAGAGTGCTTTTCTGCTTTAAAAGATTCTTTATCCAGTTCTGTTTTTTTTAGTTTTAAATTTTGGTTAAGTAAAAAAACTTTATTTGCACAAAAAAAAGTTATCGCGGCGCTAGCAAGAATAAAAATAAAATTTCCTATTCCGCTGAATGCATAAAAGACTGTGTTTGCAGTCAATAAGATTATCCACTGGAACTTTTTTGGAACAATATAATATAAAACAAGGCTTGAAATCAAAAAAAATAAAAATGTATAGGATAAAAAATTCATTAAACTGGCTCCTAAAATGCAGTGTAGTTTTCTTTTACAGAATTATTCAAAAGGCCATTCAC
This sequence comes from uncultured Treponema sp., assembly GCA_900317625.1. GTDB lineage: Bacteria > Spirochaetota > Spirochaetia > Treponematales > Treponemataceae > Treponema_D. The sequence continues at coordinate 13,721 of ONHK01000001.1, forward strand.
ATAACTCTTAACAAAAATTTTCCCGGAAGTTCCAGATGGCAGAGAAAAAACTGTTTTGCCAGTTTTTTCTGCAAGAATCTCATTTCCAGATAAGTTTTGGATTGAAACATCATAAGTTATAATGGACTTATCAGAAATATTTGTCATCGGAATTATCTCAAAGCTTCCTCCGTTTTCAGATTTTATAACCAGAAGCCCGTAAATCTTGTGTTCCTGGGAATTTGTTTTTTCCTTATAGGAACTATAAAACATATTGTCTTTTGAGACTTTGCCTGTAAAGAAATTACAAAATATATGGCTGAATTTTTCAATTCCCTTTGCATTCAGATGATTGTCATCACTATAATCGCTGTCCTCCATCTGGAATTTAGGCTTACAAAGATTAAAATCATAATAATCATAACCTAGTCCATTTATAAAAGAATTCATCTCATTATAGAAAATGTCATAATCACCCTTTTCATGCAAATAAAAATCGCTTCCTGGCATTGAATAGAAAACAAGCTCAACATTATTTTCTTTGCAAAGCTCTGTGATTCTTTCCACATATTTTTTCCAATAGGAAGCGACAGGTTTAAAAGGCGCCTCAAACTTGTCATTGCTGAAAGTTCCATTTTCAATCTGCTCATAGTCAAGGACACAGCCTTTTCCCGCATATCCAGAATCTTTGCTTCCATAGGTATATTTAAAATAGTTTCCGGTCAGAACACTTTTTAGTTTTAAAATAAATTTCTTTGGAGAAAGCGTCATAAGTTTATCTTTTCCAATTGGTAAAAATGCGTTCAGGATATTACCGGAAGAAGAGTTTTCTTTTATAAACTGAAATTTTATGGCAGGATCTTTTAAAAATGACTGGACGATAAAATCAGATTTTCCCATTTTCAAAGGAAGCTCAGGTTCCCGGCAGGCAATGGCAAAATCTGTTTCAAGATATATTTTTGAAACCTTATATGATTTTAAAGCTTGACGGATAACTGCGTAAGTTCCATTTATACCTTGGCTTGGAGTTCCGGCGTTAAATGTGTTTTCGCCAAACTCTTTGTCTGATATACGAGGATCCATTCCATGGGAAACATGGCTTGCACCGCAGAACAGAATATCAATATTATTCTGCCTGTAAAATTCATGTGCCAAAGCTCTTGAATATGAATTTGTATCATCTTTAAATAAGAAGGCACAGATAAATGATAAAACAAAGAAAAAAGAAACGAACAGGAATACTTTTAGAACTTTCAACTTATTTCTCCCAAAAAATATTCTATATATGATAGCAAAATTCATTCATACTAGCAATAATCCATTTTTTTCAATATACTTCATTCTATGACAAGATTAGTAACTGATTATTTGGACAATTCAGCAAAAATCTACCCTTCAAAAGTCGCTTTCAGCGATGAAAAAAGAGAGATTACATTTGGTCAGCTTCAAAAAGAAGCTTTGCATATTGCACAGGATTTAATAAACCATGAAATATTCAAAAGTCCTGTTGTTGTATACCTTGAGAAAAGTGTTGAAGTAATCGCCTGTTTTATGGGTGCAGCCTACAGCGGAAATTTTTATACACCTATTGATACCAGTATGCCTTCAAGCCGTATATCAAAGATAATGGAAACTTTGACACCTGCCGTCATAATTACAGACGCAGATCATCTTGCGGCAACAAAAGAATTTTCTGGCGAAACAAAAATCGTTCTTTATGAAGATTTGCAGAAAACATCAGTGGAGCGTTCTTCGATAGATAAAACATTGGATAAAATAATTGACACAGATGTGCTTTATGTTCTTTTTACATCAGGTTCAACAGGAACACCAAAGGGGGTAATTATCTGCCAGAAAGCTGTGATTGATTACGCAGAATGGGTTTCGTCAACTTTTAACATATCTGACAAGACAGTTTTTGGAGAACAGGCCCCATTCTACTTTGACAATTCAATTCTTGATATTTATCAGACTTTAAAAAACGGCGCGACTTGCCACATAATTCCGCAGAAATTCTTCATGCTCCCAAAAAATCTTTTTTCTTTTTTAAACGAAAAAAAGGTAAATACAATATTTTGGGTTCCAAGCGCGCTTTGCATAATGGCAAATCTTAAGGCTGTGGATAAGTTTCCGGTTCCAACACTGGAAAAAATTCTTTTCTGCGGAGAAGTAATGCCGAACAAACAGCTTAATGTATGGCGAAAGACTTATCCTGATGCGCTTTATGCAAACCTTTACGGACCGACAGAAATAACAGATGTATGCGCATATTATATTGTGGACAGAGATTTTTCTGATGATGAAAGCCTTCCTATAGGAATAGCATGCAAAAACACAAGAATAGTTGTTCTTGATGAAAAAGATAATCTTGTTTCCGTTTCAACTTCAAATGTAAAAGGTGAACTCTGCGTTCTAGGAACTTGCAATTCTTTAGGATATTACAACAATCCTGAAAAAACACGAGCAGCTTTTGTGCAGAATCCTTTAAACAAAGTATATTCAGAAATAATGTACAGAACCGGTGATGTAGTTCATTACAATGAACGTGGTGAAATCATATACGACTGCAGAAAGGATTTTCAGATCAAGCATATGGGCCACAGAATCGAACTTGGCGAAATAGAGACAGCAGTAAGCGCCGTAGAAGGTGTAGAACAGAATTGTTGTCTTTATGACACTGAAAAATCAAAAATAGTGCTCTTTTACACAGGAGCAATTGAACCGCAAGCTGTTGTTGATGCAATCAAAGATTCTGTCCCTGAATATATGATTCCAAACAAAAAGGTTCATCTCGAAAAAATGCCTATCAACCTTAACGGAAAAATTGACCGTGTTGAATTAAAAAAGCAATTATAAATTAATGGAGACATAAAAATGGAAGAACTATTAACTATTTTAAAAGAAGCAAAGCCTGATGTTGATTTTTCAATAGAAAATAAACTTGTGGATAACAGTATTTTTGATTCATTTGATATAGTACAGCTTGTAATGCAGCTAAATGAAGCTTTTGATATTGAAATCGGTGCGGAAGAAATCATTCCTGAAAATTTCAATTCTGCGGACTCAATTTGGCAGATGATCCAGAGATTGCAATAGAATCCAAACACAAACAAAGATTCCCTTTAGAGCTATATTTCAAAAATCTATAGTTTTAAAGGAATCTATTCACTATAATAAACATTATGTTTTCAGCTCTTTATCAGATTTTTATAACACCGTTGGTTCAGCTAACGGAATTTTTTTATTCGCTTTTTTTTGAGGTTACTGGCAATCAGGGAATTGCAGTAATCGGTTTAAGTTTTGTTGTTACAATTTTTACGCTTCCGCTTTATATGGTGGCAGAAAAATGGCAGGAAACCGAAAGGAATATACAGAAAAAACTAAAGCCTGGCGTAGAGCGAATCAAAGCAACGTTCAAAGGTGATGAGCAGTATATGGTTCTTTCTACTTTCTATAGGGAAAACCATTATCATCCTATTTATGCTTTGCGTTCATCTTTCAGTCTTTTGATTCAGATTCCGTTTTTTATTGCGGCATACAATTTTCTTTCAAATCTTGAGCCTTTAAAAAATTACTCATTTTTGTTCATAAAGAGTTTTGCTGAGCCGGATGCAACTTTTCATATCGGCTCGTTTGCTGTAAACATTCTTCCTATCGCAATGACAATCATAAATTTCGTTGCGGGATTCATTTACTCAAAAGGACATCCTGTTTCTGAAAAAATACAGATTTATGGTTGCGCGGCGGTCTTTTTGCTTTTGCTTTACAATTCTCCGGCAGGTCTTGTTGTTTACTGGACAATGAACAATATTCTTTCATTGGTTAAAAATATTTTCTACAAGATAAAGAACCCTAAAAAAGTTTTGTATATAATCGCTTGTATTGTAAGTATTTGCTTGATTTTATGCGCAGCACTTGTATTTAAGCATACAAAAACAATATTTCGGCTTGGGCTTATTCTTGCGGGGCTTGTGATTCCATCCGCGCCGTTTGCAGTTAAATTTTTAGGTTCACTTTTTGAAAATCATTTTAAAATTCTTGATGAAAATCCAAAACTGCGGCTTTCAATATTTTTGATTTCAGCATTTATCCTTGCAGTTCTTACAGGTCTTGCAATTCCTTCTATATTAATGCAGTCTGAACCGGAACAATACAGTTATGTTGATTCCTACACTTCTCCGCTATATTTTATATGGCATACATTTTTTCAGGCTCTTGGATTTTTTGTTGTTTGGCCATTTTGTTTTTACGTGCTTTTTTCTGCAAAAACAAAAAAGGTTCTGACATTTTTATTCAGTTTCATAGCTTTTTCCGCAGTTTTAAACTGCTTTGCCTTTTCAGGAAACTATGGACCGGTAAATCCAAATCTTTTATTTATGACTCCACAGCATTTTATGCCTGGAATAAAAACAGTTCTTGTGAATATTCTTTGCATGGCGGCAATATTGGTATTTGTTGCTGCAGCATTTTCTTTCAAGGCTAAAATTCTTAACTCAGTTTGCACAATTTTCCTGATTTCTCTTGTAGCCATCTCCGGAAAAAATATTATTTCTGTTCAAAATTCTTTTAGAAAAATGGCTGCACCTGATCTTTCTAAAAAAATCGAGCCTGTTTTTCATCTTTCAAGGACAGGAAAAAATGTCATTGTTCTTATGCAGGACAGATATTTTTCCCCATTGATTCCAAAAGTGCTTGAAAATAATCCTCAGCTAAAAGAACGCCTTGACGGTTTTGTCTATTATCCGAACACAGTTTCATTTGGAAAGCTCACAATGATTGGAACTCCGGGAATTTTTGGCGGCTACGACTACACTCCTTTTGAAATGAACCGACGCTCAGACAAAACTCTTCAGCAAAAGCACAATGAGGCTATTCTTACAATGCCAATCGTTTTCCATGAAAATAACTGGAATGTTACAGTCGCTGATCTTCCTTATGAAAATTATCTTGAGCAGCCTGTTACAGATATGTACAAAGAATACGATTTTGTAAACCGGGTAACAACGCACGGAACATACTCTGATATTTGGTATGCACGTCACAATATGAAAAAATCTCCGTTCATGAGCGAAGGAATCAAGCGTAATTTTATATGGTTCAGCGTTCTAAAAATTGTTCCGCCTTTCATGCGCCAGATTATTTACCACAAGGAATACTGGATTTCCTACAATAAATTTGAAAACAGCGCAAAATTCATCGACAACTATTCCGAAATCGATTTGTTCCCGGAATTATTTGATTCTTCTTCAGAAAAAAATGCGTTCTTTCTTTTGGACAACGAGGCAAATCATGAGTCCATTCTTTTGCAGGCACCGGACTATGTTCCTGTAGAAAATGTAACTGATTTTGGTCCAGGCGGAAAAGACCGCACATATTCTTCAATGGTCGGAATTTTATTGCGTTTTGCAGATTTTTTAGACTTTTTAAAGGAAAACGATCTTTACGACAACACAAAAATCATCCTTGTTTCTGATCATGGAATGAGCCGCGACACAGGAACTTTTGACAACAAGACACAACATTTTCCATTCAACAAAGATAACATGACAGCATCTTTGCTTGTAAAGGATTTTTCTAGCCGCGGCAACCTAAAAGAAGATTTTGCTTTTATGACAAATGCTGACACTCCTGCCCTTGCATTAAAGGACATTGACGGAAAAGCGTTGAATCCGTTCACAAAAAATCCGCTCGATGTAAATTCCATGGGGGGGGGTATAACAAAGAACGACTTTATAAAAATGTCGAACGCTCCTGCTGAAAGCACACGAATCAGAAAAAATACCAAATTCACCATAAAAGGCGATGAATGGTACACAGTAAAAGACAATATCTTTGATGATAAGAACTGGTCGCAATATATTGTTAAATAAAAAAGATGAGCGGTACTTTTAATATTTTTCAGTATCGTTCATCTTTTCAAAATAAACAGAATTTATAAATCCTTACTACTTTCTGTAACCTTTATACCACTTTGCGAATGCGCCTAATCCTTGTTCCAAAGTGGTTGCAGGTTTAAAGCCAAAGTCTTTTTCAAGTTCTGTAACATCGGCAAATGTCTGGTAAACATCACCTGGCTGCATTGGCAAAAGTTCCTTTTTTCCTGGTTCAGAAATTATATTTTCTTTTATAAGGCAATTTTCAAGAATTTCCACAAAGCGCATAAGGCTTTCTGGTTTGCTGTTCCCAATGTTATAAATCTTGTAGAATGCGCCGTCGTCTGTAGCCTCTGGAGTTTTTTGCATAACTGCACGAACGCCTTTTACAATATCGTCAACAAAAGTAAAGTCGCGGTACATATCACCGTTGTTGTAGATCTGAATCGGCTCGCCTTTTACAAGTTTGTTTGTAAATTTAAAATATGCCATATCAGGGCGTCCCATCGGACCATAGACTGTAAAAAATCTTAAGCCCGTGCATGGAATTTTATACAGTTTTGAATATGCGTGCGCAAAAAGCTCGTTGCTTTTCTTTGTCGCAGCATACAGCGAAACCGGATTATCAACCTTATCTTCCGTTGAATATGGAACTTTTTTGTTTGAACCATAAACGCTGCTTGAAGAGGCAAAAACCAGATGCTCAACAGGATTATGCCGGCAACATTCAAGAATATTGTAAAAACCAATCATATTTGAATGGATATATGCGTCAGGATTATCAATTGAATAGCGAACACCAGCTTGCGCCGCCAAGTTCACAACAACAGCTGGCTTATATTTTTCAAAAAGTGAATCCATCAATGATTTGTCCGCAATGTCGCCTTTTACAAATGTAAAATCTTTTTTCAACGCAGAAAGCATATCAAGCCGTTCCTGCTTTAAAGAAACATCATAATACTCAGTTATGCAGTCAATTCCTATAATTTTTATGCCGGAAACATTTTCCAAAAGATTTTTACACAAAAAACTTCCAATAAATCCAGCCGCGCCGGTAACAAAAACAGTTTTATTTTCCAAAGAAATATTTGCCATAAAATAAGTATAGAACTTTCAGTTAAAAAAGTATAGAGTTTTATAAATCATGATAGACAAAGAAAAAATCCGCTCAGAATACATAAATTTCACAAAACAGTTGATAAATAGAAAAATCTCAATAACAACAATGGAAAGCTGCACCGGCGGACTAATTTCTTCCTTTATAACTGACACAGAAGGCTCCTCCGCCATTTTTGCAGGTTCATTCGTAACTTATTCAAACAACGCAAAAATAATGCTCGGCGTTCCTTCTGAAACCATAAAAAAATATTCAGTTTACTCAGAAGAAACCGCAAAAGCCATGGCAATTGCCGCAAGAACTTCATTCAACGCAATGCTAGGAATCGGAGTAACAGGCACAACAGGAAACATTGACCCGAAAAACAAAAAGGATTCCGTTCCAGGAAAAATTTATTTTGCAATCAGCTCAAAGCAAAAAACAGAATCTTTCAGCATTGAACTTCCGCCTCAAGATTCAAGAGCCGACTACAAATTTCTTGCGGCTGAAAAAATCCTTGAAAAACTGGTTTTATTCACAAAATCAATGTAAAACTGCCCTATTTTTATGTTATAATATTTTAAATTTCAATTTATGAGGTTTTTATGACTTACGTTTATGTTCTGGTTTCCGGCAAAAATGACTTATATTACGAGCAGGCTTTGATGTCAACTTATTCTCTGCGGAATCTTATGCCGGACGCAAACGTAGTTCTTCTTGTTGACAACAAAACCGAAGATTCAATAAATTCAGATTCTCTAAAGCGTGCAGAAATCAAAAAATATGTTTCAAAAATAATTTCTGTCCAGTTTGATGAAAAAGTTTCCAATGTGGAACGTTCTCGGCTCATAAAAACTTCAATTCCAGAATATGTTGATGATGATTTTTTGTACATCGACTGCGACACAATAATTGCGGATAACCTTTCAGAGATTGAAAAAATTCCGTACAAAACAGCCGGAATTTTAGACGGACACGTAATGCTTAATGAACATATCCACAAAAAATACTTTTTGGCGCGCGACAAAAAACTCGGTTTTCATGGAACAGAAGCCGCGGAATGCAATATAAACGGTGGAGTTATTTTTGCCCGAAAATGCGAGGAATCAAAAAATCTTTTTAAGTCATGGAACGAAGCGTGGAAATATTCTGCGTATCAAAAACATGATTTCCATGACCAAAGCGCGCTTAACGAGGCTAATTACAGAACAGGATTAAAAATGCAGCTGCTGGACGGAGAATGGAACTGTCAGCCAAGCCACGGCGGATTGGCGTTTCTAAAAAATGCAAAAATCATCCATTATTATTCCAGCGAATTTTCAGGAAAAAATTACATTCCTTATTACAAACTCGCGGACAAGGAACTTCAAAACCGGATAAAAACTGAAGGAAAAATTCCAGACGACATAAAAAAAATGATAGCTGACCCGAAATTTCAGTTCAATAAAGTTCACTTGATAAACGACCAAAGAATTGTAAGCATTATGCAAAGCCCGATTGTATTCACTTTTGCAGACATAAAAACAAAAATGCCGTGGCTATTTGATTTTATTGAGGCGCAGTTCTCTTTTTTAAGGAAAATAGGAAAATCTTTCAGCAAAAAATAATAGGGATTTTTTTCTTATTAAAAAATTATGGTAAAAAAAAATCATTTGTGTTAAACTAAAAGAATGAAAATAGCAGTTGCAGGAACAGGCTACGTTGGGCTTTCAAACGCTATACTTTTAGCACAGCACAACGAAGTAAAAACCGTTGACATTATTCAAGAAAAAGTAGATTTAATTAACAGCAAAAAATCTCCAATCGTTGACAAAGAGATTTCGGAATATCTTTCTACAAAAGATTTAAATTTGACTGCCACAACAGATGCGGTAGAAGCGTATAAAGATGCAGATTTTATCATTATTTCAACGCCGACAAACTATGATGAGGAAAAAAATTATTTTGACACTTCAAGCGTAGAAGCCGTTGTTGAACTTGTAAAAAAATCTGGTTCAAAGGCGACAATTGTTGTAAAATCGACAGTTCCAGTTGGATACACAGAGAATCTGCGGAAATCTTCCGGCTATAAAAATATGCTTTTTTCCCCGGAATTTTTGAGGGAAGGTCATGCGCTTTACGACAATCTTTATCCTTCTCGAATTGTTGTAAGCTATCCAAAGGATGATGAGACGCTTCTGACAAAAGCTGAACAGTTTTCTTCACTTTTAAAGGAAGGTGCAATAAAAAAAGATGTTCAAGTTTTGCATCCACATTGTACAGAAGCTGAAGCGATAAAACTTTTTGCAAACACTTATCTTGCGCTGCGAGTCGCATATTTCAATGAACTTGACACTTATGCAGAACTTCGCGGATTGAACACAAAGCAAATTATTGAAGGAATCAGCCTTGATCCAAGAATCGGTGATTTTTACAACAATCCAAGTTTTGGTTACGGCGGATATTGCCTTCCAAAAGACACAAAACAGCTTTTGGCAAATTATTCTGATGTGCCGCAGAACCTTATCCGGGCTATTGTTGACTCCAACAGAACCAGAAAGGATTTTGTCGCAGACCAGATTATTGCAAAAAAGCCAAAAACGGTTGGTGTTTACCGTCTTACAATGAAAGCTGGAAGCGATAATTTCAGGCAGAGTTCTATTCAAGGCGTAATGAAGCGCATCAAGGCAAAAGGAATTCAAGTTATCGTATATGAACCGACTTTTAAAGGCGGCGATGATTTCTTTAATTCAAAAGTTACAAAAGATTTGCAGTGGTTCAAGGAAAATTCTGATGTGATTATTGCAAACCGCTGGAACAAAGACCTTGAAGATGTAGAAGATAAAGTTTACACAAGGGATTTATATTCAAGAGATTAAAATCCGAAAGGCGCAAAATGGAAAAAATTCTTATCAATGGAAACTTTTTGAACAGAAATCTTACAGGAATTGAACGTTTTTCCTGGGAAACCTGCAAGCGTCTTGACGGACTCTTAACGGAACAGGATGATTTTTCAATTCTTGTTTCCGCAAATCCGAAGGTTATTCCTGAATTTAAGAACATAAAGGTTATCCGTTCAAAAAAGATTATAAAGAATTTTCCATTTTGGGATTTGATTGAATTTCCAAAATATTGCAGAAAGACAGGCTCTATAGGATTAAATTTTTCAAACACCGCCCCGCTCGGAAAAAACTGCGGTTATGCGTTTCTGCACGATATTTATGCGAAAGTCTTTCCAGATGATTTTTCCAGCCTAAAAGACAAACTTGTAAGAGCATACAGCCTTTTGAACTATAAAAATATTGCAAAGAATGCAAAAATTGTTTTTACAGTTTCAGAATTCAGTAAAAAGCAAATTTCAGAGATATATAAAATTTCACATGAAAAAATCTGTGTAATTCCAAATGGATGGGATCACTTTATTACAATTGAAGAAGATGAGCGCATTTTTGAAAAATTCCATTCATTAAAAAAAGGCGACTTTTATTTTACGCTTGGTTCTTTAAGCAAACGAAAAAATCTAGCATGGATATGTAAATACGCAAAAAATCATCCAGACGAAAATTTTGCCGTAAGCGGAAAAGCCATCAGCGGACTTGTTCCAGAAGAATTGAACGACTTAAAAACCCTTAAAAATGTGACTCTGCTCGGTTATGTTTCTGACGGTGAAGTAAAATCTTTAATGAAAAACTGCAAAGCTTTTGTTTTTCCAAGCTACTATGAAGGTTTTGGAATTCCTCCGTTGGAAGCACTTTCTGTTGGCGCAAAAATAATTGTCGCAGAAGCCGCATCCTTACCAGAAATTTACAGGAACACAGCACACTACATTTTACCGGACAACACAAATATTCAACTTGATGAACTTTTAAAAGAAGAAACTGCCGCACCTGATGAAATATTAAAAAAATATACATACGATGCGGCTGCTCAAAAACTTTTGGAAACTTTAAAAAATTCCTAAAAACTGTATTCACTCAAAACTAGAACAGAACTTTAAATCCGCAGCCCATAACAACACCAAACTGAACTGGATATTCATCATTGTCCACAAAATGATATGGCGTTGAAAAATCCGCATTTTTACAGTTTCCGTTGTTTCCGTAAATGCTTCGGTCATAATCGTTGCTGTCTATCATCGTGTAATAACTGTAAAGGAATCCAAGATTCAAACTTAACTGCAAATCTCTCTGGACATTTTTATGCTCGAATGTTGTCTCTAGTTTTATCATGTGCATCCAGTTATATGCGCCATCATGAAGGAAGTATTTTTTTAGCTCATCGCGGTTATATTTGCTCAATTCTGAATACAATGAACTTCCTGGAACTTGCTGGCTTCCGTAATCTGCGCCATGCCGGATAAACTGATACTGAAGCGCTGTAGTCACAAAACTTTTTGGCTTCATTTCAAAGCGGAAGAAGAATTCATCAGCGTTCGGCGGAAGATAATAACCTAGATTTTCGCCATTGTTTGTATAATTTTCCATAATATAATGGTTATACGTTGAAGCATAATTTATCGCATGATGAGTGTAGCAATACGGCTCAACTTTTGTGTATCTTGTTGAAACGCTTGCAAACGGAAGCCACGGAATAACCGCCTTTGCACCAAGCTGGCCGGCAAACATTACGCGGGTCTCAGTGAACCAGTTGTTCTGTATGTTCAGCTCATCAAAATAGATTGAAGCCCAGACTTTTCCAACTCCTGGTTTCCGGAGCATTATATCACCAAAAAGAGCAAGATTGTCCGAATCACCGGTATGGTTCTGATATTCAACATAAATAAAGAGAGGAAAAAGATAACCGATTTCAAAACGTTTCGGGTAAACTACGGAACTACCAAAATCAAGATGAAGATATTTGAAGTCAAGTTCAATCATATTCAGAGAAAACGCGTTCTGCCAGAAATAAGAATCATCGGAACCGTCAACTTCCTCAGGATAAGAATTTGAGTTCATATAGTCAGCATTTGGATATTCAAGAATTCCGGCAAGAGTTGAGAATTTTAACCAGCTGAACATTTCAACGCCTGTATTGAATTCAAAAAATGGCCTAGCCTGTCTGTTCAGAACAAGGGAACTTCCGTTATCCATTGCAGCCCATTCATGCGACTGCCGTCCAGCTCCGATTGTGATATGGTCATCAAGGAAAGAGGCTTTTATTTCTGCAAGAACACTTCCACTAACACCAAATTCTGTTGCCCAGCCTTCTGTTCCAGAAGCCGACAGATTTGAGACAAGATAAACCTGACCATCCCAAGGTTTTTTGTACGAATACGGCAGATAGCTGTTGTTTAAATATTTTGTGATTGTACGGCGTTTAGGTTCTAGAAATTTATCACCGTTTTCATCGTAATCGCCATCTAAGAACTCTTCAACCCCATGGTCAAACCATGAATAGCCAATAAAATATTCGCCCTGCTCTTTTAATGGCATATACGTAAAATCAAAAAGACCGGTAAAACCATAGGAAACATATTTTGTGATGTCTCCGCGGAAATTAAATTCTGGATAAAAATCAAAGCCAACTGAATTAAAATCAGATTTATTGTAAATTCCACCGGAAACATTGCTTTCCAGTCCAAAATCATAAAGAAATGAAAAATGATATTTTTCATCGTTTGTCTGAATTGCAAGATGTTTCACATTGTTCTTTTTTTCAGGATTTATTTCATATTTCGCTTTAAAATTTTCAAGAATCTCAATTTCTGAAGGCTTCAATTCATCTTCATGCTCAAGAATTTCATCGATTGCCTTAAAAATTCTTGAAACGGTGTAAGGTTTTGCACCTGGCAAAAATCCGCAAAAACCTTTCATTTCCGCAACTTCAAGAATGCTGTAAATTTCATCATCAACGCTTACAGAAAGATTTTTCTGGGCAAAACAAAATTCCATGCACAAAAACAAAGCAAAAATTGATAAAATAATCTTTTTCATATTTCAACCTTATTCAAAAAGTTTATACTCAAACATCAGGCAACCTTCAAAACCGTGGGCAAAATTTCCTTCTTCATTCTTATTGTTAAAAATAAATGAATAAGTTGCCCGACCAGAAAGGTTCATGTGCTGAGTGATATTATACGAAGCCTTTGCTGTAATGCGGTTTGTAAATTGAACTGAACCTGTAAGAACGTATGTCCGGGCTATATTTTCAGCTTCCTCATCTGTGATAAGCCCCATTTTTCTTAAAACACTCGGATAATAAGCATAATATTTTTTTCCGTCAATTTCTATTGTATTATTGAATAAACCGAATGAATTTGTTCCGTGTGCCAAAAACAGATAATCAAGTTCCGCGTTCCATTTTGAAATCTGGCTGTAACCAATCCGGGTCTGAAAACCAATCGCATCAGGTCCGAACGGAGAACCAATCCATGAACAGAGCGGAACACTTGAATTTGACTGCATATCATTTCTTGTGCTGTAAAGCGACCAGTCAGCACCTTGTTTTATGTAGCAGAACGGAGTTGTGTAGATGCCTTCCAAAGTTCCTGTCCACCAGCCGTTATTTCTGTCTGGAACTGTAAGCTCAAAACCTGCCTGAAAGCCAATTCCATCTGGAATGGAATTCGCATTTGCTGAGCCAAGCTCAAATGGAGTCTGCATTTCGTTCTGCGCGTACAAGAAATAAAGTCTAGAATACTTGAACGGTGTAAGTTCCAGAGAGATTCCCATATACTGACAGATATGCGCCTCGCCATAATATTCTTTTTCAACATCGCTTACGTAATCGCTGTCTTCCCAGGAACCAAAAGAATGCATAATCATAAGCGGATTAAGATGCTTTAGCTCAAAACCGCTCTGCACAAGCGTTGCTTCCATAATTCCAAACCGAACCCAGTCAAAAAGCGGGCGAGCCTCAACGCTGTGCATATAAAGATACTTGTCTGTGCTTACCTGAACAACGTCAAGATTGTATTTCATTCTTGGAGAATATAAATTCAGCTGAAAATATCCTTCTGTCTCAAATGTTGAATTATAAATAACTGAACCTGTAAGAGTCTTTCCAATCTGAAGTCCCTGCCGCCCAAAACTTACATTAACGCCCCATTTTTCAAATGTTTTTCCGGCGCTTCCATAAGCATATTTCGGCCAGAAAAAATCCATATCGTCTGTGTTGTAAAAAATATTTGTCACATTTGAGTCAGTGTTCATTCCCCAGAAACTTTTTGCAAAAGAAATTCCAGTATGAATGATAAAATAGTCGCTCCAGCCCAGATAAAGAGGAAGTTCAGCAAACGCTTTTGAGCCATAAGAATTTATAAAGCTGGAATATGCGCCGTATTCGGCAATTTCTATATTTTTATTGTTTCCAGAAGTATTTATAGTCGGGTTATGACCTTCCTCTGTTTTTTTATTATCATCCCAATCAATGTTCGAGCCATCAGCCTTGTTTCTATAATTTTCTGGCGACAAAATATCATATCCATTGACAGAATTTTTGTGTCCTGTATAGTCAGTCGCAAAAGACCAGTCAAGCTCAGAATTGCTTTTGTAAAGAACTCCAGGCGCGGCATTCAAGTTAAAACCAAAATAAACCGGTCCCATATCAATGCTGAAGGATTTTGTTCCAAGATATTCAGAAAGTTTGTCATAGAGATTTTTTCCAGAATCGCTTAATTTTTCATAAGGAACAAGATTCAAATACATTTTCAGCTCGCCAACAGAAATCGGGGCATTTGTAGCAAAAGAAGTCCGCTTAGTTTCATTTGAAAGCATAAAAAGCGCATCATAAACCCAATGTCCAGCCGGAATAAGCTGCTGAGTTCCATAAGTTTCCGCATTCAAAAACGGACAAAACGAAAGAAATGCGGTCAAAACCAGAATATAACCTTTTTTTATCATCTTTTTTGTAAAATACATCTCCTTGTTTTATCATTTTTTGTAGAAAAAATAAACACTTTATTCTATTCTATATGTATGAAACTTGCCATAGACTGCAGAATGACAAACAGCGGAGGAGTCGGTTCATATTTAAATGCGCTCCTTCCCTATCTTACAAAAAAAAATGAATGTCTTTTGCTCGGAAATAAAAATGAGCTTGAAAAATTCAACTCTGAAAAAACAGAGATTTTAAATCTTGAAGAAAAAACTTTTTCTTTAAAGGAACTTTTTGCGTTTCCAAAAGAAATTTTAAAGAAAATCAACGAATGTGACATTTATTACTCGCCATATTTTAATGTTCCAGGAAGAATCGGCGGCGGAATAAAAATTCCGGTTTTTACAACAATCCACGATGTTGTTTTTCTTGATGTGCCGGGACTTGCCTCAAAATCAGGAACGATAATCAGAAAATTCTTCTATAAATATGCAGTTTTAAAATCAAAGAAAATTCTCACAGTCTCGGAATTTTCAAAAGAACGGATAATCCATCACTTAAAATGCAAAAAGCCGGTTGTTGTAACGTACAATGCAGTTCCAGACTGGTTCTGCAAAAAAGATTCGGAATCAAATTCTGAGCTGAAAAAAGAAAATTCAATACTTTTTGTTGGAAACATAAAAAAGCACAAGGGGCTTTCTGTCCTGGTTGACGCTTTTAAAATCGCAAAAGAAAAAGGGTTTGACCTTACGCTAAAAATTGTTGGAAATTCAGAAAATTTCCGCACCGCAGATGAAAATATCTTCAAAAAAATAAGCGAGGCGCCCAAGAATTCAATTTTATTCACAGGCAGAATCAGCGATGAAGAATTAAAAAATCTTTACAAAAAGACAAAAAGACTTGTCCAGCCTTCATTTTACGAAGGTTTTGGAATGCCGCCGCTTGAAGCCATGAGTCTTGGAACAAAGGCAATAATTTCTGACATTCCGGTTTTTAAAGAAATTTACAGGAATTTTCCAGTAACATTTTTTAAGACCGGAAACTGTAACGATTTGGCGGAAAAATTGCTTTCTATAAAGGACGAAACTGATGAAATAAAAGAATTTCCGCAAATCTATTCATTCGAAAAAACTGCGGAAATCATTCAAAAAACACTTGAGGAATCACTATGAAAGTTGCAATTGTACACGACTGGCTTGTAAATTACGGCGGTGCTGAACTTTTTGTTGAATATCTTTTAAAAATTTATCCGGATGCCGAAATTTTCACACTTGTATACGACAAAAAAAGAATTGGAAACCATTTTTTGAACAACAAAATCCACACTTCAAGAATTCAAAAACTGCCGATGGCAAGCAGAATTTACACAAAACTTTTAAAATTCATGCCGGCCGCATTTGAATCCTTTGACTTCAGCGGATTCGACCTTGTGATCTCATCTTCCTCATGCTGCGCAAAAGGAGTAATAACACCTCCGTATGTTCCGCACGTCGCGTTCATCCATTCGCCAATGCGTTATGCCTGGGATTTATTTTTTGACTACAGAAAACGAAGCGGCAAGCTGACTCAATTTTTTATGAACAGATGGATTCCTTCTCTCCGGCTTTGGGATTACGTTTCAAGCCAAAGAATTGACACAATAATCGCAAATTCCAAATTTATTGCGCGAAGAATCAAGAAATTCTGGAACCGTGATGCAAAAGTCATTTATCTTCCTGTTGATGTAAGCCGATTCAATCCTTCTGAGAATCCTCGCGAAGATTTTTATGTCGCATTCAGCAGGCTTGTTCCTTACAAAAGAATCGACCTTGCTGTTTCTGCCTGCAAAAAACTTGGAAAAAAACTCGTTGTAATCGGCGGCGGCTCAGAAATGGAAAACTTGAAAAAACTTGCCGGAAATGACAGAAACATAACTTTTTTGGGCAGGGCGAGCGACGAGGTTCTTCAGGACAACCTTCAGCGGTGCAAGGCTCTTTTATTCTGTGCGGAAGAAGATTTTGGATTTGTTCCGCTTGAAGCGCAGGCTTGCGGTGCTCCTGTAATCGCTTTTGGACGTGGCGGCGCGCTGGAAACCGTTATAGGTGGAAAAACAGGAATTTTCTTTGATGAGCAAAAAGTAGAGTCACTTTCAAATGCTATTCTTGAATTTGAAAAACTTGACTCAGACGGAAAATTCAACAAAGAAGAAATCGTTGCGCATGCGCGTTCTTTTACAGAGGAACGATTCCAAAGAGAGTTTGTAAATACTGTACAAGAAACCGTTAAAAAGTTAAAATACTAAGCCTATGACCACAAACGAATTTATTAATTATTTTAAGAAAACTTACAGAAACAGAACAAGTTCTTTCTTATCTGGACTGCTGATTATGTTTTCAGATGCAGTTGCACTTTTCTGCTGCATTGGACTTGCATTCCTTATAATGAATTTTATAAATCCGTCCGCAATAAATTTCAGGTCATTCATTTATTATTCAGTATTTTTCCCGATTATTATCGCGGTTTTTTATGCAGGCGGACTTTATCCGGGAATTCTGCTTTCTCCTTCTGAGGAAGTCCGAAAAATGACTATGATTTCGTTCTTCTGTAATTTCGGAATCAGCATCGCATTAGTTTTTTTTGGAAATGACAATGAGACAATAACAGGCGCAATAGCCGAAAACCTTATCAAGGACAGTGACACTTGGGGCGTTGTCTGCGCATTCCTTTTGGCGATTCCAATTTCTGCAATCGGTCTGCCGGCAACCCGGGAATTTTCGCGGCACATTTTTGGAAAATTCCATTTTTATGGAGTTCCGGCGGTTATCTACTGCACCGGCGACAGCGCAAAGGAAGTTATAAACCGTCTTTTAAAACGTCCTGACTTAGGCTACAA
Organism: uncultured Treponema sp.; assembly: GCA_900317625.1. Taxonomy (GTDB): domain Bacteria; phylum Spirochaetota; class Spirochaetia; order Treponematales; family Treponemataceae; genus Treponema_D. The sequence goes on from ONHK01000001.1 coordinate 31,335, forward strand.
ACCTGCTGTAATAATCGACAGTTCCGCAACAGAATGTTATATGAACAACGGAATTCCTGTCTTTCCTGATTCAGAGGAAATTCTAAAGACAATAAAACAGCTCAAAATAAAAGTTGCAATAATCTGTGATTTCCAGGGCAAACGAAAACCGATAATGTCTTCCTACCGCTACACAATAAATATCTCAAATCATCAGGACATCTACACTTCTTCCATGCATCTTAGGGACTTGGGAGGAATTCTTGGTTTTTCAGCAACGCACAATCTTACAAAAAGATGGAACCTTTTCTTAAAACGCCTAATTGATCTTGTACTCTGCTTTATTGCGTCAATAATTGTAATTCCTTTTTCTATCATCATTGCAATAGGAATAAAAATAACTTCTCCTGGACCTGTTTTTTACGGACACAAACGGGTTGGCAAAAACGGAAAATATATCAAATGCTGGAAATTCCGTTCAATGTATAAAAATTCCCAGGAAATGCTTGAAAAAATTCTTGCGGAAGATCCTGTACGCCGTGCCGAATGGGAAAAAGACAGAAAATTTGTTGATGATCCGCGCGTTACAAAATTCGGAAAATTCCTAAGAAAAACCAGCCTTGATGAGCTTCCTCAGTTATGGAACATTTTTATCGGCGAAATGAGTTTTGTAGGTCCACGCCCTGTTACAGAAGAGGAGCTCGAAAAATATGGTGAAAATGCTGACTATATTCTGACAGTAACTCCAGGTCTTTCTGGAATGTGGCAAATTTCCGGTCGCTCCGATACTGGCTACGAAGAAAGAATAAATCTTGACACATATTACATTCAGAACTGGTCTGTATGGCTTGATATATGGATTATCATAAAAACTGTTTGGGTTGTAATCAACGGAAAAGGCGCATATTAAAAAATGAAAAAATCACTTGTTTCACTGTTCTTGTTAGTCTGTTACTCTGCACTTTCGGCTTCATCATATAAAATAAAAGATGTGGAATACAATTTGGAAGGCTCTCGTGCCGAATTTACAGGAATCACACGGGAATATGCGTTAAAAACAAAAGTTCCTGTTGATTTTAAAAGAAAATTCAACAACGAAGATGAGCTGATTGAATATATCAACGACTTAAAACAGCAGATTGAAAACACAAGAAATTTTGAGAAAGTCAAGATTGATTTTGCTGTTACAGATGCGGACGAATCCGATGTATGCGGAGTAATTGTAAGAGTTTCAACATACGATTCAATGCATTTTATTGCGGCGCCATACCCAAAATACAGTTCGGGTGATTCCATGAATCTTACAATAAAACTGAAGGACACAAATTTTCTTGGTTCAATGGAAACAATGACCGGAGAAGCGAAATTTGCAATTGAACTGAATGACGATGACAGCCCGAAAGATTATCTTGTTGGTCTGGGAGTTTCATTTGAAACGCCTTTTCAGCTAGGAGTTTTGGATGCTGCGTGGAATAACAGCATTGATTTTTCATATACTTTTGGGGATTCAACTCCGGAATGGAACATCGATTCAGGGCTTACGCTTACAAAAAAGTTCAACAAATTTTCAGTTGTAGCGAGCGCAAATCAGATTTTTGCACGAAATCTTGACTACGAAGACGAAGACGTGAACGGAACAACAGTTCATTATGGGGACGGAACTTATTTTGGCGAAAAACTTGGACTTTCAATTCCTATAACTATCCAGGAGATTGATAACTGGGGAAAAATTTATTATACGCCATTCTTTTCCGGCATCTACTATTGGGACTTTGATGGAATAAACGAAAAAAACACTGATTTGACAAGCCCGGAACTTTCGTTTGGTCAGACGCTTTCCACTGGGCGCGTAAACTGGATTGAAAATTTCAGAAATGGACTTTCCGCTTCAATTACAAATTCCTTTGCATACAATTTTCAGACATACAGCTTTAAACCTTCTGTAGAAGGCGAACTTCAGGCATACAAGGCTTTTAACAGGTTTGCGCTATGTTCTGATATTTACGTTTTTGCTGTAATGAACGGAACAAAGGCTTTTGGCGACCGTCTGCGTGGCATCCGCGACAAACAGTATTTCAGCGAAGACACCGGTGACCATATGTACGAAAAAGCCTGCGAATCTGCCGGTGCATTGGTTGTGAATTTTGATATTCCAATCCGGATTTGCAGAATTTACTGGGATCAGATTCCTGGAATCAAAAAAATCAAATTTGCAAAATATTTCAATCTTGAAGCGCAAATTTCACCATTTATAGATTTTGCATTATTCCACAATGAAGCCTCCGGAACAGCTTTTAATCCAAAAGACGGATTTTTATGCGGTGGTATTGAAGGAATCATATATCCACTTAGAGTCCGGGGAATTCAAGTTCGGGCGAGTTTCGGTATTGACTTAAGCAGAAAAATGCCAAAACTCAACTCGTTCTTTAATCAGGATTGGCGAGACAACGTAAGTTCCTATGAACTTTCAATCGGATTGGGCTTGCACTACTAGTTATTTTGGAATGATTTCATTCAGCCGCACGAATGATTTTTCTTTCCAGTAGTCTTCAGGCTCCGCATCTTTTAAGATATTAAACAGCTGGACTGCAAAAATAAGATTGTTGTTAAGATAATTCAAATCTGCAAGCGTATAAAAACCTTTCCAGATATTATTTTCAATTCCCCATTGAATTATATCTGGATAAAACATGACTTCCTTCAAAACGTCAGAAAGTCCTGTAACTTCAAAGTCTGCATTACGTTTTTTTATTACATCAATAATTTTTGTATAGGCGGTAAGAACTCCAAGCTGGCAAGTTTTAAGAGCCTTTTCTTTTTGATTATGAAGTTGATAAAAATCAGTAAGTGCAAAATACGCTTTTAAAAGGCTGAAATCATCACAACGGTAAAGACTGAAAAATTTTTCAAGACAATCGCTTCTTGAGCTTTCAGAAGTTTTTTTCAAGGCAGAATATAAGGTTTCATCTTTAAATTCTTTGCTTTGGCTCAAAATCAGCAGCAGAAATTCCTCATATTTATCATCTTTTTTTAAAAGCTGACTTACATTGGCAAGCTCATAAAGAATATCATATTTTTCATCCGGAATTTCAAGGAGCTCAGAATTTTTATATGCGGTAAAAAAATATTCGTATGCGACAGAATATTCTCCTTCAAGACAATAAATTTTTCCAATCAGAAAATCGGCTTCAGGAAATGCGGCATTTTTTCTTAAAAAAGTCAGCAGCTGATTTTTTGAGTCATCAAAAGTTTCCTCGCCATATTTTCTGAAATTTCTTTTTATAATCTGAATAGCCTCAAAATCTTCACGTTCGTTAAGAATTTCAAGGATTGAATTCAATGAATCACCCTTCCGTTTTACTTCCGCAGGTTTAAATGAATTTTCAAGAACATAAATTTCGTATTCAGACTGATATTTTTTTGAATTTTTAGCCTTTTCGGCCTGATTTAACGCTTCTCCATAAAAATTTTCATCAAATGAAATTTGAGCTTCTTCCAAAATTCGCTCATAATTGTGAATATAGTCCGGCTTTTTTAGATTTTTTGAAAATAAATTTGCTGCACAAAAAATCAAAAGACAAAAGAATGCGTTTTTTTTCATTTTATTCCTCGAAAAAATCTTTAAATGGAATTCAATTCATCCCTAAAAGCATTATCGGCATCCGCCTCATTGACCGTGCGTATAATTTTCCCTTTTTTGAAAATAATTGCTTTTCCCCCTGCGCCGGCAATTCCTAAATCCGCATGTTTTCCTTCGCCAGGTCCGTTCACAACACATCCCATAACAGCAACCGTAATATCTTTTTTCATTGAAAGAAGTTCGTTTTGCCATCGTTGAACAAATCCATGGACATCAAAACCTTCCCGGCCACAGCGGGGACAAGAAACTATCGTTACACCGCCCTTTCTTTTTCCTGTTTCATGAAGAATTTCACGGCCTGTAATAACTTCGTTTTCTGGAGTTGAAGAAAGGCTTACGCGGATTGTGCTCCCAATTCCTTCATTCAAAAGATGTGTAAATGCCATTGTCGATTTTACAATACCAGTTATCAATGGTCCGGCTTCTGTAACTCCAATATGAAGCGGAGCATCGTACTTTCTTGCGAAAGCCTCATTCGCATCAATTGTTTCCTGGACGCTGGATGCCTTCATACTTACAACATACTGATTGAAATTCAGCTCCTCAAAAACTGCCGCTTCCCTTGCTGCTGTTTCAGCCAATGCTTCCGCGCGGGAAATTTCTTTTTTTTCAACTTTTTCCGCAAGATCTTTAGGAAGACTTCCTGTGTTAACACCAATTCTGATTGCCGCACCTTTTTCACGGCAGGCATTTACAACTTCTTCAACTTTTTGGCGGTTTCCGATATTTCCTGGATTTATTCTGATTGCCGCGACATTTCCTTTTAAACATTCAAGCGCCAGCCGATGGTCAAAATGAATATCAGCAACCAATGGCATATCAGTATTGCTCTGAATTTTTACAAGGCTTGCGGCACTTTTCATATCAGGAACTGCAAAACGCAAAATATCACATCCTATAGATTTTAAAATATTTATCTGCTTTAAGAGTTCTGTCAATTTTTCATCATTTTCGCAAATATCAACAATGCCGGATTTCCACATCGTCTGAATTGAAACTGGTTCATCGCCACCAATTCCTATCCGTTTTACATTTCCAGCTCCACCTAAAAAGACTGTCCGTGGTTTTAAAAATCTTGTTTCCATATAATTATTATACAATATGTCTTTAAACAAAAAAAGACTGTCCGAAAACTTTGTTCCAGACAGTCCGATTTTTTATTTATGATTTTTTAAGCAATCATTGAGAATACCATTACGAACAACGCAACAGTTTCGCAAAGACCTACAACCATGATGTACTGGGCAAAACCTTTTCCTGTCTCACCAAGAGCATCAGAACCTGCAGCACCAGCTTTTCCCTGAGCAACAGCAGAGAACAACATGCCAAGACCAGAAGCAATTCCAAGACCAAGAGCTGTAGCCGGATTCATCGCACCAGAATTTACTTTTCCAACCATAGACTGCATCAAAAGGAAGCCGTAAATTGTCTGTGTCAAAGGAGCACCGGCAAATACAGTAAGAATAAATGGAGCTGGCTTATTGTTTACATAACAACGTTTCCATGCGCCAATAGCACCCTGACCTGCAATTCCAATTCCAATAGCTGAACCAATCGCAGCAATACCCATACAAAGAGCAGCACCTAACAAACCAAAATTCATAATTAATCTCCTATGGCAGAACATTTTGTTCTGCAGAATAGTTTATTTTTTTATTTTTTCCGTTTCTGCAAACGGAGCATATTTGAAACCTGACCAAGACATTCCCAAGTGATTTGAGAATTCAAGTGTATTCAAACGAACGCCATGAACAATTACTGAAAGCAAGTTCAAAACCATGTTCAAACCATGTCCAAAGACAAGAAGAATGATGGCAGCAATAAACAAAATAGCATGTCCCAAAATTGGACCGGCCATTGTATTTACAGTATTTGAAATCGCAGCGCCAGCAAGTCCTACAGCCCAAAGTCTTATATAAGAAACAATATCAGAGAAGACATTCACAACTCCAAGCAGCACAGAAATTATATTCTTGCAGCTTTCGAGTATTGATTTTCCAACGCTTCCATCATAATTGCTGAATACAAAACTTAACGCAAAACCAAACGCGACAAGTCCTATTGAAACTTTTCCAACCGGAACACCGTAAATAAGTTCATCAAATGCAAAAACTTGAGAACTTACAACCATATTCAGAACTACATAGAACATCCCCCAAAGCTGGTGCAACGAACCAAGTTCACCAAGCATCTTCAAAGATTTGTGATAACGTGCGATTCCCTTGAAATGAGCAACTGAAAGCTGCAGAAATCCAAGCGTAAAGCAGAAAATCTGAAGATTTTGAGCAGTTGTTAAAGTTCCTTTTGAAGGATCATCCGACCAAAACGGAAGCCAAGCCTCTGTACTGGCGTTTGAAATTGGTGGAACGGAAAGATTCACAAGCCAGGCCGGAAGTTGCTCTGGTGTCAGTCCGAACCATGTGCAGGTTACAGTTCCCCATGCGATTGTCGCAATTCCAAGCAAAAGCGCAAGATTCAAAATCGGAGCAACTTTCTGTTTTTTTGCAACAGATTTTAAAATCATCACCAATGATGCAATTGTAACAAGCGCACCATAACCACCATCGCCAAAAATCATTCCAAAGAAAACCGTAAAGAACAACAGGAACCAACCAGAAATATCATATTCGTGATACCCCGGAACTGTTCCCAAGAAATCTGTAAGCGGATAAATCAGGCTTACAAATTTATTGTTTTTAAGTTTTGTAGGAACTTCATCATCTTCCGCAGGATCTGAACAAGCCAAAGCCCAGCCATTCAATTTTACGGCTTCCTTTAACTTTTCAATGCTGTCAACAGGAACAAATCCCGAAAGCCATGCCAAATCCGTTGTTTTTCCAGCCTCTTCCTGCTCCATTCCTGAATAGATATTCTCAAACTCAATATCTGATTCAAGAGATTTTTCCAATTCCTTCATCTGAGGAACAAAAACTGCAAGAGAAACAAATTTCTCATCAATTTTCTGGATTTCTGTAACATCAGAATCAAGTTTTGACTTTAATTCATCTGTTGAAAATTCCGGCATTGGAACTTCATAGGCTTCTGCAGGAAAACCTGAAGGTCGTTCATCTGTCGCATCAAGCAGAACAAAACGAACAATCTTTTTGAAACGATTAACGCAGATTGTCTTTGAATTTTCATCAATAAGATTGTACTTATCTTCTGGAATTTCATACATTTTGAGAGAAATATTTTTTTCTTTTAGATAAGTAAAATCTGCTGGTGTAACACCGCCCCAAGGAGCAAGACGTTCCAATTCCGCAGAATAAGACGAAATTTCCTCCTGAAGTTTTTTCTTTTGTTCAGAAAGTTCTATAACTTCCTTGCATTTTGCAGCAATTTCTGAATTACTGAGCTTTTCAGCTTTTTGCACTTTTTTAGGAAGCTTTATTTCTGCAAGAATCGATGCTGCATTCACAGCGTTGTTAGATGCTTCTTTAAAAGCCGCAAGCTGCTCGCCTTTTCCTTCAATATGCTCAAGATGAACAACACCAACTTTTTTCAGTTGCTTCAATGCCTCTTTTCGCTCTTTATTAAGAACTACAAGCGAGACTTTTTTCATTTGTACAATCACTGTAAAGCCTCCTTTTTAGCATCAGATGCAGCCTGAAGTTTTTTCTTGGAAATTTTACTGCGCACAACCGCCGCAACTTGTTCATCACCAAGATAAACTGAAATTTTCTTTATATTTGCTTTTGTTTCAGGGATTTTTACTTTCTCAAAAAGATTTACACGCTGAGTTGTCGTGCGCAATTCCTGAGAAAGAAGCCGAACCTGTTCATCAAGAACTTCTGCTTCAAGATCCAGAGACAAAGCTTTTTCCATTCTGTCAGCAGCCATGTCAATCCATAAAGGAGTTTCGTACAAATCGTAGTCGCCACGGCTAAAATCTGCGCCTTCATAAACCGGAATAACAACACCGGCAATATTGCCGACACCTTTTTTGATGTTTTTTACGGTTACCATTCCAGGCTTAAATGCTTCTGCTTCGCCAAAAACGGAAATCCATTCATCAAATTCCTTTTCCAGCTGTTTGCGCTTAGCGCGGACTTCTTTTGCCTTTGCGTCAATAGTACGAATTTCTGTCTGGAGCTGCTGTTTTTTAAGCGTAAGCGTAGGAAGATAACGCTGATACATTTTCAGCGCGTCTTTCTGAACTTTCTGCTCATTTTTAGTCAGCTTAATTTTCGCCATACAGCTTCCTTCTGCTATTAGTGTTTTTTATATTTTGCAATCTTTGAATGCAAAACCTTTACTAAACCAGAATTTTTAATTCTTTTTCGGCCAGTATTTTTCAACCAAAGCAGTTTTTATACCAGTTTCTGACGGTTCAAAACAGTCTGAAAGAATTTTCCAGCCAAGATCCAAAGCATCTTCCAATTTTATATTTTTTGAAAGATCCATCATTTCGTTTTCAAATTCCTTTCCGTATGCAAGAAGTTTTTCATCCCATGCAGACATATTGAAACCCATTGATTTCTTTTCAAGGGTATCCTTGTAATTTGAATAAAGACGAATCATACCATCCATAAGAGCGCGGTGGTCATCGCGTGTAGAACTGTTTACATTCTGCTTCAGTCGAGACAATGAACCGAACGGCTCAATTCTTCCGCCCTTAAGATAATACTGACCTTCTGTAATATAACCTGTGTTATCTGGAACCGGATGAGTAACATCATCACCAGGCATTGTTGTAACAGCAAGGACTGTAACAGAACCAGCACCTTCAAAGTCAACAGCTTTTTCGTAACGGCTTGCAAGCTGAGAATACAAGTCTCCTGGATAACCACGGTTAGAAGGAACCTGTTCCTGAGTAATCGCAATTTCCTTTAAAGAATCCGCAAAGTTTGTCATATCAGTAAGAAGAACAAGAACATCTTTTCCCTGAAGCGCAAACTGTTCTGCAACTGCAAGAGAAAGATCTGGAATCTTCTGACATTCTACAGTCGGGTCGGCAGCTGTATGCATAAACATAACAGTCTTAGAAAGAGCACCACCGTTTTCAAGAGTATCCTTAAAATAAAGATAGTCATCGTATTTTAAGCCCATTCCACCAAGAACGATTACATCAACTTCCGCCTGCATGGCAATTCGTGCAAGAAGCTGGTTGTACGGTTCACCGGAAATACTGAAAATAGGCAATTTCTGGGAAATAACCAACGTATTGAACATATCAATCATTGGGATTCCGGTACGAATCATGCGCTTTGCCATAATACGTTTTGCAGGGTTTACAGATGGTCCGCCAATTGCAACAAGATTGTCTGCAAGAGCCGGTCCATTATCGCGTGGTTCTGCCGAACCATTAAAAATACGGCCCAAAAGATTTTCGCTGAAAGAAACTTCCATTCTGTGTCCAAGGAACCGGATGTGATCACCTGTTGAAACACCACGACCACCAGCAAAAACCTGCAAAGAAACTGTGTCTCCGTCGATTTTGTTTACTTCGGCAAGGGATTTTCCAAATACAGTCTCGATTTCTGCAAGTTCTCCATAGGCAACATTGTCAGCTTTTACTGTGATAACGGAACCTACAATAGATTCAATACGGCTATAAATTTTATTCATTATTCACCATCCTTTAGCATTTCACTAGCTTCAGCCTTTACAGTACCTTTTTTAGAAGCGTACAAATCATCAATTTCTTTTTCTTTTGCCTTGAATTCTGGTGTGTCCCAGGCAATATAATTCCAGTCCAAAGATTTCTGGCGCAACTGGTTAAAGAATATGCGGGCATCATCCTTGTCTGCAAGTTCAAAATCAGAAGCAAGAACTTTAAGAACCTTTTTGAAAGTATAAGTCTGACGTTCAACGCTTACAGCCGCATCTACTTCATCAAATGAGTTCTGCTGGAAATAAACGTTGTCAAGATATTCACTCTTCATATAAAGAACGAAATCTTCTGTTGTAGTTCCTTCCTCGCCAACAACTTTCATCATCTGATTTACTTCAACACCAGCTTTATACACATTTCGTGCATAAGAAACCCAGTCTTCCCGGATTACAGACTTATATTTTGACCAAGAACCGATTGGATCGATTGCAGGGAATTTTCGGGCATCAGAACGCTCGCGTGTAAGTCCGTGGAAACCGCCAACAACCTTCAAAGTTGCCTGAGTTACAGGCTCTTCAAAGTTACCGCCGGCAGGAGAAACTGTTCCACCAATTGTAACAGATCCTTTTGAACCATCTCTAAGACGAACATAACCAGCTCTTTCATAGAATGCGGCAATATACGATTCAAGATAAGCAGGGAATGCCTCTTCACCAGGAATCTCTTCCAAACGACCAGACATTTCTCGCAAAGCCTGCGCCCATCGAGAAGTTGAATCGGCAAGAAGCAAAACATGAAGTCCCATCTGTCTGTAATATTCAGCCAAAGTAACTGATGTGTAAACAGAAGCCTCGCGCGATGCAACTGGCATTGAAGAAGTATTACAAATAATGATTGTGCGTTTCATCAATGATTCACCAGTGCGTGGGTCAATAAGTTCAGGGAATTCCTTGATTGTCTCAACAACTTCACCGGCACGTTCACCACACGCCGCGATGATTACAATGTCAACATCAGCATTTCTTGAAGTTGTATGCTGAATAACTGTTTTTCCAGCACCGAATGGCCCAGGAATACAGTAAGTACCACCTTTAGCAACCGGGAAGAATGTATCAATAAGACGAGTTTTTGTAACCATTGTTTCTGTTGGAGCAAGGCGTTCCGCATAACAGTCAACAGCACGCTTTACAGGCCATTCAAAGCACATTGTAAGAGTATGGTCATTTCCTTTTTCGTCTGTGATTACAGCCATTTTATCTGTGATTGTATAAGAACCGGCTGGTGTAACTTCTTTTACTGTGTATGTTCCAAGAAGTCCGAATGGAACAAGAATTTTGTGCGAGAATGGTCCTTCCGGAACAGAACCGATTGAATCACCACGCAAAACTTTATCTCCTGGTTTTACCGAAGGAGTCCAGTCCCATTTAGTTTCCTTATTAAGCGGATCTACATAAACTCCTCTTTCAAGGAAGAATCCAGCTTTTTCAGCAACCAAAGGAAGCGGGTTCTGAAGACCATCATAAACCTGACCAAGAAGTCCAGGTCCTAGCAAGGCACAAAGCATATTTCCGGCAAATTCAACTGAATCACCGGCTTTGATTCCCTGCGTCATTTCAAAAATCTGTAGCTGGGCAACGTCACCGCGAATACGGATAACTTCACCACGAAGTTTTTTGCCTTCAACATTAACGTAGGCAACTTCGTTCATGGAAATATTTCCGTCAAACTTAACAGAAACCATGTTTCCATTGATACCGACTACTTTACCTTTTGTTTCTGTCATATAGTTTCTCCAAGTATAGTATCGTAAATTTTGTGATAAGAATCTGTTCCCTTCTCTTTATCGAATTTTCTGATTCGTTCAAGCAGCATCAGCCTGATTCCATAAGCAAACACATAATCAGCAGAAAAATAATCCATTGGCTGAAGTGTATTCAGAACGCTCAATCTGAATTCATAAAGAAACTGTTCCGCAGAAAGAGGACTATCCATTCCGACAGCAGTGCGGGCAGCCTGAACTAAATCAGCAGAAATAGAAACCGGAACTGAGCCGGCTTCTTTTTTCATTTTCTGAGCCCGAACCTGAGCAAGCGCATAACGCAAAGCCCGCTCAAAATCATACCATTTATCAAGAAATACAGATCCGGTTGATTCTGGAAACTTTGGTGCTTCAAGAGAAAGTTTATTCAAAATCTCAATCTGTTTTGCATCAAAAAAGCGGGAACACAAATCTCTGTAATATTTTTCGGTAATTGGCAGCGCAGATTTTTCTCCAGCAGCAGAAATATCAGGTAGCTGCGAAACCAAATAATATTGTTCTTTCACTAATTATTTCCTTTTGCAGCCTCTTTCATAATAGCCGCAACACGTGGATTCAAATATGCAGAGAACAAATCTGCAACTGATTCTGCTGAATAATCATAGAATGCAGCACCATTATTTACGCCGATTCGGAATCCTGCAGAAAGAGTGCTGTCCGGCTTGATTTCAAGACCTTTTGCAATTTCTGCTTTCAAAGCGGCTTTTAGCTCGTCTTCAAGAGATTTTAAATCTTTTTCGCTAAGAATAACAGAAAGTTCTGAAGCATCTGCATTTTTGCACCAGGCTTTTACTGTTTCAGGAATCAAGGTTTTCATTAAATCCGATGAATAAGATTTTGCTGTTTCTGACTGAATAATACCATCAAGTTCAGCAACCAAAGAATCACGGAAACTTATAAGCATATTGCGGCAAGCCTGAGTAACAGCATCTTCACTTGCTTTTTCAAGGCGTGCAATTTCAGATTTGGCATTTTTAATCATGTCGTCTGATTTTTTCTGTGCTTCTTCAACAATAGATGCAGCTTTCTTTTCTGCATTGGCGGTAATCTGCGCAGCAGCCTCTTCGGCACTGGAAACTCCGTCTTTTTTTATTTTGTCAATTAACTCTTGTAACTGAAAATCCATTTTTACCCCACTAAAGTTGTTAAAAAAATGTTTTGTTTAAATATAATCCAAAAAATAAAAAAGACCAACAAAATTAATCCAAAAATGGAATATTTTTTTACTTTTTTTATCTCAATTAACAGAAAAATAACAAAAAAATCAGAAAAGCTAAAAAAATCTCTACGGACGCTCAATATCAAGCACAAACTGAACTTCTGTAGCGGAACATCCAAGTTCTTTTGAAATAACATCCACATTGTAGCCTTGATCGAAAAGCTTTAATATTTTGTCTTTTAGAGTTTCCGGTGCCTTGCTGAAATCCGCAAGAGTTTCCGAGACAAAAACTTTGGGGGAAACAACAGGAATCTGGGCATAAGCCGCCCCTTGATTATCAACATGAATATCAGTATTCACAGGAATTTCATCTTTTTTATCCTGCGCAAAATCAGATTTTTCATTAAAAAGCGTTGTCTGCAATGGTTCTACAGAAAACTGTTCTCCGTTCCGCGTTAGAACAACCGTATCTTCTGAATTTATGCTTTTTTTTGCGGATTTATTTTTTTCGTATGCAGAAGCGGCGATTTTTCTTCCAGCAGAGGGTTTTGAACTTATTTTTGCAGTCAATTCAGCAGTTCCCGCGGCGGAATTTTTCATCTCATCAAGAAGCTTCAGTTTTTTGTCAATTTCTGCGTTCAAGGATTTTAGCTTTGAAATGGAATTATCCATAAGCGTAAGATTTCTTTCAGTCTGACGGTCCAAGTCCATCAGAATTTTATTAACCTCATCCTTTGTGCTTGAGATAATATCTTCGGTTGTAAAAAGATTTTTAAAATGACGCAAAAAAACAATCCACATTACGACATTGAAAATACAAATCAAAATTAGAATAACTGACAATTTTCACCTCGTAATATCAACATGTTGGCCGATATAAGATTCCTTCAGCCTGCTCTTATTGTTTTCTTCTTCGTCTGGAGTTTCTTTATTCTTGTTTTGCTCAAATGAGTCTGCACCGTTCTGGTTGTTATGACCGTTTTGATTTACAGATGCGGCTCCATTCTGTTTTTCAGCTTCCAGGACTTTGTTTTTCTCTTCTTCTATCTGACGCGCAATTTCCTTGTTCTGCGCATTTTGAACAGCCTGCATGCCATGCTCCGCAAAAGAAGCCTGTTTTGCAATATTAGACATCTGAGAATACATAGTTTGTAAATCAATCGGCTGAAGTCCCATCTTATTTATATCCTTCCGGTCCTTTTGAAAAATCTACAGAAGGCGGCTCATATTTTCCGCGTTTTGCAAAAGAATTTTCGTAATAGAACGTACAGTTTGAAACTTCTGTATGAACTTCATCAACAACATCCCGGACATAAATTTTTGTTCCAGGATACGTTATTCCCTCAACCTTGACTCTTCCGACTGTCTTTAAATCCCTAAGGTGAGCCTGAAGAGCCTCCACTTCCTTGTTTATTTCTTTTGATTCAGTGATGATTTCATTTTTACGCTCAATTGACTTCTTAAGATTTTCTTCCTTATCTTTAGGAAGAGAACGGCGAACTTTTTTCATGTTTTCCAAAGTTCCAATGTCAAGCTCAATATTTTCAAGTTCTTTTACAAGTTCACCTTGATGCTCTAGAAGTTCATCCAGCTTTTTCTTGGCGCGCGGGTCAACACCAACAGAAAGAGTTGTGGTAGCGCCACCACCAGGAGAACCTACTGTCCTTGCGCAAATTTCTTCCGTTGCAAAAAGTTTTCCGCCAGTAATCTGAGCCTTTTTTCCATAAAGAATAATATTTTTCATTGCCGTAACATCACAGTTCATAAGACTGTCTGTTGCAAAAAGATTTTCTTCAACTTCAATTTTTGTTTCCTGGACAAATTTGCACCAGAGAGATTTTCCGGCTTTTATAGAACCTTCGTTTTTTCCAAAAACACCCTGATGAATTATAATATCGCCATTTTCTGACTCAATATTGCATTTTCCAACAGAACCGCCAATATCAATTGAACCAGTAGCCCGGACATCAAATCCGTCATCGACAGAACCTTTGATAATAACAGAACCGACAAACTTTATGTTTCCAGATTTTATGTTTACAGCATCCAAAGTAAGCATTGGCTCTACAGAAATTTTTCCATTTTCAAAAAGAACCTGACCATCACAGGAAGCTAAAATTGTAACGCCATCATTGTCAAAATGAACATTCTGTCCAAGCTGAACCTGAATATCTTTTCCGTTCTGGGCTTCAAGGTAATGACCGTACAGAGTTTTTCCGCCTTTTCCACGCGTAGCCGCGATTTTTGTCGCCAAAACCTGCCCTGTAACAACATTTTGGATATTGTTCAGTTCCTTAAAGTCAATATTTCCAGAAGCCGACTCCTGAGCCTTAATCTTTGTCTTGTCTGTTTCAAAATTATACTGAACATAAGCATCTTTTCCATTTTCAGGAAGTATTGCCGACGCAACTTCATAAGGCGTTGAATAAACAGGATTGTCAACAAATTCGTTGATTTTTTCCTCGTTGATTCCAGCCCGAATTCCTTGAGCCTTCAAAGAACGTTCTATCAAATCAAATGTGCAGTCCGCACCACCCATTGCCGGCGGATCTACAGTGATTGTTCCGTGCATCTCATCTTTTGAGACATCAACAGAAACAAGTGCGTCTCCGGCAGCAATATGCTTATATGAACCAACAGTTTCATATTGTCCGTCTGTTCCATTTTTTATAAATTTATTGATAAGTTTTTCGTCAAAAGTTTCCGTGTCCGACCTTTTTACAGAATCAAGCACTTCCGCAACATCAACAGGACGACCTTTTCCAACTGGAAGAATAATTTTCAGCTTGATAGAAGAACCAAATCTATGAACATAAAAAAGTCCGTCCCGATTTTCCACAATCTGCTCTTCTTTAAATGTATTTTCATCAAACAAATCATCAGAAGCGGCTTTTCGTTTTGCTGCAACTGCCTCTGAATTCTGGTAAATGCGCAGTTTCCAGGGCTTTTTTCCGATTCCTAAAAAACCGTTGCTGCCTCTTTCAACAACTTCGTATTCAAGTCCGGTAAGTTTTGTGTCAAGCTGAACAGACGCATCCGCCAATGCTTCATCAACGCTGTCAGCATTTACTTCAACGCAGTTAAGCTGATTGTCCAGTTCGAGACGCTTTGACATTTCTTCACGGATTTTTTCAAGTGAATACATTGCCTACATAATTCCTTTTCGCAGATTTGTAAGTTTCGCGCGCAAACGCAAATTAGCTTTTGTGTGCAGCTGAGAAATACGCGACTCACTTACTTCCAGAACTTCACCAATTTCCTTAAAAGTCAAATCTTCGTGGTAGTACAAGACAATCACCATTTTTTCTTTTTCAGGAAGCTCATTTATTGCCTGGATTATAACTTTTCTTATTTCTTCGCGTTCCGCAATCACATCAGGATTTAAGCTTGAAGGAGATTCTATTGAATCACCGATCGACATGCTGTCAGAATCATCACCAGAATACCAGACTTCATTCAAAGAAAGGACGCTTGTTCCAGAAACTTTCATAACAGTCTTGTGATATTCGTCCTCGCTTATCTTTAGGGCACCGGCAATTTCTGAATCGCTCGCAGTTCTTCCAAGTTTTGCCTCAAGCTCAACAATTGTATCTTCTATTTCTCGGGATTTTTGGCGAACAGAACGAGGAACCCAGTCAATTTCCCGCAATTCATCAAAAATCGCACCACGGATTCGGGTTACAGCATAAGTTTTGAATTTTACACCTTTAGCAGGATCATATTTATTTATCGCATCAAGAAGTCCGAACTGACCAAATCCAACAAGATCGTCAAATTCAACGCTGTTAGGCATTCCAACCGCAACTTTGCCGGCAACATATTTTACAAGAGGCATATATTGCCGTATAAATTTGTCCCGAAGTTTAGTTGACTTTGTTTTATGGAATTCTTCCCACAACAAATCCTCTTCTTTTTCATCGTTGATAGATATTGCTGCGGATGTCTGATCTTTTTTTTCAGCTGTAATTTCGTCCATATAAACCTTACCTTATTAATTATCTTTTGAAAGCAAAGTGCTGATTGCCTTGGCCATAAGTTCTGCATCCTGACCGCTTGATTTTTCTTTTGAAGAACCGCCCGGAGAAGCAGAATTTGTATCTTTATTTTCTGAAAAATTGGAATTTTCAACAAAACCGGAATTTTCTGAACCGCCAGCAGGCTGTGTTTCAGAAAGATTTTCCAGATCCGGCAAAATATCCAGAGTTTCAGAATCGTTTTCCGAATTATTAGACTCAGAAAAAGAAGAAGCTAAATCCATTTTTGATTTTTTCTCATCTGATTTCAGTTCTTCCACAGATTTTGATTCAACGCTGGAAATATTTGAAGGATTTTCCGCAAAATTCAAAGGAACAAATCCGCTGTTTCCAGACGACGAATTCTCATTTTTTACTTTTTGGGCCGCATCAGAATCCTTTTCCGGCTGAATATCATTCTGATGATTTTGCGAACCAGAATCAGTTTTGGCTTCTGGCATATTTTTTTCAACATCCTGCAAATCTTCACTGTTCAGCATCTGATGGTTTGAACCAACAAAAAACTGGGAGCCGCCATCTTCTGCGGGAAGCTCCTCATCTTGAATAACAATATCAACAGGCTGAGTTCCAGAAGAATTCTGCGCATTCTTATTTGTCTGCTCGGAAATATCCGCGGAATTCTCTGCAAAAACAAATTTTTGCGCAACAAACTGAATAACCACCGCAAGAATTCCAAATCCAACAGCAAAACAAACAGCTATAAAAAAACGAACTCCAAATGTTCTTGCAACTGTATGAAAACTTGAAAAAATAGAAAGCAGAAAACCAAAAATTGAAAAACCTGCAATGAATTTTAAATTTTTCATTTTCCACCTCCCATTTAGAAAATCAAAACATAAAATATGCTAAAAAAACAGTTTAATTATATATCAAATACTGACAAAAAGACAGAAAAAGTTTTTCAGAATCTTTTATCTCGATTTTTTTCCAAGAAATTTCTTCAAGAAAGAAGAAACGCCTTCATTTCCTGCATCTCCTGTTTTTTCAATTCTACCTACAATATGCTTAAGACACACCGAAGGTTTACAAGTCGGATTCACAACAATAAACGGTTTTTGCCGGATAACTGAAGCCTGGACAATCGGATCATCATAGACATAACCGATATAATCCACTTTGTAGCCAAGAAACTGTCCAACAATAGTAATAATCCTATCAGAGATTCGTTTTCCCTCATCAGCGGAATGAACCCTGTTCACTAAAAGCTTAAGATTCACAGTGCGGTCTACAATTTCTGTTGTGATTATCTTTATTATTCCATAAGCATCCGTAATCGCAGTTGGTTCTGGAGTTGTAACAACATAAACCTCATCGGCCGCGGCAACAAACTGAAGCACATTGTTCGCAATTCCAGCGCCTGTATCAATGATAATTATATCAGCGTTTCCAAGTGTGCTGAACTGCTTTGCAAAATACTCAAGCTCTTCCTTGCTTAAATTTGCAATTTTTGAAAAACCGTTTGCACCGGCAATAAATTTTATTCCGAATTCAGTGTCAAGAATAATTTCCTTCATTGTCTTTTTCTTGTTTATTACATGCATCAAATTGTACTGAGGAACAACGTTCAGCAAAACATTGACGTTCGCCATACCAAGGTCGCCATCAATAAGGATGACTTTTTTTCCAAGCTGAGCGTACGCAATTGCCATATTTACAGAAATATTTGTCTTTCCAACGCCGCCTTTGCCGCTTGTAATTGCAATTATGCGGGTTTTATGATTTTTTTCAGAGGAATTTCCTGTTTCTGAATCTTTTGGTTCTGCCAAACCGCCACTCAAAAGTTCACGCAAATCTTCTGCCTGTTCTTCCATACTTAATTAACTCCAAATTTATCTTCAATGTGAATTCTATCAACTTTAAAACCCATCATCCTTATCAAAAAATAAAAGACATTCGCTTTTTCTATACAACCGGCCGCTTTTTGCCCGGTTGTAAGATACGAAATATTTTTATTCTTTTCCCATATTACAGAAATTACATTTCCATACTGATTTGACTCATCACATTTAGTAATTATAACAGAATTATAGCCAAATGGCTCGTAATTTCTCATTATATTTATTAAATCACGCGATTTTGTTGAAGCCATCACCGCAAGATATACATCGGGATTCATTCCCGGAACATCAAGGGTTTCTTTCATTGAACCGATATGAGCTGAATCGTTCGGACTGTATCCACTCGTATCAATGAAAATCGCATCCACATGGTCTTTTACATCCTCATAAATTTTCTGCACATCGCTTGCATTTTCAGCCTTTAAAACCTGAAGATTAAAAAGAAGTCCGAATTTTGCAAGCTGCTCCTGAGCTCCAACCCTCATTGTGTCAGTTGTTATAAAGCAAAGCTCAACTTTCCGATCCTGTTTTTTTGCAGACATTACATACTGAGCCGCGAGTTTTACAAGTGTTGTTGTTTTTCCAACACCAGTCGGTCCTACAATAATCACAACATGAGGATTTCTGTGAACTTTTTCCGGCGCGATATTTATTGACTCGCCAATCCAGTCTATTACAACGCGCTGAACATAATCCGTATCTTCCAGCTGTTCAAGGGAAAGACCTTTCAGTTTTTCTGTTATATGCCTGCAATAAGGAATGGAAAAATCATTGTCAGCAAGAAGATTCTGAATCATTTCTATTGAAGGATGAATTTCATTTCCAGAAGCAGAAGCCGGTTTTGCCTGACTCAACGAATTTTTCAGCTCCTCAATTGACTTCTTTATTTCATTTAGCTGGGCATTATCTGTTTTAGGAACAGTAACCACAGGAGAAGATGAATTTAAATTCGGATCAAGCGACTGAATTGCCATAGAACGCAAAAAGCTGTCCTTATTCCGCATAAAAGAGTCAACATCAGACGCATACGCGGGCGAAGAATTATTCCGGTGCTTTACAACATAAGTAACCTCAACGCCTTCTTCGTTTATAAGCCCAAAACAGCGTGTCTTTAAAACCTGTTTTTTGTTTATTATCTCATAATCGTTCTGATATTTGCGGTAAAGTTTTTCCTTGGCTTCCTGCATACTTTTTGCATAAACTGTCTGCGCAGGCTCATTTATATTTCTTTCCATCATACCGGTCTATTCCTCATACGCTATTTCGCCAAGAACTTCTACTGCAACATGGCTTCGGGCCGCATTGACTTCTTCCGCAGCAAGAACCACAACTCCAGGCATTTCAATATCTATAGAATCATGAACGAGCATTCTTATTGACCCCGGACAAAGAATTATTGGCATATATCCCATTACGCTTACATTTTTGATTGTATTGCTGACTGCATTAATCCACTTTCTATTGTCAGCAGGATCCAAAGCTAAAATCGGACCTGAACCATCCTCTGGATATTGTGCATGATTAAAAAGAAGCTCGCACCATCCTTGGCTCAAATTTATCAGCCGAAGTTTTCCATCATTATCCGCATACTGAAGACAAATCTGGCTTCCAAGAGCAACACGCACAGCATCAATAAGTTTCCATGTAACGCGGGTATACAATCCATTGTTTGAAATCGCCTCCAGAATCGTGACTGTATTGCGGATTGAAACTTTTTCCTTAAGAAGACCACGAAGGATTTTTTCAATTTCACCGATTGAAAATTTATGGTCGCCGGAAAGAATTTCATCAACAATAATCTGGTTATCTTTTTTAGTCTGCTCAAGAATAAGATTAACTTCCTGACGTCCAAGAATATCAGCGGCATTATTTTTTATTATTTCCGTAAGATGAGTTGCAATGATTGTGGGAGCATCAACAACTGTGTATCCGGCCTGCTCGGCGTCAGAGCGCTGGTCTTCTGGAAGCCAAATAGCCGGCATTCCAAAAGCAGGATCTTTTGTAGGCTCGCCTTTAAGAACTTCTGTAACCGCACCAGTATTCATGCACATATAATATCCCAGGCGGACTTGACTTCTTCCGACAGGAATTCCACGGATTTTAAAGCAATATTCGTTCGGCTCAAGATTCATGTTATCAACAATGCGGATTTTCGGAACTGGAAGCCCCATATCCAAGGCAGCCTCACGCCGGATTCTTGAAATCCGTTCAACGAGCTCCGCGCCTTTTTCCTTGTCAACAAGCGGAATCAGCGCAAAGCCAATTTCCAGGCACAGCGGATCTAGCGGGGCAACCGCATCCTGCTCCGGATTATTCTGTGATTTTTTACCGTTTGCCGCCTCAGCCTTTTTCTGCGCCTCAAGAATCTTTTCCTTTTCTTTTTGCTTGGAAAGCCTGAAACCAAAATAGAAAAACGCCGCACCAACAGGAATCAAAAGGAACTGGGTTCCACCACGGAAAACAATTCCCATCGCCGCCAGAACTCCACCGATAATCTCGTAAATTGTTCCGGCAATTGAAAATTCCTTGATAACTTTTTCATCGAGCGTATCTTTGGATTTGTCAGCTGTAACAAGAATACCAGTTGCAAAAGAAAGCATAAGCGACGGCATCTGGCTAAGAAGGCCATCACCAATAGTAAGGCGCGTGTAAACTTCAAGAGCTTCTGTAAAAGAAAGATGATGATAAACCATTCCTACGATAAAACCGCCCACCAGATTTATGACAGTAATAAAAATTCCGGCTTTCACATTTCCTGAAACAAATTTTGAGGAACCGTCCATATTTGAATAAAAGTCAATATCGCGGCGGAGCTGCTCTTTCTGAAAATTCGCCTCTTCTTCCGTAATGTAGCCATTTGAAAGCTGATTGTCGATATCAAGCTGCTTTACCTGCATGGAATCAAGCGTGAATCTTGCAGCAACTTCAGAAACGCGTCCTGCACCTTTTGTGATTACAACAATCTGGACAACAATAAGAATTATAAAAATTACAAAACCAATGACAAGACTGTTTCCGGCAACAATATCCGCAAATGCCTGAACCATTGCGCTTTGAGTTTTTGCGAGCGCATTAACATTATTTCCCTCTGCTGAAAGAATCAACCTTGTAGAAGAAATGTTGATTCCAAGACCAAACAATGTGACAAACAAAATTATCTGCGGAAACGACGACAAATCAGAGGCGCGCGGAGTATACACAACCGTAAGAAGCACCAGAAGCGCCACTGCCAGATTTATAATCATGAGAAAATCTATAAATACTTTTGGAATCGGAATAATGAGCAAAAGAACCGCCACAACCGCAAAAATGCCAATCATGTTGGTTCTAATGAAAGTTAATACCTTTCCCCTGCCATTTTCGTTTGCCATCAGTCCCCACCCAGCAAATTACTCATTATTTTTTAGGAGCAAATTTTACAACTTCTGCATAAATTTGCGCTATTATCTGAAAATAATCTTCTGGTATTATATCACCAACCTCTGTTCTTGTATAGAGTTCACGCGCCATAGGCTTATTTTCTACTATTGGAACAGAATTTTCAGACGCAATCCGTCTCATCATAAGCGCAATCTCATCTTCGCCTTTCGCTGTAATCTGAGGCGCAGGAGTTGCTTCCGTATCATACTTTAAAGAAACCGCAAAATGCGTAGGGTTCGTGATTACAACATCGGATTCACTTACAGCTTTCGGAATATTTTGACGCGCCATCTGCATCGCACGCTGCCGGATACGGGATTTTACCTCAGGATCGCCTTCCATCTCTTTATATTCCTGCTTCACTTCAAATTTTGTCATTTTCATTGATTCCATAAACTCACGCTTCTGGACAAAATAATCTGGAACCGCTATTACAATAAAAAGGACAGCTGTAACAACAAGAATCGTTCCAATCATCCTTGAAATGCTAAAAACCGCCTGGACAATGCTTTTATTCTGTATTTCCATCAAAAGAACAGGAATATCTTTTCTGATTAAAAAAAATGAAATAGCAATAATCAGAAAAACTTTTCCAATCGACTTAAGAACATTAAAAATTCCCTTGAACGAAAAAAGAGTATTTTTAAAATACTGGGCAAAATTTGGAAGAATTTTTGAAAACTTCGGCTCAATTGCCTTTGTTGAAAAAATAAATCCCTGATTCTGGATTATATTTCCGGCAATTCCAAAAACAACTCCTGTAAGCGCAACAGGAACAACGATTTTGGCAAATTTTTCAGCAAAAATATAAAAATAAGACGCGTTTTTTACATCGCCATCATTTATATGATTAAAAAAAAAGCGCATAACATCGGCACATTCAATAAGAATCCGTTTTGCAAGCACAAAAAGTGTCATCAACGCAAAAAAGAACACAATTGAACTGTTCAAATCTGAACTTTTTGCAATTCTTCCCTCTTCACGCGCCTTCCGGAGCTTATATTCCGATGGTTCTTCTGTCCGACCTTCATCCTCTGCGGCAAACCACTGAAGGTCAATCTGTTCAAAACTCATTTTTGACCTCCAACAAGACTAAGCATCCTTATAAGTTCATTCAGCCCTGTATTGAACGAACGCAAAAAGAAATCACACAAAGGCTGAAAAATCATTACAATCAGCAAAAAAGAAAGCAGAATCATCACCGGAAAACCTTCGCTCATAAGATTCATCTGCGGAGCCGCCTTGGAAAGCAGTCCAGTACAAACTGAAATAAGCACAAGAGTTCCCATAATCGGAAGCGCAATCACAAATGCGTCGGCAAAAAGATTTGAAAGCCCTTTCAGAAGAAATTTCACAACAGATTCCCTGCCATCAACAAGTGAAAAAACGTTCAAGGAAATAAAAGTCTGCTTCAAGCCATTCAAAAAAAGTTTCTGAAACCAATGATCCTGAAGAAAAACAAGAATCGCCGCAAAATTAAAAAACTGCCCAAGAAGCGGATTTTCAACCTGACTCAAGGAATCATAGACCGCCGCCGCAGAAAATCCCATCTGGAACGCAAAAAACTGAGCCGCCGTACTGAACGCCGCAAAAATTATTGAAACATAAAAACCGATAATAACGCCGATCAAAGCCTCTCCAATCAAAAGAAGAACGTAATTCATGCTAAATGCACCGTCTCCCTGAATCCATGCCGAATATGCGGAAAAATCAACAAAACCAAGCATAAGATAAGACATATATCCAATCAGAGCAATTTTTGCAGTCCGGGAAACAGATCTCATAGAAAAAAGTGGCAATGTAAAAATCAGACCGGCGCACCTTGCGGCAACAAGAAGAAATACTGGCGCAGAATTTACAATTTCATCAACCATATTCATGATTATTTTGCAATCTCAGGAATCATCTGAAAAAGAGAAACCGTATAATTCCTCAAATCAGAAAACATCCAGCCGCTTAAAAGCAAAATCACCAGAAGAATTCCCACCAGCTTCGGAAGAAATGTCAACGTCTGTTCCTGAATCGAAGTTACCGCCTGAAAAATAGCCACAATAAGACCAATCACAAGAGCAACTCCAAGCGGAGGCGCAATCAAAATAAGAATCTGGATTATACTGTCACGCATGAGACTTACAATCTGACCGATAGACAAAACCTACCTCCCGAAAACTAATGTATAACAGAATTAAACAGCTGAGTAGTCAAAAGTCCCCATCCATCAACAAGAACAAAAAGCATCAGCTTGAAAGGCATTGAAATCTGAACCGGCGGAAGCATCATCATTCCCATTGACATAAGAATACTGGCAACAACCATATCAATAATTATAAACGGAATGTACAGAATCACCCCGATTTTAAAGGCAACTGTAAGCTCGTGCAGAATATAGGCCGGAACAAGAACATAAGTCGGAACATCAGCCAAAGTGTTAGGCCGCTCAAGTTTTGCCATATTCATAAAAACTGAAATATAGCTGGAATCTCCTGCCATCTGAGAGTACATAAACTGACGGATTGGCGCTTCAGCCTCGTGATATGCCTCCGTGATTTCAATCGTCCCTTCTGAAAGCGGCTTAAAAGCTCTGTCATACATCTGGGTAAAAGTCGGCCACATTATAAAAATCGTCATAAAAAAAGCGATTCCGTTCAAAACTGCGGTAGGTGGAACTTGCTGCAAGGAAAGCGCCCTTTTTATAAAATCAAGGACAATAGAAAACCTAAGAAAACACGTTACAAGAATCAAAATGCTTGGCGCAAGACTTAAAACCGTAAGAAGGACAAGAAGCCGAACCGAGAAAGCCACCTCCCGGCCTGTCTGCGGCTGTGTAACATTTATTGAAACATTAGGAATTTCTGCCGGACGAACATTTCTGTTCATTTCTGTATTTCCACGTGCAGAACCTTGCGGAAAACTGCTCTGCGAAAAAGAAAAATTTCCAGCGACAAAAAAAACTGCGGCAATAACCAGAATTTTTTTGGCAAACAATCTCATGATTCACCGCCGTTAAATTTATTCCGCTGCTTTTCAAGCAAATCAGTAATCTTTGATTTTGTTCCAGACATAACATTTTCATTGTCACGTGGTCCGTTCGGCATAAAAATATCAAGAATATCCGCAAAATTTTTAGGTTTATTCTTTTTTTTCTGCTTGTCTGAATAAAGATTCATCGCCTGAATAAGCTCCGGATCATCAATCTGACTTATAAGATTTACAGAATCATCGGAAACGCCTATCAAAAAAGCGTATTTATCTGTAAGTGTAACAATCTGCACTGATTTTGAAGGAGAAATATTTACGGAAGAGACAATCCGCATAAAAATATCGTCATTATCTGGAATTGCCATTGTTTTTTTCATAAATTTAAAGACAACAAAGATACATGCAACGACAACCGCAAGAAACAGAACCATCCTTAAAAGAAGGAAAAATGTTGAAGAACTGCGGGATTGAGCCTGATTCTGCTGCGGTTCACCAAGAATAATAGAAGATTCATCAAAAGAATTTGAAGTCTGCTCAATAATCTGATTCTCTTCATTCTGCAAATTGGAATTTTGCTGTGCAAACACCGAAAAAACAGAACAAATCAGAAAAAACAAAAATACTGTTAGATTTTTTTTAGTCAATTTTCCCCACCCTGAAAAATCGAAAATATTAAAACCTTAGTGCAAATCAGAAACACGTTCCAGCGGAGAAAGAATTTCTGTTACACGGACACCGAAGCTTTCATCAATAACAACAACTTCTCCCTTTGCAATTGGTTTATGATTTACAAGAATGTCAACTGGTTCACCGGCAAGCTTATCAAGCTCAATAATAGTTCCTTCGCCCATTCCAAGGATTTCTTTGATCTGCTTTTTAGTACGGCCAAGTTCTACAGTCATTTCCATGTAAACATCCATGATAAGACTGATATTTCCTTGTTCACCAGGAACATTTGAACCTTGAAGATTTGGATACTGCAATGTCTGGACATTAGGCATATTCATACCCATATTTTGTCCCATAGGCATTTGCTGCATTCCCATAGGATTCATCGCCATCTGGTTCATTCCCATATTCATTTGTGGCTGCATAGCCATCTGGTTCATATTCATTCCCATCTGAGACTGCATACCCATTTGGTTCATTCCCAGGTTCATCTGTGGCTGCATACCGCCCATTTGGTTCATCTGATTCATTCCGGCAGAAGAAGCCACATTATCAGATGCAGGCACTGACTCAAGTTCCGCAGTATCATTTCCACCATAAGCATTACTGATCTGCTCGCCGACTTCTCCACCAAGACATTCCCACAAAGTATAAGTCTGTCCATCCAAAGAAATTGGATAACTAATCAAAGGAAATTTATTCTGCGGAATTCTAAGCATTGCCTTCGGGCTATTCGCAGCTTCCGGCGGATTAGAGGCAAGTCCAGGAAATTTACCAGTTTTGTCAAGCTCCTGAATTTCTGTTCCAGAATGCATTGCAACAACTTCTGAAATGCAGTTCAATGCCATCTCATCAAAATCAGCATTTTCTTCTTTTGTAATAAGATTTACAATTTTTTGCGCAAGTTCTGGAGCAAGCAAATAAAGATGCTCACCAGCCATTCCTGAAGAAAAATCCGAAGTTACAGAAACAACAACTTCTGGAATTTTTGCCAAAAGTCCGTCTCTGTCCAAAATTTCAACAGTCGGAGTTCCACCGGTAAAATTTGCACCAGTCATTGAATTTAACTTTTCTATAAAAGGAGCACTTAAATTACCGGCAAAAGTTGTCAAAGTTTGCGCATTAATATGAACAGCAGGGCCTCCGCTTACATGACCGGATGAATTTAACCCGTCAACAGAAACTCCTGAAAGCAAAGCGTCAATTTCATCCTGGGAAATAGCACCATCACTCATAATGTATCATCTCCTTCCACAGAAAGTTCTTCAAAATCTTCTGCAGCAACATCTTC
Organism: uncultured Treponema sp.; assembly: GCA_900317625.1. GTDB lineage: Bacteria > Spirochaetota > Spirochaetia > Treponematales > Treponemataceae > Treponema_D. The sequence goes on from ONHK01000001.1 coordinate 57,717, forward strand.
AATTTTACCTGTTACTTGAACTGCCATTTTTTTTCCAACAATTCCAGGCTGACAATAAAACTTCTTTTTATTTCCAACACTCAAAGTGAACGGTTCACCAACTTTTGTGTTAGAAAGACGAACAACATCTCCAACCTTTAATGCCAAAACATCGCGGACAGGCAAATTGATTGTTCCAACTTCCGCAACAACTTCCATATCAACAGAAGCAAGCTTTTCTTTTAAAGTTCCTAAATATTGAGTTGTAGAACTTCTTCTGACAGAAGAAAACCAGAACTGTGAAGAAAGTTTTGAAATTATCGGTTCTATAGTCAAGTAAGGAATACAGAAGTTCATCATTCCTTCTTCATCACCTACTTTTGTTTCCAATGTGATAAGCACAACCATTTCTGATGGCGGTACAATCTGTGCAAACTGAGGATTTGTCTCAATCTGTCCAAGCCTAGGACGAAGATCTATTACCTGCGTCCACGCTTCGCGCATATTTGCAAGGATTCGGACAATAATTCCTTCCATTACAGACTGCTCAATATCTGTAAGATCACGGTTTTTATTTGTTGCGGTAACACCTCTACCACCAAAAAGACGGTCAATCATACAGAAAGTAATAGCAGGGTCAATTTCAAGGACAGCGTTACCTTTTAATGGATCCATATTAACAACGGCCAATGTAGTCGGTGTTGGAATCGAACGGATAAATTCCTCATACGTAAGCTGATCTACGGAAGCAACATGAACATGAACCAAAGAACGCAGCTGGGCGGAAAGAGATGTTGTTGTCAAACGCGCAAATGTCTCGTGCATATTAGAAACCGTACGCAACTGTTCCTTTGAGAATTTGTCAGGACGCTTGAAGTCATAAATTTTTATTTTGCGGGTATCACTGACCGGCTTAAAATCATCAGTATCGGAATCACCCGAACTGATAGCAGTCAAGAGTTGGTCAATTTCATCCTGTGACAAAACTTCTGTCATCTACCTTCCACCTTGAAAAAAATCAGCTTTTACTGTTCCAAAACATCCAGCTGAAGAAAAGAAATATCTTTTATTTTTGAAGAGCTTAAAATCTCATCATTTATTTCATTTCTTAATTCAATCTTAAGTTTCTGCTCATTCTGAGGTCTAAGCTCAGAAATTGTCTTCTGTGTAAAGTATCGGCGCAAAAAGTCTTTTAATTCAATATTTCTTTGCGTAATTTCTGTAGAACACTGCTTGTCGTCTTTCTTGTAGCCAAGGGCAATATCCACAACAACACTGGCAGGAATATCATCGCTTGTCTTTGTTCTGATTGCACCAAGAGATGTATACCAGTCAAGGATTTCACGCTGAACCTGGTATTCGTCAGAAACAGCAATAACAGGACCGGTCGGTTTATTGTTTCCTACTATTTTTACAGTCACAACAACAATTACAACAATTAAAATTATTGCGCCCAAAGCAATTGCAATCCATTTTAAAAGCGAATCAAAAAGACCGCCAACTTTATTTTTTTTAGCTGGAGCAGATGAGTCCGTGCCTTCATCCAAACCGTCAAGTCCGTCGTCTGCCATCTTTCCTCCCAGAAAAATTCTTTTTTATAAAAATTTTAAAAGATATACCTATAGAGTATACACCTAAAAATGCCCCTCGTCTAGGATAATTATATCAACACGGCGATTGTACGCCCTGCCTTCCGGTGTATCATTCGAAAATTTCGGCTGAGTATCCGCGTATCCTGCAACAGAAAAACGGCTCTCATCAACTCCATAATCTGCAAGATAATGAAGAACATTCATTGAGCGCGCCGCGGAAAGTTCCCAGTTGCTCAGGAATTTTGAATTTTCCACCACTGGCGTACTGTCGGTATGCCCTTCAATTCTGAACCTTCTGTTTTTTAGCTCAGGAGCTTTAAAAAAATCGGAAAGGCGCAAAAGCGAATCACGGGTCTCTTCTATATTCAAGTCCGCGCTGCCTTCGGCAAAAAAATTATCTGCGGCAAGCGAAATCACAAGACCGCGCTCATCGCTTGTAATAGTTATCTTATTTGATTTTATGTCCGGCGCAAAAAGAGAAACTGCTTTTTTCTTTGCAAGACCAAGAGATTTTCCTTTTTCAATCGCAGGAAGAGAATTGATTGTATTTCCAAGATCTGAAAGTTTTCCTGTGGACAAAGACATTCCGCCATTTACAGATTCTGTTTCATTCATCTGCAAGGACTGGGTTATTGTCGCAAGCTGAGTAACGTCCACTTCTGAAGGATTATAAAGCATAACAAAGAAGCAGAGCATAAGTGTAATCATATCACCGTAAGTACCTTGCCAGGCGGTTGACGGTTTTTCAGGTTCTTTCTTTTCCTTTGCCATTTTATTTCCTTAGTCTTTCAGGACATCAGCTTCAATTGATTTTCGTGTAACTGGATCTAGATACGTAAGAAGTTTTTGCCCCATGATCCGAGGATTTTCACCAGCCTGAATCGCAAGAACACCCTCAATAACCATTTCTTTCGCACGCATTTCCATTGAATTCTGATTAATCAGATTCTGTCCGAACGGAACAAGAAGCCAGTTTGCAAGCATAGAACCATAAAGAGTTGTAATAAGCGCGACCGCCATGTTTGGACCAAGCGATGATTTATCTTCAAGGTTGTTCAACATACCAATAAGTCCCAATACAGTACCCATCATACCAAAACCCGGAGCAAATCCCGCCCACTGGTTCATAACGTTTACCCATTCCATGTGTCTGGCTTCGCATTGGCTCATTTCATTTTCCATGATTGTACGGATTACGTTTCCGTCTGTTCCATCGACAACAAGACGCAGACCGTTACGCATAAAAGCATCATCAAGATCATCAAGTCCGTCTTCCAAAGCAAGAATTCCTTCGCGTCGGGCTTTATTTGAAAGATCCATCAGTTTTGAAATGAGAGTTTTCTCACCAAAATCCGGAACTTTAAAACATTTTCCAATAATTTTAAAAACACCAAGCGTTTTGGACAAAGGAGACATAATGAAAATCGCAGCGTAAGAACCGCCGATTGTCATAAACACAGAAGGAATATCAATAATACCGCCAAGCGTACCACCTGATGTCAATACAGACATTACAATACAAGCCGCACCACCAACAAGACCAATTATTGTTGCTATATCCATTTACAAAACCTCTTGGTTATTAATACCGATTTTTTTTCTATATTCAATGATTTTTTCTATTATTTCAGACGGAGGATTTTTAACAACGATCTTTTTTCCAGACAGCATTGTCAACGTTAAATCAGGATTTGCTTCCATGCTTTCAATCATGTGCGGATTCACCCAATAAACTTTCCCATCCAGGCGCATAACTTCAATCATTAATACTATTTTCCTTTGCAAAACAAATATCGTCAAGATTATTTGCTACATTTTATTATATTTAACGGCTGTATTTTATTCAACTTTTAACTTTTTTTGATTTTTATTCGTTTTTTTTGCAAAAGATACAAAATTTTACGTTTTTTAAACATTTTTTCAGAAAAAAATTCACTTTTTAAATATCCGTGGTAAAATTAAATTCAGTCAAAAGGCAGAAAATTTAAAAATGATTTTTATCGGTGAAGACACCCAGGAAAACGAAAATCCAATTCAAGTTCATCTTAAAAACGCGGACTTTGACACAAGAACATTCAAGAACGCCTCTGATGTTTTTGATGCGCTGAAAAACGGTCATCTTCCAACTTTATTCATATTGAACAAAAATTTCCTAAAATCGAATGGCACTGATTTCATAAAAATAACGCGAGAAGAATACAACTCAACAGCGCCGGTAATTATTATCTCCGAAGACGGAAACGAAGATGAGATAATAAAATGGCTCACACTTGGCGCTGACGATTTTCTGGCAGAACCATTTTCTCCTCAAATTCTTGTGGCTCATGTAAAAGCACAGATACGGCGAACAGAACTTTCTTCTGCAACGGCTGAAAAATGCATCAGATTTGGAGAATTCACTCTTTTACTGAACAGCAATGTACTGAAAAAAGGCGAGACAAAAATTCCGCTTTCCGCAAAAGAATACGGTGTGCTTGAATTTATGGTAAAAAAAGCTGGAGAAACTCTTTCACCGAGCCAAATTTATGAAAATGTATGGAAAACAAAATTCGGCGACATAACAGCTGTTGCCGTTTACATGCAGCGTTTAAGAAAAAAAATCGAGAGCGATCCTGCAAATCCTGTTTATATAAAAACAATTTTTGGCCAGGGTTATTCTTTTTCAAAAGATTCAATAAAAAACTGATTTTATAAAAGTTCCTCAAGGAAACGGTTCAAAAACAGAATCCCCTCTTCATTCAATGAATAAAAATGCTCCAAGATATTTTTGTTTTTGTCATTTTTTGAAATTTCCTTTATGCAGCAAAGCCCTTTTTCAGCCCAACGGTCAAACAACACAATAAATTTTTCCGGAAAATCTGAAAAAAAACGTTTTTTATATTCTTCCCGGGAAACGCCGCGCAAAGTCCGGAGCCCCATCATAAAAAATTCAAAGGATTGAGTTTCCGCGGAAAGTTTTTCTTCTGTTCCAGGCGCACCTGTAGAAGATTTCGCGTCTTTCCAGAACTGGATATATTTTTTTATGTCCGCGGCATTTGTAAAACGGACGGATTTTTTTCCATAAAAAGTTCCAGTTCCGCCTGCGCCGCAACCAATATAATCATTTTGATTCCAATAAACCAGATTGTGCTGACATTCAAAACCGGGAAGACAAAAATTTGAAACCTCATAATGTCCATATCCATTTTTCAAAAGGAAATTCCTTCCAGAAATCCAAATTTCATCAGCTTTTTCAAAGTCGTAATCAATATCCCCAGACAAAAAAGATTTTCCAAGCGGCGTTTCATCTTCTATTGTAAGAGAATACATTGAGATATGCTCCGGGCGGAACTGAAAAAGTTCATTCAAAGTCTGCAAAAACGATTTTTCATCTTCTTTTGGAAGTCCGGAAATTAAATCCGCAGAAAAAATGCCTTTCCAATATTTTTTTATGAGTTCAAGCGATGCGCAGATAATTTTTTCATTTCCACGGCGTTTTACATTTTTCAAAGCAGAATCATTGAAACTTTGGATTCCGCATGAAATTCTTGTAACTCCGAAAGAATAAAATGATTCAAGAAGCTCTTTTGAAATATCATCAGGATTTGCCTCAACCGTAATTTCTTTTGGAGGAATTTTCAGCCCGGAAAAAACTTCCCTCAAAATCGCGGAAAACTGCTCCGGACGCAAAAGGCTTGGAGTTCCGCCCCCGATATAAACAGTTTCCAATAAATCAACTTTATTTTCAGCCTTACGGATTTTTATTTCGTTGCAGAGCGAGGAAATATATTCTTCTGGAATATTCTGGTTTCCACAGGCAACGCTAAAAAAATCGCAGTAAGAACATTTTGACTTGCAGAACGGAATATGAATGTAAAGCGATGTTTTCAAAATCAAAAATAAATTCTTAGCTTATTCAATGGGAAATACGAAATCAATGCACCAGCTTTAAAATCTTTACTATTCACAGTTCCCATAAAACGCGAATCCACGCAGGAATTTCTGTGGTCACCAAGCACAAAATATTCATCTTCGCCAAGAGTAAACTGCTCAAAAGAACCGCAAACACCGATAGAAGAATCCCACAATGAAGGAGCAGCATTTATTGAGACATTATACGGCTTTTTCACCAGCTCAAATTCTGTAAGAAAAAAATTCTCTCCGGCCGGTTTTATATACATAACATAGTCGCGCATATAAATTGTGTCGCCAGGAACTGCAATAACGCGGCGGACCAGCCTGTTTGCGCCCATGTTTTTTCTGCTTGATATTATAGAAAACTGCTGAGCGGTGAAAAATCTTACAAAAGTATCAGCAATCCTGAAAATAAACGAATTTTCAGAATTAAGGAGAGGCTCCAGCAACACAACAGAACCACGCTCAACATTTCGTTTTAAAGGCGAAAAAAGAATACAAGAATTTTTAGGACTATCAGGTTCCATTGAATCAGAAGCAGTCCTGACCGGAAATATAATAAAATTTATTAGAAGATTTATTACTACAAAAAAACAGATAACAAAAAAGAACGCAAAAGAAATTCTTTTTTCAAAATCTTTGCGGACAGAATACGAAAGTTCAAAAAGTTTCTTGTTCATAAGTTAAAACTATCACAAAACAATGTAAACTTGCAACCGATTTAAGTATAGTCTATAATCAAAGTTATGGCTGAAGATAAAAAAATTATTGCCGAAAACAGAAAAGCTCGATTTGACTATTTTATTGAAGAATCATACGAATGTGGAATTGAACTGCAAGGAACAGAAGTAAAATCTGTAAAAGCTGGAGCAGTTTCTTTTCCAGACGCATTTGCAGAAATAGTCAATGGTGAAATTTTCATAAAAAATTTTCATATTTCAGAATATTCTTATTCATCTGTTTTTAATCACGACCCGGACAGACCAAAAAAACTTCTTTTGCACAAGCAGGAAATAAAAAAAATTGAACGGAAAGTTGACCAGAAAGGCTACACTTTGATTCCTATAAATTTTTATTTAAAGAACGGACGCGTAAAAGTAACATTAGGCGTCTGCAAAGGAAAAAAACAGTTTGACAAGCGGGCAACAATCAAAGAGCGCGATGTGAACCGCGATTTACAGCGGGAATTCCGAAAGGGGCTTACCGGTCAGTGAAAAAACGATTAATTCTGGTTCTTGCAGTTTTTCAGTCTCTTTTTATTGCTCAGGCTTTTTCGCAAAAGTTAAAGCAGATTGACTTTTACGGAATCGCTTCAAAAGATGCGGAAAAAAATATGCTTTCAATGACCGGCGACATTTTTTTTGCGCAGTTGAAAGAACTTGAATACAACATAACTGACAGACGCTCAGAAAATTTTTCAGATGATTTTTTTTATGGAACAGCAGATTTTTCAGCCTCTGAAAAACCCGAAACCGGATATTTTTACGCAGTAATCTCCAAAATTGATTCGACGGACTGGGAAATGACCCTTGTTTTAAAAATTTATGGGGAAGAAGCAAAAACTGCAAAAAAAACTTACAATTCCTACTATAAAATATTGATGGAATCAAAAACCTCTCTGCGTGGAATTGTAGAAAATCTTGCTAGAAATTCTGATGAAAAAAAATCCGCGGAAGAAAAAATCAATACAATCACGCTTGAAAATCTTGCCGGCAGCTGGAACGACGGAAAATATCTTAATAAAATTGTGATAATGCGCGGCGGCAGAGGATTTGTGATTTTCAAGAACGGCGCATCAATGAATATTTCCGTAAAAATCGAGCAGGAAGAAAACGGTTTTCAAACCATAAAAATCCTTCAGACAAACGGAGCAAACGCGTCGTATTTTCCAGAAATCGACCGTCAAAAGGCCTTGGAACTTGCAATGGATTCCGAACCAATCTCCTGGACTTTTAAAATGACAGAACCGAATGTCCTTTCAGGGACGGTAGAAACTCTTGTTCAAAATGAAACCGGAAAAATCGAGCGCAAACCAGTTCCTTCAAAATGGACAAAAAACTAACGCAACAAAATCACTGAATATTTTCAACATCAACCGCGCCAGAGCGGACAACAACAATATTTTCGCCTTCAAGACGCACAATTGTTGAAGGAATAGAACTTTCTGAATCACCAGCATCAATTATCAGATCAACATCTTTTTCAAATTCTTTTTTTATCTCTTCAATTTTAGACAAAACCGGAAAGCCACTTCTGTTCACACTTGTTGAATAAATCGGGCTGCCAGATGAAATAATAACACGCCTTAACCATTCATCGCCCGGACAGCGAACCGCAACTGTTTCCATGGGATTTTCTTTTTTGTGCACAATTATTGTAAGCGGACCTGGCCAAACAGACAAAAGTTTCCGCGGAATAAAATCATCAGTAACAAGAAAAATATCCTCTGGTTTTCCAATAAGCTGAATGAACGGTTTATTTTCCGCCCTGCCCTTTATTTTCCGGATTTTTTCATCAGTTTTTCCTACGATTCCAGAAAAACCGTAAACTGTATCTGTTGGAAGAATAAGAATTTTTTCATTTTTCAAAAATTCCGCGCATATTTTTATAGAAGATTCATCACATTTGTTTAATATCATAAACAGGAATTCCTTTTACAAGAACTTTTTTTGAGCCAAAACTGATATTTCCATTATTTAAATCAATAAGGAACATAAGAATCAGCGTAAGAAGAAAAAAAGTCAATCCGCAAACTTTGCAGGTCCGCTCAGAAAGACATGAAAAATTCTTTTTGCGCAAAATTGTTCCAATATCATACAATTCAGTCTGCGCAGGTTTTAAACCATTCACTTTCACAAGTTTTTCACCGTCACCAACATAATCAAGTTTCCTGGCATAAGCGGCAATCACATCTTTATCGCGTAAAAGCGCGGAATATTCTAGCGAAAGTTCATTGTTTATGTTCTGAATTATTTCTGTCTGGCGCGCAATGGCTTTTTTTTGCTCAACAAGTTTGTTATATCCAAGAATTCCATTGTTTCCTGCTATAAAAGATAAAACTGTATACGCAACCGTTCCGACAAAAATCGCGAACAAAACTTTTATTTTTTCCATATTATTTTTTTCGGATGATATTTTTATTTTCTGAATGCAAAAAGTGTGTTAAAATCTATTTTTGATAAGAGAGAAAGTTTTTTGGGCAAACAAAGTAGAATAATTTTTGGAGATTCCTGAATTATATTTCAAAATAATACTTTATTTTAAACCACTTTATGCCGATAAAAAACAGTAAGATTATCTGAAATAGAGAGGAACTTTTATGAGTGATTCAACAGAAGATTTGAAAAATATTGACAGCTACGGCGTATGGGTAAAAAGACCGCCGCAGGATGCGGAAGGAATAACAGAAGATGCCGCGACAGAACCAACGATAAATGCTGAAGAAGTTCCTATCGAAGAACCTGTAATTCCAGAAGATCTTTCTTTTGACACATTGACTGACAATGACTCAACTCTCTCTGATGAAGAAGTTTCAAACATAAAAAGTGATATTTCTGAGCCGGAAACAAAATCCGATTCAGCAGATGACTTTTTCAAGGATGAACTTCCAGATTTCAGCAATATAGGAACAACAGAACCCGCAAAAACTGAAACTGAAGATTCCAGTGAATCAGAAATTTCGCTGGACGATTTTATTGGCGCAGAAGGTTTTGATGATCCAAACAAAGCATTTGAACCAAAAACCGAAACCGCTGAAAAAACTGAAGAAAAACCGGCAGAACCTGCGGCACAGGAAGAATCCGTTGATGCCTCATCTTTTGAGGACGGCGAGCTTTCTCTAGATGATTTTATGGACGGCGGATTCTCTGATTCAGGTTCCAGCGCACCGGCAGGAAATTCTGGCTCGGATGAAATTTCTCTTGATGACTTTTTTGATGATGACACAAGCAGCACAAAAGAAGATGATGTTTCAAACGATGAACCATTAGATATCGACCTTTCTTTTACAGAAAACCCGGACGATAAAGTTCCGACTGAAGAAACAGACATCTCCGCTGATGACGAAGATTCAAACGCTTTTGCAGAGGATGATATGTTCGACAATATTTCCGCAGAACAGGCTGAGAATAACACAAAACCATCTGAAAATTCAGCCGGCCAGGATTTGGATACGACAACAGAAGAAGTTTCGCTCGATGACTTTGGAATTGATGAAAATTCTGACGACGCCACAGCTGTAGCCGCAGGAGCTTCTGTAAATTCCCAGGCAGACAGTGAAGAAGTTGATCTTTCAGACTTTGGAATTGACAGTGAAGCCGGAGAAACTCCAGTAAAGCAAGATGTTCACGCCTCAAAGAAAAAAGTTGTTGACTACGATATTGCAATAACTGATGACGACAGCGTGCAGGAAGCTCCAAAAGCAGAAGAAGTTGTTACTTCCGAGCCAAAAGAAACTCCTGAAGAAGATAAAAACAGCGTAAAAGTTGACTCTTCAATGCTCGATATGATTATGCAGGAACTTTCAGGATTGAAAAACCAGATAAATTCACTTAGAGATGAATTCCAGACAATCAAAGAAAGCAAGAATGAAATTCAACCTGAACAAAAAGTTGAAAAACCAGCAGAAGAAACACAGGAAATTCCAGAAGCAGCAATTCCGGCCGAAAAATCCGAGCAGGAAAACACAGGATTTTTTGATGGAAACGACAACGACGAAACAATTGCGCTTTCCGGGGATGAACTTTCAAATATAATGAACACGGCTGACATAACAGAATCAACCGAAGAAACTCCAGAACAGGACAGCGGCGAAATTCCTGAAGAAATATCAGAAACTTCAGTTCCAGAAACCGCGGAAATATCAGAGCCTGCGGAAGAAATTTCTGATGAACCACAAGTTGAAACAGAAAAACCAGCAGATTTTGTGAAAAATGAAGAAATTTCGATTCCAGAAGAAACAAGCGGAAATATAGAAACGATTGAACCGACAGAAGAACTCTCTGAACCTGAAACAATTCCTGAAGAAACGGAAAATTCTGAACAGCCTGCAGCCGAAACTGAAAAACCGGCAGAAAATGCTGAAAATTTCAATGATGAGTCACCGTTCGGCACAATTGATGAAACAAATTCTCTTGAAGAAGAACCGGATTCTGGGCTTTCAATGAATTCTGATGAAGAAAAACTTGAGGAGCCAAATCTTGACGAAATCAACATGAAAAACATGGAAGAAGAAATTTCCATTCCAAAAGTTGACGACCTTGCTGACGATGTTGACACTCCTTTGGATGATATTCTTGTTGAATCTTCAAATTCTGACTTGATAAATTCTGTTGATGAAAAAGAAGTTCCTGCGCCGGAAATGCCAGAAACAACAGAAGAGACAGAATCTGTTGAGCCAGCCGAAGAAATTGCAGAACCAGAAGAAATCCCTTCTGCAGAGACAGAAATTTCAGAAGAATCGGAAAATTCTACTGAAGAAAATCTTTCTGAGGAAGAAAACAAGATTTACGAGGATTTTATTGCGGAAGACCCGAAAGTTTCTGAAAGCATTTCAGCTGAAAACATCGATTATCTGAACGAAGACAAATCAGATTCTGATGATGTAGAAAAAACAGAGGAAATTGAAGAGGCGGAAGCAATTCCAGAAGCAGAACCGGAAATCGCGCCAGAAAGCGAAGAACCTGAACTTGCTGAAACAATCGAACCGGAAGAAACAGATTCTACAGAAGAAATTCCTTCAACAACGGAAGCAGACACGAACAACAAACAGCTCCCGGATGACTTGAAAAATGATGTAAAATCTGTACTTCTTTACATGGATCAGCTTCTTGAAAATCTTCCGGAAGATAAAATCATGGAATTTGCAAAATCTGAACAGTTTACCACATACAAAAAACTGTTTTCAGAACTTGGACTTGCAAAATAGAAATTGAAAAATCTTTAAGGCTGCCAGAAATTTCAGTTATCGGAATTTTTGGCGGCCTATTTTTTTCTAAAATTCCGAAAAATGAATAAAATTATATTTGAAAACGCAAAAAACGGCTCTCTAACCTGCTCTGTTGATGGAAAATTTCTTCACTCAAAATATAATCCCATAAAAGAAGCTGAAAATTTTGTTGAAAATTTAAAAATTCAGAAAAATCCTTCATATATTGTAATAACAGAACCGTGCATTTCATACATTGCAGAAAAAATAAAAGAGAAATTCAAGGATTCAAAAATCGTCGCGATAAGATATTCCCATGACTTTGATTCATTCAATTCAGAATTCGACTGCGTTATTTACGCAACAAACGAAATTCAGGTGGAAAATCTGTCAACAGAACTTTTTAGAAAAATCGGCGAAAAAAATCTTTTGACCAGCGCATTTTTTCAATGGATTCCCGCCGCAAATGTTTTTTCAGAAACAAACAAAAAAGTCTGGACAGAAATAAAATCTGCGCTCGAATATTCAAAAATGACTCTTTTTACAGACAGCTATTTTTCAAAACGATGGTTTTTAAATTCAATCAAAAATCTTGTGTTCACAAAAAATATCTATCAATTAAATAGAACAAATCTTCCAATTGTGATTACGGCAAGCGGACGAAGCCTTGAAAAATGTCTTCCAAAACTAAAAAAAGAGAGGAAAAATATTTTTCTTATCTGCGTTTCTTCGGCAACATCAGTTCTTTTAAAGAACAAAATAATTCCAGACTTTGTAATTTCAACAGACGGCGGATTTTGGGCAAAAAAACATCTTGAAGCACTGAAAAATTTTCCAGAAATTCCTGTCGCACTTGCAATAGAAGCAGCCTGCCCTTCTTTTTTATTGAAACGAAACCCAATTATTCTTCTTGAATATTGCGACGGATTTTCAAAAAAACTTTTAGACTGCCTGAAACTGAATTTTGATTTTGCCGAACGGAATGGAACTGTTTCAGGAACTGCTGTGGCACTTGCACAGAAATTGACGGAAAAAAATATTTATGTCTGCGGATTGGATTTGTACAGTTCAAAAGGATTTCAGCACACAATGCCGAATGCGCTTGAAATTTTCAACGCAAAAAATGACAACAAAATCGCAGGAAGTGAGTTCCGGGCTGCAAAAGCAGAACTAAATTCCTCTTCTCTGAAAATTTATGAAAACTGGTTTTCTGAACAAAAACGGAATTTCCAGAATAAAGTTTTTAGGCTTTCAGAAAATTTTCAATTCAAAAACAACCTGAACACCATGGAAGATGTGAATTTTGACTTTTTTTATGCAAATGAAGCAAAAACTGAAAAACCAGCTGTTGCACTAAAAAAAATCAATATTGAAAAAAAATATTTTGCAGACAAAATACATAATTTTGTGCAGGAAAATTCAAAATCAGAAGAATGGATGAATGAATTTTTCTCTGCAGAAACATTTGTGTTAAAAAATAAAAATGACGATAATAAAAAAGCAGAGCTTCTTGATGAAATTCATAAGAAAAACAAGAAATTTTTACAAAAAATAAAAAATTTAACAAAATGATATACAAAGAAATTATAAAAGCAAAAAATGGTACAGAAATTCCTATTTTTTCAGACGGAAAATCATTTCATTCAAAATACAATCCAGAACGAGAAGCTGTTCAACTTGTTCAAAATATTGAAAAAAGTGATTTTTTTCTTGTAACTGGACTTGGAGCAGCATTTCATATCAAGGAACTTCAGAAAAAATTTCCAGATTCATTCATTCTTGTTGTTGAAACTTCTGAAAGCGACATTGAATTTTTAAAAAATCTTCCGGAAATAAAAAATATTTTCAATAAGAAAACACAACTTTGCACATTGGAAAATATTGAGACAAATCTACAGAAATTTTATCTTCCTGCAAAATATTCAACTTTTTCAGTTTTTACAGTCAACAGTTGGATTCAGGAAATTGATAAAAATCTTCTTCTGAAAAAAATAAATTCTGCAATTTCAAAAATTTCTGCGGATTTTTCGGTTCAGGCTCATTTTGGAAAAATCTGGCAAACAAATATTTTAAATAATCTGAAATTCGCAAATCAAGAAAAGAAATTTCACCTTCCAACTGAAAAAATATGTTTAATCTGCGCGGCCGGACCATCTTTAGAGCAAAAAATAGAATTCATCAAAAAAAATCGGGAAAAATATTATATACTTTCAACTGACACAGCATTTAAAACTTTGAGCGCGGAAAATATTTTTTCAGATGCGGTTATCTCTATCGATGGGCAGATGATTTCATATTCTCATTTTGCAGGAAAAATCACCCCTAAAACTTTGTTTATTTTTGAACTTATGGCAAACCATTCAGCAGTAAAAAAAATTAAAAAAAATACAGAAAACATATTGTTCACAATTTCTATGCATCCTTTTGAGCAGCTGTTAAATCTGTCCAGCAAAAATGCGTTTTTTGAAACGGACTCAACCTCGGGAACTGTAACAATTGCGGCGCTAGATTTTGCGAAAAAAGCGGGATTTTCCAGCATAGAAATTTTTGGCGCAGATTTTGGCTACATCAACAACAAGGCTTACGCGAAAGGAACTTATCTCGACAAAATAAATTATTCAAAACAGACAAGAATTTCTTCTGCAGAAAAGGAATTCTCAAGATTAATGTTCAGAACTGAACTTATAAATATTTCAGAAAACAAAAAAACTACAGAAACATTAAGATTCTATAAGGAAAATCTTTTTTCATGGTGCAAAAAGAACTGCTGTAAAATTGAAAAAAATGAAAATTCCTACAAAATCTCAAATTCCTGCAAAGAAAAGATAGAAATAAAAAACGAACCATTCAACTTGAAAAACTTTTTTTCGCAAATACAAAATCCAAAAAATTCAGAGCAATTGGAAACCTCACTTTTGCCATATATCTCATGGTTAAAAAACAGCGGAAAAAATTCTCAAAACAATTCGTTTAATGATTACACAAAACTTGCACTCAAGTTTATACTAAGATATAATTTATAGATATGAAACATAATGCAATCAACTTTTTTTCAATTTTAGTTTTATTCGTTTTTGCCGGTTCAATTTTTTATTTTTTTAACACAATCCACACAGATTACAAAAATGGACTTTCTCGCTCTGAAAAAATATTCAGGGAGATTTCAACATCAGCGGAAAAATCACCTGACCAAATAAAACCAGAAATGTTTTCAGAAAAAGACGGAATTCTTTCCGCAAAATATTCAAAAAACAACAAAACTTTGATTGCATTTCCAGACGAACAGACAAGCTCGCAGGTAATAAATTCAAAGCTTGTAAAAGTTTTCTATAAAACAATAGTTTCCCAGGAAGACACTTACGAGCTAAAAATCGCAGTTTATATATTGCGACCTAATGTGATTTATAATGCCGCGAGAAACAGTTTTATCATCATTTTAGCAGCAACTTTGGTAACAATAGGAATGTTGATTTTTATTTCCGCAAAGACAAAAAAAGTTCCAAATGAAGAAGAAACTGAAGGTAATGACATAAGTCTGGAAGAAGAATTTAATATTAAATATGAGACTCCAGCCGAAGAAACGCAGGAAAAGCAAGAAGAAAATAACCAGAAAAACGAAACTTCTTTTGACGATATAGAAAATATTGAAGAAATCGATATTCCAAAGGAAGAAATTATTTCAGAGCCGGAATCTGACAACACAAAAATTTCAGAAACTCAAGAAGAAAATCCTTTTGCAGGAGAAAATCCAGAAGAAACTCCAAGCGATGCCTATTACAATGAACACAAAATTATGCAGAATGCATACGACTCTTCTGAAAATTCATACAGCTTAAAAGAAAGAATAAATTTTGAACTTACAAAAGCCACTTCAAACGAACAGGATTTTTCTGTCTTGCTTATAGAAATAAAAAATTCCGAAAAATTTGCTGACATTGAAAAATTCCTTACAGACAACTACGGGAAAGAAAATGTTTTCAATTATAAGGAAAATACTTTTGCACTGTTAAAAGAAAACACAAATATTGACGAAGCAGAAGATAAAGCCGCACTGATTGAAAACAATATACGAACACTTTATGAGGAGCCAAATTTGGCAATTGGAATTTCCAGCCGTTCAATCAGAACGATTACGGCAGACAGACTTCTTGCCGAAGCGGAAGAAGCATTGAACCATGCAAACAATGATCCTGATTCAAAAATTGTCGGCTTCCATGTTGATGTTGAAAAATACCGTGAATTTATGGAAAATTCTAAAAATCAGGAAAATAATCCGGAAGAAGAAAGTGAATAAACTTCTGAACATCTAAAATTCAGAACAAAATTATTTTTCTTCAGGATTTTCAGATGTTTCATTTTGATTTTCTTCATCATCTGCAGTTTGTGGTTCTGTTTCAGTATCTGCAGAATTTATTTCCTCAAGTTTTTTCTCGAACGGAGAAATATTTGTGTTGTCTTTAAACTTTTCCTTTAAAACGGCAAGATTTTTTTCAACTTCATCGTATTTTTCCATTGCAAAAAGAACATTTATATAATTCACAAGAATATCTGCATTTTCAGGATTTTTTTCAACAAGCGCGGCATAAATATTTTCTGCGGAAGAAAGTTTTCCATTCATTGCATAAATATACGCAATAGACATTTGAATAGAACTATTTTCCGGGTCGCGTTTATATAGTTCAAGGTAAAGTTTTTGCGCTTGTTCCCAGTTTTTATTCATTGCGTATGTATGGGCAAGCTTGTAATTTGCGCTCCAACGCAAAGTTTTGTTCGCTTTCGCAAGATTGTAATAAGTTATTGCCTTGTCATACTTTCCCAAGTCATTATACGCATCGGCAATATTCATATATTCTGCATAAATGTTATTTTTTTTCGCCACAGTTTCACCAGGAACAGGAACTCTAAACGAGGCACAAGAGAAAAAAATCAATGGAATCAAAAAAAACAACAATTTTTTCATTTTATAGCACTAAAATTTTATACAGCTGATTTTTATTTATCCGAATTCCAGAAACAATCAAATGCGTGTCAGAAATTCTTCTGACAGATGAATCAGTAAGACCAAAAGCCACTTCCAACATAGCTTGAGCTGCACCAACAACCCGCGGATCACGGAATTCAAATTCAAGTTCAGTAATGTATTGCTTTTCATTTTTCAAGTCATTTTTAAGAAAACCTTTTACATAAATGAGCTTAAAATTAAGATTCGCACCAATCAATGTTGTAAGAAAAGACTGAGGCTTTGAAGCATAAAAACGAATCTGACCATCATGAATACCATTTTCATACGAAAGCCATTCACGGATATTTTCATCAAGCAGAGAATTATCTTCAAATTCAATGTTCTGAGAAATATAATGATAACGTTCAACCATTGCCGGAACAGAATTTCCAATAACCGCGATATTTTCAGAAGGGAAAGCCGCAAGAATTCCTGAATTATTGTAGATTGTGTAAGAAACATTCTTTCCGACAGAGTCTTCCAAAATCAACTTGTCGGAAGTCCAGCCATTTTTTTTAGAAAAAGCGGAAGAAACTGCGATTTTTGGAAAACTGCACAAAGAAGAAATTTGGAATTCAACAGATTTTTTTGATTTTTTCAGTCCAAGATAAACTGTGTCAATCCGCTCCGCGACTTTATTTGCTTCAACTTCAGAAAGTCCCTCAAGATTATTCTGAAGCATCCGGGCAATCAGATTAGAATCAACATCTTTTGGAATACGAATATAAAACGCGCTTCTTGAATCAATGAGATCAAGAGGATCTACCTCGCTTACAAAAGGTGTTGATTTACAGGCAACTGAAAAAATGCCTGTGGCAATCAAAATGAAAGCCGCAAACATTTTTAAAAGCCATTTTTTATGCTTTAACAATAGAAATTCTCCATTTTTTGTCATCAGCGTCAACTTCTGTCCCGCCAGAAATGGAAGCAGCAAATTCTGATGAAGCAGCAAGTGTTTCTGATGAGATAAAATCTTTGAACATTTCGTAGGAAGATTTCAATTCGTCGTCACCAGAAACAATAAGATTGATTCGGTCTGTAACTTCAAAACCTGATTCCTTGCGGAGATTCTGGATTCCTCGAATCAAGTCGCGGACATAGCCTTCTTTTTTAAGCTCATCTGTGATTTTTGAATCAAGTCCAACAGTCAAAGTTCCTTCGTTCAAAACTTTTAAACCATCTTTTTCAAGACGTTCAACAAGAATTTTTTCAGAATTAAGCTCAACTGTAGTTCCATCAACATCAATAGAAAGATTTGTTCCTTCCAAAATTGACTGAATCTGTTCAGAAGTCAACTCCTGAATTATTGAAGCCGCCTTTTTCATTTTTGGACCAAGTTCTTTTCCCAAAACCTTGAAATTAGCCTTGCACTTATATTCAACAAGCTCATCCTCGCGGTCGTGGAATTCAACTTTCTTGACGTTAAGTTCCTCGCGGATTGAATCTTCCATTTCCGCAAGAACGCGTTTTTCATTTTCATTGCGGGTAACCAAAGCAACAGAAGCAAGCGGCTGGCGGTTCTTTAGGTTGAACGTGTTTCGCAAAGAGCGTCCCATAGAAACAGCCTTTTGAACAGTCGCCATCTTGAATTCAAGTTCCTCGTTATGCCATTTTTCGTTATAAATCGGATAATCGCAAAGGTGAACAGATTCTTTATCATCAGAAGTCCGTAAATTCTGCCAGATTTGCTCTGTAATAAACGGAATAAACGGAGATGCAACCAGACTGAAAGTTTTCAATGCAATATAAAGTGCCTCGTATGCCTCTTTTTTATCTTCATCGTTTTCTGACTTCCAGAAACGGCGACGAGAACGGCGAATGTACCAGTTGTTCATTTCATCAATAAATTTAACAATCGGATCAACCGCTCCGCTCAAATCATAGTCGTCAAGTCCAGCTGTAACATCTTTTACAAGTTTTTGAGTTATTGACAAAAGCCATGCGTCAAGCGGATTTGAAGGAAGTTTTTCATCGAACAAATGTCCTGTAGGCTGAATTTTATCAATATTTGCATACGTTACAAAGAAACTGTATGAGTTCCAAAGCGGAAGAATTATATTTTTGATTACATCTCGAACGCCTTCATCGCTATAGCGAAGATCATCTGCCCTTACAACTGCAGAATGAATAAGGAAAAGACGAAGCGCATCCGCACCAAATTTATTGATTGCTTCAACCGGGTCTGTATAATTTCGCAGCGACTTTGACATTTTTCGTCCATCAGAAGCAAGAACCAACCCGTTTACAATACAATTCTGGAAAGCAGGCTTATCAAAAAGATGAGAAGCAAGAACGGTCAATGTATAGAACCATCCGCGAGTCTGATCCAAACCTTCCGAAATGAAATTTGCCGGAAAGTGTTTTTCAAAATATTCTTTATTTTCAAAAGGATAATGCTGCTGCGCGTAAGGCATACTTCCAGATTCAAACCAACAGTCAAAAACCTCCGGAATACGGTGCATTGTTCCACCGCACTTTTCGCAAGGAATTGTGATTTTATCAACAAACTGCTTGTGCAAATCTTCCGGGTAGATTCCTGAAAGTTTCTTGAGTTCATCGCGGCTTCCAACGCAAAGTTTATTCTTACAGTCAGGATTGTCGCACTTCCAGATTGGAATAGGATTTCCCCAGTAACGGTTGCGGCTAACAGCCCAGTCACGAGCACCGGCAAGCCATTTTCCAAAACGACCTTCCTTAATATGTGCCGGCTGCCATTTAATCTGGCTATTTGCCTTTAAAAGTTGCTCATGATGATCTGCAACTCTTACGAACCATGAACCGATTCCACGGTAAATCAAAGGTGAGCCACAACGCCAGCAATGCGGATACTGGTGAACGACTGTATCGCGCTTAACAAGTTTTCCTTCTTTTTTAAGGCGATCCATAATATCTTTGTCGCAGTCTTTTACAAAACGTCCAACATAATCTGAAACTTCTTTTGTAAACTTACATTCTGCATCCATTGGTTCAACATTTGGAATTCCTGTTCCTGCAAAAACTTTGTTATCTTCTTCACCAAATGCCGGAGCAATATGAACAATTCCTGTACCATCTTCTGTAGAAACATAATCCGCATTAAAAAGACGGAATGCACCATCTGAACAAGGCTGATGAGTTTCTTCTGAACATTTTGCAGAATCTTTTAAATATTCAAAATATGGGAAAAGCGGCTCATATTTTGCGCCCAGGAATTCGCTTCCGAGCTTTTCATAAATAATTTCGTAGTCAGATTCATTCTTGTAATATGCTGAAAGGCGACTTTTTGCCAAAATATAATAATCGCCGGATTCTTTGTCGAGAATTTTCACATATTCAATTTTTGGTCCCATACAAAGACCAAGGTTTGAAGGCAAAGTCCAAGGAGTTGTTGTCCAGGCAAGGAAATAAGTCTTTCCGTTTGCCATGTCAGCATCATCAATTGCTTTTGGAGCCTGTGTCACTTTAAAACGAATTGTAACCGCAGGATCCTGTTTTTCTTTATATCCTTGTGCAAGTTCGTGTGTTGAAAGAACTGTTGAGCAGCGCGGGCAATACGGAAGAATATATTTTCCCTCGTAGATAAGCCCCTTGTCCCACAAAGATTTAGCAACCCACCAGATTGACTCCATGTAATCAGGATTCATGGTCTTGTAGTCATGATCAAAATCAACCCAGCGTCCCATGCGGGTAATTGTCTGACACCATTCTGAAGTATATTTTAAAACCGAAGCCTTGCATTTTTCATTAAAATTCGCAACTCCGTAAGCTTCAATTTCATGCTTGGAATTTATGCCGAGTTCTTTTTCAATAAGATTTTCAACTGGAAGTCCGTGACAGTCCCAACCAAAACGACGCTCAACTTTTTTGCCTTTCATTGTCTGGTAGCGCGGAATAATATCTTTAATTGTTGAAGGAATAAAATGTCCAAAGTGAGGAAGTCCTGTAGCAAAAGGAGGACCATCGTAAAAAACATATTCCTCTGACCCTTCTCGCTGGCTAACTGATTTTTTAAAAGTATCGTCTTCTTTCCAAAATTTCAGGATTTCTTCTTCCTGCTTTGGAAAATCTGCTTTTGGATTGACTGGCTTATACATATTCTATAAATTCCTTGAATAAAAAAATCGTATATAATAGAAAATTATAACGAAAACGAAACATTTATTCTACTTTTCAACAATTTTTCAGCATTTTTTTTGCAAATGACTTGAATTTAAAACAAGAAAGCAGAGTTTTTAGCTCTGCCCTGATAAATCAACAAATCACAACATTGTCTTTTTTTACAAATCCCAAATCTTCCAAAAAATGAACGGTTCGGTAAACAGTCGCCCGTCCGATTTCCCCATCTTTTGAACGCGCAAGATAATAAAGTTCCTTGCACGAACATCCAGGATTTTTTAAAATTATATAAACAAGTTGTTTCCGCTGTTCTGTAATTCGGCATCCTTTCATTTTGAATGCACCCACGATTTGATTGAATTTCTCGTCCATAGGTCACCTTCTGAAATTTTTAGATTTATCAGACTGAAATGAATCAATCCTACGTTAGTTAGCATAGACTAACCATAAAAAAATGTCAATTTTCTCAATTCTTTCTGCGCTTTTATAAAAAGAATTATCCTAAAGCGACATCCAGAATCATCATAAGAATAAAGCCTAATCCAAAACCAATCGTTCCATTATTTGAATGCTCACCTTCGCTCGCCTCTGGAATAAGCTCCTCCACAACAACGAAAAGCATTGCCCCTGCCGCAAAAGCCAGCAAGTACGGTAAAATTCCCTGAATAAAATTTGAAAGAAGAATCGTAAGAAAACCTGCAATCGGCTCAACAATTCCAGAAAGCGTTCCATAAACAAAAGATTTTAGAGCTCCATTTCCTTCAGATTTTAAAGGTAAACTGATAATTGCGCCTTCTGGAAAATTCTGAATCGCAATTCCGACCGAAAGCGCAAATGCGGCGGCAAAACTGACCTCCACAGAATTTGAAAGAAAACCGGCTGCAACAACGCCAACCGCCATTCCTTCCGGAATATTATGCAACGTTACCGCAAGACAAAGCATTGTTGTCTTTTTAAATTTTGAGGCAGGACCGTCCGCATGCTGCGCATCAAGATGAAGATGAGGAACAACCATATCAAGGGTATAAAGAAATGCCATTCCCAAAAGAATTCCAACCGCAGCGGGTAAAAAGGCAAATCGCCCCATTTCGCGGCTTTGCGAAATCGCCGGAATAATCAACGACCAGACAGAAGCCGCAACCATCACGCCAGAAGCAAAGCCCAGCAAAAGTTTCTGGAGCTTTTTGTTCAGTTCATTTTTCATGAAAAAAACAACTGCAGAACCAAGCAAAGTTCCAAGAAAAGGAATAATCAAAATATAAAAAATATTTATCAAAACAACCTCTTTTTTATAAAAATAGTTAAAAAAAACACAGGATTCAAGCTTTTTTTAAGGAGAACGATTCGCTTAAATCCTGTGCAAAAGTCGGGTTTACTTTTATAATTTATGACTTGCAGTCGAATAAATTCAAATTGATTATGCTTCCTTGCCAAGTTTTTCACAGGCAGCAACAGTTTCATCATCCGGAGAAAGATGACCGGCAAGACCGTCGCCGTTTACAACAGTCGCACCTGCAGCGGCAATTCTGTCGCGCCACAGACGAAGCCATTCGCCATCGCCCCAGTCGTATGAGCCAAAAATCGCAACTTTTTTTCCAGAAAGTCCAGATTCAATTGAGCCATAAAAAGTTTCCATTGAATCTTCAAGTTCTTCCGCGCCCATCGCAGGACTTCCAAGAATTATCACATCGCTTGCAAGAACCGCAGCAGAATCCGCTGAATCCGCAGTTGCAAAATAAACTTCCGCACCAGATGATTCAGCACCTTTTTTTACGGCATTCGCCATAGCTTCAGTATTTCCAGTCGTTGTTGAATAAATAATCGCTTTTTTCATTTTTTTACCTCAAATATTTAAATTATTTTTATAAGCAATATAATTTTTTGCAGCCTGCGGAATATCAACGCCCTTTTCAAGCTGAGTTGAACAATATTTTCTGCAGGTCGCATATTCATCCATCTGAACCAATGCTGACTCAACATTGCTGTACACTTTCCAGTCGCCACAAAATCTGAATCCAGAACCATTGTTTAATTCGAACTGAACAACATCTTCCAGCGGATAGCCGAGAAAAAATCCCACTTCATGAGGAAAATTTCCGTTCATAAGCAATCTTGAGATAAGCTCAAGCAAAATTGCCTCGAAACCTTTTTCCACCGGATATTTTTTTTCCTTCAAATACGCTAAAGCCTCGTTTTTTGCACATTTTTGCTGAAGAAGTTTTTTGTTATAAACAAACAAAAGAATCCTTTTTTCAGTCTTTTGGATTGGAACTATAAAAATTCCTGCTCCTGAAAAACAAGCTGAAAGTTCTGAAAGTTTTTCAAATTCGTTTCCATAATATTCTGTATTTATTGAAAACAAACTTGCAGGTTTTATGCCGCAAAACGCCGGCGCACCACATTTTATTAAAACTTGATCAAAGCTCATCAGTTGTCCTCTTTTTTTTAGTTAGCTAAGACTAACTAATTTATATAGAAAAAATTATTTTTATTCAAGTAGTTAGCATAAACTAACTTATATTTTTTTCCGATTATTTGATAAATATGCAACTAAAAAAAATTTTTTCTTTTTTTATATTTTTTTTTACCACAGGATTTGTTTTTTCTGAAATTCCAGAACAAATAAAAGGAATCTGGACCGGAAAAGACAGAATAATCTTTTTTGGCGGAAACGACGAAATTTCAATCATATTAAAAGAATATTACGGCTGGTATTACGACCGCGCTGTTGAACCGGACGATTTTTCAAATATTCAGGAACGAAAAAGAAACGCGGCGACACAAAAACTTGCACACGATTACAAAGTCAGTTTTGAAAAAATAGAAAATACAACAAATGCCTGGGAAATGACAATTTTTATTGATGAAAAAACAAAATCGGTAATTCCGGTCGCATTGATTGATGATAAAATTTATCTTGATTTTCTAGTAAAAGCTGATTCAGAAAATCAGGAAGAAACTGAAACTCTGGAAAAAAATCTTTCTGAAAATTTAATGGCAAATGAAAAAACTGAAAAAAATCCTTTAACTGGATACTGGCAAGGATTGAACAGCGAAAATTCTATCAGGATAAGTCAACGGAACAGCAAAGAAAATATAATTTCATGGTACATTACAGAAAACAGCGCATATCAGCTTAGATTCTGGAGCACAAAAATGCCGCATGAAGATTCAAAAGCGGTTTTTGCAGACAACAACACGCTTTACACAATAAACAAACAGATTTTCTCCGCAGGAACAAATTACACTTGCGTAAGCGGAAAAGGCACAAATATCAGAAATGTTGAAAAATATGCTGATTTTCCACTTGAATACAAACTTGATGAAAACGAAAAAATTATCGCGCTCGGAATGCCCTTCCTTTCAAAAGTTGAAGGAAAAAATTCTGCCGAAAATCTCATGGAAATTGTAGCGCAGGCAAATTCAAGGCGCAAAAAAGATCCGCCGCAACTTTTCCCGGAAAAGGAACTTGACTGGCACTGGGAACTTATAAATCAGCTTGAAAAAGGAAACCCAATTATAGAAAAAGTTCGTGAACGACAGCGGAATTTCGGGCCAAGACCAGGAGATTTTCAAAAATAAAGCTAGACACGCAGAAAATCGCACAAAAAATCACTTTTCACGGCTTTTGAAAAACAGTAAACTTTTTAGAATATGATTACATATCTTGCAAAAATCGGCGAGCTTATGCTAAAAGGCTCAAATCTTAAAACTTTTGAAAAGTTGCTTTACTCAAACACAAAAACATATTTAAAAGGGTTGAATCTTAATGTCCAATGCCATGCAGGACGGCTTTACATTGACTGCGAGGAAAAGGATTCTGCCGCCGTTGAAGAAACTCTGAACCATCTTTTGGGAATAACCGGATGGGCACGAACTTTAACCTGCGAAAATGACTTGAATGAAATAAAAAAATGCGTGCGAAAAATAGCAGAGACGGAAAAAGAACAAAATCCAAAAATAAAGACATTTAAAATTGAAGCGCGCCGCGGAGACAAACGATTTCCCTTGAATTCGTTTGAAATAAACTGCGAATGTGGTGCAGCTGTATGCGACGATGATTTTCTTGAAGTTGATGTACACAATCCTGACATAAGAATTTCTGTTGAAGTGCGTGAACGTACTTTTGTATACAGCGATGCAAAAAAAGGAAACCGCGGTTTGCCTGCAGGTTGTAGCGGACTGGGACTCTTACTGCTTTCCGGTGGAATTGACTCACCTGTTGCCGGATACAGGATGATGCGCCGAGGAATGAAAATCGAATGTGTTTATTTTCATTCCTATCCTTACACTTCAATCGAGGCGCAAAAAAAAGTTGAGGAACTTGCCGCAAAACTTTCACAGTTCGGGCTAAAAACATATTTGAACATAATTCCGTTTACGGACGTTCAAATGAAAATAAAACAGAAAGCGCCAGAAGAATGGTCAACACTTATGCTTCGTGTTTGCATGATGAAAGTTGCAAATATGCTGGCAAAACGAATCGAGGCGGACTGCATTGTAACCGGAGAAAGCCTTGGACAAGTTGCAAGCCAGACAATAGAAAACATGAATATAACGGAACATTTTGCCGAATACCCATTGTTACGGCCTCTTGTCGGACTTGATAAAG
Organism: uncultured Treponema sp.; assembly: GCA_900317625.1. Classification (GTDB taxonomy): domain Bacteria; phylum Spirochaetota; class Spirochaetia; order Treponematales; family Treponemataceae; genus Treponema_D. Next base: position 82,817 of record ONHK01000001.1, read on the forward strand.
AAGAAATAATGCAGACAGCGGAATTTATCGGCACATACAACACTTCAATTCTTCCGTACGAGGACTGCTGCGTTCTGTTCAGCCCGAAACATCCTGTTCTGCGCGGACGGATTGAAGATGCTGAACGGATTTACAGCGAACTTGATACCGAGGAATTAATCAGGGAATCCTATGAAAAGCGCGAAATCAAGCGTTTCGAATTGGGGAAAGAAATTTAGCCGCAACTTTTGACGCATCAGTATCAATTCTGATGCTGTCAAAATTCTTTTGCATATCTGAAGAAAAATTCTCATCATTTAAAATCTCATTGATTTTCTTATAAATTTTTCTTGCGTTCTGAATAAAATATCCGACATTATTATTAACCGCAAAACGCATATTTCCAAGTTCCTGGTTATGAATGTAGCGGCTGATAATAACTGGTTTCCTAAACGAAAGCACTTCCATCAAAGTTGCAGGACCAGCTTTTATTACGGCGCAATCGCAAATTTTCACAAGCTCATCAAAATAGTCAACAAAACCAAAAACATGCAAGTCAAGCTTTGGATGCGCAATCCGCAAAAGAGTCATATTCCGCTTTTTAACAACATCTCTTCCGCAAATAATCGCTGTGGCAAAATTTGACTTATGAAGAATACACTGATTTACAATTTCTGTAGCTCCGGGAAGTCCTTCTCCGCCGCCAACAAGAAGAAGCACTTTTTTATCTGGGTCAAAACCATGTTTTATTTTTAAAAGCCGGATTTCTTCTGATGACTGTTCATGATTCCGGAATCTTTCATTCATCAAAAAAGGAATAACCGTAATATTTTCAGGAGGAATGCCACATTCTTTTACACCAATCTGCTTTGCCTCTTCTGAATAAACCATATAATTCAGATTTTTTTCATAAAACCAGCAATGCGGAACTGTAAACGGATCTGTTACAATAACAGTGAAATTTATATTCCACGGAATGTTTTTTAGAACATCTTTTACAAACGGAGTGACACCAAAATGAAAACAAACAATATCAGTAGGATGTTCCTTTAAAATCATTTTTCTGAGATGATGCCGAGCTTCTGGACCGATTATATAATTCAATAAACTCTGAAGCCATCTGTGCTGACCAAGATCATAAACAAGCGGAAAAAGTCCGTGGATAAAATTCAATGAATAATTGTATCCCTTTTCAAAAATAAGATGACCAAGTCCATGCCGACTGTAACCGATTTCCATCTTGATTTCAACACTTGGATCAATTTGCTTCATTGAGTTTGCAAGTACCTTTGCGGCAGATTTATGCCCGGCACCTGTATTTAAATATAGAAATAAAAATTTCCTGTTAGCCATTAAAAAGTGATTTTTACTCCTGCCCTGAAATAATGATTATATGAATTATGTAGATGATTCTGCCATTTTTCTTTTTCAGCATCCAAAATTTCTTCTGTGGCTTTTTTTTCTTCATCTGTTGAATAATTCAAATTTGTATAATTTCCTGTGAAAATTCCATCATCAACGCCATCATTCTTTATGAATTCAAACGTGTAACCAATTCCAAACGAAACTGATGAATATTTTTTTGAATAAAAAGTGTATTCAATATCAATTCCGGCCTGCATTGTATACATCAAATCATCTTGAATAAGAAATCCAGTCTGGTCTTTTGCTGAATCAAGGTTTTGAGTGTTTTGCGCCAAAGTTGTATTTGTGTATGCAGTTCCATCAAGCTTTAAAATATCCTCATAATCCCAGTCCTCATATTGATTTCCATGGCGGGAATATGCAGAAATTGTTGAAATCTTTAAATTCTTTGTAGGCTTGAAATTCAATGTCATTGATACGCGGTCAGAATTCGGAAGCAAATCAGTTCCAATAGGCGCGCCAAAATTTGTATAATCCCGGTAATTGTATTTTTTATCAATAGTATCGTAAGCGGTAAAAGTGTAAGGTGTCACGAGAGTATAATCAACAGAAATCAGACTTGCAATTGAATCAAGCGGAGTATACGTAAAACCGGTTTTAAATGCAGTCCTGATTGCGGCATCATTCCATTTTAACTTGATAAAATTCTTTACCTGCAAATCGTTCAGTAAAAATTCAGTGTTCCAAGACAAACAAGGCATAGGTTTTACTTCAATTTTTGTGCCTGCGAAAACCGACTCGCTGTTTCCATCCGCAAGCGCAACAATTGCCCACGGAACTGGAGTCAAAAACGAAGGATTAAACTGTCCACCAAAGACAGCGCCTTCAAAATATGCAATATTCAATTTGCCTTTCATAAACGGAACATTTACAGAATGGAAGGCAAAAAATTTGTCATAAGAAAAATCCGTTTCATTTCCTTTATATTTGCAGGAAGCGCCTGTTACACCAAAAACTTGCGCATACTGAAAGAATTTTCCCTCATAATTGAATGTGCCGTTCAGAATTTGTCTGGAATTCGATGAAAGAATCAGATTATCTTCCGGAAAAAGTCCATATCCAAGAGAATTAAAACCAAAAGTTCCATACAACTCTTTATTTCCAACAGAAATATTTCCGGCCAAATCCATAAGCAAATCAATATCGCCTGCGTTAAAACTAAAAGGCTCAATCACCGACAAATCAGAATTTGACACATAACGAGGAATAACGTCATAAGAATTTATAAACGAGCTTTGCCCCTGAAGTTCTGCGGAAAAACCAAGCCCAACAAAATCCTTTATCAAAATATCAGAAGAAAAATTTAAATCTCCTGTTGCCTGGTGAAAATTATTGAAACGCTCAGCTTCTTTGTTTTCTGTGTTTTCAAGCGAATAAATTTTTCCAAAATAATTTCCTGAGGAAGAAACGCGCCACGGTTTTCCAAAAAATTCTTTATAATATTCAGAAGCCCTTTCCTGCTCATCGTGCTCACCGTTTTGAATCACAGTTTCGAGCATATTTTTTACAATATTCAAAGGATATGGCTTTAGCTGAGGAAGTCGTTCAACATAGCCTTTTTGATACCAGCTGACCGCATCTGAATAAAATTCTTCCCGGGGATTTACGCTGATTTGTGAAAAAACAGCCGCCACAAAGAGAAAAAGAATTGAAAAAACAAGAATATTTTTTTTCATCAGAAATTCCAAACAATTTTTTATAGCGCAGAATTATCCAAAAATTCAACTTTCCGTAGAATTCTGCATTATTCTTATTTTACTTATTTATTGAATGATTTACAAGTTAAGTGATAAGATAGAAATGATTTATGAAAGCTCAGGAAAAAAATTTAATTTTTAATCTTTTAAAAACAGCAAGCGACAATTTTTATGGCTACACTTCCCCGGACTTTATGGAAAAACCTGAGTTCAAAGATGACAAGGAATTTTATACAGACGAAAAAAACAAAAATCTCAATCTTGAAGAAACAGAAAAGGCAAAAATAACAGAGACAACGAATTCTCCCCAAAGACAGAACGAAATTCCTGCACAAAATGCGCAGACTGAAAAATCAGAAAAAATTGAGCCGGATGAAAATTCAACTTCACACGGAATGACAATTGAAATTCTGAACAAAAAAATTCTTGAATGCTCAAAATGCCGGCTAAGCCAAAAAAGAACCCACATTGTTCCAGGGCAAGGCGTTGAACATCCAGATGTGCTTGTAATCGGCGAAGGTCCGGGCGAAGAGGAAGATAAACAGGGCCTTCCATTTGTCGGACCGGCAGGAAAACTTTTGGACAAAATGCTGAATGCAATTCAACTGGATCGTTTTGTAAACTGTTACATCGCAAATACTGTAAAATGCAGACCGCCATACAATCGTGATCCGCAAAAAGATGAAGCAGAAACCTGCCGTTCATTTCTGGATGCGCAGATTGCCGTTTTCAAACCAAAAATGATTCTTGCAGTTGGAAAAGTCGCAGTAAGAAATCTTTTGAAAATCGAGGGAGAATTTTCGTTGAACCGTTACCGTGGAAAAATCTACGAATACAACAAAATTCCACTTATTGTAACATATCATCCGAGCGCACTTTTACGTAACATTGAATTCAAAAAACCTGCATGGGAAGATTTAAAATTCTTCAAATCAAAGCTGATTACGCTTTCACCTGATTACGCAAAGGATTTTCAGCCTAAATGAAATATCTACAGATTGTACTGAACATTCCACTGAACCAGACTTTTACATATTTCTGGCAAGATGAAGATACAAATTCCCCGGAAGAAATGCCGGAAACAGGAAAAAGAGCCGAAGTCCGCTTTGGAAACAGGAAAATGACAGGATTTATTGTTTCTGTAAGCGACGAAATTCCAAAAGATTGCCCGATTTCTGCTGAAAAAATACGTTCTGTAACAAAGATTTTAGACAAAGAACCATTGTTCACACCGGAAATTTACGAATTTGCCACATGGATTTCAAGATATTACATCTGTTCAATCGGCGAGGCTGTTTTTTCAATAATCCCTTCCCGCGCAAAACGCGAAGTAAGTTGTCCTGGATTTTCTTTTGAAGACGACATTACCGCAAAAACAACAAACCAGCTTAGCGATGAACAAATCAACGCAGTCAATGCTGTTCTAAAATCCGCTGAAAAACAAAGCGTTTCGTATCATTATCTTTATGGACCGACAGGAACTGGAAAAACAGAAGTATTTCTTCAGTGCGCAGAATGGTTTTTGAACCAAGGAAAAGGCGTTATTTATCTTGTTCCAGAGATTGGACTTACTCCGCAGGTTGTAAAAGCTGTTACAGCAAGATTCGGAAATACTGCCGCCGTTTTGCATTCCGGGCTTACGCCAAGCCAGAAATTAAGTGAATGGCGAAGAATAATGCACAAAGAGGCGCGGATTGTTGTAGGCGCAAGAAGCGCGGTTTTTGCACCAGTTCCAGATTTGGGAATGATAATCATTGATGAAGAGCACGATGGTTCGTATAAATCCGGGGAAACTCCTCGCTACCACGCAAGACAAGCCGCAATGCACCGTTGCAGTGCGTTGGGAATTCCTCTGCTTATGGGAAGCGCCACGCCGAGCGTTGAGGCATGGCAACTTATGAAAACCGGACGACTGATACGGCATACGCTCACAAAAAGGCTTGCAGGCGGTGCAATGCCAAAAATTCACATAATCGATCTTTCTAAAACAGAAAATTCTGGCTGCATAAGCGATGAGCTCGCGGAAGAAATAAGAAAAACTGTTGAACAAAAAAAACAGGCAATCTTATTTTTAAACCGGCGCGGATTCACGCATTTTTTCAGATGCAATTCATGCGGATATGAAATAAAATGCAAAAACTGCTCAGTTCCGATGACATACCACAAAGCCGAAAACCGATTGAGATGTCATTACTGCGGATGGTCAATCCAGCCACCAAGCTCATGCCCGCAATGTTCAAGCCTTGATGTTGGCTACAGCGGATTTGGAACTGAATACATAGAAACTGAAACCCGCACAAAATTTCCAAACGCAAAAATTCTAAGAATCGACACTGACGCCTTGACAAAAAAAGGCGAACTGCAGGAAAAACTGGATTCTTTCAGAAACGGTGAATACGATATAATGCTTGGAACTCAGATGGTTGCAAAAGGATTGAATTTTCCGAACCTTCAGCTGGTTGGCGTTGTTCTTGCCGACACAGGGCTTCACATGCCGGATTTTAGGGCAAGCGAACGCACATTCAGCCTGATTACTCAAGTTGCAGGACGCGCCGGAAGATATTTTCCAGATGGAAAAGTTTTTGTTCAAACTTATAATCCGTACAAAGAGCCGATAAAATATGCCTGTTCAGGAGAAATTGAAGCTTTTTACAATTACGAACTTGAAACCCGAAAAATTTTAGGATTTCCACCGTTCAGCAGACTCGCACGGCTTGTATTCAGAAGCGCAAAACAAACTCTTGCAGAAAAATTTGCAAATGATTCTGTGGTCATCCTTAAAAATTCCTGTGGAAAAAACACAGATGTAATCGGTCCTGCAGAATGTCCGATTTTAAAAATCAGCCAGAATTTCAGGTATCAGGTAATTCTCCGTGGACTTGACATACGGGCAATGCAGCAGGCTATCTCAAATTTGATGTACAACTACACTCATCCAGCTTCTGTCTACATTGAATTTGACATTGATCCAGTCTCATTATTATAAAAACGAACGAATTAAAAAATTCAGAAATTAAACGTGCCGACGGATTCCATCAAATTTTATATCATACAGAAAAAGACCTTTTGCCGGTGCAGTCGCTCCGGCTTTTGTGCGATCTTTTGCCTCCAGAATTTTCTGAAAAGAATCTTCCGACGCATTATTTTTATCAAGATTTACGAGCGTTCCTGTGATTGTGCGTACCATTTTCCACAAAAATGCGTTGGCTTCTATTTCAAAAACAACAATTTCCTTGCCGTCCGGAAAAGAATTTTGCCTGAAAAAGAGTGCGCCTTCCAAATATCTGAAAGTTGAAAGGCTTTCGTCTCCGCTGGCAGCAAAAGACGCGCAGTCAATTTCCCCGGAAAGGCATTTGCAGTAATTATTAAGGCGCTCGATATTCGGCTCATAATTCACGAACCACGAAAAACGGTTGTTGTTCGCAAGAATATTTTTTGGCGTTAGAAAATACCGGTAAATCCGGCTGGTTGCGCTTAGCCGCGCGTTGAAATCTTCTGGAACTTCACAAGATTCGGTGATACGAATATCCTGCGGCAAAAATGTATTCAGGGCACAGACATATTTTTCAACAGGAATTGAATCAATCGGTGAAAAAAAATTCGCTTTCTGCGCAACTGCATGAACGCCACTGTCAGTTCTGCCAGAGCCATAAAGCGTTACTGGCATTTTATGAAGTTTTTCAAGGGCATTTTCAACTTCACCCTGAACAGTCCTGAAAACATTTTTTTTCTCTGCTGAATCTTGGCGTTGCCATCCGCAAAAATCAGTTCCATCATACGAAATTGTAAGAAGAATATTACGCACAGTCAGCCCTTTTATTAAAATTCATCATCGTTAAGTTCTTTTGTAAGCAAATCATAAAGATTTCTGGCTTTTTCAAGAAGCGGCCCCGGTTTATTTTTAGAAGATTTTCCAAGCCCGAAAATTCTTGCGATTGCCGTTTTTGACTCAGAAAGTTTTTTTAGCCTAAGCTGCAAATCTTCCTGCTGGCCATATTTATATTCAAGAAGTCCACAAAGATAAATTACGCCGTCCCAGCCATAGTTTTTGTCCATATCAGGACCAAAATTATTCAAAGTTGAACTTTTTTCAGTCCTTGAAGTTTCACACACAATCGCCTGCTGATAAAAAAACAGTGCCTTCCGGTACATGACATCAGAAATATACTTAAAATTATGTTCTGGGACAGCCATATCAAGTTCTCGGGTAAGCCAAGCCATCCGCAAAGAAAGAAAAGCGCTTTTCATAGTAGGAAGATGATCAGCCGGCATTTTGCTGTAAGTAAGGAGCGCAAGATAATACATTGCGCAACCGTCGTACAAAGTCCGCTCTTTCTTTAAATTGAAATGAGGAAAAATTGTCTCACATTTTTCACGGCGTTCCTCTCGGGAATCAAAAAGCGCATCCGTTGTGTTTTTGTCGCGCAATTCTTTAAAGTCACTCCAAATCAATGCAGTATAACAATTTGGGCAAGCCCCGATTTCATAAATCAACGGATAGATCCGCCCGAATTTCGCAGAAGGCTCAAAAGTTCTGTGCAAATCATCTGAAAGTTTTCCTGCAATCATTCGTCCGTTTCCACTGAGCATAACTTCTTTTTCAAAAGTTTTTTTGCAGACCGGACAAGTGCATTTTTCTTTTGACCAATATGAAATCGCAGGTTTCTTTTTTTCACCGGCAGCAGTTGATTTTTTTACGACAGCCACTTGTTCCGCTCCTAGATTTTTTCAATTATTAAATACGCAACCGCATATTCTTTTTCATGACTTAATGATACATGAATTTTTGCATTTCCGCATTTTTTTTTTAATAATTCCGCGGCTTCATTTTGAAGAATCAGCTCAGGTTTTCCAAATTCATCGTTTTTTATAAAAACATCCTGAAGCCTAAACCCCGCAAGTCCAGTTCCAATCGCCTTGCCAAACGCTTCTTTTGCCGCAAAACGAGCCGCATAATGTTCCGCAGATGCCTGAATTGAGCCGCAGGAATTCATTTCGGCAGGATTAAAAAAGCGTTGAACCATATTTTTGTCCTGAATCCATTTTTTCATGCGTTCAACTTTTACAATATCAATTCCAATTCCGTATATCATTCAGCCTTCTTTTCAGATTTTTCCTGCGAAACTGAGTTTTCTGCACTTTCAGATTTTTCCGGGATTTCAGTTTCCTGCTGGTTTTCTGATTCTGAAGAAATATTTTCCGCGATTTTTTCCGAAACCTTCAAAAATACAGTTTCAGCAGATTTAGATTCAATTTTAATTCCGTCCGGAACGTAGAATTCCAACGGAATTTCGTATTCTCCCGGTTCTGAAATATCTTTCAGATTTGCAAAGACAACGCCTTTTTCCGGGTTGAAATCATCCAAATTCAAGACTGCTCCAGATGCAGAAAAATCAATTCTTGGAAGTTCTGTTAAAATCTCAAATCTTTCGTCAAGATTTAAAATCTCCGGAACAATTTTTTCATATTTTCGGGTTTCTTCAACAGGTTCAATTTTTACAGTGACTTTAAAATCGCTTTCCGGAAGAATTTTTATTTTTGAGTTAAAAGCTGTATCAAGTTTGGTATCAAGAGAAAAACTGGTCGCCGCACCATCAACAATAACTTTTTTTGTGTAGATACGCTTTGTTTTTTCAACAATTCTTGAAGGGCCAACAACTTTTACCGTCGCAGGAGAAACATCAAATTTTGAAATTTTATATCCATAGGCGGGAGTTCCAGAAGGGGCAACTTCAATAGGAATATATTTCAAAATCTTTTCGTCCAGAAGGGCATTCACCGTTTCTGTTTTCACACGACATTCAAATGTGTCAAGAAGCTCCAGCTTTTCAGAAACTGAAACAGAAACCGGAACTGTATATTCGCCAGGCTCTGTAAAATTGCTCAAATCAACTTTTGCGGAAAAATCACTTTCCTGAATAAAAGCCATATTTTCCTTTGTTGTAGTCACAAGAACTTTCACAAATTTCGGAAGATTTGCAGCCGGCATCATAAGCCCTTCCGCTTCCACAGTAAGAGGAACTGTAAATGTTTTTTTCTGCAAAGAAGTTGTTCTATTATAAATGTAAAGAAAGAACGCAAGAATAAGACATATAACTTTTGCGGCCCAGTTATTTGAAATCCGGTCAATCAGCTTGTTTATGTTCATAGATTGTGTCCTCCATATTGAATGAGTCCGGAATGATTTCCAGAAGATTTTCAAGAATTTTTGTCAAATCTTTTACGGAAAGGTCATAATGAAGTTTTGAATCATAAGCAAGGCTCAAAGCACCGGTTTCCTCTGAAACAACAAGAACGACTGCGTCAGAAACTTCTGAAAGTCCAAGAGCCGCACGATGGCGCGTTCCAAATGTTTTTTTGATGTCATACTGCTCGCTCAAAGGTAAAAAACAACCGGCGGCAACAACTTTTCCACCTTGAATGATACAAGCTCCGTCGTGCAAAGGCGTATCCATTCCAAAAATTGTAACCAGCAGACTAGAAGAAAGATCCGCATCCAGTTTTGTACCAGACTGAATTATGTCATCAAGTTTTGTATGCCGCAAAAAAACCGCAAGCATTCCTCTTTTTTGTTTTGAAAGCATTTCCGCGGCAATAAGAACAGAGTCAACATAAGTATGCTTTGAACGGTGTCCGAACGCAAACCATTGATTTTGTCCAAGCCGCAAAAAAAGTTTCCTGACTTCAGGCTGAAAAACAATCGCAAGTCCGATAATTATAACAGGAGCCGCAGTCTGAAAAATCCACAGCAAAGTGTCTAGCTTTAAAAGAAAAGCCACAAAATAAGAAATCAAAAGAATTACAGCCGCCTTCAAAATCTGAATGCTGTTCGTTTTTACCATAACCTGATAAGCTTTATATAAAACAAATGTGATAAAACCTATATCAAGAACTGGTCGCACAAAATTATAAACCGAAAGAATGCTGTCAATATCAATTGATTTCACTTTTGTATCCTCTGATTTTTGCTATCTATTAATATACTCCAAGACTTTCAAAGTATCTACAGTTTCTTTTACATCATGAACGCGCACAAGTTCCGCACCATACATCACAGAAATCAAGTCCGCGGCCAAAGTTCCAGCCAAGCGGTCTGGAATATCACGACCAGTAATCTGCCCGATGCAAGTTTTTCTAGAAAGAGCCATAAGAATCTTGTATTTTTTTCCGCAAAGCTCGCCAATATGTTTTATAAGCGCAACATTTCCTTCAAGATTTTTTCCAAACCCGATTCCTGGATCCACAATTATTTTTTCAGGAGCAATTCCCGAATTTTCCGCAAATGCGCATCGTTCCAGAAGATAATTATTCACTTCGTTAAAAATATCTTTATAATCTGTATTTGCCTGCATTTCTGAAGGAATTCCCCTTTTATGCATCAAAATAACAGGAATTTTTGTCTCCGCACAGAAAGCTGCCATTTCAGAATCGTCCTCAAGCGCAGAAATATCGTTCAAAATATCCGCACCGGCTTCGAACGCAGCTTTCATAACATTCTTTTTCCTTGTGTCAACAGAAATTGCGATGTCTGAAGATTTTCTGATTTTCTCAATAACCGGAACAATCCGGCGGATTTCCTCATCTTCTGCAACATATTCGCTTCCCGGACGGGTTGATTCACCGCCAACATCAATTATATCAGCACCATCATCTATCAGTTTCAACGCCTCATCAGCCCCACCACGGCTTCCTTCCCAAAAAGAATCATTCGTGGCGTTCACAATTCCCATGACAAACGCAGGAAGTTTTGTGGCAATAGTTCTGTCGCGAAGTTTTAGTTCAATCATTTTTTCCTCTTTATTTTTTTACTTTTTTAAAATTTCAAGCGCCGCATCCCGAAGATTTTCAGGAGCAAGCCCAGCCTGCAAAAGAACCTGATTTCTTGTTCCCTGATGATAAAATTCTTCCGGAAAAGCCTTTACCGCAACTTTTTCAATTCCGTTTTCCGCACAAAGCCGGACAAGATATTCGCTGATTCCGCCGGTTTCCATTCCATCTTCAACAAAAACAATTCCATCGTAATTTTTTGCAATGTTCAAAAAATATTCTTCATCAAAAGGTTTTATAAATCGCAAAGAATAAATGTCGCAAAGAACATTATCAAAAGAAAGCGAGCGAGAAGCCGTTAAAACTTCAGAATACATTCCACCGGTTGTAACAAAAAGAACTTTATGAACAGAATCAGAAGCTGAATCTTCAAACTGAACAGCAAACGAAGGCTCAAAATCCATCGCAGAAACAAAAATTCCTCTGCCTTCCTTTACATCTTGACTGAACGCAGGAACTTCTGTAGGACAAGACATTTTCGGATATCTGATGACAACTGCCTTGTCTGTCTGAGCGGCATAATTCAGGCAGATGGACAAATCTTTTGCGCTTGCCGGCGACATTATTTTTATATTCGGAATCGGGCGGAAAAGAGAAATATCAAAAAGCCCTTGATGCGTTTCCCCATCGTTTGGAACTGCTCCTGCTCTGTCAAGAACAATTACAGCCCTAAGATTTTGAAGAGCAATATCGTGGATAAGCTGATCCACCGCGCGCTGCATAAAAGTTGAATAAATGCAGACAACCGGAAGCAATCCGCCGCGGGAAAGTCCGCCTGCAAAGGTAACAGCGTGTTCCTCCGCAATTCCAACATCAAAAAAACGTTCTGGATAATGACGCGCAAATGTGTCTAGTCCAGTTCCTTTAGACATCGCCGCTGTAACAGCAACAATATCGTTTCTTTTCAAGGCAAGATCCATCAACGCATTGCTGAAACTTTCCGTAAAACTAAGAGTGTCAAATTTCTCAACAGTTCCGTCGCTGATTGCAAAAGGTCCAACGCCATGAAATCTTTCTGGATGATCTTCCGCCGGACTGTAGCCTTTTCCCTTTTTTGTAATCACATGAACAACAACAGGATGCTTCATATTTTTCACGCGGTTAAAAATTGTCTCAAGCTCTTTTTCGTTGTGTCCGTCAAGCGGTCCTACATATTCAAATCCGAAATCGGTAAAAAGATTATTGGAAAGCAAAAGCCCTTTCAATCCACGCTTGAACCTGAAAACAAATTTTGTAAGAATTTTATTTATTCCAGGAATTTTCTGGATAAAACGGTCAACATTGTGCCTGAACGACTGATACGGAGAAGTCATTGTAATGCGGCTCAGGTAACTTGAGATTGCACCAGTATTGTGGTCAATTGACATCTGGTTGTCGTTCACTATAACTATAAGATTTTTTCCAAGCTGTCCTGCGTTAGAAAGAGCCTCAAAAGCCATTCCGCCAGTAAGAGCACCATCACCAATAACAGCAATCACTTTTCCATCTTTATGCTGAATATCCCGCGCAACAAGAAGCCCCAAGGCAGAAGAAATAGAAGTTGAAGAATGACCATTGTCAAAATAATCGTGAGGAGATTCCTCTTTTTTTGTAAAACCAGAAAGCCCATTCTCAGTTCTTAATGTTGAAAACTGTCCGTACCGTCCTGTAAGAAGTTTATGCGCATAACACTGGTGGCTAACATCCCAGATAACCGCATCTTTCGGACTTTCAAAAACACGGTGAAGCGCGATTGTAAGTTCAACAACACCAAGATTGCTCGCAAGATGACCGCCGTTTTTTCCTACAACATCAATAATTGTCCTGCGGATTTCCGAAGCAAGTTCCTTCAGCTGTTTTTGCGAGTATTTTTTTATATCATCTGGCGAATGAATCGACGAAAGCAACACAATAACCTCTCACTTAAAAAAAAGACCGGGACAAAAACTTCTGACCCGGTCTCTCAAGACATATCAAAGTAAACTACTTTGCCTTATGTCTATTTTTTCTAAGCATCTTCTTACGCTTATGTGTCGCCATCTTCTGGCGTTTTCGTTTCTTTCCACAAGGCACGATGGCACCCCTCTACTAGTAAAGTAGATTCATTATCTTACAAATAACAGCTTAGGTCAATACTTCAAAGCTGAATTTCTTCAAAATATTGTTTTAAATTCCTTTGGACTTCAAGATACATTTTTTCATCATCCGAAGCATCAATTTTTACCGCGCCGGGAATATCCGCCATAAAAGTATACTGTTTTTTTGCATATTTTCTGCTGTCATGCTGAATTTCAAGCAAAACCTGCTCCGAATCAGAGCGCAAAGTTCCATCCTCCAAAAACCATTCACGGTAACCAATCGCCTGCATTCCAGGCGCAGATTTTCCAAAACCTTTTTTGTACAGAGAATGAATTTCCTGCTCAAGTCCATTCTCAAACATTTTTTCAACACGTAAATTTATCCGTTCATACAATTTTTCCCGGGGAGTTTCAAGAATCAGCACTTTAAAATTGAAATTCTCGCGCATTTTTGTACTCATTTTAAAAGATGAACGGGGTTTTCCAGTTGAATAGAAAACTTCCAGCGCCCGGCAAATCCTGTACTCATCATTCACATTGATTTTTGCCGCACTTTCGGGATCAACGGACTTCAACTCTGCGTAAAGAATTTCCTTTCCTTCTTTTTTTATTCTTTCTTTTAATTGATTTCTTATTTTTTCATCTGAAACAGGCGTTTCCGGAAGCCCAAGAATAAAATTCCGGATATAAAATCCAGTTCCTCCGGCAACCAACGGAATTTTTCCGCGTGAAAAAATTTCCGAGCAGCAAGAATCCGCCCTAGAGACAAAATCCGCCACAGAAAACTGGCAATCCGGCTCCAAAATATCTATAAGATGATGTTTTAATTCTTTTCTTTCGTTTTCATCAGGTTTTGCAGTTCCAATATCAAGTCCTTTATAAACCTGCATTGAATCTGCACTTATAAGCTCAGCCTTGTCTTTAAAACAAGAGAGACTGCTTTTTCCAAAAAGTTTTATGGATAAAGCAGTCTTTCCTGATGCAGTTGGTGCGAATAGCACAATAACTGGTATCCGCATATTATTTTATCTGTTCGATGCGTCTTCGATTCTGTAAGTTACTTTATTGCAGAACAACTGTCTGGCAGCCAAAGAAACTGCTTTTCCTGCATTTTTTTCAATCTCAGGATCATTGATTTTTGACATCTGATAAGCACGGCGACTTGCGGCAACCGTAATCATATAAATATTATCTTTAAAACCAATCAACTGTTCCAAAGGAAAAATTGTATTCATTCTTACCACCTCAATTAAATGAAAATTTCAAAGTTCATGCTAAAAGCTAAATAATATTTCTATTATATACAAATTAAACTTTAACGTCAAACAAAAGAAAAGCTGAAAAAACTGCACATAAAAAAAACGAGGCTTCCGAAGAACAACGTTTCCAGAAGCCTCGCCGACCGATTTTCACGGTCATCGGAGAGAGTTTATCAGCTTATTTACAAGCTGATATTAATATACCACCAAGATAAAATGATGTCAACAAAAAAAGAAAAAATTTTAGTTTTTTTTTCAGATTTTTTTGTTACAAAGATTATTTTAAAAATTCCAAATTTTTAAGACTTTTGGAAAAAAATATCCAGATTTACAGTCCAGAAAATTGAAGAAATTTACAGCTAAAACTCAATTTTTTTAACAGCTCAAAAAAAAATCACTTTTTTTTTAAATTTTTGCATTTTGACTATTGACACTTTTTTTTATATTTTATATATTAATGAAGCATTCACGAAATGCAGGGGCTATTAGCTCAGGTGGTAGAGCACCGCCCTTTTAAGGCGGCTGTCGATGGTTCGAGTCCATCATAGCTCACAAAAGACTGTTCAGTTTATATTGAACAGTCTTTTTTTTTTGTTTATATTTATTTTATGCCTAAATCGCTTTTTACTTTGGCAACTGTCATTTCGATAAAACCTAGCGGAAAAAATAATTCTTCTGTAACTTTTTTAGCTCAAAATGAGGGAATCCTTTACGCGACAATGTACGGCGGACCAAAAAGCAAAATGAAATCACTTGTTTCTCCGTGGAATACAGGAATGGCTTATTTTTCTGTTACAACTGCCGGAAATTATAAAATTTCTGATTTTGATGTAAAAACCTACAGACTTTCGTTCAGGGAAAATCTTTTAAAATTCTGGGCCGCTTCCCTTGCCGCAGAAATTGCAATGAAAACAAAATGCGCAGGAAGTCCGGCAAAATGCTGGGCACTTACAAACGGTTTTTTGGACGGGCTTGAGCTTTGCACAGAAAACGAGCAATGCACAGCCGGATTAATAAGATTTTTATGGCGGTACCTTGCGATTTTGGGAATCCAGCCGGATGCTTCAACTTGCTGCTACTGCGGTAAAAAAATAGAAGGCGGAGCTTTTTTTAATATTGCGGAAAATGGATTCTGCTGCAAAAACTGCACCCAGAACAAAAGTCCGCTGGAAATTACACAAAACGGAATTGAATATCTTTCAGCAATTTCAAATTTATCGCCAAAAGATGCAAGAAAAATTCCTTTCTATAAAGAAAGCGTTTCTTCTGTAAAGCAGCTTGTTTTTTATCTTATTGAAAATGCCTGCGGAACGGAACTTGTTTCTTTAAAAACTGGAGCCGGAATATTATAAATATTCATACGCAGAGATTTTTTAGGCGAATGTGGCAGAGATTGTAAGGGCAACGAAGTTGTTCCGGAGCGAAGTGGAACGGAGCGCAGGAATGGGCGGTAGCGCAAACCCTGAAAAGCCCGGTTTTTGAACGTTTGCTTTTGCAAATGTTCAAAAAGCCACCCATATAAAAAGAAAAATAGCCAAACTAATCTTAAAGTTTTTTTGTTAATCTTGTTTGCGTATAATCAACATTTAAGGTAACATATAGGCGATTAATCATTCTGAAAAAGTCAAATCTTGTATGAACGGGTGGATTTTATGAGAGCAACTGACATCATTATGAAAAAGCGTGGAACTTTTGTTCGTTCAAAGGATGGAAAACAGGAACTGACAGGAAATACGGTTCTTTCTGCGGAAGAAATAAAATTCATTGTGGACGGATATGTGGCTGGAACGATTCCTGATTATCAGATTTCGGCTTTTTTGATGGCAGTTTATTTTAATGGAATGACTTTTGAGGAAACCGGAATTATGACGGACTGCATGCTTCATTCCGGGGAAACAATTCAGACGCATGGATATGAAAATATTGGTCTGACCGGACCTTTTGTGGATAAACATTCAACTGGTGGTGTTGGCGATAAAATTTCGCTTCCGCTTGCACCGATTGCGGCGGCTTGTGGAATTCAAGTTCCTATGATGAGCGGGCGCGCGTTGGGGCACACTGGCGGAACGCTGGACAAACTTGAGTCAATCAACGGATACAAAGTTGGGCTTACACCTGATGAATTTAGAAAAATAATTGCTGAAACTGGATTCGCAATGACCGGGCAGACGAAAGAGATTGTTCCGGCGGACAGGCTTCTTTATGCTTTGCGTGATGTTACTGGCACGGTTGAATCAATTCCGCTGATAACATCCAGCATTCTTTCTAAAAAAATTGCGGAAGGTGCGGATTCCCTTGTTTTTGATGTAAAATGTGGTTCCGGTGCGTTTATGAAATCCCTGCCGGACGCTGAAATGCTCGCCTCATTTCTTGTGAAAACCGCACAGGCCATGGAAAAAAATGCGGCAGCCTTAATAACTGACATGAGCACGCCGCTTGGTCTGAAAATTGGAAATTTCCTTGAGATTGAAGAAACCCTCGACTGCCTGAAAGGAATCGGTCCGGAAGATGTTATGGAAGAAACGTATGCTTTGGCGGCGGAAATGATTCTTCTTGGGAAAAAAGCCTCTTCAAGAAAAAATGCGCTGGAAATGGCAAAAAATGCTGTTGAATCTGGAAAGGCATACAGTCTTTTTATGGAAAATGTAAAAGCACAGGGCGGAAATCCACAGGAAATTGAGGCGCAATATGGAAAGCGCAGAAGCAAGTTCAAGACTGAGCTTTGCGCTTCTGAATCAGGATATATTTTTATTGAAGCATATAAAACAGGTCTTGCCGGCGTTACTTTGGGCGTTGGACGAAACAAGACTTCTGATCCGGTTTGTGCAGATGCAGGAATGATTCTGCACGCAACAAGCGGAACTTACGTAAACAAAGGCGATATTATAATGGAGATTTTCGGAAAGGATGAAAATTGCCTTGAGCCGGCAAAAAAACAGCTGGAAGAAGCCGTTTCCTATTCTGATGAAAAACCTGAAAAACAACCTTTGATTTACAAAATAATTCAATAGATTGCCTCTAAAGAATATCTCAAGGATAATTCTAAATTGAAAAAATTTAACAAAAAAAATGTTGGCCGCGACGAAGTAATGAAACTTCACACAAAATTCGGGCTTTCTCAGCTTGAAGCGGCGGTTTTTGCACGACGGGGAATCACTTCCGGCGAATCTCTGATGTATTTTCTTGAAACTGATAAAAGATTTATGCATCAGCCTTTTGAATTCAGCAGCATGGAAGATGCAGTAAGCAGAATTTCTGACGCAATTGATGAGGGCGAAAAAGTTCTTATCTTTGGCGACAAAGATGTTGATGGAATAACAAGCACCGCGATTCTTTATGGATATTTGAAGTCGCAGGGGCTTGATGTTTCTTGCAGGATTCCTATGGGCGATGACGCTTACGGGCTTTCTATGGAAGCAGTTGATTCATTTGCAAAAGATTACGGCTCGCTGATAATTACGGTTGACTGCGGAATTTCAAATGTTCAGGAGATTGCACACGCAAACGAGCTTGGAATCGATGTGATTGTTACAGACCATCATAATCCACCGGAAAATCTTCCTGACGCGGCAGTTTTTCTTGATCCAAAACTTGCGGATTCTGGCTATCCATTTAAAGATATTTCTGGAGCGGCAGTGGCTTTTAAACTTGTTCAGGCTTTGAGGTTCAGAAAATCCGAGCTTTTTGGGCAGGACATTTCTCTTTTGGATGTTCAAAAACTTTCAGATGGAAAATTCAAGCTGGATATTTTAAAGACAAGAAATCTTGTAAAAAAACAGAATTATTCAAAAATTTTTGAAGCAGGATTCGGACCGATCTCAAACACGAATTTGCCGTCATTTCTGCGTGGACAGCAAATTTTCTGCTGGAATAAAAAACTTGTTTCTTCCTATTTAAAAGAGATTTTTGGTTCTGGCGTTGAATTTGAAATGCTTGACATGCAGCAGGAAATCGCAAAAGCAATTCCGGCTGTTCAGGGAAAAAATTTGACACAAATCAAGGAAATGTCAAAATTTGCAAAATACGCAGACTCTCAAGTTGAAGAAATTGACGGTTTTTACAGCATTTTTGTTACGTTCACGGAACTTTCAGACTCAAAGATTTTTCCAAAGCACTCCGCGGATGCAGTTCAGGATCTTCAGCTTGTTGGAATTGCAGCTCTCGCAGACATAATGCCGATGCAAAATGAAAACCGGATTTTTGTAAAAAATGCGCTGAACGCAATAAATGGCGGAAAAACAAGAAAAGGAATCGCTGAGCTTATCGCAAGGCTTGATCTTGCCGGAAAAGAGTTAACCTCAACAGATCTTTCCTGGAAAATAATCCCCGCACTAAATGCCTCAGGCCGCATGGGACAATCAAATGTAAGCCTTGAGCTTCTTATTGCAGAGGACGCGTCTGAACGGAATCGGCTTGCAGGCAAAATCATTGAATTAAATGAAGACCGAAAACATTTTGTTTCGGAAGGTGAAATGTACACAGCAAAACAGGCAGAAGAAAACTTTCACAAATTCAATGAGAAACTTTGTGTTGTAACCGACGAAAAAATCAACCGCGGTGTAACTGGAATTCTTGCCGCAAAAATAATGAACAAATACAATGTGCCTTCCCTTGCAATAACATTTCTGGATAATATTGCAATTGGTTCAATGAGGAGCTGCCGTTCAATTGTTGCCACAAAATTTCTGGACGCATTTGGTGAAGGATTTTTTATAAATCACGGCGGACACGACGCGGCGGCAGGATTCAGTTTCACAAAAGACAAGCTGAATGAATTCATGAGAAAAGCGTGGATGCTTTCGCGTCAATTTAATCTTGAAGCGGAAGAAGAATCAATAAATGTTGACGCAGAACTTCCGGCCGAATACATAACGCCTGAACTTTTGCATCTTGTTGACCGTTTTGAACCTTATGGCGAGCAGAACAAGGAACTTATATTTGTCTCAAAAAATTTAAAGCTGCAGGATGGAATTCCAATCGGAAAATCAAAAATCCA
Source organism: uncultured Treponema sp. (assembly GCA_900317625.1). GTDB lineage: Bacteria > Spirochaetota > Spirochaetia > Treponematales > Treponemataceae > Treponema_D. Next base: position 102,057 of record ONHK01000001.1, read on the forward strand.
AAGCCTAAAACTGATTTTTGACTGCGGAAAATACAAATTTCCGGCAATGTTCTGGGGACAGGCTGAACGGCTGAACAGAGATTTCAAGACCGGCGATAACATGAACATTTTGTACACAGTTTCAAAAAATTCATTCAAGGGAAATATTACTCCGCAAATGATTCTAATCGACGCGGAAACTAAAAAAGAAATATAAAAATCTATGGAGTAAAAATGAAAAAACTTACAGCAATTGCGGCAATTTTTATTATCGGGAACGGAATTCTTTTTGCGAACACAGTTTCCTTTCAAAATGCTTATTGCAGCGGAACGATAACTTACAATGAAAAAGCAAAACCCGGCGAAGCAATCTGGGCTAGACTGAATATGAAAATTGAAAAACGGCGGAAAAATTCTGCGGAACCAGTCGCGGTGATTCAGCTTGTAAAAGATGACAAAAAAATTGACTCTGCAAAATTCTATCATTTGAATTCAAAAGGAAAACGGCAGACAAATCCAGAAATGCTCGCGGGGCTTCCGCTTTCAATCTGGCTAGACATGGCACAAAATTATTCAATAAAAGTTATTTTTTCCACAGGAACAGAAGACACTCCAAAAGAAGCGATTCTTCCGTTCACACTTGAAAATATTGAATGGGAAAAAGAAATAATTCCGCTTGATGAAAAAAATTCAGAAATTCGGCAAGATATGAGTCCGGAACGGCTTGCCCAAATTGAAAAATTGAACAATATTCTTGGAACTGTAATGGAAAATGATGTTTACAGCATAAAACCTTTCATTCAGCCTGTAAAATCAAACCGCTACACTGCCCATTTCGGTGATCAGAGGATTTACAAATACACAAACGGAAAAACAGCCGCCTCTCCTCACTACGGAAACGATTACGGTGTTCCAGAAGGAACTGAAGTTGTTGCCTGCGCGGAAGGCCGGGTTGTTATGGCAGAAAACAGAATCTCTACAGGATGGTCGGTTGTGATTGAACATCTTCCGGGACTCTACAGCCTTTATTACCACATGAAAAGTTTGAACGTAAAAGAAAATGACTACGTAAAAGCCGGGGAAAAAATCGGACTTTCAGGTTCAACTGGACTTGCAACAGGTCCGCATCTTCATTGGGAAGTAAGACTGAATATGGCGGCTTTAAAACCTGAATTTTTTATGCAGGATTTTACTCAGAGCGGACAATAAGTTTTCCATTTTCTGCAAAAACACCGTAATTTTTTCCAGTTTCGCAGCCAGAAAGATTTACAGTGGTTTTGTTCAAGGCAAAATAAAAAATCCGGTATAAACCTTTTCGCTGAAAATCATCCGTGCCTAAAAAACACTGATGATTTTTTACAAAATACCGCACAAAATATGAACTTGACTTTCGTTCAAGAATATTCTGGTTCACTGAAACAGAATTTGTTCCATAAATTCTTTCAGGAAAAAAGTAGGTTTTATTCAAAAAAGATGTGCTTCTAAAAGTTACAGTAAGATAAAGCTGCGGCCAGGAACGTTCAATCACCGCAATTTCCGCACCGCTTCTGTCCAGAACTGAAATTTTTGCGCTTACAGTTTCTCCCTCAGGATTTTCACTTGAACCAAACAGCATGACACGTAGAATCTGGTCATTGTCCTGTGGAATTTTTTGAACAAAATAATAACATTGAAGATAACCGACTAGCTGCAAAACAAGCAAAATTCCTGCAACTGAAAAGAGAATAGAAAAAAATAATTTTCGCCTGCTGAGTTTTTTTACAGCCATGAATTATCTTCCAATCAATTTTAAGAATTGTTTTTCATCAATAACAGGAATTCCAAACTTTACCGCTTTTTGATTTTTAGAAGAGCCAGACTCTTTGTCATTTGTAACAAGATAAGAAAGATCTTTTGTAACGCTGGATTTGCAAGTTCCACCGTTTTCTTTTACAAATGCTTCGGCATCCGCCCTTTTCATTGAAAAAAGTTCGCCAGTAAAACAGAAAGATTTTCCTGCAAGAATTCCACCGCCAATCTCCTTTATTTTTATGACATTTTTTGCAAGATAAAGCATTTCCTCTTTATTTTCAGCAAGTCCTTCAACAGCAATATTTGCCATAGTTTCTGCAAATCCATAAATTCTGGCACATTCATCTTTCGTCATTTCCAGAAGTTTTTCAAGAGAATTAAAACCTGCGGCAACGAGTTTTTCTACAGTTGTTTCACCGATTCCTTCAATATCAAATCCGGCAACAAAAACAGAAAGCGGCAGCTCACGTTTTGCCTGAATTGATTTCACAACTTTTTGTGCGCCAAGAGATTTTTTTTCGTTCGCAATGCTGCTCTCATTCAAAAAAAACGGAGTCAAATCTTCTTCTGTAAGCGAATATAAATCTGTAATCGACTTTACTTTTCCGCTTTTAAAAAGCTCGTTCACAAGGGTTTCACCAAGATCGCGGATATCAACAACAGAATTCCATTTCATAAGCTGATGCAGAACCCGCTTTTCGCAAGATTTGTTCGGACAAAAAAGGCGGCTTCCTTCATCCACAAGTTTTGTTCCGCAACATTCACATTTTTCAGGCATTTTTACAGGAATTTCGTTTTCTTCCTGCTCATGAATCACACTTTCAATTTTTGGAATTATTTCACCACGCTTTACAACAACAACTTTGCATCCGATTTTTACCCCAAGAGCACGCATTGTGTCTGGATTTGCAAGGCTTGCCCGCTGAACCATTGTTCCATTCAACGCAACTTCGTCAAAAACCGCAACCGGCGTGTATGTACCGCCATTTATGCTCCATTCCACATTTTTCAGCGTTGAAACAGCTTCCTCAAGGCTGAATTTAAATGCAATCTGCCTGTCAGGGCGATTCCGGCTTGCATCCGCGTGATCAATTTTTCGTTCTTTTACAACAAGACCGTCAATATCATAATCAAGATTTTTTCGTTCTTCCATCACGCGCGCACGGTAATCAATAACTTCTTTAGGATTTTTTGCAATAAAAAGCGGACAGACACTGAATCCCAATTTTTCCAGCCATTTTATTTTACCTTCCTCATCAGAAAATGGCTGCGTTCCGCTCGTTGACCACGCATCATAAGTTATCAGTTTTAAATATTCGCAGCCGTCGCCATCTTTTCGCTTCATAAGACCATTTGCGGCATTCCGGCAATTAGCTTTATCTGAAAATTTTTCAGCATGAACATCGTGAGTCATTATAACTTCGCCACGAATTCCGCCAGTATAATCAATTGTTATAAAATCTGAGTCAACAAGCGCAGGAAGAACACCGTTCATTTTTTTTGCGTTCGCCGTAATATCATCGCCAACTGAGCCGTCACCACGTGTAACAGCATGAATCAAATTTCCATGTTCATACTGAAGCTCAAGGCTCGCCCCATCCAGCTTGTATTCAACAAGATATTCATCGTAAACGTGCTTTCCTGCCCAGGCAAGAAACTGCTCTGGAGTTGCAGCTTTTTCTTGGCTTCCCATCGGCATTACATGATGAAGTTTCGCAAAATTTCCGGAATCCGCACCAACTTTTTTTAGAACTTCATTTTCCGGATCCAAAGTTTTCAGTTCATCCCAAAGTTTATCAAATTCTGCGTCAGAAATTTCACCTTCACCATCATAATAACTTTTTTGATAGCGTTTTATAAGAGAAACCAATTCTTTTATTCTCAAAGCCTTGTCATTTTCCAGAGAAGCTTCGTCTACATCAAACAAATCATTCATCTTTTATAAAATAAAGCTCGTTTATAACGTGATCTTTCTCTAATCCTTTTCTTTCAAATTTTGTTTTTGGACGCCATTCCTGATGTTCCGCAAAACCTTCATATTTGTTGTGAAGTCCAGGAGTATGAGTCAACTGCTCAAGCGCAAAATCAGCGTATTCCTGCCAGTCTGTAACAAAATAAAGATAACCGCCTGGCGCAAGTTTCTTTGAAAAAAGATCTGTTCTAGGACGCTGAATCATCCTTCGCTTGTGATGCCGTTTTTTCTGCCATGGATCTGGAAAAAATATATGAAATCCATTTACCGAACCGTCAACAACCATATTCTCAAGAACCTCAAGCGCATCATGTTCAATTATATAAAGATTTTTTAAATCTTTCGCCCGAATTTCTCCTAAAAGTTTTCCAACCCCAGGTGTATGAACTTCAATTCCTATATAATTAACATCAGGATTCTGCTCCGCGATAATTGCAGTTGCAGTTCCCATTCCAAAACCAATCTCAATCACAACAGGATTTGTATTTCCGAAAATATCAAGAAAATTCAACTTTTTGTTTTCGTACGGAATGCACCAGACATTAGAAAGTTCCGCATAATCCCGCTCCTGAGCCGCTGTCATTCTGCCAGCACGAAGAACATAAGTTTTTACCGCTCTATAAAACGGATTTTTCGAGGACACATCCTCAGAGCCATCTACAGTTTCCTGTTCTTTTTGCAGTTGTTCGTTACCCATAAAGTCCTTTTATTTTTATTATTTATTCGTATCAGAATTCAATTTTTTATAAACAGGCGGCAAAATGCACACAACCGGATCATTTGTCGCCATATAAATTTTCCGGTAATAATTTGTCTTTTTGTCAAAGTTGAAAATTCTTGAATCTTCAGTCCAGTTTTGTTTTTTTGCACCAAAATAAAGAAGCGTATTTTTTTCGGAATAAAGCGCATATTGCTCAGTCGCATTTTCATTCAATATTGAAAAAACCTTTTCTGGCGTTGAATTCAAAAGTTTTTCATCGTAATTTATTAAAAAAGAGGAAGAAACTTCCTTTCCCTGTGCATCGGTATAAAAAAAATTGTAAATTCCAGATGGAATTTCGATTCCGTCAGGAGAAAGAAATTCTGCATAACCAGACCATTGCTTTTTGTCATTTGAGAAAACAGCCGGGTTAAGGCAATTCCACTCAAAATCTGTCGCAAGATTCTTTATGCGGATACTGTCAACGCGGCGCACCTCGCTTGAGATTTCAGCAAAAGCAGCCAGCCGCGCAGAAGGATTTTTTTCTTCTTCTGAAAAATCAAAAACGACATAACCTTTTGCAGTAACAAGTTCTGGCTCAGAATCTGAACAACCAGAAAAAAGCAAAATCACTGCAATAAGAAGAGAAAAAACTAGTCTTGATATGGGCACGTCTTTCATACTAAAAATTGAAAATAAGATTGATGACCGTAAGATCGCTTGTAGAGAACTGATTTACAATTGACTCAAACTTAACATTTACTTTTTTGCAGGCATCATCAAGATACGAAAGATAATAAAGTCCCAAATCTGTTCCGCCACCATCTGGAGTTTCACGGTAAAAATCAATAAGCGTACGTTTGTTTGTATCTGCACTCGCCTTTGTCTCGATATTTTCCTTAACTTCCTGGAATTCGTCATCTTTGTTGTACAAAGTAATCTGAAGTCTTCCCTGCTTTCCGATAGAAGTTGAACCGCCACCAAGTTTCCATGAAACAGAAACCAAAACACGCTTTTTCTGAAGTTCCTTTACAATTTTGGAACGAACATCCGGGTCAACAACAAGAGCATTTATATCATCAACAGTAGGATACATACTTTTTGCTTCTTTGTGGATATTTGTATTTTCATTGTTGAGCGCAAGTTCCATAACCATTACAGAAATATATTCTGCAACTCTGGATTTTTCCATGTATTGGGCAAGAATATTTCTGATTGCGACAATCATGTCCTGAAAACCTTCTTTTTTATGGAACAAAGTAATTACATACCAGTTCTGAAGGCTCATCCGGTTCATAAATTTTTCAGTCATCAGCATATAGATATTCTTTTCTTCTATTGAATAATCTTTATTGTTGCGGATTGACTCCCAAACCGGTTCAAGAATTTCTGAACGAGTCTGTCCAATCACCTCATCTTTACTTATAAGAATTGAACGCAACTGTTTTTCGCTCATTTTTGTTTTTTCATCAATAAGCTGCGAAGCATGCGCCCTGTTATATTTTCGTACACAATCGCACTGGATAATCGCAGTATAAATATCGCGGTCAAACTGCTTATAAAGAAGAGAATAGACAATAATTTTTGAAAGATCCATTACTTCCTGCCGGGAAGTAACAAATTCTGGCATAGATATTTCAATTTTAGAAATATAGTCAAGCATCAGCATAGTCTGGATAGACTGTGGCGAAAACTGACGCATTGAGATACCGTATTCATCTATATTATCAGCAAGGCGGAAACGTATCAGCTTTTTTTTATGGCTAATAAAATTTGACGCTCCATCTTCTGTAAGAACAACCTTCAAAGGAAGTTCAATCATCATTTTTCTACCGGATGCACTCATCAGCTCTTGCTTTCTCCTAAAGTTTAACAAAGCAAATTATAACTTAGAGTTCTTGCAATGTAAACCATTATTATTATAATCTATAAATATGAAGAAAAACAGTTTTTTTTTCATTATATTCTCATTCTTTCTCGCTTTTTTTTGCAGTTTTTCTTATTCTGAACAGAAAAAAGGCTGGACTGAATGCAATAATCTTCTGATTTTTCTTCAGGCGCATGACTATTTTGCGGAGAAAATCCCGATTTTAAATAATAATTCCGCGGAATTTCCGTTCAATGTGAAACTTGATTTTTTTCCGGAAAATTCAAAGTCAAAAAATGAAATTTTAAGCACTACAGACGAAATTGACACGCTCGTCCTGCTTTTTTCGATTGAAGAAATCGGGCAAAATTACGATTTTTTGCTGAAAATGCTTGAATCCATCAAAAATTTTTCAAGAAAAGGAAAAATTGAGCTTCTTTTTACTTATGGCGACAAAATTGCGTTCGGAACTGAAAATCTTATTTCTGGAACGGAAATTTTTGCTGGAGAAATAGAGGATTCTGAAAACCACGCCGTGATTTGCGTAAAACTTGATAAATCTCAAAACACAATTCTTCCTGGCGGCGGCGGAGACTGTTCCCCAGCTTGGATAATTCAGCTTATTTCTGGAAGTTTTCACGAAAACAATATGTTTTACCGTTTAAAAGGCGGAATTTTGAACACTTTGTACAGGCTGAATATTTTAAAGGCTGACCGTCAGACTGAAATTTTTATGCAGAAAGGAATTCCTGCATGTGGTCTTGAGCTTGCCGCCCCGACCAAAAATGAAGAATACAATGCACGCAGCGCAAATTTTCTTGCAACGCTCGCATACAATTTTGATCCGGAAAATACTCTTGAATGGGACAGACATAGCCGGCCTTTTATTTTTTTTAATTACACGATTTTGCTTTCTGAGAAATTTACAGTTGTTCTTTTTATTTTTGTTTCCGCAGTAAGTTTATTTTTTCTATGCGAATTCTATTTTATTCATCTTTTGCAAAGAAAACTTTTTTCACGCAAGATTTTAAAAAAATGGTATCTTCTTGTAATCTGCCTGATTTTTACAGTAATTTCATTTTTGGTCGGACAATACGTTGCGTTATTTGTGCAAAAAATTTTAGGAACTTCAATTTTAATAGCATATGCGGTTAAAATAATTTTTTCATTTCTTGCAATTTCTTTTTCCTATCTTTTGTTTTTTAAACTCACAAGAAATTCCGGCTTCAAGATTTTTTCGCTGCTTATAAACATAATAGGAATTTTAAATATTTTTCTTTTTTCCGCACTTGACCTGTCTCTTTTTTATCTTTTTGCCTTTGAATATTTTTTTATTGTCATTACGCAGAAATTCAAAAAACTTCCGCTGCTGATTATTTCATTTTTTCAGATTTCGATTCCGTTTTTGCCTTATATAATTGAATTTTTAAGCTGTGCGACGGAAAATTCCTTGAACAGAATTTTAATGGCAACTCCACTTTTGAACACAATTTTTGCATGCGCGTTCATTCCATTTGAACTTGTATGGTTTAAAATTCTTGCGCGGCTGAATTTTGTCTGGAAAAGCGTTGACAACGGAAAAAAAACTTTTATAAAGCAGAATTTTCTTGCAATTTCCAGCGCATTCCTGATTTTCGGCGTAATCTTAATTTTGACCACCGCACTTATGCCGGACGAATACAAACGTTCTGAAAAAAAACGCCCGGAAGCGCAAGAAATAAACAATTCTGAAAAAATAAAAATCTCATATTTTGACCAGGACTTTTTTGGCGATACAATTCGGACTTTTACTGTTCAACTTGAATCACAGGAAGAAAATGTTTCAATAACAGTAAAGGGAAAAGACGGAAATCCTGTTCTTTATTCAGATGAAAATTACAACTACAATGTTTCAGAAAAAGTTTCCACATTCAGAATTCCTGTCTGGCCACCGCAGGAAATGACATTCAGTTATATTGCGGACACACTTCAGGAATCAGAGATAATTGTAACGGAAACAATTCGTTCACAGGAAGATAAAATTGAAATTTTCAGGAATTCAATAAAAATTCCGGGCAAAAACAGTTCATTCAGCAAGGAAAAAAACAGTGAAATATAAAAAATGTTTTCTTCATATAGATATGGACGCTTTTTTTGCTTCTGTTGAACAGCGTGACCACCCGGAATGGCGGGGAAAGCCGTTAATTGTGGGTGGACTTCCAGGTGAACCGAGAAGCGTTGTTTCCACAGCATCTTACGAAGCCAGAAAATATGGTGTTCATTCAGCGATGCCAGTTTTTAAAGCTGTAAAGCTTTGCCCAAATGGAATTTTTATCCACGGAAACCACAAGCATTATTCTGAAGTTTCAATGCAGATTATGCAGATTCTTTCAAAATATTCACCGGATTTACATCAAGTTTCAATTGATGAAGCAAGCATGGAAATGACAGGAACGGAACTTCTTTTTGGAGAGCCAGACAAAGTCGCTTTAAAAATCCAGAAAGAAATTTTTGAACAGACGAAGCTTACTGTTTCAATCGGGTTAGCCTCCAACTCATATCTTGCGAAACTAGCAAGCGAAGTGAACAAACCGAACGGATTTTTTGCGATTCCAAACGGACAGGAAGAAAATTTTATGCTTTCACTTCCGCTAAAAAAAGTCTGGGGAATCGGAACAAAAACTCTTGAAAAACTGAACAGAAACGGATTTTTTACAACAAAGGACATATATCTGCGTTCAAGAGAATTCCTTGTATCTTCTTTTGGCGACTGCACCGGGAATTTCCTTTACAATACAGTCCGAGGAATAGAAACACCGACAAAAGGACCTTCCGCACATTCAATAAGCAACGAAATCACGTTTCCAGAAGATATAACAAATGTCTATACAGCAGAGACTGCGCTGATGGAACTTTGCTACAGCATAATGTTTAGAATTTTACGGGAGGAATCATTCAGCAGAACTGTTTTTCTAAAAATCCGCTACGATGATTTTTCAACATTTACAGTCCAACAGACTTTTAGCGAGTATATAACTTCAACCGATGATCTCTTTGAAAAACTAAAATCAATTTTTGAAAAAAAATATGAGAACGGCAGAGGAATCCGGCTTTTAGGCGCGGGACTTGAAAATATTCAGGGAAAAGATGCGCCGGTTCAGGAGGTTCTTTTCGATTTTGGCGAAAAGAAAAAGCAGGCTGTTGAAAATGCAATCCTGAAACTTTCCTCAAAACATCCTGAAATAAAAATACAAAAAGCGAGGACATTAAAAAACAAACTTAAAATAATTCCGCTGATTTTTACAGCGTTTTTCGTATTTTCAAAAAATAACGCAAGCGCGGAAGAAGAATATATTTTCAGGAACGAGTCGGAAAGCGCGGGCTCAATAAATTCCCCTTCCATTATGCTTCCTGTTCCAGAAGATTCGCCGGCTTCGCTTTTTAATTTTAATATCCATGACAATGAGATTGTTTTTCTTGCTGATGGCTGGTGGACAGGAGAAATGGAAGGTCAACTGAACGCCACTTACAGTTCAAGAAACGGATTCAACAATTCAACGCCGAATTTTATTTTTAAGCAGCAGGTTGATCTTTCTCTTATTTTTATGCTGAACGAACAGTGGTATTTTAAGACAAATTTTGCGGATGAATTTACAAAAAACACAATTTCAGCCGGTTTCTATGGAAAAAATAAAAATCCGCTGAAAGAATTTAAAATCTCAAACCGGAATATAATTTTTCCAGATTTTTACTCAATGAGCCTTTTTAAAAGAAGCATCGGTGGCGGTGAAAATCAGGCGCCAGGAATTCTCGCGCATTTTGAGTCGCCATCTTCAAAAAAATGGGTTGCTGATTTTGCGCTTCGCTATGACATGACAGAACAGCACGATGCAACTTTTTATGGCAAAAACAGCGTTACAACAGATTTCATTGAACTTTCAAATTTCATGACGGGACAATTTTTTGCTCTGCCAGAAGAACTGATTCAAAATATAAAGGAAATTTTTGTTGAAAATTCTACTGGAAGCTATCAAGATGAAAAAAAAAGGAAATTCAAAAAACTTTCACAGGATGAATTTCTTACAATTGTTTCAAAAAGGCAACTGATAATCTCGAATGACGCAGGAATAACAAAAAAAAACGGAAAACGTCCTGCAATTCTTGTTACATTTTACAAAAAAAACATAAATTCTTTTCTTGGCGAATACAACGACTCCACGGGCGGCGAAAATATTTCTTTTTTAAAGGAAATTCAGCAGGTTTTTGGTGAAAAAATAAATCTTGAAAAATATACAAATCCGCTCACTACAAAAATTGAAAATTCCGAAGCGCTCATTTTGCAGGAAACATCCGCTTTTTCTCCATTTTTATGCGCAAATTATTACGACCTGGGACTTTCCAGCTCGGCAACCGTAAAAATCGGAAGCATTTATTCAGAAAACAAATCAGAAGATTTCCTGATTGAAATAACAGATGATTTTGAAAATTTTATCTCTTCAACTTTTGTTAATGCAAAGCACACTTTTGCAAAAATCTACACAGACGAAAATTCTGAACAAGAATTCAGCGCGCAAAACAGATTTCCGCTTGCAAAAAAAATTCCCAAAACATATCTGAACACAGCAGTTGATTCCGATTTAAAAATCATCGTCCAAAAATACAATCCAGTTTCAACATACAACATTGGAACAAACGCAGAATCAAATTCGGTAAAAGTCTACAAAAATGGAATTTTAATTTCCGGCGCGGAATACGATTCTGAATCTGGAACTGTAAAACTGAATTCTTCTGTATCGGACATGGATAAAATTTATATCACTTGGAATGAAACTTCGGGAAACGCAAAATCCGGTGCAGTTGCAAGTCAAGCCGCATTCAAATATTTTTTCAGTCCGAATTTTTCTGCAGATGTTTCAATGGCGGCAAACTGGACAGTTTCTCCGTTCGCAGAATATTCAGAATACAACAGAAATGCCGGCGGTTACGCAGCTTTTTCAACAGGAATCGATTATTCGGCAAAAAATATAAAATTTTCAACAGCCGCCGCAGCAATTTATGAAAAACTTGATGTTACAGACAAGTATCGAATTGATGGATTTGAAAATGCGCAGTCCGAAACTTGTTATCTTGAAAAAAACTCCGGCTTCGAGCTTGAAAACAACCAGATTCCTGTGCTGAATCCACGGCCGGACTCAAATGAAACACCAGAAAAACTTGATTCGGCACAAAATTTTACGGTTCAGGGCGTTTGCAAAAATGGCGCAAAAGATTCTTATATTTCAGGATATAAAATTCCTCTTGAATGGAATTTTCCTGCCGCGGAAGAAAATTCAAATCTTTCTCTGGAAAATGCCTGGGCCGCATGCAACATAAAACTTTCAGGCGGCTACATTTTGCCTTCATCTTCAGTTTTTAGGATTGCATTGCAGCTTTCAGAGCAACTTCCAGAATCGCTGGATGTCTACATTCAGCTTGGTGTTCAGGCAGACGAAAATCCAGACGCGGAAGAATCAGAACGAATTCCAACATGGAAACTGAATATCGACCGGGAAATTTTTTCCAGCTCAACAAATTTGCAGAAAAACAAGACGAATGGCTGGCAGACCGTAGAAATTCAGCTTACCGACTACGACAAAAGTTATCTTTCGTTTTATCACGACGCGCGGCTTATCGTAAAATCAAATTCTAAAACGCAGGAACTTTTACACGGAATCATTTTTGCAGGTCCTTATGAAACTGTTCCAGAGGGAATTTCCATTTACGCATCTGAAAAAGCCAACGCAAAAGCAGAGCAGATAAAAGATAATTCAATTCCTTTAAAAAAAACATTCAATACCGATGATAATTTTGCGCAAAAAATTTCATGGAATTTTGATTCACCAACCGAAGATGACGAAAAAAATATCATTTTGGGAAAATTCTTAAACGAAACTGACATTTCTTCCTATAAATATTTAAAATTTTACTACAAAAATGCGAATTTCCAAGAATTTAATCTCATTTTGGACAAAGATTCTGCAAGTCTTTCTGAAAATGGAACTGAAGCTGTAAATTTAAAGTTCTATGAAGAAGCGCTAAAAACTTTTAACAAAACTGATGGAAATTGGCATTCGCTCGAAATAAATCTGCTTGAAAAATCCGTAAAAATCGATAACGAGGAACTTCCTTCCGAAAATTTTGCTATTTCCATAAGGCGCAATCAAATGCCTACACGCCTAAAAATTGAATTCATCCCAACGAACCTAAAAGATGATTTTTTTGTTGACGAACTTTTTATGGAAAAAGCCTCGGCGAATTTTGATTTTCAGAATATCTCAAAATTTCAGGCAAAAAAAGAAGGAATTTTAGTCAGTGCAAAAAATTTTCCGCTTGTACAGGACGCTTTTTTTTCAACAGAACTAGAATGTGGCGCTTCGGTTCCAGAAGAAAGCGATTTTGAAAAAAACGGATTCGTACATTCGATTTCTTCCGCGGAAATAACGCTTGCAACTGTAAAATTTTCAGCGGATGCGGCCTTTTCATCGCAGGAAGAAAATCTTCTGCTTTCTGCAGGTCATTCTGTAAAAACCACAAAACCATTGCTAAAAATTCTTAGCGCGAATGATTCGTTTATTTTCAACAAGACAGATTCTTCAACCGAAAAATCATCAGCCGCTTCCCTAGACTTGAAAAACATAAGAATTCCTTTATCCGCAGACATAAAAACCGAAAGTCAAAAAAACAGATGGAATTTTTCTGGAAAAATGGAATCCGATATTTTATTCAACATAAAAAAGGAAAAATGGAACGCAAATTTAAAGACAGAAATTTCCGCTGCACAAAAAATTCCTTCAACGCAGGAAAAAATTGACAAAATCAATGCGAAAAACTACGCAGAAAATTATGCCGATTCCACAATTTTTTCATTCGATTTTGGTTCAGAAGAAGCCACAAAGCGCAATGTAAAGACAAAAATTTCTTCAAGTTTTGGGTTTTTAAATCTTTCGCCGGAAATAATTTTTTTGGCAGACGAAAAATACTCGAACACAAATTCCGCAAAATACACAAGCAGCCAAAATTTTGATTTTATAATTCCGTTCAGTGTAAAAAACACAAATTTCACGCTTAAATATTCAAAAAACGGAAGCAAAACGCAAAATACAAATGCCGGCGGAAATTACAGAAATGATTTTGAGGAACTTTTTGATTCAATAAAAAACAGCAGCTGGTATTTTTTTGCCACACCTTTTCAAGATTTTTTTGATTCAAACTTTTCAGATTCAGTTTTTGAGCAAGTTTCAAAATCTAATGCGGAAAATATTTTTTACAGCGGAAAATACAGTCTGAACTGGAAACGCCCGCTTTTTGCAGACACAAAAGATTTTTTCATTCCGGCAGTTTTTGATTTTTCTTCAGAACGAAGAATCTCGGCTTCTTCTGATTTTAGCGGATTTTACGTTTTAAAAGCGTCAATTTTGAACACACCGATAAATATTTTTGGATTCCAAAGCAAAAACAGGATTTTCAAATGGTACAAGACTGATGAATATGCGATTTCACTTTCTGGAACAGTGAAAATTCCTGAAAATTCTCCTGCCGACACTTTGTGGAACCTGAATTTTTATGTTCAAGCCGGATATTTTATAAATGAAACAGATGTTTTAAGAACCGGATTTGAAACAGAAATCTCACCGGATTCCGCATGGAAAATTACAGGAAGCGCACAGTACAAAAGACGCGTTCAAAAAAATCTTTTATCTGAAATTATAAAGCTCGCGGATAAAAAAAATCCGGAAAAACTGAAAAAACAGAAGCTTTTCCGAACTGACAGCATGGATTTTTCATTAAACTATGATAATGATGAGGATTTTTTAGCGCAAACATACGATTTTTCGCACAAAATTTCTGCAGAAATTTCAAAATATTTTGATTTCAACTGCGGATTCAATTTTTATCTGAACGTAAAAAAAGAAATCACAGCAATTACAGTTTCTGGAACAGCTGGAGGAAAAATCAGTTTTTAGTTTTACCCGATAAATAATTTTTCAATTTATTGGAGCGGAGCAAAATAACCGCATTCATCACGTCCGCTTCTGTTCAAAAGATACGCCTCAACTTCAACAGGAAGATATTTTTCGCCAAAATTTGTGGAAAGAACCGATGTGTATGAAAAAGTGTACAATCCGCTCGGAAGCTCAATAAGTTCTGGAACGATTTCAGCAAGTCCTTCTAGTCTGAAAATATAATATTCTTTTCCAGGCGTATTTGAAACGATAAAATTCAATTCCTCATCACAGGCATTTTGAGTCAAAAGCACAGAAGCAACCGAAATATGATTATTGTTCAGATATGCCGCTGTTTCTGAAAGGCTATATTTTTCAAAAGCATTCAAAGAAACTTTTCCGGCAGAAATAATTATAATCGCGCGCTTTCTTTCCGCATTCACAAGATCGTTTGCGCAAAGCCTAAGTGCCAAATCAAGCGGAATTTCATCTGAAACCGGATTTTTAAGCGATGAAACATCAAATTCCAGAGCACCGTTCGGCTGTCCGGAATATTCAAGAGCCGGAATTTTTGAGGCAGAAACAATTTTTAATGTTCCTCGATTTTTCATGGACGCGGCAATTTCCCGCACTGCGGAATTTATCTGCTCGCTGAATCTGGAAGAATATGAGCTGCGGTCAATCAGCAAAGTAATGTCAGCAAAATCTGAATAAGAAGATGAGCCTACAAATTTCAGCTTGTTTACCGGGCGTTTCTGCTCTGTTATATAAAAATTATTTTCACCAAGCCCTACAACCTCAGCTCTATTACGGTTTTCAACCCGGACATCGATATAGACTTCAGGAAATTTCGAGGCATTAACTTTTTCAATCTGAACAAAAAGTCCGCCCACAAGTTCCTGCATTTTTGACATGACATAAACTTCATTTGAAATCACATCAGAGACAATCACATTTCCATTCACATCTGGAACTGCACAGGTAAGTCTTGCCGGAGCATTTCCCGCATTCACATTTTCAAAAACAGAACCGGACGTTGAATCAATTGAAAAAACTTTATTTGAATCGCAGACAACCAGATAATCTCCCCAGACGCGCATAGATTCAGGATGCTCAAAAGTTTTTTCAGGAACTAGAATCTGCCTGAAATTTCCAGCTAAATCAAATTCATAAATTCCACCGGAAATATTATCTGCAATAAAAATATTTTCACCAATAACAGCAATTCCTGTAGGTCCTTTTAGCCCCGGAAAATCATTCTGCGCATTTCCAAAATAAAAAATTCCATTTCCATCTTTGTCAAAAACTGAAATCCGGCGGTTTCCGTAATCAGAAACATAAACATTCTGTCTGGAATCTTCTGCCGCATACTGAGGTCCAACAAGATTTCCAACAGCACGACCTTTTTTTCCTATGTATTTTATAAATTTTCCTTTTTTGTCCAAAACGCAAAGCCGATTTCCAGCACTTTCTGTAACAAGAAGATTTCCATCCTCAAGCCGAATCAAATCCATCGGACGGTCAAAACCGTTCAGCGGCCCCGTAACTCTTGCAACAACAGTTCCATTGATATTAAGTTTTATAAGCTCATTCGAACCATAAGCCAAAACCCAGACAGTTCCATCATTATTCGGAAGAACTGAAACCGGACCGCTAAAAATCAGATTCTGTCCGTAAAAACCTGAAAACGAGCCCGCTTCTGTATATTTTGAATTTATATCAGACTGCAAGGAAGAAACACGACGTTCCTGCACAATTTCTATCTTATTTTTTAAAAGAAGTCCGCCGTATCCGTTCTGACTAGCTTTTCTCCAGCTTTGAACTGCAGTTCCCTCAAATCCTGAATGATAATACGACTTTCCAAGCCATTCCAGAATCAGCGAATCATCCGGCATATAATTCAATGCTTTTTCAAACTGCATAACCGCATCATTGAATGTACCGCGGTAATATGACTGAACTCCGCGGCGAAATTCCTGGGCGGCAAAACCTTCTTCCGCAGTCCGAACCTCGCCATTATAAACTCCCGCTGTTGAAGTCTGGGAATATGCGGAAAAAAATGAAAATACAGAAAGCACACAGGCAACGGCAATTCTTTTGTTTTTTTTCATTCTACGCTCCTGCCAGCTGAACTTCGCGGATATGTTCCGCAATTATTTCGTTTTCTTTATCAATCTGCTCTGCCATCTCAAGATATTTTTTCGCATCCTTCAAAAGTCCAAGCTTAAAATAGACATATCCAAGAGAATCCAGGCAAGCGGCAGAATCAGGGGAATTTTGAACAGCTTTTTTACAGCAAGAGAGAGCTTTTGTCAAATCACGGTTTTCAGTGGCAAGAACATAGCCCAATCCATTCAGCGAAGTCACATTATTTTCGTCAATCTCAAGCGATTTTTCATAATAAGAAAGCGCAATGTCAATTTCCTGCTGTTCCCAGGCAATAAAAGCCATAGAAGCATAGACTGAAGCCGGTTTATATCCGCTTTCAAGCAGTTTGTTCAGTTCAAAAGATGCAAGCCTTTTCCGTTTTGATTTTGTATATATCACCGCAAGGATAAAACGGCACTGAAGCACACGTTCAATCTGCTCGCCGCCTGTAACAACCTGCTCCAGATAAAGCAAAGCATCTTCATATCTTTTTAATTTTGCATAAGTCAAGCCAAGATAATAAGCAATCTCCTGGGAATCCAAACCGGAATCCTCTGGAAGAGCCAGAAAAAACGCCAGAGCATCAGAATATTTTTTCTGATTGTATAAATCTATTCCCTGAGACAAAATATTTGTATCGCTCATAGTCCCCACCACCTTGACTTGAGAAATGTTAGAGTTCTTTCTATTCTATAACGAAAATTTAATACCGTCCACAGCACAAGCTGAAGGTTCCGCATTTATCAGGGAAACCGCGACTTTTCCGTTTACAACAGCATGAAAATCGTTTCCATCTACATAAGTTGAAACCGGAACTTCTCCGTAAAAAACTGATTCAAACGAATCTTTTTCGCTGTCTTTATCTTTTTCCTTGATTTCAACAACATCCTTATAAGCCCTGTGGGAAAGGAACGGACAAAATTCAACACCATTATATTCAGGAAGAGCAAGCGCATTCACACTTACAAATGCACACGGAATGTTTACCCTGCAAAGCTCCACAAGAGTCTTTATATTTTTTGCGGCAAAATCTGCCATTGGCTCATAAATAAAGAGATTTTCATCCGCTGTTCCCGAAACAAGATAATGTCCTTCCCCAACCGGCTGAACGCTCAGCGCAACTCCGGGTACTCCCATCATCACAGCCTGACGCGCCGCCGCACAAGTTCCAGAATAAACAACATCCGTTCCGATATTTGCTCCGGCATTTATTCCAGAAATAACCGAGTCAATTTTTTTTGGAAAAATACTGCTGCTTATCGCAGTAACAACACAATCAACAGGTTTTCCAGAGCAAGTCCATTCATTTTCAGAAATTTTCTTAAAATTCAAGGAACTGAATGTCATTCCATGTGAAACAGCCGAACGGTTTCCTGAAGGAGCCATTACATAAACTGTATGATCATCCTTCAATAGTCTTTTTTTTAGAACTTCAAGACCTTCCGCCCCGAATCCATCATCATTTGTAAGAAGAAATGTCATATTAATCTTTTAAAACCTTTGCACCGTCGCTGGAATGAACCTCGTAACAGTCTGGCTTGAATCCAAAAATCCGCTCGTATTCGGCAAGCTTCTGTTTAAAAGGCTCAATATCCTGCTCCCGGATAAACGCATAAAGACAACGTCCGAAACCTTTTCCGGTAAGGCGACCGCAAGTAACAGGATTTCTGATAAACTCCAGCTTAGGCTCCAGCTCATTCACCCGCTTTAAAATCCAGTCGATTTCAGGACACGAAAGATTGAAGTAATCCCTAAGACTTTCATGGCTATGGTTCACAGCCCGCGCAAAATGCATAAAATCATTTTTTTGACAGGCATTGATTGCATCCAGAACATCCTGATGCTCGCGCATTACACAAAGGAGCTTGCGCTTTGTATCCTCTCCCACAACAGAAAGCTCCTCGTTTATGTCTGTGACATTGTTTATATATTGCCAGCCACCATAAACATTCGGTTTTGTCTCGCGGAGATCTCCAAGGACAAGCGCATTCTGAGGCTCATAAAGATTTTCACGGTTCCAAAGCTCATAGCGGGGAACTTTTGCGTCCACAAGAAATATATGCTTGTCGCTGAAATCAAACGGAATTAAATCCCATGAATTCTTTGAGTAATTTGTTACAATGAAATTTCCTTTTTTCGCAAAGAGAGCAGAGAAATTGTCCGCGTTGTGATTAACCTGCTGAAGGAAAATTTTGTTGGCGCGCTCGATAACCTGAATCAACTTGACATCATCGCAGTTAAGGCTGAAAAGTTCCCAGATAGCTTTTGCGGCGGCAACTTTTATTGCTGTGGTAATTCCAAATCCTGCGGACGGAAGAATCTCGCTGTAGACAGTTATATCCATTCCGCCAAGCTCATATCCGCCGGAAGAAAATCCGTAGATAACCGCCTTTAGAGCGTTTGCCCACCGGTCTTCCTTTTTATATTTCAATGATGTTACTGAAGATTTTTTCCTGTCATTAAGCTGGGCAAAATAAAAATGCGCAGAAGAATCTTCCCGTCTGGAAATGCCGACATAAACCGGAAGAGCCACCGCCATAGACAAAGTCTTGTCCTTAAAGAACCATGTATTTTCACCAATAAGATGAAAACGTCCAGGAGCAGTCGCAACAACATCTGGATTCACGCCGTATTCTGAAAAATGTGCCTTATTCAATAGTTTCATATAAGCTGATATCTTACCTTCATTTTAATTATTGTTTTTTTATTTGTATACTGTTAATATTAAATCAATGAGTCGTATTTTACAAGTTTTTTGTATTTTTTTGTCAGCCGCAATGCTTTCTCTTGGAATTCCAAACGAAATTTATCTTTTTGGCTCGCCTGTCCTTGGATTCCTCGCGCTTGTTCCGCTGTATCTGGTTTTTGCAAATTCAAAATCTTATAAAGACACTTTTATTTTCATGGCTCTGCACACAGGGCTGACACATCTTATGTCAAGCTACTGGCTCGCTTACTTCAAGGATTTTGCCGCGCTTACGCTTGGAGCCTCCGCAATTGGAACTGCGGTTGTCGGCGGAATCTGCGGACTTTTTTTCTATATTCCTTTTTATATAACCGGCGGACCTGAAAACAGAAAATCTTATTTTATTGAAAACAAAATTTCTTTCACATCTCTGAAAATCCTCTGGTTTGCGCTCTGCTATGTCACATACGAATGGGTGAAATCCACAGGATTTCTTGCCTATCCATGGGGAACGCTTTACCAGACAACTTATCATTTTAAGATTTTTACTCAGATTGCGGACATAACAGGTGTTTACGGTATAAGTTTTCTTATGGCATATTTCTCGGCACTTGTTGGAGAAGGATTCCTTCTGTATTTTTCAAGGACAACAGAGGAATCAAAAAGGCGTTCGTTCTTTGGATTTTCATGCACGGCAATAACTTTGGCGGCACTTTTCTGCGCTTCATTCTTGTACGGAATTGTTCAATATACAAAGACAAGACTTCCTGAAAAAATTGTAAACACAATAATGGTTCAGCAAAACGCAGATCCATGGACACTTTCTTCTGATGACTCAACGATTCTTGCATCTGAACGGCTAACCCAGGAAAAACTGGAAGAAGCAAAATCGGCTGGAACTTCTGTTGATCTTATTGTATGGAGCGAAGGTTGCCTGAAATACAGGTTTCCACGCTCTGCAAGCCACTATAGCTATTACCCTACTGAAAAACCTCTGATTCCGTTCATAAAGGAAACAGGAATTCCGTTTTTGCTCGGTGGCTCCTACGCCCCGGAATACGGCACAAAACATTTTAACGGTGCACTTCTTTTTGATTCAGAAGGAAATTTCCGTGGCGCATATCCAAAAAATCACCTTGTACCGCTTGCAGAGGCAGTTCCGTTCTCTGACATAAAAGTTGTCGCAGAATTCTTTAAAAAAGCCATAGGAATTTCAGCCGGCTGGTCAGCCGGAGACAAATACACAATGTTCTGCATTCCGTGCAGTTTTCCGGATGAAAAAATCCCTGAGATTTCAAATGTAATCTCGCTAAAAGAAAGCTATTCAGATTCAATCAAGGAAAAAAAGCCTTTTGTGACATTCAGTGCGCCTATTTGCTACGACGACGCTTTTCCTGATGTATGCCGGCCGCTGGTAAAATATGGCTCGGAATTTTTCATGAATATAACAGACGATTCCTGGTCAAAGAAAAAATCCGCAGAATACCAGCATTTTGTGATTTCTTATTTCAGGGCAATTGAGCAAAGAACAACTTTGGCGCGCTCAACAAACGCCGGCTATTCTGTTGTAATAAATCCAGCCGGAAAAATTGTAATGGACATGCCGCTATTTAAGGAACACGCGGAATTTGTACAGATTCCAGTCTATAAAAAGCAAACCACGATTTATCAAAGATTTGGAAACTGGCTTCCGGTTCTTGCGTTTTTAACAATCATTTTTTCAATGTGCAAATCTTATGTTACAAAAGATAAAAGTCTGATTGTAAAATCCGAACGGAAATTGTTCAAAAAAACAAAAAAGATAAAAAAATCTGACAAAATATATTCAAAAGGAAAATAAAATGCGTTGCCCATACTGCGGAAGTATTGATGATAAAGTTGTAGAATCTCGAACAATGGCAAACGGAGAAAGCATCAGAAGAAGAAGAGAATGCATTTCCTGCGGCTACCGTTTTACTTCTTACGAAAAAATTGAAGAAAAACCTTTTATGGTGATAAAGAAGGATGGAAGCCGGCAACCATTCGAGCGTGCAAAACTTGAAAAGGGAATTGAACGTTCTTTTGAAAAACGCTCCGTTGCAACAGGAACAATCGAAAATATCGTTCTTGAGATTGAAGACGAAGCTATCATGAGCGCACGCACAACCCGCGAAATCTCAACGCAAAAAATAGGAGAAATTGTCCTGCGCCGGCTTTACGAAATTGATAAAGTCGCGTACATCCGGTTTGCCTCCGCCTACAAGCATTTTGAAAGCCTTGAAGAATTCATAAACGAAATAAAATCGGTGGAGGGAAACAAAAAATGAGCGAACAGTCAGTTTTTCCAGAATGGCGGGCATTCTTAGGCTCAGCCTCAGATGAAGAAACCCGAAACGTCATAAAATCAGTTGTAAAACGTTCAGGCGAAATCGCGAAATACGACCGTAAAAAAATCGAGAACGCAATCGACAAAGCCATACAAGCAGTAGAAGGACATTTTTCCCCGGAAAAAGCATCCGCCCTTACAGATCTTGTTGAAGAAAGAATCCGCCTTCAGATGGCCGGAAACCGTGCCCATTCAATTCCTGCAATTGAAGAAATTCAGGATATAGTTGAATCTGTACTTATTGAAAACAAAGAAGTAGAAGTCGCAAAAGCATACATAATCTACCGGGCTAGGCACGAAGCAATGCGCGATACACACAGTCTTATGCTTGACATAAACCGCACAATGGACGGTTATCTTGCAAAAAGCGACTGGCGTGTCCACGAGAATGCGAATGTCAATTTTTCGTTAGGCGGACTTATTCTGCACAATTCAGGAACAATCACCGCAAATTACTGGCTAAACAACATATACACAAAAGAAATCGCAGACGCACACAAACATGCGGCTTTTCACATACATGACCTTTCAATGTTCAGCGGATATTGCGCAGGCTGGTCTTTGCGGCAGCTTATCCAGGAAGGACTTGGCGGTGTTCCGGACAAAAATTCCTCAAAACCGGCTTCCCACCTTTCAACGCTTGTAAACCAGATGGTGAATTTTCTAGGAGTTCTTCAGAACGAATGGGCAGGAGCGCAGGCTTTCAGTTCTTTTGACACATATCTTGCGCCGTTTGTAAAAAAAGACAACCTGACAGAAAAACAGGTTCACCAGTGCATCCAGTCATTCATTTTTGGAATCAATGTGCCAAGCCGATGGGGTTCTCAAGCACCTTTCACAAACATAACGCTTGACTGGACTTGTCCGGAAGACTTAAAGAACAAGAAAGCGATTGTCGGCGGAAAAGAACAGGACTTCACTTACGGAGAATGTCAAAAAGAAATGGATATGATAAACCGCCACTTCCTTGAAATAATGAAAGAAGGCGACGCAGACGGACGTGGATTCGGCTATCCTATTCCGACATACAACATAACGAAAGATTTCGACTGGAATTCCGAAAACGCAAAAATGCTTTTTGAAATGACCGGCCAATACGGAACACCGTACTTTCAGAATTTTATAAATTCAGATCTGAACCCGAATGATGTGCGTTCAATGTGCTGCCGGCTACGCCTAGACAAACGGGAACTCAGAAAACGCGGCGGAGGGCTTTTTGGCTCAGATGAATTCACAGGCTCGCTCGGAGTTGTCACAATCAATCTTCCGCAAATCGGGTATCTTTCTAAATCAAAAGACGAATTCTACGCACGGCTCGACCATCTTATGGATCTTGCAAAGGAATCCCTGTGCATAAAACGAAAAGTCATCCAGAAATTATACGACGGCGGACTTTTTCCGTACACAAAACGCTATCTAAAGACGCTGGATAATCATTTCAATACAATCGGGCTTTGCGGAATGAATGAATGTTGCCTTAATTTCCTGAACGTAAACATTGCGGATGAAAAAGGCAAAAAATTTGCGGAAGAAATTCTTGACCACATGAGAAACCGTCTTCAAAATTACCAGGAAGAGACCGGGGAACTTTTTAACCTTGAGGCAACTCCTGCAGAAAGCACTTCTTACCGGCTCGCAAAACATGACAGGGAACAATATCCGGACATAATCACCAGCGGCGAAAAGGAACCGTTCTACACAAATTCAACCCAGCTTCCAATTGATTTCACCTCGGACATTTTTGAAGCGCTCGACCATCAGGAAAGCCTTCAGACAAAATATACGGGAGGAACTGTTTTCCACACTTTTGTAGGAGAACAGATTAAAGACTGGAAAAGCACCGCAAATCTTGTAAAAGCAATTTTTACAAACTACAAGATTCCATACATCACGATTTCTCCGGTTTATTCAGTCTGCCCTATCCATGGATATTTGAGCGGAACTCACTTTGAATGTCCAAAATGCAAGTCTGAAAAACAGAAAAAACTTCAGGAAAAACTTGCCGCACTTGAAAAAGAAAAACAGGCACTCTTGAAAAACTCGTGAATTCAGCCTGAAAATTCATTGACACCAAAACTGTTGATTGCTAAATTCAATTCTGGGAACAAAAAGCGAAATCTGCTTTTTCGGGAGGAACTCATGCGTACACTTGAAGAAATTGAAAACGAGATTGAAGAGACAAAATCCGAGCTGGAGAATATCCACGGAACAGAAACAGAAGTTTACTCAAGAATCGTAGGTTACTACCGCGCCGTACGGAACTGGAACAAAGGAAAACGCGACGAATTTGAACACAGAAAAATGTTTTCCCTTGAAAATCCAGAAAACAGCAGGCAAAAAAAGCAAAACGCGCACGAAAATACATCAAAACAAGATTTTTCACAAAAACCTGAAAACCAAGACAAAAAAAACGATTTCTCAAGAATCCTGCAGAAAAAAAATAGCTACTACGAAATATACACAAGAAAAACCTGCCCGAACTGTCCGCCTGTAAAAAAATTCATGAACGGAATAAAGTTGTCCGGAAAATCAGTTGATGTTGATTCAGCGACAGGACTTGCAGAAGCAGCGGAAAAAGGTGTTTTTGCCGCACCTACAGTAATTTTCTATGACAAAAACGGAAACGAAACAGCCCGCGGCCACAACGTTGAGGAACTCGAGGAAATCATCGCAAAAATTCCTTTAGGCGCATAAAATATGTTCTCACAAAATGATGAGCCCCAGGGAATTCTTATAAAAACGACTCTCGTGGATTTTCCAGGGCGCGTCGCCTGTACATTTTTTCTGCCCGGATGCAATTTAAAATGTCCGTACTGCTACAACCACGAACTTGCAAAAGGAATTATTCCCCCACAAGACAGAGTTTCACTTTCAGAACTTTATGCGCATCTTCAAAAACGAAAAAATGTGCTTTCGGGGTTTGTATTGACCGGCGGCGAAGCGTTGCTGAATCCTCATCTAAAGGAAATAATCTCAGAAGCAAAATCTTTTGGCTACAAAATAAAATTAGACACAAACGGAACTTTACCAGAAAAACTGAAAGAAATAATTTCCTGCAAAGACACAAAACCCGATTTTATTGCAATGGATATAAAAACAAGCCCATACAAATATGAAAAAAAACTGATTTTTCCGCCTGATTTTTCCAAAAAAACGGAATTTCCAGAAAAAATCCTAAAATCAATAGAAATCATTGCTGAATATCCGCCTGAAAACCGGGAATTCCGCACAGTTCTTGTTCCGACTCTTATCCAGAAAGAAGATATTGAGGAAATCTCAAAAATTATTCCGTCAGATTCAATTTGGCAGCTTGCACAATTCATAAATGAAAACTGCCTGAATTCTGAATTCAATAAGATTTTGCCTTTTACACAAAAACAGGCTGAAGAATTTGTAAAAATCGCGCAGAAAAGAATCAAAAACGCAAAACTTAGATAATTTTTGAAAAATTCAATTTTCGCCTATTGACAAATCCATAAAATAAATGTTATTATCATAAACATCGTATGGCGATGTAGCTCAGCTGGTAGAGCACCCGGCTCATATCCGGTAGGTCATAGGTTCAAGCCCCATCATCGCTAAAAAGACTTGCATTATGCAGGTCTTTTTTTTTTTTGCATTTTTAGTTTTTCTACAGTCTTATACAAATTTATTCAATTTTATACAGATTTATACACTTTTATATGATTTTATATCAATTTATTTATTTTTATAAAACTCCTGCTCATTTTATCCATAAAATTTTCAACAAAAAAATAATTACAGCTATCTTATTTACAACTGATTCAAAAAGATTTATTATGAGCGAATGGAAACATTTAAAGCACCATTTAAAGGTCGTTCCTTATTAAACTGGATCGACTGGACACCAGAAGAAATTGAAACATTATTAAATCTCGCTTTTCAGGTAAAGGCAGAATCTCACCGTGGCGAAATCCATCAGCGTTTTCTAGGAAAAACAATCGCCCTTATTTTTGAAAAAAGATCCACACGAACAAGAAGTTCATTCGAAACTGCTTTCGGTGAAGAAGGCGGTCACCCTGTTTTTATGTCCACAGACGACATTCAGCTTGGAGGAAAAGAATCAGTCCAGGACACAGCGCGCGTTCTTGGAAGGATGTTCAGCGCAATTGAATTCCGTGGATTCAAGCAGGAACACGTTGAGCAGCTTGCAAAATATTCAGGAATTCCTGTAATCAACGGGCTTACAGACGATTTTCATCCAACCCAGGCGCTTGCAGATGTAATGACTCTAAAAGAAAATTTTGAAACCGTAAAAGGCTTGAAATGGGCATTCTGCGGAGACGGAAGAAACAATGTTGCCCGCTCAATGATGCTCATCTCGGCAAAACTTGGAATAAATTTCGCAATCTATAGTCCAAAGGAATTATTTCCAGACCAGCAGATAATCGATATTTGTGAACCATTTGCAAAAGTTTCAGGTGCAAAAATTCAAATCAGTGATAAAATGGATGTTGTGGAAGGTGCAGACTGTCTTTACACAGATGTCTGGGTTTCTATGGGAGAAGAAAAGCTGAAAGATCAGCGCACAAAATTGCTTACTCCTTTCCAGGTAAATTCAGAGCTTATGAAAAAAACTGGAAAATCAAACACAATCTTCATGCATTGTCTTCCGGCGGTAAAAGGCCAGGAAGTTACAGAAGATGTATTTGAAAGCACAGCAAGCCGTGTCTGGGACGAAGCTGAAAACAGAAAGCACACCATAAAAGCAATTATGCTGGGATTAATTTAATTTTTAGCAGAATGCCGATTACTATTTCCAAAAAGGAGATGACTATGAAAAAAATCATCCTAACACTTTTAGCATTAGCAACTTTAGCAACAGCCGCTTTCGCAGTTCCTGTTGCATACAACGAAACCAGCGAAGCAAACTGGAGCAGTATGTCCTACGACTATGTTCCTGTTTACAAGGTTCTTGAAGGAAAAGAAGCTTTTGTAGTCCTTTATCAGAAGGGAAAATATGGTGTCGGAAACACAACTCTCCCAAAAAAATGGGCGCAAGGGACAAAAGAGGAAGGTCCAAAACTCAGAATGAGAGTTTTGCCAGGCGGTAAACTTAAGCCGTATCTTACAGTTGTAAAAAATGACGGAGAATTTAAATACGTCATCCTTACAATGCCGCTGAAAAAATCAAATTCGGCTTGGGGTGTTGTAGAAAATGGTGTTCAACTTGACACCGAAAAAGACACCCTTGAATCATTGAACTAATTTTTTAATCAGGCTGTTTCAAAAGAACAGCCTGTTTTTTTCATAAAATTATAAAAACCACACAAAAAACGGACATTTTACCGAATGAAAACTATAACTCAAGAAAAATTTGACGCTTTTAAATCATTTGTTGAAAATCATGATTATTTTTATATCGCAGGACACAAAGAACCTGATGGCGATTGCGTCGCATCAAGCATAGGAATTTCAAAAATAATTGAACACTTCAAAAAGCCTTATGTTCTTTTGAATGCCGGCCCTTTCAAAAGAATTGAAATCAGAAAATATGCAGATTTTTTTACAGACAAAATGGATTTCCAGACAAATGAGGAACGAAAAAAAACTGGTCTTATAATCTGTGATTGTTCAGAAATATCAAGAATCGGTGACATAGAAGGAGATCTTAACGGATTTGACACTTTTATAATTGACCATCACAAAACCGCGGAAATTCCAGAGGGCGCAGAAGCAATAATTGATTCAACCTGCCCTGCCGCTTCCATCCTTGTTCAGTTTTTATATGAAAATCTGGTTGGAGAAATTCCCTTGGAACTTGCTGAAATTATTTTCTTCGGGGCAATGACCGACACAGGATTCTTTAAATTTCTTTCGCCAAACGACGCGGATGTTCTTGTGGCGCTTTCAAGACTCGTAAAAGCCGGCGTAGATCCACGAAAAACCTACGACTACATAACAAGCGGAAAAGCTTATTCAACCAGAAAACTTTTAGGAATTCTTTTTGACCATGCAGAACGATATGTCGACGGAAAACTTGTTCTTACCTACGAAACTATGGATGACACAAAAAAATGGGGACAAGAAGGACGTGACTCAGATGCCTTATATTCCGCATTTCTTGCCGTAAATGGCGTTGAAGCAGTAGTTTTTTTGCGGCAGGACACAGATTCAACCTGCACAGCTGGACTTCGTTCAAGAGATAAAATTGATGTAAGTGTTGTCGCTTCAAAATTCGGCGGTGGAGGACACAAAAATGCATCGGGATTCAGCTGCAATGGAAAACTTGAAACACTGATTCCGTCAGTTGTAAAAGAATTTTCAAGAATAATGTAAAAAAACGCAAAAATTTAAAAAGTTGGCACGATACTTGCTTTTAAATAATTGTACATTATTTAAAAGTGGAGTATCAAAATGGAAAAATTTCACATCAATTTGAATTCAATTCCAGAAATGATTGAATCAAAAATCATAACTCAAGAAGATGCCGCAAAAATTATTGCAGAAGACCTGATAAGAAATCCAAAAGATTATCATCTTATTTCAAATGATGAGGATATTATCAGCGAACTTAGCCTTAGAATTTTACAGTCAAGCGATTTTATCTTCAAAAATTACAAGAAAGAAAAATGCGCATTCAAAACATATATCTGCATGATTTTTAAATATCAAATTCTTACAATCAGACGGGAAAACAAGCGGCAAAGCTCAGGCTATGAACTTGTGAAACAATATCCGCACCTTCACTATGAAAACCAAAGTGAACTTTACGAAATGGACGAGGCTCCGTTCAAGATTGCGCATGTAAAACCTTTCATCAAAAAAACTGAAGACAAAATAACCTACAAAGAAAAGCGCAAAAGCAAAAAACAAAAGAAAACTATGGATACAGAAGAGATTTCTGCAGAAAAACCAAAAATAAAAATGAGGGATTTGGTTTCATACTGGGAAAGCAGAACTTCTTCAAAAGCAAAAACTGCGCTGGTTCTTGCCTTAAAATCGAGTTATTACATAACGGAAGAAAATATTGACTCGGTCTGCGATTATTGCGAAATCTCAAAAAAGATTATGCAGGAGACAATCGACGAGCTGAAAAGCAAAATTCCTGAAAAACATGAAAAAATTGAAATTCTTCAAAACCGGCGGGCAAAATCATTCAATTTTCATCTAAAACTGCAAAAATGGATTTCCGAAGAAGTTGATATTGAAAAGAAAAATGAACTTTCAAAAAAATACGAATATTACACTAAAAAATGGCAGGAAAGAAACAGCAGAATCAAGACAAACAACGTAAAATTGTGTCCGACCAATAAACAGCTCGCTGAAGTTTTAGGAATCGGAGAACGCCAGATTGGAAATTATATCAAAAATGCGGAAATTGTCGCAGAGTCAATCAAGAAAGAAATAAATGAGAACTCAGAAAACTCATAGACTAGAAAAAAAAAATTGAATAAAATTGAAGCATGAAAATTTATTTAGCAACTGGAAACAAAAACAAAAAAAGAGAAATGAGTCAAATTCTTTCGCAGCATACAATTGTAACACCTTCAGACGAAGGAATTGACTTTAATCCTATAGAAAATGGAAAAACTTTTTACGAAAACAGCATCATAAAGGCAAAAACCTTGTATGAGATTGTCCATTGCCCTGTAATTGCGGATGATTCAGGAATCTGCGTTGATGCTTTGGGTGGAATCCCGGGAATTTTTTCAGCTCGTTATGGCGGACCTGAATTTCCGCAGGGAAAACCAGACGGTTCAAAAACTCCGCAGGAAGAACAGAACAAATTTCTTGTTGAATCTTTAAATTCTGCGCTCGCGGGCGGAAAAATTGAAACTTCGGGATTCAGGAACGGGCCGCGTTCGGCTCATTACACCTGTGCAATGGTTCTATATCTCGGTGCAGACAGAGTTTTTGTTGCCCAGGACACGATGGAAGGTACAATTGTAAACAGCATTGAGGAAGCTGCAGGTTCAGGAGGATTTGGCTATGACCCGATTTTCTTTCTTCCTCAATATGGAAAAACTTCTGCCCAGATTTCCGCAGAAGAAAAAAATGCAATTTCACACCGCGGAAAAGCGACAAGGGCTCTGGTTCAGTTAATGAAAACTCTACCAGATTTTAACTGATAAAAATTTTTAATTTTTTTTCATTTTTTCTTAAAGTTTTATAACCTAGTTTCCGATAATTGAAAAAGAAGTGTTATGACCGCACGGCTTTTTAGGCACGGCAGTCAGATAATTCTGCTGCAAATGAGTGTAGATGTGGCCTTGTAAACAGATACACCATTTGCATTTTTTCGGGACAGCAAGGATGTTGTCCTTAAAGATTCCAAGGAGGAACAAACTATGGTTATCAACCACAACATGTCGGCAATGTATGCCAATCGTCAGCTGGGAGTTACAGGACTCGGTATTTCTAAAGATATGGAGAAACTTTCTTCCGGCGAAAGAATCAACCGTGCAGGCGATGATGCTTCAGGTCTTGCTGTATCTGAAAAGATGCGTTCACAGATCCGAGGATTGAACCAGGCTTCACAGAACGCTTCAAATGGTATCAGCTTCATACAGACAACTGAAGGTTATCTGCAGGAAACTACAGATATCATGCAGCGAATCCGTGAATTGGCTGTACAGTCATCTAACGGAATCTACAGCGCAGAAGATCGTATGCAGATTCAGGTTGAAATTTCTGCTCTTGTTTCTGAAGTAGATAGAATCGCTTCTTCTGCTCAGTTCAACGGCATGAACATGCTTACAGGCCGCTTTGCTCAGCCAACAGGTGAAAATGTTGTAACAGGTTCTATGTGGTTCCACATCGGTTCAAACATGGATCAGCGTATGCAGGTTTTCATCGGAACAATGTCTTCTACAGCATTGGGAATCCGTGAAATCGGTACAGAAACAAAACTTTCACTTGAAACACCGGAAGATGCCAACCGTGCAATCGGAACTATCGATGAAGGTTTAAAGAAAATTAATAAACAGCGCGCAGACCTTGGCGCTTACCAGAACCGCATGGAATATGCAGTTCGTGGTCTTAATATTTCTGCAGAAAACCTTCAGGCTTCAGAATCTCGTATCCGCGATACTGATATGGCAAGCCAGATGGTAGAGTTCACAAAGAATTCTGTGCTTCAGCAGGCAGGTACTGCTATGTTGGCGCAAGCTAACAACCAGTCACAGAATGTCTTGTCTTTACTAAGATAGTGTAATATAATTGCGTATGGGATTTTAGAATCCCATACGCAATATTGTACGGTCATTTCTACTCTACTCTTTTCTCTAAAAAATCGTACATTGTTATGCACTGTTTTAACGTGTTTTCAGACACGTTTGTTCTTTGAAAAAGTGCAGTCCATGCTGTTTTGTGACAGCAGAAACAGTGGGTGTGGAAACAAACTTACTGTTTCTGCTGTATGGGTCTGAAACTGAAAAAGGAAGGCGCAAATCCTTTTCAGCCCGCACAAGGCAGAATGCGGAACATGATGTTCTGGATTAATGACATGGAGGGCACAGATATGATTATTAATCACAACATGAGTTCTTTGTATGCAGATCGTGTACTTGGCATTTCAAATGACGGTATCATGAAAAACATCGAGAAACTCTCTTCAGGTGAAAAAATTAACCGTGCTGGGGATGATGCTTCAGGACTTGCTGTTTCTGAAAAAATGCGTTCCCAGATTCGCGGTTTGAACCAGGCTAGCCGAAACATCGAGAATGGTGTTTCATTCATTCAGACAACAGAAGGATATTTAACAGAAACTACAGATATTCTTCAGCGTGTACGTGAACTTGCAGTTCAGTCTGCAAACGGAATTTACACAGATGAAGACAGAATGCAGATTCAGGTTGAAGTTTCTCAGCTTGTTGCTGAAGTTGACAGAATCGCCAGCCAGGCTCAGTTCAACGGCATGAACATGCTTACAGGACGCTTTGCATCAGAAGCAAATGATGTAATGCAGTTCCAGATTGGAGCAAATATGGATCAGAACACAAGAGTTTTCATTGGAACAATGACAGCTCAGGCTCTTGGTCTTAAAGGTGCTCAGGGTTCAACAGATGCTATCACTATCAATGACCCAGAGTCTGCAAATGCAACTCTTGGCACAGTAGATGCAGCTTTGACAAACGTTACAAAACAACGCGCTGACCTTGGTGCTTACCAGAACCGCTTCGAAATGGCTGCTCGCGGTATAAATATTGCTGCTGAAAATACTCAGTCAGCTGAATCAAGAATCCGCGATACAGATATGGCTTCTGAAATTGTAGAATACACAAAGAACCAGATTCTCACACAGTCTGGTACTGCAATGCTTTCTCAGGCTAATAGCCAGTCTCAGAATGTTCTTGCTCTTTTGGGCTAAAAGCGGAATTTAATGTTAAAAGATTGCTGGATGTCATCTTTTGACAATTAAAACGTGGAGTGGGAGGGGTGCGCCCCTCTCCCATTTCTTTTTATTCAAGGAGGAAGCCTTATGAATACAATAAGTTCATTTGGGCAGACGCTGGCCATGGATGGCCTGAATCTAAACAGCAGCGCTGTTACTCCGGCAAAAAGTATATCTACACAAAAAAACAGCACTGTAAACACTCTGAAAACCCCTACAGGTTCAGAAGTTGTTGACAATCTTGTTCAAAGCATGGCAGAAATAAAAGCAGATGCTCAGCAGATGCAAAATATGTCCGCCAGAATTATGGGCAGAGAACTACAGTTCAATGTAAACAAAGAACTTGGCAGCATTGTCGTAAAAGTAGTAGATCCAAGTACCGATCAGGTTGTAAAGGAGATACCTTCTGAAGAAATTCAAAATTTAAAGATTCGGATCAGAAAGGCAATCGGTGTTCTTTTTGATCAAATTGTTTAAATTCAGATTCAGATTTATTCATTATGGCAGGAATCAACATACCTGGTGTTACTAACCAGTACAACACAAATGAAACTGTTGAAAAACTTATGCAAATCGAGCGGATTCCGCTTACAAGGGAGCAGAAAACGCTTGATTCGTATAAGGCCCAACAAGAAGCCTGGCGTTCCGTCAACAGGAAAATGACAGAACTTAGGGACAGCGTAAAAACACTTTACTCTTTTGATAATCCTTTTAACAATAAATTAACCTCTTCAACAGAAGAATATGCAATCACAGCTGATGCCACACGAAAAGCGGCTTATGAATCTTTTAAAGTTGATGTAATTCAGCCGGCCACAGCAGACCGTTTTCTTACATCAGAACTTGACGCAGACACAAAAGTTCCGGCAGGAACATATACATACAAAATAAACGATAAATCAATCACAATGAGATGGAAAGGCGGCTCTTTGCAAGATTTCTCAAATGCGCTGAACAGACGCGGAGGAGATCTTTTAAAAACAAGAGTAATTGGCGCTTCAAAAGGAAAAAAAACTCTTTCAATAGAATCCCAGAAGACAGGAAGCGAAAACCGGCTTACATTTGAAGATGACGCAAAAACTTTTGCAGAATCCAGCGGAATGATAATCCGCGTAAAACCAAAAACAATTGAATTTGGAACAAGTAGAAATGACTACAGAAATATTCAACCGGAAATTTCTGAGCAAGAACGTCTTCCGCAAATTTCTGCAGCAGGAATTAAAATTTCAAACGGAACTATTACAGTTCCTCCACGCGGTGGATATGCGCTTTCAATTCCGGCAACAGTTCTAGAAACTCCAAACACTCATATTCAGTTTACAATTTCAAAACAGGAAGTTTCTGACATCACTATTGCGCTGAACAAACAGGAATCAAAACCTGTTTTTCCAAATTCAGGAAGCGCGAGTTTTAAAGATGTAACAATCATAAATGCGCCGATTGACGCAAATTTACCACAAGAACCGGAAAAAAAGTTCGAGCCTCTCGAATCAATCTCCACAAACGATGTTCTTTTTGTAAAAATGAAAGATGGAACAGAAAAACTGATTTCAACGCCTAACCTTCTTTCCAGCGAAAAAACTGAAATCGATATTCCATTGAATGACTACAAGAACATTGACTCAATTGTGCTGAAAAACAGAAACACAGGCACAGCGCTTTCAATTTCTTCCGCCTCGGCCCTGAACCCAAGCGAAAACCGAGGATTTGTTCCGCAGCACGCAATTTCTTCCGCGGATGACGCAATCATAAAATACGAAGGAATCACAATAAAACGCCCGACAAACACAATCGACGACGTTGTTCCAGAAGTCACCTTAAATCTTTTTGACAAAACTGAAAAGACCGCGACAATTTCCGTAAAACCTGACGTTGAATCCGCAAAGGAAGCGCTTATAACTTTTGTGGGAAAATACAATCAGTCTGTAGCCGAAATAAATATTCTTTCCCAGAACAAGCCCGAAATCATCGAGGAACTAGACTATCTTTCTTCCGATGAAAAAAAAGCTGAGCAAGAAAAACTTGGAATGTTCAACATGGACTCTTCTCTTACAAGCTTAAAATCCGCGCTGCAGACAACAACAACGGCAAACTATAAATTCAGCGAAGACGCAAAAATCACAATGCTTTCGCAGATTGGAATTGCAACAAACGCAACAAATTATTCAGGCTACACGCCAAGCAAACTGCGCGGCTACCTTGAAATTGATGAAAAAAAACTTGATTCAGAACTTGAAAAAAATCTTGACGACGTAAAAAATATGTTCGGATACGATTCAGACGGAGATTTGATAATAGATTCCGGAATCGGTTTCAAACTTGACAAGCAACTTACAGCTTATGTTCAGTCAGGTGGAATTTTTGCAATGAAAACATCAGCGCTTGACTCACGAATCAAATCTTCCGAGCAAAAAATAGCGCGCCTGGAAACACAAATGGATGACAAAGAAGCTGAACTAAGAAATAAATATGGACAAATGGAAGGCGCATTGAACAGCCTTGAATCCCAGCAGAACACGATAAAAAATTTCTCTAACTCGGGAAACAACAATAGATAGGCGGAAATACTATGGATTTTTATATTAATGATGAAAAAATTGACATCACACTGGAAGAAGAAAAAACTGTCGGTGATGTCCTGAAATCTTTTGAAATAACCTGCGAGCAAAATGATACAGCTGTAATAGGAATCAGAATTGACGGAAAACAGATTACAGCCGAGCTTTTCGATGAATATGCAAAGAAAACGCTTAACGACAACATGAAATTTGAATTCAGCATTGTAACAAGACAAAACATAAAAGATGCATTCAAAAATCTTTCTGAACTTTTTAAACAACTTTCAGAAAAAATGCAGACAATTCCGGTAGAGCTTCAAAGCGGAAAAGCGAAAGAAGCAAACGAATCAATCTTAACGCTTGCAGACAGCATTGATGAATTCTGCCACATTGCAACTCTTGCCAGCCTTTTCCAGAATTATACAGAAGTCAAAATTGAAGATAAACCTTTTTCCGAATTTTTCAAGGAATTTTCGCCGGTGCTTTCCGATTTTGAGGATGCGCTTAAAAATAATGACACTGTAAGCGTGGGAGATCTTGCAGAATACGAAATTTGCCCTCGCCTTGTTTCAATCGCAAAAACTTTGGAAGGTCTGGCATGAATTTAGATTTCCAGGCAGGAGGTTCACCGCTTGCAGCGCGAATGAATCCGGCTATTTACACAGTTTTAATAATCGCGCTTGTAATTTCCGCAATTCTAGCAGCAATTTTCTTTATCCTTAAAAAACGAAAAAAAATTGAAGAAACTCCAGAATGGCAGGCGGCACAAGCAAAAAGAAAAACAAACCGAAAAGATGTCGCGACTTTTTCTGAAAAATACAAGCTTAAACCAGATGAAGAAGTTTTTTTATGGAAAATCTGTAGAAAATACGGAATAACTAATATTCTTTTTGCAATAAAAGATTTAAAGTCAATTGAACCTTACTTTGAAAAATATTATAAATCCAACAAGGAAAATTCCCAGGCAGACATAAATTTGATGTTCAGATTAAAATTCCGCCTTGAAAGAATTTTTGCGGCATCTGAATCAATCTCATCAACAAAACTTCTGCCAAAAAATTCAAAAATCAGCGAGATTTTTCCGGACGGAACAAAATCCGACTTTTTTGTATATGAAAACACAAAAGATTATCTTTCAATAAAAATCACAGACGAATTCTTTGAGTCGCAGAAAAAACCTGAAAATCTTGAGAAAGTCGCATTCACATTTCACTCCGCAACTGGAATGCAATACGCATTTGTCTCAAGAATTCTCCGCTACGAGACAGATGCAAACGGCCACCAGATGATTGTTTCGCACAGCAACGATTTAATCACAAAACAGCAGCGGCACTTCAAAAGAATCAATATAAACGAAAAATGCAAAATCGCCTCAATCAGAATAGAAACTAATAAAAAAAATGAAAAGAAATATATTCCCGCTGAAAAAAAATATGAATGCATGATTACAAATATTTCCGGCGGAGGTTGCTGCATCTCAACAACACTTCCCATCAAAGAAAGCCAGATGACTTATATCGAGCTTTCACTTGCAGACGGCGAATATGGAGTTTTCGGAACAATTGTAAAAACAAGAAAATCGCAAACACAGGGACTTTTTAATCTTCATATCAAATTCAACAATATATCGCTTGAAGTACAAAATAAAATTCTTGCTAAAGTCTACGGATATAACTAAAATAGAAAGAAATGAAAATTTTGAATTTAAAAAACTTATTCCGCGAGGAAGGATACATTTATTACCGACGCAATTTTTCTGGCACAGCTGATGTTGAGATTCCAGGGCAAACTCTAGAAACTGATGTGGATTTTTGCATAGAAACAGATCCTTTAGGAAAAAAAACTGTTGACATTCAATTTAAAAAGCCAATAAATTACCCTATTCTTCCAATAAAAAAAGCCTTAAAAGATTATATTTTAAAGCAAGATTCTGAAGGAAAACTGCCATGATTACGTTTATAACAAATTCCGCAGAAGAAACTATTGAATTAGGCAAAAAAATCGGTTCCCTTTTGCAGAAAGGTGACATCATTGCTATGCAGGGAACTCTTGCGGCAGGAAAAACCACAATTACAAAAGGAATCGCAGAAGCTTTGGACATAAAGGATACAATCACAAGCCCTACTTTTTGCCTTATAAGTGAATATGAAGGGAAAATGCCGCTTTACCACATGGATGTCTATCGTCTTGACAGTGCGGAAGATTTCGCAAATCTCGGAACAGAAGATATGCTTTACGGAGAAGGCGTTTCCATCATCGAATGGAGCGAAAAAATAATGGAGGAACTTCCAAAAAAAACAATTATTTTAAAGCTCATTCCACACGAAGATGGCTCACGAACCATAACAATTGAAAATTGGCCACATGGAGAAATAAAATGAACGGACTTGCAATTGATTCTGCTATAACAAAAATTACTATTTCCGCAAAAAATGATTCGCATACTGTTACCGCTGTGTTCAATATCGGAATGAAACAGTCAGAAACACTTTTGCCGGCAATTCAATATGTTCTTGAAAAAGCTGATTTGACTCCAGAAAAACTGGATTATCTCTGCGTATCAAATGGACCGGGCTCATTCACAGGACTAAGGCTGGGATTTTCAGCAATAAAAGCAATTGAAATGGTTACAAATGCAAATCTTTACGGAATTTGCACACTGGACGCTTACGCAGAAAGCTACAAGGATTTTCCATTCACAGTTTTAAGCTGCATCAATGCCAAAAAAGACCGATTTTATGCAAAAGCATTTTTTAATGCGGCAGAAACAATTCCAGCAGGTGATTATACAGCTGAAGAAATAGCGAATCTTCTAAAAAAATCCAACGCAACGGAAACAGTATTAATCTGCGGAAGCGACGCGCATCTGCTTGCAGAAGAACTAAAACCTTTCTCTGAAAAAAAATTTCTTCCACAGGATTTTCATATAAATGTTGGAGAAATTCTTCTTTCAATGACTGAAAAAAAGATTTCAAAGAATGAAAAACCTTTAAACGATTATGACGGACCATTCTACCTGCGTGCAAGCGAAGCAGAAGTAAAAAAACAGGAAGCATAAAATATAAACAAGGCGGCAGCAGAAATGTTTGCCGCTTATTTTTTTAGGATTTGTTAAAACAAAAAACTCCAACAATTGTTGGAGTTTTTTATGAGCCATGCAAGGATCGAACTTGCGACCCACAGATTAAGAGTCTGTTGCTCTACCAGCTGAGCTAATGGCCCAAAATAATTTGCGTCCGACAGGATTCGAACCTGCTACCGCCGGATTCGAAGTCCGGAACTCTATCCAGATGAGCTACGGGCGCAACTAGAATCGGGTGCCTGATGGGGCTCGAACCCACGACAACCAGATCCACAATCTGGCGCTCTACCGCTGAACTACAGGCACCATTTAAGACGTGATGTAAATATATAATATTGATAAAATTTAGTCAATATTAAAATCTGTCATTCTCTAAAAAAAGTTATTTTTTTTACTTTTTTAAAATCTTAGAAATTGTATTTACAACATCATTATTTACAATTGAGGCGGCGGTATTCTCATTTTTTATCGCGTTAAAAACTTCCTGTCTGAACACCTTTACAGATTTTGGTGCTTCCACACCGATTTTTACCTGATCGCCTTTTATATCAATTATTGTAATTGTAATGTCATCGCCGATTTTTATCTGCTGATCTGTTTTTCGGGAAAGAATAAGCATATCATTCCCCCTTCTTTTTTAAAGCTTTTACAATGTCAAATTTTGTTGTCCAGCGGTTATCATTTAAAATCACCTGAAGGCATTTTCGGTTCTTCTTGTTTATGACAATCGGGCCAAGGAAATTTGCTGTTATGGCAGAACCATCTTTTGGAATTGTAACAAGCGTCATGATGATTATATCTTCCGCAGATTCAACACCGATATTTTTTAATGTTGAATCATCAATATCAGCCTCGTAATCGTTACAGATAAGAAAAGGATCTATCATTAAAAATGCAAGATTGCTCTCTTCTGTTGACTGAAGCCAAATGAACGGTTCATATTCAGAATCAATCAGCGCAAATTTTGTGTATTTTTCAAAACCTAAAAGTCCTTCTGGAAAAGTCACAAGCTGTTTTTCCTCAACATTTACAATTCCATTTACTTTTGTCTTTACTTCCATGTTTTCCTCATTCTTTTGCTAGAACAAACTGACTATCTCATATAGTTCAAAAGTGTGCTGCTGTACATTTTTCCTGCGTTGCTGAGCGTTGCCTGATAAGTGTAGTCGAGCATTTTTAGATCTGTAATCGCTTTTGTAAAATCCAAATCGCCTTCGCGGCTTACCTGCTGTTTCACATTCAATGCTGTATTCGAATTTCTGAGCGCATTATTCTGGGCACGTTCGTATTCAGAACCGGACTTTGCAACTCTTGT
The DNA here is from genome assembly GCA_900317625.1 of uncultured Treponema sp. Taxonomy (GTDB): domain Bacteria; phylum Spirochaetota; class Spirochaetia; order Treponematales; family Treponemataceae; genus Treponema_D. The sequence continues at coordinate 140,838 of ONHK01000001.1, forward strand.
TACAAGAGAATTTATTCCGTTATCAAGAGAACCAAGAATTCTTCCACCTACACTTTCTGTATCGCCTTTTAAAAGCGCATTGCGGAATGCTATCACAACATCAAACATTGAGCCGCCTGAAACTTTTACGCTGTTTCCAAGATTGTACGGCGGTTTCTGGCTAGAATCCTTTACAATTCCAAGTTCGTTCAAGACCGCGCCATTAACATCCTGAATCCAAAGCTGACGTGCATCTGTTGACTCAAAATTCAAGCCATTTGTAACAGGATCAATGCTTGCGCGCACAGCCGCCCCAGAATCATTTATTTTTGCAGCCAAAGCGTAAACGTTATCACCGGCATTGATATTTATTTTTACACCGTCAATGCTTATTGTGCTATCTGAAGAAGCTTGCCAGGCACTTGCATCGCGTCCGCCAAAAATTTGCTGCTGTTCTGCCCAGAAGGCGCGGTTACCGGCATTATCAATGTCAAGATATTTATTTTCATCAACCTCAACTTTATTTGTGTCAATATTTCCGTTGTAGCGGACATTTTCTATAAGTGGAACTCCACTGCCCTGAACATTTCCCATTTCCACTTCAAAAGGAGTTGCCTTTGTATTCGTTCCACCAAACAATGCGTTTCCGTCGCTGGAAATTGCATTTGCATTCTGAATCAGTTCCTTCAGAAGCTCATCAACTTCCACAGCCATGTTCGACATATCTTCTTTTGTATAAATTCCATTCGCGCCTGTTACAGCCAATTCCCGGACACGCTGCATAATTTCAAGAGAATTGTTCATATATCCTTCACGCAAGGCAAATTCATCTGTAAGAGTTTTTGCATTTTTCTCAAAATTATTCACGCGTGTCAAATAAGACTGATAGCGAACAAGATGCCCGGCAGAAATCGGGTCATCGCGCAACTGCTGAATGCGCCGCTGGCTTCCAATCTGGTTATTTGCTGAATTCAATCTGCTTTCCTGAAGCCTGAGTGCCGACTGAGTATCAATATTATTCATTGCAGAACTGATTCTATGCATATTTTACCTCTCTAAATTTCATTTTATCAGACACCGAGCCTGTTTATTACAGTATCGATAAGGCTGTCCCAAATCGTTACAAATTTTGCGGCGGCATTATATCCATGCTGAAATTTTATGATGTCTGAAAGCTCCTCATCAATATTTACTCCGCTTATGCTGTCCCGCATTGTCCTAAGGTCATTCATAATCGCCATGTGGCTCTTAAGATTATTTTCTGCCTGCTCACCTTTTAAACCGACATTTGTAACTGAATCAGCAAAATAATCATCCAATGTCCGTTCGTGGCCAATCATGACCTTTGTATTCCTGATTGAAGCAATCTCAACTGCAGCCCTAGCATCACCAGCATTCACATTGCCAGAATCATCGCGGAATGCAGCGGCAACGCTTTTCACATCATTTTTGATAACATTATTAACTTCAATATATCCGGCCGGATTAAGCACCGGACTAACAGCAAATTGAGCTCCTGCCAAAGAATTTACCGCATCGGCATGCGCAAAATCATAAGCGCCATCCGCACCGCTTGCTGAAAGAATTCCTGAGTAACCTGTAAGAAAAAATCCAGAATCTTCAACATGGCGGATTACAAAATCAGGATTTTCAACATTCTGCGCAGTAGTTCCCTTTAAAACAAGATTATTATTCCGGTCAAGATACGCCTTTACTTCTCCATTTGAATCATTTATACGGTTTATAACAGTTTCAACCGTATCCGTAGGATGATAAGGAACCTGCACATTGCCGGAAGGTCCGCTGAAAGTCATAACACCTTCAAAACCAATCTGTTCCTGCGGATTAAGCGTTGTTGTTCCAGTAAAGCGGAAGATATAACTGTGGTCAAAATTTCCATCACCGTCACGGTCAAAATTTCCATTCACATTCTCAACAAACGAATGTTGCGTAAAAAAATCAAGGCCGGTCACGTTATTTGCGCCGTAGGCGTTGCGGTGAACATCATTCACAAGATCTGAAAAATTCATTGTCATTGTGTTCAAAGACTGAATTTCATTTCTGATATCAACATCACGAAGCTCAATCAGCGCCCCCAAAGTTCCACCAGAAACAAACGCATCTTCCCGCGTGTCAGCCCAAACCAATTTTTCATATCCATTGTTGTCTGTAAGTGAAACCAAATCAAAATTGCGGGCAACTCCACCCTGCACAAGAACTTTTCCTTCAAGATGAACCATAAATTCATCAGGATCTCGCTGATCAGTCGTAATATTTGCAAGTTTTGAAAGCTTATCAACAAGCAAATCCCGCCGGTCAAGCAAGTCGTTCGGATTATCGCCCATTCCACGCGAACGGATAATCTCAGAATTCAAAGCCGCAATCTGGTTCGCATAGGAATTCACCTGCTTAACAGTTGAATCAATGTCGGAATTAAGCAACGAGCCAACGCCCATAAGATTTTCCCATTTTGATTTTATTGCATCCGTCAAAGATTCACCACGAGTTACAACCGCCTGCCTAGCCGCCTGACTTTCAGGATTCATAGAAAGTTCCTGCCAGCTTTCCCAGAATTTATCCATATTTGAACGAACGCTCACCTCATCAGGCTCATTGTAAATCTGCTCAATCATCGTGTAATATTTGCTTCTTGTGTCCCAATAAGATTCCTGGTTCTGCTGAGCCGTAATACGCTGGTCAAGCATTTCATCCCGAACGCGGTTAATGCTCTGAACATCAATTCCCTGCCCAATCATTCCGGCTCGTTCCGGACGCTCAAGTTCCGGTCTGTAAAGAGGATCAAATTCCTTCAGCTGCACACGCTGGCGCGAATATCCTTCAGTATTTGCGTTAGAAATATTATGACCGGCAGTGCTGATTGCATCAGTGTGCGCCATTATGCTGCGCTTGCCCAATTCAATTCCAGAAAATGTTGATCCCATAAATTGCCTCTATTTTTTCATTCAACTTCAACTTAAAATCTGCAAAAAGCAAATCCCAAAAACTAAAACAAAGTGTTTACAACAACGCTGTCCGGCTGATTCTGAACAAAACCGCCGCCCTTTCCATAAACCTTTGTCCTGCTCTGCGGAAGCGCCGTCTCAATAATTTTCTGCACAAAATTCCGCGTGATATTTATAAAATCGCCCAAAGCCTTGTTTTCCGTGCGGCAACGAACAAGTTTACCGCGAACCTTAGCCAAAAGCTCATTTGTCTCCCTGTCAAAATCAGCCGAACCAGCCATTCCGCCTTTTTCAGCCTTCAAAAAGTTTTCCCTTTCATCATCAAGATGGTTGAATTTATCCATTTCCAAATTTATGTCCGAAACAACTTTCATAAGATTCGTCCAGTCTTTTGCATTAACCGCAGTCCTAAGCTCCGCCTGAGACGCAATCACATCCGAAAGCACAGCATCTTCCTGCAGCAAAATCTCCTTATATCTCTTTGAATCTGCCATAAATTCCTCCACAATAAAAGCAAAAACTTTTTCTCTATTTCATTATCGGAATTCCAGAAAGCGACTTTATAAAAATCATAAAATTTACACATTTTTTTCTTCATTCTTTTGGGGTTTCCTTACATTCGATTTTTGCTTCGCAAAAACTCATTTCAGGTCGCTACGTTCCGGGTTCCGTTCACACTCATTGCTGCATTCAATTTCGCGACCGCTTCGCCGCAAACGGCTCGCGCCCGCTCATCTCATTCCACAACGCGCAAAGCGCGCCCTGCACATCGCTAACCCATCCGCAAAAACAAATTCCATTGCAAAAGATTATCTTTTTAAATATTATGAATAAAAATTACAAATTTTCTCAGAAAATAAATTGAATAAACGCTAAGGAAAAAGGCAAGTTTGGCGTCCTTGAAGTGACTTTTGCCGAATGGCATAAAAGAATTATTGAGGATTTTACAAAGTAAAACCGCAAATAATTCTTCCCAAAAAGTACTTCACCATAGCCAATACTTGACTTTTGACTGGAAGTTTATTCAATTTCTTTCAGAATTACTAAATTTTAAATTCATAAAAACAGGATTTTTTCATGGACGAACTTTCAGACATCAAATCTTTTGCAAAAAAAGCCTATCTTCCTATCATCCAGGATGGTGGACTGAAATTTATGTGCGAATATATAAAAAATCACAACGTAAAAAATATCCTGGAAATCGGAACGGCAATAGCGTATTCGGCAATAAATTTTGCAAAAGCAAGCGAAGATGTTCACGTCACAACAATTGAATACGATTTGGACCGGCACATCCAGGCAAAACAAAATGTAAGCGACTGCGGTCTTGAGCAAAAAATCACGCTTGTCTACGGAGATGCCCTGGAATGGGAAACTGATGAAAAATTTGATTTGATTTTTATTGATGCGGCAAAAGCACAGTACATCCGTTTTTTTGAAAAATTCAAGGAAAATCTTACAGAAAACGGCGTAATAATGACCGACAATCTAAAATTCCACGGAATGGTTGAAGATTTAAACCTTACGCACAACTACAGCACAAAAAAACTTGTAAAAAAAATAATAAAATATATTGATTTTTTAAAAGCGAACACAGAATTCCACACCGACTTCTACGATGACGGCGATGGAATTTCTGTAAGCTACAAAAACCGATAGAACTATTTTCTGATTTCAACTCCGTCCAGAACTCCATTGTAAGGAGTTCCTTTCAAAGAAAAAATAAGTTCCCCAGCTTCATTTGTAATGATTTCAAGTTTTGTGTGAATCCATTTGCCATCAACATTTGCCTCAAATTCATCACCAAATTCCAGAAAATCAAGAAATTTCATATTTTCTTCATCAACAATACAAAATTTCGCTTCGCTTTCGCTGAATTTTATTGTTCCGTGAACCATTTTTTGCTCCAGTCCTTATTTTTCAAAACGCTGAACATAATCAAAAAGCATATCAACAGTTCCGTCAATTCCAAGCTTTGAAGAATTTACGCTCAAATCATAGCTTCTTGCGTCGCCCCAACGATGTTTGCAAAAATGATCATGATATGCGATTCTGTTTTTGTCATGGCGCAGAATTGTCTTCTCAGCAAGTTTTTTGTCCATGCTTCGCTTTTCAATAACACGGCTGACTTTTTCATCCCAATCTGCACTTACAAATATTTTCAGAACGCAAATATCAGGCATCTCATCAAAAAGCTCATCTGAGCAACGACCAATAACAACAAAAGAATCGCTGTCCGCAGCCTTTGATTTTAAAAGCGCAAACTGAAGTTCCGCAATATTTTCAGCCGGACTGTTGGAATAACCACGCACGCTTCTGCTCAGGAAAAAATGCCGTGGCTTTTCATCATACGCAGAAAGCTCGCTCACATCTGAACCGCTGTTTTTTGCAACCTCATCCAAAAGATTTCTATCATAAAATGGAAGCCCAAGCTTTTCCGCAAGTTTTCTTCCAATTTCGTGTCCGCCACTACCATATTCACGGCTTATTGAAATAATAATCTGTTTTCCCATATAAGTACCCCTCAAGTGAAACATGAAATCAGATAAATTATAACACCATTAAAGGTATCTGACAAAAACAAAAATTGTACTTATCAGCAAAACAAGAACTGTAATCGGCGCTGAAAGTTTGCAGTATTTTCCCCATCCGACCGGATGTCCGGCTTTTGCCGCAACAGAAGTTCCAACAACATTTGCCGAAGCCCCGATTGGTGTCGCCGAGCCGCCGATATCTGTACCAATAGCAAGAGACCAAGCCATTGTCGGAAGAAAATTCGCACCTGTAACAGCCGCAAGATTCTGGATTACAGGAACAACTGTAGCCGCAAAAGGAATATTATCAATAAATGCAGATGCAACCGCAGAAACCCAGATAATAATGGCAATCATGCAGTAAAGATTTCCGCCGGAAACTTTTTCAATAAATAATGCTATCAGCTCAAGGATATGAGTCTGCTCCAAACCGCCAACAACAATGAACAGTCCGACAAAGAAAAGAAGCGTCTGATAATCAACGCGCCCCAGAATTTCCTTTATATGCCTTGCAGAAGTAATCAGAGTTATAAGCCCAATTCCAACTCCAATCGTAGCAACAGAAAGATGAGTGTTTGAATGAGTCACAAGAAGGACAACCGCAACAAGAAAAATTCCACAGCTTACACCAAAACCAGCCTTATCTGTAATCGCAGATTCCGGAGTCGGGAACAAAGATGTGTCAATTTCCGCACCAACAGCTGAATACTGCTTTCGGCACATAAAATAAAAATAAACAACCGTAAACAAAAGACAAACAAGAGCAATTGTTCCAGTGTTCATCAAAAAATCTGCAAATGAATATCCAAGGGAAGTTCCAATAATGATATTCGGCGGATCACCACACATTGTAGCAGAACCACCAAGATTCGCGCAAAAAACCTCCGCAAGAATCATGGAAACCGGATTGAATTTTAAAAGACGTGAAAGTTCAACAGAAACTGCCGCCAAAAACAGAATAACTGTGATTGAATCAATGAACATCGCAAGAACAAACGACATCAGCATAAAAGCGACAAAAATCGAGGTAACTTTATAATGAACAGCTTTAGCCAGCCGCATGCAAAGCCATCTGAAAAATCCGACGCGAGCCATTCCTTCAACCATAATCATCATTCCGGCAATAAACAGAATCGTAGCCCAGTTTATTCCTTTTGACTCAGACTCGCCGACGCTGTACCAGAATCCCGGCGTAAAAATACTGTGAACATTCAACGTTTCTTTTATCGCCTTTAACGGTTCATAATTTCCATTGAAAAAACGGTTGTCAACAGACATCCCAAGCCCGAACACAAACAGCAAAGTCAGCGCACCGCAAATCAAAGTAACATACTGCCTCGGAAACCTGTCAGCAATAATCAAAAGAAACATCACAAGAAAAATCGTCACTACAATTATTTGTGCCACCATAAAAAGCCCCTGGATAATTATTCTATGCTCATATTTTATTATTTTAGCAAAAGCGATTCAACAGGTTTTGGACTTAAAAAAATATGGCAGAATCAACGACATCTATTTCCGGCGCCATTTTTTTCCGTCAAATTCAAAAACAACGGCCTGGCAATTCTTTAAAAGTCCTTTTCCCCAGAAATTCGCCTTGGAATTTCCTTCAAGATAACAGATAATCGCGCTGTCCAACGCTCCATGCGCAACAATCATAATCCTTTTTGCAGTTTTAAATTGAGGTTCAACAACAATCTGAATAAAATTCTTTGTGCGTTCCATAACATGCTCAAAAGTTTCGCCATGCGGCGGAGGAACGTAATTTTCCGTATCGTTGAAAAAAGCGTGATATGGACTTTCCGGTTTGTTCCAGCTTTCCCAAGAATCACCTTCCCCATCACCAAAACTGATTTCCAAAAGACGCTCATCCCGTATTATAGGAATATTCCTATGCCCGCGGATAAGACAAGCTGTTTCGTAAGCCCTTATCAGCGGAGAAGAATAAATTTCATCAAATTCAACATTTTCAAGCTCCCGCCCAAGATTTCCAGCCGCTTCCCTGCCGTTCTCGTTAAGCTCAATATCCGTCCGCCCCTGAAGTTTTCCAGCCTTGTTCCATACAGTCTGTCCGTGCCGCACCAAATAAAGTTCCAATTTAAAGTTCCTTCACTGTCTCAGAAAGATTTTTTCTCAAAAAATGCCTTTCACCAGGTTCACTTTCTTCCGCCGCATAACCAATATCCAAAAGACATACAACACGAAGATTTTCGGGCAAATCAAAAGCATCAATTATTTTCCGGGTATCAAATCCCCTTGCCCACAATGTTCCCAGTCCAAGCTCGGTAGCCTCGTACATCATTGAAGAAACAACAATCGCCGCGTCAACTTCACCGCCATCATAATTTTTGTAAACTGTATCAGCCGGATTTTTATAGCTACTTTCAACATCGTAGCAGACAAGAAGAATCAAAGGCGCATTGTAACTCATGGGAGTCGCCTTATATATTTTTTTCAAGGCATCTTCAGATTTCAGGACAAAAATTCTATGAGATTGACTGTTTTTCGCAGTCGGAGCAATTCTTCCAGCCTCAAGAATTTTCGTAATTTTTTCGTCCTCAACTTTCCTGGAAGAAAATTTTCTGACAGAATAACGTTTTTTGCAAAGTTCAAGAAATTCCATAAAAATCCCCTTTTGAAATCCAATTTTTTTATAACTTCAAAACAACCGCTCTCGTCGGATTTGCAATTTGCTCCAGACGGTTGGGCTCGAGCTTCGCTTGTAGTTTTTCGGGTGCTACGCACTTAAATTTATTCAATCGCCCAAAGTCTTCACAAATCGCAAATTCGACTGCGCTTTTATTACATTCACAAAAAATCGGATTTCAAAATAAAAATTGATTTTATCTATTCTATTAATTCTACGGATAAATTCAAGCAAAGAAAAAAAATCCAAAAACACAATCCATATTACTTGACAATTTTTGATTAATTGTATAAAGTTCTAAACATCGTCGAAAACAAATCTAGCGAAAGTGGTGAAATTGGCAGACACGCTAGACTTAGGATCTAGTGCTTCGGCGTGAGGGTTCAAGTCCCTCCTTTCGCACTATTCTTTTTTTGCGGAAATAGCTCAGTGGTAGAGCGCCACCTTGCCAAGGTGGATGTCGCGGGTCCGACTCCCGTTTTCCGCTCTAACAAGATTAAATGGCCGGAAAAGCGCCAGATTTGCGGAAATAGCTCAGTGGTAGAGCGCCACCTTGCCAAGGTGGATGTCGCGGGTCCGACTCCCGTTTTCCGCTCTAAATTTAAAAGCGATTCAGGGCGTCTGAATCGCTTTTTTGTTATATTGAGCAGCTTTCAAAATTTTGTTTTGAAAACAGCTTATTTCAATTTTAAGGAGCAAAAAGTGAAACTCACAACAGAATTCACTAGTCTTGAAAAATCAGCTGTTAAGTTGACAGTAACTATCGCAAAAAAAGATGTTCAGGAATCTTACAATGAAGTTTTGGCAAAATATACTAAGAATGCACAGATTCCAGGATTTAGAAAAGGACACGTACCGGCAAATATTCTTGAACGCAAATATGGCGAAGGAATCAAGGCTGATGCTCTAAGCGAACTTATCGACAAATCTCTTAACGAAATCTTTGAAAAGGAAACTGAGAACCGCCCTCTTCCTTATCAGCAGCCAATCATGGAAAAAGTTCCAGAAATGGATGTTTCAAAAGACCTTTCATACACTGTAACTTACGATGTTTTCCCTAAAGTTGAAGTAAAGAATTTTAGTGGAATCACTATCAAAGAGCCACAAGTTACAATTTCAGACAAAGACCTTGAAAATGAGCTTAAGGCAATCCAGGAACGTAATGCAGTTGTTATCGACAAAAAAGCTGATGAACCAGCAGAAAAAGATAATATTGTTACTGTTGACTACGAAGAAGAAAACGGTGAAAAGCGCAACGGTTATGTATTCACAATCGGTTCTGGTGATGATGCATATGGCATTGACGACCAGGTAATCGGAATGAAGAAAGATGAAACAAAAGAATTTGAAAAGGATTCAAAGAAAATCAAGGTTACTGTAAAGACTATAAAAGTCCGCAACCTTCCGGCTCTTGATGATGACCTTGCACAGGATGTAAATGAAAAATTCAAGACTCTTGATGATTTGAAGAAAGATATTTCCCGCAATATGGAAGTTGCAAAAAATAGAAAACTTTCAGAACTTAAGTCTCAGTCTTTGCTCGAACAGCTTGTAGAAAAGAATCCTTTTGAAATTCCAGCTTCAATGCTTGCAGCAGAACTTGACGGACGTTGGCGCATGATGGCCCAGCAGTTCCAGACAACACCAGAACAGCTTGAGAAAATGGTTGTTTCTTCAGGCCAGACAAAAGAAGCTATGCTCAAGGAATGGACTGGCGACAGCGAAAAAATGCTCAAGAGCAGAATCATCGTTGATTCACTTATAAAAGCTAGAAATATTTCTGTTACTCCAGAAGAAATTGAGGAACAGTACAAAAAAATCGCAGATGAAGGCGGAATGGATATTGAGGAAGTAAAAAAGCACTATTCAGACCCACGCTCAAAAGAATGGCTTATTGACGACACAAAAGAGCAGAAACTTTACAACGAGCTTTATAAGGAAGTAAAAGTTTCAAAGGGTGACAAAACTTCATTCTCTGACTTATTTGCAATAAAATAAAATTATTTTGAAATAAAAAAAGGAATGTACTTTCCGTACATTCCTTTTTTTTGACTTACAGACAAAATATCGCTATATTTAAAACATAGCGAAAAACCATAAAGTTTTTCAAAATCCCTTAAACGAAAAGGATTAAAAATGAACGAACAGATGAATACTTTAGTTCCATACGTTGTTGAACGCAGTGGTAACGGTGAAAGATCCTATGACATTTTCTCGCGTCTTTTAAAGGAACGCATTATTTTTATTGATGGAGAAATAAACGATGCTACAGCAGACCTTGTTGTGGCACAGATTCTTTTTCTTGAATCAGAAAATTCTGAAAAAGATATAAGCATTTATATCAATTCCCCAGGCGGCTCTGTAACAGCGGGACTCGCGATTTATGACACAATGCAATACGTAAAGTGCCCGATTCAGACAATTTGTCTTGGTCAGGCAGCAAGCATGGGTGCCTTTCTTCTTGCAGGAGGAACAAAAGGCAAACGCTACACACTTCCATCTGCGCGGGTTATGATTCATCAACCTTGGGGCGGTGTTGAAGGTCAGGAATCAGATATTGCAATCCATGCAAAGGAAATTTTGCGTCTCAAAAAACTTACAATCGAACATTTTGCAGAGCAGACAGGAAAATCTTTTGATGAAGTTGCAAAAGACATGGAACGGGATTTCTTTATGAATGCAGAAGAAGCTCTCGCATATGGAATTGTTGATGAAGTTATGGAAAAGAGGAAGAAATAATGAGAAGATTTGGAAGCGATGCTCGTTACTGTTCATTCTGCGGGAAACCGCAAGATGCTTCAAGACATCTTGTTGCAGGTCCTTCTGGAAATATAAATATCTGCAACAACTGTATTGCAGTTTGCCAGGAAATTCTGCGTCAGGAAGAAGATACAGTCTCACCTATCAATCTTACAGAAGTTCCTACGCCAAAAGAATTCAAGGAATATCTTGACCAGTATGTAATTGGTCAGGATGACGCAAAAAAGGTTCTTTCAGTTGCTGTTTACAACCATTACAAAAGAATGTCAATTCCAAAGCTGGAGCAAAAAACCGGTGATGTGAAAATTGAAAAATCAAACATTCTTCTGATTGGACCGACAGGCTCTGGAAAAACTCTTCTTGCAAAAACTTTGGCGGAAAAACTGAAAGTTCCTTTTGCAATTGCTGATGCAACAACTCTTACAGAAGCTGGATATGTTGGTGAAGATGTTGAAAATGTGCTTTTGAAACTCATAAATGCCGCAGACGGTGATGTTGCCGCAGCAGAACGGGGAATCATTTTTATTGATGAAATTGATAAAATCGCAAGAAAAAGTGAAAATACTTCAATTACGCGTGATGTTTCCGGTGAAGGCGTTCAGCAGGCACTTTTAAAAATTATCGAAGGAACAACAGCAAGCGTTCCACCGCAGGGCGGAAGAAAACATCCTAACCAGGAAATGATCCAGATTGACACAACAAATATTCTCTTCATTCTTGGCGGAGCTTTTGTTGGTCTAGACAAAATCATTGAACAAAGAACTGCAGAACATTCAATGGGATTCGGCTCTAACGTAGGAGAACTTACTCCTGAACAGCAGCGCGAACTTTTAAGTCTTTGCACACCGGACGACCTTGTAAAATTCGGAATCATTCCTGAGCTTATCGGCCGTATGCCAATGACTGTCGCATTAAAAGAACTTACAAAAGAAGATCTTGTAAATATTCTTACAGAACCAAAAAATGCGATTACAAAACAGTTCAAGGCTTCTTTTGCAATGGATGACATGGATATTGAATTCACACATGACGCAATTGAAGCGATTGCAGACGAAGCAATCAGGCAAAAAACTGGAGCGCGTGGTCTTCGTTCAATTGTTGAAAAATGCCTTACAAATACAATGTATGAAGTTCCAAGCATAAAAGGACATAAGGTTCTTAACATCACAAAGGAAATCATTGAGTCAAATGGAAAATATGACCTGATGAAATTCCTAAAAGTTGAACCGGAAGAACAAAAAAAACTTAATGCTTAAAATAAAGAGGTCTGGATTTTTTTCCAGACCTTTTTGATTATTTTACAAGATTTTTTGCAATCTCAATTGTCTTTGTGATTGTATTTTCCCAATTAAATTTGGCCGACCATTCAAAACCTCGCTTCACAAGATTTTCACGGAGTTTTTTGTCTGTTGCAAGTTTCTCCAACGTGCAGGCAATATCAATAATATTATCAGCATCAAAATAAACCACGGCATCACCACCGATTTCTGGAAGAGCACCCGCATTCGAGCAGCCAACAGGAATTCCAGTCGCCATTGCTTCTAGAATTGGAAGCCCCACCCCTTCACATACAGAAGGAAAAACCAGTGCTTCTGCGCCAGCGTATAGCTGCGGAAAACTTTCATGTGGAAAATATCCTGTAAGGAAAATATCAGATGCAAATTCTGAATTAAAAGCCTCTTTATGGACTTCCGACGAATATAAATCATCACTGCCGGCAATAACAAGCCTGTGCGGAAGTCCAGTTTTCTTTTTGAAAAGTGAAAAAGCCTTTATAAGCTCAACGTGTTTTTTTTCTGCACCGGAAAGTCTTGAACCATAAATGAAATATGGCTTCTTTATCGCAAAAGGCTTTATGTCTACAACATCATCAGTAACATCAATTTGCGGATAAAACAATTTGTGATCAATTCCGTTATAAACAACTTCTATTTTTGATTTTTCAATTCCATGAGAAACAAGATCATCGCGGATATAACAGCTAGCTGCAATAATTTTCTGAACTTTTAGAAGTCCACGCTTTATCTGAAGTTTCTGAATCCAGTCCTTTTTTCCTTCTATCAGACCGGAAAGAACAGTATTAACAACTGCAATTCCAGGAGTCTTAAAGCTGATTGGCAGAACTTTTTCTGGCGCTTCATAAAAAACAACATCATATTTTCTGGATGCCACAAATTTTCCAGAATTCGTAAAATGCCAAAAACGCTCAGAACTTAAATTGTCACCAACAGAAACCGCCTCAAACGGAATATCTTTTCCAGAATTATATGTAAATCTGTCAAGTTCAGGTCCAAAAAGTTCAAAATCAATTCCTTCAATCTTAGGAAGATTTGCAATGAACGAAAGAAGATAAGTTCCCAAACCAGATCTCGCATGATCACAACCAAAGGTGTCTATACCAATCCTCATAATTTTTTAATTATAGCACAAAAATCTCTTATATGCTATATTTTATCTATGACTGAAAATATATTTAATTCGCTTCCAAAAAATCTTGTAGAAAAATTGACTTCTATGAATATAACTGAACCAACAAAAGTTCAGCAAAAAGTTATTCCAATTCTTATGGAAGGAAAAAATCTTGTATTTCAGTCTGAAACAGGAACTGGAAAAACTTTCGCATATCTATTGCCGCTTATAACAAAACTCCAGAAAGCGGCTGAAACCGAAAATCCGAACGAAAAACACGCAAAAATCATCGTGTGCGCTCCGACTTTTGAACTTTCATCGCAGATAAAAATGGCGGTTCAGAACATTTCTTCAATAAAAACAGCACTTTTCATCGGCGGTTCACCAATCAAACGGCAGACAGAAGCCTTAAAGGAAAAACCTGAAATTGTGATTGGAACTCCTGCCCGGCTGGTGGAACTTATTCGTCTGAAGAAACTTAAAACTCAATATGTGAATGCGCTTGTTTTTGACGAAGCCGACCGCCTTGTAAAAAAAGAACTTATCCAGGAATGCACTGAACTAAAAAATCTTGTTCCACAAATTGCGCAAATCATAGCCTGCACCGCAACTATTGACAGCGGAACAAAAAAATTCTTTTCTGACTCAGAGATTGAAATTCTTCCGAAAGAAGATGTTCTTGCAAAAAATATTACACATTGGGCAATCTACGCAGAAACTCGGGACAAAATTGATACGCTCAGAAAATTTCTTGCAGCAGAAAATCCAGAAAAAGCGCTCGTATTTGCCAGCCGCGCTGATCAAGTTGAAAATATCTACTCAAAATTGAAATACAAAAAAGTTGAATGTGCCTGTCTTTACGCAAAAGCTGACAAACAAGCCAGAAAAGCGGCAATTGACAGATTCCGGAGCGGAAAAGAACATATTTTAATTACAAGCGATCTTGGAGCGCGAGGACTTGATATAAACGGTATTTCACATGTAATACAGATGGATTTACCTTCTGACTCTGATTTTTTTATACATAGAGCCGGAAGAACTGCAAGAGCTGGAAAAACTGGAATCAATGTTGTGATTGGTGATGAATACGAAATGAAGGCATTTGCCGCACTTGAAAAAAAACTTAGAATAAAGGTTTTTCCGAAAGAAATAAGGAATGGAAAAGTTCAGGCACCGGTTATTTAATGCACGACAAATGAATAAGAAAAATAGCCCTGCTCATTTTTTTCCAGAAGACCTTTAAAATCTTCTGAGGGCGTAAAAACTGCCGCGATTTTTTCTTTTACTTCAAACGGAGATGTTGTAAACATATTGCTCTGGAGTTTTGCTCCATTTTCAAAAAGAACGTTCTTTCCTTCTGCAAGCGTAAGACAGCCGAAACCGCACAAAGAAGCAAGTTCCTTTATCATTGGAACAGATTTTTTTACACATTGACTTTCCAGTTCAAGTTCTGCACTATCAGGTTCTTTTTTTATATGAATATTATTTTTTTTATTTTCCTGCGCAATCTGTTCAAGTTTTTTTGTTTTTTCAGCGGAAATAAACGCATTCTCAATATTAAATTCTTCAAGTTCAGAAAAACCTGCAGCATCTTCAAGCCGGAAATTTCCTACTTTTGTGCGCAAAAGCCCTACAAGATGCCCTGCACTTCCACATTCGATGGCAATATCCCGGGCTAAAGAACGAATATATGTTCCTTTTGAAACTGAAAATTCAATGCAACATGCAAGAACGCGTTTCTCATCATTTTTTACGGAAGAATCCAGCAGAATTTCCTGAATTTCTGCGGAAAAAACTTGAACCGGGCGAAACGGAATCTCAGTAGTTTTTCCACTTCGGGCTAAATCGCTTGCACGTTTTCCGTCAATATGGATTGCGCTGAAACTTGGCGGCTGCTGCATTATTTTTCCGGTAAACTTTTTTACAGCCACCTCCAAATCTTTTTGTGTCGGAAGTTCCGCACGGCGCACGATATTTCCGGTACATTCAAGAGTATCTGTCTCTTCGCCAAATTTTATTACAGCTTTATAAGTTTTGCTGAATTCGGTTATTCTTCCTGCAAGCCTAGTCAACGAGCCAACGCACACAACAAGAAGCCCGGCAGCAAAACTGTCAAGCGTTCCTGTGTGTCCGACTTTTGAAGTCTTAAAAGCGTGTTTCACAGTGAAAAGGCTCGAAAAACTTGTGAGACCCGGCTTTTTTGCAAGAAGAACTATTCTATTCTGATTCATCAGGATTTGAATTCTCACGGGCTTTTGATTCGGCTTCCAGTTCATTCAATTTTTGAACCATATGGAAGCCTTCCTTCATGCCAGAATCAACAATGAAAGTCAGCCTTGGAAATTTTCGTATGCGCATTTTTTTTGCAATCGATGACTGTATAAATCCAGCCGCATTGTTCAATCCTGCGACTCCATTTTCAAGCATATCATCGCTTGCAAAACTTGAAACATAAACTTTTGCATAGCTTAAATCCTGGCTTACTTCAACGCGGTTCACGGAAAGGAATGGAGCTACATCCATCCGGGCTTCTTTCAAGCCTTTTTTTCCGATTACGCGAGGATCTCTTATTTCACCCTGAAGAATCAGCTTGGAAATTTCTTCCCTAAGCTGAGCGTTCAGCCGTTCCATTCGATACTGACCCATTATTCAGCGGCTCCTTTTTCAGCTTCACCTGGGAATTGAGTTCCATTGCCCTTTGGCTTACCAGCTTTCTTTGCTTTTCCAGCAGCTTTTTCCGCGGCGAGAACTTCTGCCTCGTGAACTTTTTCAGCTTCAGCGGCTGCCATTGCCTTTGCGGCTGCCTCTTTAGCTTTCTTTTCGTTCTCTGCACGGTCATCATGAAGCTCATCACCAAGTTTTCGGGCAACTTCAATATATTCAAATACTTCCATTGTATCGTCAACTTGAATGTCCTGCCAGTTTTCAAGGCTAAGACCACATTCAAATCCTGTTGCAACTTCTTTTGCATCGTCCTTAAAGCGTTTAAGGGAAGCAATCTTACCTGTAAACTTAACGATTCCGTCGCGTACAAGGTTAACCATGCTATTGCGTTTAACAATACCGTCTGTAACGTAACAACCGGCAATTGTACCAACTTTTGGAACCTTGAATGTATTGCGAACTTCAATACTACCGATAACCTGTTCCTTAGTATCCGGACGAAGCATACCTTCCATAGCGGCCTGAATTTCTTCAACACACTTATAGATGATATTGTACTTGCGGATATCAACCTTTTCTGTATCTGCCAGGAGCTTAGCCTTAGGTGTCGGGCGAACATTAAATCCGATGATGATGGCGTTGCTGTCAGCAGCTGCAAGTGTAACATCTGATTCGTTAATAGCACCAGCAGAACTGTGGATAACGTTAAGGCGGATATCTTTAGTAGAAAGCTTTTCAAGACTTGCTTTAAGAGCTTCTGCAGATCCCTGAAGGTCAGCCTTAATAATAACCTTAAGTTCCTGAATTTCACCGGCAGCAATATCGTCAAACAGAGTATCAATATTTGTCTTTTTAACAGCCTTAGCTGCTTCAAAGCGCTTAAGTTCCTGACGTTTTGTAGAAATTGCGCGTGCTTCCTTGTCGTCTTCTGTTACCTGGAACGGATCGCCTGCATTAGGCATTTCTTCCATACCAAGAACTTCAACCGGTGTAGAAGGACCGGCTTCCTGGATTCTGCGTCCACGGTCATCGAACATGGCTCTTACGCGTCCTGAATAGATACCTGCCACAAACGGGTCTCCCTGTTTAAGAGTACCGCGCTGAATAACTACAGAAGAAACTACACCACGTCCCTGATCGATACGGCTTTCAAGAATCTTACCTTCTGCACGGCAGTCATATGTTGCCTTAAGTTCAAGCATTTCTGCCTGAAGAAGGATTGCATCAAGAAGATCATCAATACCCATCTTCTGCTTTGCAGAAATATTTACATACTGAGTATCTCCACCCCATTCTTCCGGAGTAAGCCCCTGTTCTGAAAGCTGAGTTTTTACTCTGTCCGGGTTTGCCTCCGGCTTATCAATCTTGTTTACAGCAACAATAATCGGAACTTTAGCGTCTTTTGCATGGGCAATAGCTTCCAAAGTCTGAGGCATAACACCATCATCTGCCGCAACAACAAGGACAACAATATCAGTAACCTGAGCACCGCGCGCGCGCATCATTGTGAATGCTTCATGTCCTGGAGTATCAAGGAACGTAATCTTTCCTTTTGGAGTTGTTACAGAATAAGCACCGATTGACTGGGTAATTCCTCCAGCCTCGCCTTCTGCAACATGAGCGTTTCGGATAGCGTCAAGAGTTTTTGTCTTACCGTGGTCAACGTGTCCCATTACAGTAACAATTGGCGGACGAGGACGCATATTTTCCGCAATATCCTCATCACCTTTGATTACAGTTTCATCATACAAAGAAACAACTTTTACCTCGCAGCCATATTCACTGCACAAAAGTTCAGCTGTATCTTTGTCAATTGACTCGTTGATTGTAACCATCTGACCATAAGTTGAAAAAAGTTTTCCGATAATTTCAGAAGCTTTAAGATTCATCTTTTTTGCAAGGTCAGAAATTGAAACAGTTTCCATAATTTCAATTGATTTTGGAACAACAGAAGCTGGTGTTTCAACCTTCTTCTTTGTTTCAAAAAGATTATCATCGTACTGTTCCTGATCTTTTCGGTTATAAACCTGTTTTTTGCCTTTAAATGCTTTTTTTGCAGGAGCTTTTCCCTGCATCATAGCTGGAACTGGCGCACCTGCACCACCGCCCATACGGAATCCGCCCGGCTGACCGCCACCGAATCTTGATCCGCGGTTAAATCCACCACCCTGACCATTTCGGTTCTGGAATCCACCAGGACGATTTCCCTGATAGCCACCACCTTGACCATTACGGTTCTGATAGCCGCCCTGTCGGTTTCCGTCCTGATTGCGGTTCTGGTAGCCTTGTCTAGCCTGAGCACCAGTAAATCCGCCACCTTCACGGTTCTGGTAGCCACCCTGACGGTTTCCATAACCACCATTATTGTAACCATTTCTGTTATAGCCGTTTCTATTGCGGTCGCGGTTTCCAAAATCAGAAAGATTTCCGGCTTTTACGTTAGGGCGTGCTGTATTAAGCTCATAAGTTCTGTGCTGAGAACGGGAATTTTCATTTCTTGAATATTGATTTCCATTCTGGTTTTGCGCAGAACCAGAAGGCTTTTGAGAAAATGATTTCTGAGTCGGCTGCTGGACATTCCGAGTTTCAGAAGCAGCAGGAGCGTTTCCTTCTGATTTTTTTACAACAACCCTTACGCCTTCTTTTTTGGTGTTTTCAGGTTTAGCGCCAGAATTTTCTGCGGCTGGCGCACGTTTTTTTACAACAACAACTTTTTTCTTTGCAACTCCAGCGTTATTTGCGTTGGAAGCTGTTGTTGCATGAGGCGTGTTGTCAGCCTGTTTTTTATGAACAACAAATGTCTGTTTTTTTTCTGATTCTTCAGCCATTCTGTATCCTTATTCCTCGTCTTCTGTAAATTCAAACTCAATGCCACATTTTGGACAGTGATCCATGTCAAGCGTGATTTCAGCTCCACATTCCGGGCAGTAATATTTTTCTTCTTCGTGATGTTCAGGTCCAGTTTCTTCCGGAGCAACAGGAGCAACTTCCTTTCCGTCTTCATCAACAAATTCAACGTTTTCTTTAATAAGATTGTAAACCGCGTCAATCTCCTCTTTTTTGAGACCTTCAATCTTTTCCAAAGAACCGTTGTCATAAGTTTCCATAAATTGAACAATATCTTCAATTCCATTTGCCTTCAGAATATCTGCAACACGTTCATCAACACCTGAAAGCTCAGCAATTGTTGTAATATCTTCTTCCTGCTCATCATCATTCTTGAAAAGATTAAGAGCCGCCTGAGTTGTAGCTTTTCCAGAAAGATCCATTCCTTCGCACTGTTCCTGAGTCTTTACATCAATTGACCAGTCACAAAGACGATTTGCAAGACGAACATTCTGTCCCTGCTTTCCGATTGCAAGACTGAACTGCGATTCCTCAACAATTGCAAGAGCCTGACGCTTTGCCTCATCAAGAATCACAACGCGGTCAACCTGTGCAGGAGAAAGCGCATTTTTAATAAATTCAGCAGGATTCGGGTCATATCGCAAAACATCAATTTTTTCGCCAAGAAGCTCACGGATAACTGTCTGGATTCGGGCACCTTTTGTTCCTACGCAGGCACCAACTGGATCAACATCCTCGCGCGTTGTAGAAACAGCCATTTTTGTTCTGTAGCCGGCGTCGCGGACACATTTTTCAATTTTTACAGTTCCATCAGCGATTTCCGGGATTTCAAGTTCCATTGTTATTTCAACAAGGCGAGGATCTGAACGTGAAAGAACAAGCTGAAGTCCTGTCTGAGTTTTTTTGATTTCAACAATCACAGCCTTGATTCTGTCATTCTGCTCATAAGTTTCGCGAGGAGACTGATATTTCGCAGGAAGGAATCCTTCAAGGCGGCCACCGTTTCCAAGATCAACAAAAAGATTTCCGTTCTTTTCGCGCTGGATATAACCGTTTATCAACTCACCGACCTTGTCCTTATACTGATTGTAAAGGGAATCTTTTACAGTTTCGTTCAATCCCTGGTGAGCAGTCTGTTTACCTGTGGAAACTGCTGAGCGCGCAAATGATTTCGGATCTTCCAGAATATCAATTTCATCGCCCACTTCAACTTCATCACTGAGCTGTTTTGCCTCTTCAAGCTCAATTTCTGTAACAGGATCATAAACTCCGTCTACAACTGTTTTCCGTGAATAAATTGAAACATCCGACATATCATCCGCGAATTTTACAATCGCATTGTCCGAAGTTCCATAAGTTCTTTTGTAAGCTGCTTTAAGCGCATTTTCGATTATCTGTTTTACTGACGCTTCTGAATATCCTTTTTCGTCAATCAGAGCACGAATTGCTTCTGCCATCTCTGACATTTTAAGCCCCCGTAGTTATTATAAGTGTATAAATTTTGCTTTTGCTATATCTTCAAAGGAAATAGTCTGATTTTCACCATCTTTTTCCAAAGTAACCGATTTTTCATTTGCGGAAACAATTTTTCCGCCAACCCAATCTGAAACAGTTTTGTCCCACACGCGAACTTCCCGGCCAACAAAAACTGAAAATTCCGCGGCATTTTTCAAGTTCCGCTCCATTCCAGGCGAAGTAAGTTCCATGTAAGTGTCTTCTGTTCCAAGAATTGCCTCAAGCCTAGGAAGAAGCGCATGGTGAACTTTAGAGCAATCGTTTACGCCGATATCAACAGACGGATCTTTTGATGCAATAACCGCATTGATTTTTGTGACAGTTTTTGCCGGCGAAATATGAAGCTCAACAAGAGTATAACCAAGGCCTTCCACCAATGGCGCACATTCTGAATAGTGCGGCATTTTTTCCAATGGTTCGTATTCCAATTTTACCTCTTTTGCAATATTTCAAATAACATAAAAAAAGACCCGTCGCTTTGACGAGTCCACTTTAAAATGTTATTAAAATGTACTGCATTAATATAGCTTTAATTTTAAATAATGTCAATAAATGCAGGTGGTTTTATGCAGACATTCCATAAGGAGTTTTTAAATCTCGAACACACATTCGCGGCCATTCAGCGGAATTGAAAGACGGCTTGAAGTAAGCTGAAGAGTTTTTATTCCAGCGGCTTTCCTTAGAATTTTGTTCATCTTGAAATTTCCATGCTTGTCATCACCGGCAATCGGGCAATCCTGCTCAGCAAGATGAATACGAATCTGGTGCATCCGTCCTGTCTCAAGCTGAAGTTTTACAGTTGAAAGCACAATTTTCTGTTCCTCGTAAAAAATTTCCTTTTGACCAACAACCTGAAAATGAGTTACAGCCGGCTTTTCATTTCCATGCTGAACAACAGAAGTCCGAATCGTCCCTTTTTTTGATTTCAATGTTCCAATGCAAACAGCGGTATATTCCTTTCGCACCAGTTTTCCGCCAATCAGTTTTGTCCATTTTGAAGCCGCCGCAGCAGATTTTGCAACAATCATCAAACCATTCGTGTCGCGGTCAAGACGATGCACCAAATAAACAGGATAGCCAACCTGAACGGCAAGTTCTTTGTCCAAAGGATGCAAAATTCCTTGTCCACCTTGAACAGGAAGTCCGGCCGGTTTATTAATCACAAGAATTTCTTCATTTTCAAATAAAATTGGTATATTTTTCATCCGAAAATAAATATAAAACAGGAGAAACAAAATGACAAGAAGCAGAATTCTTACAATTTTTTCAGCGGCGGCAATTTTTCTTTTATGCACTTTGCTTCCTGCATATTTAAATGCGGAAGAAGTTATAGACAACGATTTTGGATATTCCCTGGATATTCCAGAATGTTACAAAGTTTCAGGCTACACGCCGGACGGAATGTCCTATCATTTTAAGCACACTTTTCTTCCAGTTGAATTTGTGCTGAAACTTTACACAACAGATATTTTTCCAGACTCAAACAGCGCCCTTGAAGGAGCATTAAAAAAACTCAGCGCAACATACGACGGAACAGACACTTTTATCTGGAACAACGCAGAATGTTCCATCACAAATTTTTCCTCAGAACTGATAATGAAAAACGGAGCAACCGGCTGGGCTGTAAGCGCAAACCTTTCTGAAAAAAACGCGAATCTTGTCCTATTATGCTATGCGGACTCGCAAAAAACAAGCGACTGCGAGCAATTCATACTTTCAACGTTAAATTCGCTCTGCATAAGCAAAAAAAGCAAGTTTTCGCCTGGAATAATAACTTCCTACGCGTTTCCGGAAACTGAAAAGAAAAAGATAAACTTGAATATCGCTGGAAAAAATATCTCCACGGAAATTGACGCGATTTCTTCAGAAGCGAACAATTTTGTAATTGAATCCGAATACGAAATTCTGAAACTTTATGCAAACAATGAAAAATGGAAAGAAGCCTGGATTCGATACTACAAGACAATCTACCGCGACAGCTATTCTAGACTTTCAAAAGCGGCGTTTGACATAAATTCAGCATTGTATCCGATTGCACGCAAAAAAAATCCAAATGAACCGGAAAATGCGCTGAACGAAATTCTTTTGAATTGGGTTCAAAACTTTGAATACAAACGAGGAGATGAAAAAAGCACAGATTTCACAAGCGTCTTTGACTCTTTAGCAGGAGTTGGAAGCGACTGCGACAGCCGCAGTATGCTGATGTGCATTCTTTTAAAGCAAAATGGAATAAACACAACGCTTTTCATAAGCCGGGAATATTCGCATGCAGTTTACGGAGCAGAACTTAATGCAGAAGGCGCAAAAACCGAAGTCAGCGGAAAAGAATATCTTCTTGGAGAAACAACCGTAAAAAACTTAAAGCCCGGACTTATCGCGCAAGAGCAAAACGACACAGAAAAATGGATTCCTGTAAGTTTTGAATAAACAAAACGGAGCGCACGGCAAAAATCACTCTTTTACAAGAGCATCGTAGGCTTCGCGCGGAGTCGCAGCAGATTTCAATGTGTCCCGGAGCGTCTGATTTTTTAGCTTTGCAGTAAGATAAGAAATCGTCTTTAAATAATATGTATGCTGATTGTAAGCAGCCGCAATCATAATAAGAAGATTTACAGGCTCATTGTCAACAGTCTGATAATCTTCTATATTCTTCTTGCAAATTCCAACAGCCATAACCAAATCTGTAACAGAAGAAAGTCGAACATGAGGAATTGCAATTCCGCGGCCAACAGCTGTAGACATCAAATCTTCCCGCTTTAAAATCTCTGTAACAAGCTCTTCCTTGTTTTTTACCTGTGGAGCAACCGCAAGAACATCCGCAAGCTCAATAATCGCATCTCTTTTTGAAGAATTTTTTACAAAAATAACTCTGTCTGGAGAAAGAAAATTTTTTATCTGAACTTCGCTATCAGATTTTTTTACAGATGAAGAAGAAAGGCGTTCATTTACCCATCTTTCCAGCTCTGATTTTTTAAAACGCCATACAGTACCAATTTTTCCGGCAGGAATTTCGCCTTTCTGCGCCCAATCATAAACTGTTCTGTCTGATACACGAAGATATTTTGCAACTTCTTCGATTGTAAGGATGTCATCTTCCATGATGAAAAAGCTCCACAATTTTTTGAAATAACTTGAAAAAGATTGCAATATTTACAGTTTTTTGTCAAGTTCTACAGATTTCTGTCACACAAATAATAAAAAAATTGAAAATCTGAATCAATAAAAAATGCCGGAACGTAAGCGGAAAAGTCAAAATGGCGTAATTTGCCATTTTTTTGCCGACAGGCATAAAAGAAAACTGAAAATGAGCATTGCGAATTGAAGTTTTCTTCCTAAAAAAAATTGCAACCATAGCCAATTTTGATTTTCCGCTGGAAGTGCAGGCATTTTTGGGCAATTATTTTCAATTCAATTTTATTCGATAAAAATCTGCATAACTCAACGTTTGACCTATCATTTTGTTTTTTGTAGAATAGAATTTATGAATTCACAAAAACATTATTCTGGATATATAATTTTTGCCGCGATTTTTTGCGTTGTCTACATTTTATTTGCAATCAGACCTTTAGGAAAAGAATATCAGTTTGAACCCGAATGGAAAATTGACGTGACGAACCCGACAATCTCCGAAAATTCAGAGAACGAGCCGCTTTTGCCTTTCAAGCTTGGTCAGTCAATGGGATACTTTACACCGAGTGGAAAAGTTGTAAATTTTGTCACATTTCCACAAAAATCATCAATTTCAAAATTTGGCTACACTTTCTACAATTTTAACAACAGCGCGGCAACTTTTTATTCACCGGACGGAAAAAAACTTTTTTCTTCAACTCAAAGTGGTTTTCCAATGATTGATGATGACAGGATTTTTACATTTCTTCCGGGCGGAAGCTCTTTTTCAATGTGCGATAAAAACGGAAAAACAAAATGGGAATACAGCGGCGCAGTTCCCATCACAGCGTTTGACTCTTCAAAAGCGGGAGTCGCAGTTGGATTTGCAGACGGAAATATCTGCCAGTTTGAAATGAACGGAAACCTTACACAGCGGTTTGCTCCAGGCGGAAGCGAGATTCCTGTTATTTTGGGAATCGCGCTTTCTTCTGACGGAAAATATGTGGCTTCTGTCTGCGGACAAAACAAACAACGCTTTGTTCTTGCCCAAAAAGATACGGCTCAGACAAAAATTATTGCGCACGAATTTTTGGATTCAAAAAGCACAAATCAGATGCTGGTAAAATTCAGCAGCGATGACAAAACAGTTTACTTTAACTCAGGCAATGTGCTTGGAATCGTTGATGTAAAAACCGGAAGGAAAAGACACTTAAAAATCGAAGGACAGGCAATCTCGATTCAAGAATCAGAAAAATGTTTTTTTGTCCTTACAAAAAATGGAAAAAAATACACAGTTTACACAGTTGAGCCATTCGCGACATTCATCGGCCGTTTCAGTTTTGAGGCTTCCGCAGCATTTATTCAAGTTTATGAAAATAAACTGTACGTTGGGAAAAACTCCACAATTTCTTGTATTGAAATAAAATAGGATATAAAAATGAAAAAGATTCTAACATTTTGCATTGCACTTTTTTCAAATATTTGTATTTTTGCGTTTGACTGGCCGCAGACAGAAGTAGTTCAGTCTGACAAATTTTATTCATATTTCGGGCAGCTTAGGGGCGGAACAATCAGCAATTCCCTGATTTTTTCAGATCCATCAGAAATAAAAGCCGCCGACAATGGCAAAGTTGCAGTTGTAATCACGGATTTTCAGGATGACACAAATTTCTTTCCTTCAACTTTGGGAAACAGCATAATCTTAACACACAAGGATAATCTTCTTACCGTATACGGAAACATTGACTACGACACAATAGATGAATCGCTAAAAGAAACCGGAGAAATTGAATCTGGAGCAAAACTTGGCTACTCAGGAAACACAGCCTGGCAGCAGGGACACAGTTCCCTTGAATTTCAGGTAATTGACATAAAAAACAACACTGCAATAAATCCAAGAATTCTTATGCCGAGGGTAGGATTGGAACTTCCGCTTTATTATGGTGAAGTGATTCTTCAGAACAAAAACGGAAAGCAATTCAAAGTTGCAACACAAAATGTCATTCCATCTGGAATTTACAGAGTTTACAGAAAGCGGCAGAAAATCGCCGCGCCTTACAGAACAAGAGTCGCGATAAACGGAACTGTTGTTGACCAGATTTCTTATGATGTTTTAATGCAAAGCGACCTGCAACTCTGCGCAATGGGAAAAAAGAATTACCCAAAATCAGTTTTGTACCCGAACGAAGAACTGCAGCTCATGGGAGAAACATCTCTTACGCCGGGAAAAAATTCACTTCAACTTACACTTGCAGACATTCTTGGAAAAGAAGCGCATGCGGTCTATATCCTGAATGTCTATTAAACCTACAAAGTTCTGGTGATAATTCCGCCGCCAATGCAGACGCCATCATCATACAAAACTGCGCTCTGTCCCGGCGCAACTGCACGCTGAGGTTCAGCAAATGTGATTTTCCACGGTTTTCCCACAAAATTCTCGTTTTCCGCAGGTGAATAAGGTTCTACCGTACATTCAACAGGTTTTGACGCAAGCCGAATTTTTACATAGGCAGTAATTTTATGATTAGGCTCAATATTTCCCGGCCAGACAAAATCATCTGCAATCAGACCGCTAGAAAACAAATCATCATTTGAAGCAAGAACAACAAGATTATTGACAGCATCAATTGAATGAACATAAAGCGGCTTTGACGAACTTACGCCAAGTCCGCGGCGCTGACCGACTGTGTAATGCTCAATTCCACGGTGTTTTCCAAGAACATGACCATCCAAATCAATAATATCACCGGGAATGCTAGGTTTGTCGCTAAAAAGAAGGTCAAAATATTCCTCTGGAATAAAATCCTGACTTTCCTCGCGTTCAGCCGCAGCAAGATTGTATTCGCGGGCAAGTCTAAAAACCTCTTTTTTTGGAGTATTTGCAAGCGGAAACCGGACTTTCTCCAAAATCGAGCTTGGAACTCTGTAAATAAAATAAGTCTGATCTTTTGACTGATCCATTGCGGTGTGAATCATGCAAGGTTTTTCATCTGTGCCAAAAAGTCCTTCTTCCGGACGAACGATTTTTGCATAATGACCAGTGCAAAAATAATCATATTCAATGTTAAGCTGCTGGATTCCAAGCTGAAGCGCACCAAATTTTATATAGCGGTTGCAACGGATGCACGGATTCGGCGTTCTTCCTGCACGGTATTCAGCCTTGAAATAGTCAAGAACTTCTTTTTTATATGTGTCTTTTACATCAATAACGTGATATTCAATTCCCTGTTCTTTGCAAAATTTTTTACATTCCTCAATATCTTCAACTTCACCAGGACCGTAACAAGAATCATGAAGAGTTTTTCCAGCCGGGAGCTCAGGAAGTTTTCCATCCCACAAGGACATTGTAACACCAATAACTTTACAGCCTTTCTGCTTTAAAAGAAGAGCCGTCAACGTTGAATCAACTCCACCAGAAAGACCAACCACAACAGTATCGCCAGCCTGCGGCATATTTTGCTCAATGAATTTCATACAAAAAAATATTATCAGATAATTTGTTTATTAACAATTCCCTTGGAAAACTGTAAGATATAATGATTTTAAGTTTTATTATTGTGAAAGAAATTGAATAAGCTACCAGAAAAAGCGCGAGCTCAGCCATCTGGTCAAATTGAAAATTCGGTGAAAGCGTTCTTTCAGAATTTACTAAAAAAATAAAATCAGGATAACTAAAATGGAAACAAATATGATACTTTCAGCTTCAGGCTGGAGAAAGGTTTTTGCGATAAGTGGCGACGAGCAAGACAGAACTGCGATGATTGGCGAGGACAACATTGCAATCTCTATATATTCAGCAGCAGTCTTTGCTGAATATATAAAAAATCAGACGAAAAAAGAAAAACCGACTGTTATTGTTGGAATGGATGCGCGCCCTACTGGACCTGCAATCTCAGAAGCTGCGGTAAAGACATTTCTTGCAAAGGGAATCGATGTAAAATTCGTTGGAATTACAGCCGCACCGGAAATCATGGCTTATTCAAAAAAAGCTGATGGATTCATGTATATTTCGGCAAGTCACAATCCGGTCGGACATAACGGCATAAAATTTGGACTTGATTCAGGCGGAGTTTTGAACGGAACAGAAAACGCAAAACTGGTGGTTGAATTCAACAAGCTTTGCACTCAGGATGAGGCTCAAAAAAAAGCGTTTGCGATAATCCAAAATGTAAAAGAAGCTGATGTTGATTCAGTGTATAAAGAGCAAAAAAATGTAAAAAAAGAGGCTCTTGCCGCATACAACGAATTCCTTTACTGGACAATTTCCGGCTCAGACAAAAAAGATGAGCAGGAAAAAATATTTTCTATAATCAGAAACGTCTGCCTGCAAAAAAAGATAAGCGTTGTGGCAGATATGAACGGTTCGGCACGCACGGATTCTGTTGATAAAGATTTTTTTGAAAAAAACAATATCGGTTTTTACGCAATCCATAACAAAGCCGGCGACATTGCACATGAAATCATCCCAGAATCAGAAAATCTTGTGTATGTTGCCGCAGAAATGGAAAAACTTCAGAAACAGGGACATAAAGATGCAGTTTTAGGCTATATGCCAGACTGCGACGGCGACCGCGGAAATATTGTGTTCTGGGATGAAAAAACAGAAAGACCGGTTATCTTAAAAGCCCAGGAAGTTTTTAGCCTTTCTGTTTTGGCTGAAGTTGCGTACCAGGAATTTACAGGCAAAAAAAATATTGCGGTTGCGGTAAATTGCCCTACTTCAATGAGAATAGAAGAAATCGCCGAAAAATTTAATGCGAAAGTATTCAGAGCCGAAGTTGGAGAGGCAAATGTTGTTAACCTTGCGGCAGAAAAAAGGCAGGAAGGATTCAATGTTCGGATTTGCGGCGAAGGAAGCAACGGCGGCACAATAACATATCCAAGCGCAGTACGCGACCCGCTGAACACAATTTTTGCAATAATCAAACTTTTAAGCATAAAAGAACTTTTTGAAGAATGGTGCAAACGCTCCGGAAACAAATTTTTAGAAAATTATTCACTTTCTGACGTTTTGAGTACACTTCCAGTTTACACAACAACCGGTGTAAGCGAAAAACGCGCAGTCCTTCACATAAAGACAAAAAATCATTCAGCATTAAAAGCCGAATTCCAGAAGATTTTTGAGGAACAATGGAAAACGCAAAAATGTTTTTTGGAACGATATGGAATTTTCGGTTGGGAATGTGACATAACAAACGGAACAAAAGAAATTTGCGGCGAAAAAGATTTTTCAAAAAGCGGAAAAGGCGGACTAAAAATACGATTCTTCGGCAAAAATTTAAAGCCGCTCGCATTTATCTGGATGCGCGGAAGCGGAACAGAACCAGTATTCAGAATCATGTGCGATGTAAAAGGCAATGCCCCGGAACTGGAAAAAGCCCTGCTTTCCTGGGAAACAGAAATGCTGGAAAAAGCGGATGAGGTCGCGGCAGAAGATTTCTGATTTGAATTGCTCTAAAATCAATTCTTACATCTTTTTATGCAACTGCCATAATAGCAGCTCCAAAATTTATTACAGCACGACGTGTAGTATTTGCATACACAAAAAAAGACGGCACAAAACAGAAGTTTGCGCTGTCTTAAATTAAAAACTTAATTTTACTAGTTTTTAGTTAGTCTGCATTGCGGGCAAGTGTAAAACAAACATAAAAGAATTTACAGATTTTAATTAAATAAGATACAAAAACGAGATTATTACAAAACAATCAAGTTTACTCGATTACAACCGACTCAATCAAAACCGAGTAAACCTGATATTCAGATAACTCACTTTATCTCCACACAAACAGGATATTCAACACCGTCAAAATTATATGTCTTATCCCATGGATGGCAGAATTCTTTGTATTTTGAATCGTTTATGCGGTTTGAAAGTTCAAGGGATAGATTTTGCTGTTTCGGGTCTGAGAATTTAATTATATTTGAACCGCTAGAGCCATTGAATGCAGCGCTTGCTGTTCCTGTCTTAAAATAACAATACTGATAAAAAGTTGAATCTGTTCCGCTAACATTCGCAATTGCAGCCGCCGCAAAATCTCCGCCAGAAGCTGTTATTGCTCCAACATTGTAGCATAGCGAAACATCATTTTCTGTCTTGCCGACAATTCCGCCAACATAAGTTGTTCCAGAGACTGTTCCAAAATTTGCGCAGTTATAGACAACCGCACTGCTTACACCCGAGCCCAAAATTCCACCAGAATTTGCCTTTGAAGAATCAATATTTCCAAGATTAATACAGTTTCTTATTACAGAAGGAGAATTTACATATCCCACAATTCCGCCGGTATTTTCACATCCACTTGAAATTTTCACGTTTGAAACGCAGTTTTCAATAGTTACTGTGCCACTTGTATATCCAGCAATTCCACCGACCCCAATGCTTCCCGCCGTTGTCGAACCGTTTTCTATAACAGTTCCTTCTACCGTAAGATTTTTTACAGTTCCGCCGTTTACAAAAGCAAACAAGCCAGCCTGATTTGTAGTGCTTACATAAAGATTTGAAATTTTATGTCCGTTTCCATCAAATATTCCAGCAAAACCAGTGCCTGTTCCAATCGGCGTAAAAGGATTAGAAGAATCGCATTTCAGGTCAATATCTTTTTCAAGGATAATTGTTGCATTGTAAAAACCGCAGCCATCTTGACTAAGGGAAGCGAATTTTTCCAAATCAGATTCAGTTGAGACAGAATATTTTCCACCATCTTTTATATCCGCCTTGCTAGAGACAGAAGAAATCGCTGTACCTGATGAAGGTGCGCCTCCACCTTTTACGATTTTTGCAACTGGCTTATCACCGGTTGAATCAACAGAAAGTGAAAAATCAACAGATTCCTTCAAGTCTGTTCCGTACAATTTAAAGAAATCAATGTAATCCGCAAGAGGAATGTCTTTTGTCTCCGCCTGCAAAACCTCCGTTTCTTCCGCAATTGTTGTGTAGATTTTACATATTTTGCCGGAAGAAAAAGCCGAAAGCTCATCCAGAATTTTTATATAAGTTTTTGGAGAATAAATCGTTTCAACATAAGCACCCCCAGAAAGACTGACAACCGGCGCTGACACAGAAACAGAATATCCAATATCGCAGCTCTGCACATTTTCAGAAACAGATGAATTGTTGGATACAGAACCACCGTACATAGAAACTGAAGAATTTGAACCGCCAATAAAAATTCCAGAACCAAAATTTGCTTTTGGATAATAATTATCCCGGATTTCTCCATCATAAATATCTAAAGTTGAGTCAAACAAATATATTCCAGGAACAGCAGCCATAACCGTTTCCTTTGCATAATGATGACGTACAATTCCATCATTAAAATATATTTCTGATTTTTTTGCGCAAACCGCCACCCCATTCGGTCCTGCCGAGCCATTGGCGTAAATTTCAGAACCACCATCGATTGACAGATAAGAAGAATCCACTGAAATTCCTCCCCCGCCACCAGAAGATGACTTTGCAAAGCAGTTCAAAACTTTTGTTGAATTCAACGTAAGACCAGGTCCGCCTTCCACATAGATTCCCCCCCCCTCATCTGCGCAGTTTGAGCAATTTGTTTCATCAGGTGAATAAGTTTGATTCTGAACACCATCCTGCAGGGCTTCTATCTGCGGATTTGATTTTCCGACCGTACAATTTTCAAGCGTAAGTTCCGCGCCAGCAGTTCCATTCAAATAAATCGCGCCGCCGTTTCCTTCGGCATATCCGCCGTACAGATTCAGTCTGCTAATAACAAATTTTACATTTCCAGTTATATAAAAAATCCTGTATTTTACAGAAGACGAAGAATTTCTTGCGGCATTTATTTCTGCGTAAGAGCCAAAAGGTTCAACTGCAAGCCTAAGTTTATCCGAGCCAGAATCAACATACACAAGGGAATTGTTTTTTATTCCGGGTTCTGAATCACTTCCTTCAATATTGTTCAAGACGTAAATAGTATATTCCTTGTCATTTTCCGTTTTATTTGCCAAAACCACCGCATCCACAGCCGCCTGTAACGTTTTGTACGGCTTGTCGTAGTCACCGGGCTCTGGTGCTGCGCATGAAGTCTGCGGATCAACATAATAAAAACGGTTTTCGCTAGATTCCGCATTGCTTTCGTACAGGAATCCGCCATTGTTGATTTGCCATCCGTCTTCCAAAACGGTAAAATTCGTGCGGTTTGTTTCTATATTTTCGCCGGAAAGAACTTTTTTTCCGCGGACAAGATTACTTGAAGGTATTGAGACAAATACAGAATTCGGAGAACTTCCTGAATCATCATCCTTGTAGCTTTCATCAAAATTAACATACGCATCATTTTCTGAAAGATAAAAAGTATCATCAAAAATACAAGTTCCAGCAAGAGTGAAAGTCAAATTTGAATCAATTCCGAATTTTGAGTTTTCTTTTAGCGTTACACCAGAAAGCACAAGAGATTTAAAAATATAGCCACCAACCGCAGTTTTATTACCAAAAAATGAAGAATTCACCACATTTGCTTCAACAGCTAAAGAATTCAACCGAAGCGCCATTTCAAATCCTTTAAATTTACATTCTTCAATTTGAACTTTAGAAATTCCACCATCAATAAACACAGCTTTTGTAGATGAACTGGCGCTATTCCCGGAAAAAGAAAAATCAGCATTACACAAAGAAATTGAACCTGATTTGCCGCCGCTCGAACGCAAAAAGAAATCATCGCGGACTTTACAGTTTGTAGCGGAAACATCTGCACCGGCAACATCAACAAACGAATTTACAGATGTGGCATCCGCAGAATCATTTCCATAAATATTCACATTGACAAAATTTATCGCCGCGCCCTCAATTCCTCCATCCAAAATTTGAATCAAATTATCCGCGCGTTTTATCGTTCCACGCTCATCTTCCGGAACAACAACAGTCTTTTCGCTGCAAATTGTTCCATCCGCCTTGTATGTTGTAACCGTAAGATTTTTTACACCTTCAGAAAGCTCAACATTCCGGGTAAAAGTTGCGGTCGTTCCTTCCAGAATGCAGACGGGAACATTATCCATTGAAAAATTAAAAAGCAAATCAAATGCCGAATCCAAAGAATTCATCGGCTCGGCGGGTAAAATTCCAGAACCGTTTTCAGTTGCACTCCCAGAAACATAAAGCGCTTTCGCCTTTGAAATTTTTATGCAATTCTCTGAAAAAACAAATTTTCCGCTTCCGCCAGAAACAAAAGAGCCATCATCGCTCCAGACATCCGTTGTAAGAGAGCAGGCAATATTTATCGTTTTAACAGTCACGCAGACTTTTGTTCCGCTTACATTTCCGCCAGAAACCGCACCATCATAAAAAGAAAATCTAACTTTGTATGCGCCTGCTGGCATTGAATTTCCGCCAAAATTGAAAACGTCGTAAAATTCTCCGCTTTCCGCTTTTGAAGAATCTGAAAAACCCAGAACCTGGCTAAAGTAATTTCCTTCCGAATCAGTCCATTCAGCCTTTGCGCTTTTTACAGCAGAAACAGATGAAAATATCTTTAAATTTGCATTTCCCTTCGCATTTTCTGAACTATAAATTTTCGTGTTGATTTTAAAATCAGTTTCGTCGCCACTTGTATCATCCAAGGAAATTGAATTGCTTCCCGAAAAAATTATATTTCCATCCGCCTTGAAATTTTCATCATCAAGCGCAGAACCGTAATAAACATCGCAAAAAATTATCCATTCTCCGTTTTCAAGGCTGAATGAAAAAGAATTTTCCGCACCAAAGGATTCTTTTTCTGTACTTCCATCGGAATTTTTTACATAAAAATAATAGAACAGATTTTCAGCTTGATAAGAAGGAAACGCATTCCGCGAAGAATCCATTTTTAAGCTGGAAGAACCGCAGACTTTGTGGAATGATTTTTTCGAGCCGCCACCAGAAATATCTTCATCCGAAGAAGAAAAACTGCAGCCCGCAAAAAGAGACAAAAATAAACAAATTACCCAAAAAACCGCGATTTTTTTCATTTCTTTCTATATATATGTTTTTATACAACCCCAAAAAAAATACTTCACCATAGCCAACACTTGACTTTTGACTGGAAGCTTGTTCAATTTCTTTCAAATTAAACAAAAACTCAAATATTCAGAATAATTATAACATCGAGTTTTATAGGGTTCAACAAAAAGATTGTCCGCATATTATAAAACAAGCTCATTGAAACTACACGTCTTATTCGTTATACTCAAAAGATACAAATACAGGGCATTTCCAAAAAATCATTTTGGAAACAACTACGGAGTTTTTTGTGTTTTTAAAAAGTCTGGACATTTTTGGTTTTAAATCTTTTGCTGACCGAACACATATTGATTTTGCAGATGGAATCACCGCGCTGCTTGGACCTAACGGTTGCGGAAAAAGTAACGTTGTAGATGCAATAAAATGGGTTCTTGCCGAAAACAAGGCAAAAAATCTGCGTGCACAGGAAAAAACAGACGTAATTTTTAACGGAACAGAACGCCGCCCGGCTCTTAATGTTGCAGAAGTAACGCTTACAATGAGCAACGAAAACGGACTTCTTCCGCTTGAAGAATCAGAAATCGCAATCAAACGCCGACTTTACAGAAACGGCGAGCAGGAATATTTTATCAATAACCGACCGGCTTCTTCCCGTGACATTGTAAAACTTTTTATGGACACTGGAGTTGGAAAATCTTCCTATTCAATCATGGAACAGGGACAGGTAAGCCAGATTCTTTCTTCCAAACCAGAAGACCGACGTTATATTTTTGAGGAAGCGGCCGGAATCAGCCGTTCAAAAGCAGAATGTGCAATTGCCGAACGCGAGCTTGAACAGACACGCCAGAATATGATTCAGATTGAAATGGCGATGGCAGAAATAAAACGTTCCTATGACACTTTAAAAGTTCAGGCCGAAAAAACAAAAAAATACCGCGACTTAAAAGATAAGATTTTTAATCTTGAACTTGACATTGCCCTTTTAAAGCTAAGGACTTTTATCACAGACAAGGACAGGCACGAAAAGGAACTTGCGGACATCACAAAACGCAGGGATGAAGTGCGCAAGGAAATTGAGGAAATCAACAACACAATTTCCGAAAATATGGACAAAGTAAAGGAAATGCAGGAACAAGTTTATTCCATGCAGTCTGAACTTATCGGAATCGGAAAAGAAAAAAACGGCAAACTCGACATGGAAAAGCAGCTTTCCTCTCAGGCACGTGGAATAAAAGAAAAAATCGCCACGCTTGAAGTAAGAGTTTCTTCCGTTGAAGAAAATATCTCCAGCCTTCAGGAAGAAATTGATGAACAGGAAGCCGAGCTCCATCAGAAAGAAAAGAAAATCGCAGAAGTTGAAAAAAACATCTCGGACTTTGAGGAAAATATTGCAACTGCCGGAACACAGATTACGGCAAATAATCAGAAAACTGACGAAAACCGAAAAAAAATCGCAGAACTGGAAGAAAAACGCAAGGAAATTCAGAAAGAACTTACGTCAATCACAGAAGACATTGTCGGAATGCTTGACGCAAAGCTGAAAGCCGCTGGTTTTTCAGAAAAAAATCTTGCTGATGCAAAAGAAAAAGTCCAGAACATACTTGAAAAATTCAAGATTTTTGCAGAAGGCCGAAAAAATGTCTATTCAGATTTTGCAAAAGCATCTCATTCCGCAGAAGATTCTTTGAGCACAGTAAATGGCGCCGCAAAGGATTTTGAAAAAACTGAAGAACTTATCACCGAGCTAAAAGATGCCGTTTCAGAATACGAGAATGCGTCGCCTGCGTTTATCACAGAATTCCTTTCGCCGGAAGGAATCATGACAAAAAAACGCGAGCTTGACAAAAAGGCTCAGGAAAATATTTCCCAGGCAGAGGCACTTAACGTCCAGATTGAAGAGCTTAGAAACGCAAATTCTGAACTTGCGCAAAAAATTGATGAATACAAGGAAACCTGCAGCAAGCTCCGCGTGAACAAAGCCCAGATGGAAACCCAGATTCAGGCGGCAATGCAGCAGGCTAGCCTTTTACGAAGAAATCTTGTTTCAGAGCAGAATTCCTTGCGGCAGGCAAACGAGGAACTTGAATCAGAAACAAAAAAATCCGAGGATCTGAACGAGCAGATAGAAGAAATTCAGCAGGATCTTGCGGAACTTGAACACAAGGGAACAAAACTTGCCGAACAGCTGAAGGAACTTGATTCAAAAATCGCTGAAAACAACTCTAATGTTACAGGCAAAAAAGATACGCTCATAAAAAAACAGGAAGAACAGAACCGCTGCCAGGCACAATACGAGCGGCTCACGCTTTCTTTAAATTCTTCTGATACGGAAATCAGAAACCTTAAGCAGAATTTCCAGGAACAACATTCCCGGGATTTAATGGAATTTGAAGAAAAAATGTTCAAAATCACAAAGCCTTCCGCGGAACTCAGGGAACAGCTTGTTTCTGCGCGCGAGGAGCTTAAATCCTGCGGTCAAGTAAATCTTATGGCGGTAGAAGAATTTGCAGAAGTAAAAGACCGCTACGAAAAACAGAAGATAAACTACGATGACACGCAGAAATCTTTGGACAATCTTATCCGCGTAAGTGAAGAAATAAAATCAAAATCTTCGGAAATGTTCCTTGAGACATACAATAAAATCAAGAAAAATTTCCACAATATGTTCCGCAGACTTTTTAATGGCGGACGCGCGGAATTACGGCTTGAAGATCCGCAGAATATCCTTACTTCTGGAATTGATATTCTTGCCCAGCCGCCAGGAAAAAAACTTGAAAGCATCGGGCTTCTTTCCGGTGGTGAAAAAACAATGACGGCAGTCGCGCTTCTTTTTGCGACTTATCAGGTTCGTCCTAGCCCGTTCTGCCTTTTGGATGAAATTGATGCCGCACTTGATGACAAAAACGTTTCGAGCTTTGTAACAACGCTTGAATCATTTGCAAATGTTTCTCAGTATATTGTGATTACCCACAACAAAAAAACTGTAATGGGTGCAAGCACAATGCTTGGAATTACAATGGAAGAATCCGGCGTAAGCAAAATCATTGCGCTTCGTCTTGATGAAGATATCAAAGTCGGCGCTGCAATTGATTCTGACGACGACACTTTTGAAGAGGAAGATGTTCAGCCGGAAACAGATGTTTACATTCCGCCACGGCCACCAAAACGAATCCATAATCCAGACGGAACAATAACCGACCCGGAAATTATACGCGTCCATAAAGAACGAGAGGAAAAAGCCGCCGAGGAACGAAAAAAAGCGCGAGAAGCAAAACTTGCAGCAGAAGCCGCAGAAAAAGAAAAACTCGAATCCGAAGCCGAAAACTCTGAAAATGTTGAAGGAGCAAAAATTTAATGGTTGATTTTCAGCAAATTTCAGAAAAAATCCAAAATTTTCTGCAAGAAAATGCAAAAAAAACAATCATTGTCTGTGCTCTTTTGATTCTGATGGTTTTATGCGCAATTATTTCGTTGTGCGCTGGAAATTCAAAGACAAAAGAGAAACAAAAAGTTGCGGAAGAACCGAAGCTTGTGCTGGATCAGCCACTGCAAATTCCGTCCGCGCCTTCAATTCCAGACGGCTACATAACGACCAGAAAAACTGAAAAAAAATGGTCACAGAAAGAAATTGAAAAATGGTTCACTTTGCCTGATGAAGGTGAAGTTGAAAAACTCAGCGAGTCAAACGACAGGATTATTAACGATATTATTGGAGCTGCTCCATGAAAATTTTTAAGAAAATTGCGTTTTTACAAATTTTTGCCTTATCATTGATATTATTTTCGTGCGCCTCAACACCAAAAACAGAAGAAAATTTCCCGGAAACGAATATTTCCGGCGGAGAAATTCCAGAAACTGAAAATTCTCTGCCAGATGAAAACAGTAGCGATTCCGCAGAACCAGAATTTTCTGATTCTGAAAACACAGATAATAATTCCGCACAGGATTTTTCAGACTTAACAGAGCCACTGACAGAAGAACAGAATCCTGAGCTGCCTGAACTTCCAGAACTTTCACCGGAAGCAGAAACTGCAGAAAGCACAAAAGAGCCTTCCTCAATTTTGGAGCCACAGGTAAAGGACGAGCCTTCTGTTGAAAAAGACAAAACCGACCAGAACCAAAATAATTCAGAAAATGCCTTAACAGACGAAAACGGTTCCAGCGGACAAAATATTTTGCCGAAACAAGATTCCCATGCGCAAACTGAAAACGCAGAATCTTCTTCAGAGCAAAATAAAACCCCGGATGATTCAAACTCTGAAAACACAAATACAACAGATATAATAGAAGAAAATTCAAATTTCTCAGAAAATTCGGAACAGATGCCTTCAGAAGAAACGCGAAAACCGTCACGCTCTGTCACAATCAAAAAAAATCAGAATATCGACATTATCTATCCTGGAAAAGGCTGGATTTATCAGGGAAATATTGACGAAAACGGAAATGTTGACAGCAGAAACAGAAATTTCATTTTTGGCGGAAGAAAACTTGGCGGCAAAGACACTTCATTCACGTTGCGCTCTAGGAATCCAGGAACATATCTTCTTCATTTCTTTAAAAATGACACGCTGACTGGAAAATACATTGATGATTTTCTGGAAGTGATTGTTCAAAACGAAAACAGCGATTCCGCTGAACACATAACTGTTCCAGATTATGCAGAGGTTGTTCCTCCAAAAGTTTCGATAACTGCGGAAACTGCAAAAATCAAGGAACAAAAAAACGTGAATACAGTGCAGCCGGCTGAAACAGAAGCTAAAAATGCCGCTGAAACAAAAACTGAACAAAAAAGTTATTCGTCTGGCATAAAAAACAGTACGGAAAATTCAAAAAACTCAGATATTGATACAATAATCCAGACAACAGAATCAGCGCCTGGAACATCTTCGCCAAGTGTAAAAACAGGAACTTCCGCAAAAAACGCTGCTGGCTCAAGAACTCAAAGTTCAAGCAATTTTTCTGCGGTGGACGAAACTGCGGATTCAGGAAAATCAGCCGGTTCTGCGGAAAACCAATCTGAATCTCTGGAAAATATGGGCCAGGATTCGCTCCTTGAACTTGCAAAAAAATATTACAACGAAAAAAAATATCAGCAGGCATTTTCTGTTATCTCAAAGTTTTTTGATAAAGCAACAGAACGGCTTGATGAAGGACTTTTTCTTCAGGGACAAATTCTTGAGGAAAAATCACCGGTTCAGAATATAAAAAGCGCAATTGAATCCTACGATTTGGTTGTAAACAATTATCCTGCAAGTCCTTTGTGGGACAAGGCAAACAAACGCAGCATATTCTTAAAGCGATTTTATATAAATATACGATAAACAGGTAAATAATTTTGGAGGATTCCATGAAAAAAGGAATAAAATTAATTTGTTCAGCATTTGCATTGTCGCTCATTTTTTCCTCGTGCTACATAAACCGGGAAAATGAATCAAAAAAGACAATAACTGTAAGCGGTGAAGGAACAATAACCTCAAGCCCAGATACTGCTGAAATCGATTTTACAGTTGTATCCGCAGGATGGAGCGCAAAACAGATTGTTGCCGACAACGACACTCTTTCAAAAAGACTTACAGATGCTGTAAAAAATGTCGGTGTAAGCGAAAATGACATAGTTCTTTCAGACTGCACAATTTCAAATCCTTCAAACCAGTATGAAGCAAGAAGAAATATCCGCATAACTGTAAGAAATATTTCGCTTGTTCCGGCTGTAATTGACTGCAAAGTTGGTGCTTCTATCCGCCTAAAGTCTGTTGCTTATGGTCTGAACGACACCGCTTCTGTAATGCGCAGAGCAAGATCCGCAGCTGTTCAGCAGACACAGGACGCAGCCTCTTTACTTGCAGGCGCAAGCGGTAGTAAAATCAATGGTGTGCTTGATATTGCAGAAGAAAAAACTTCAACAACATCAACTCCAGACGGAAAAATCAACGTTACATCAGAGGTAAAAGTAACTTATTTGATTCAGTAAATTGAATCAATAAAAAATCAAAACAAAGAAGAGGAAAAAATGCTTGACTATAAATTTATAAAAGACAATCTTGAAGCTGTAAAAGAAAACATCAAAAACAGAAACATGAATGCAGACGCGGACAAAGTTGTTGAACTTTACGACAAACGAACTGCGCTTGTAACAAAACAGCAGGATTTGCAGCAGCAAAGAAACGAAAATGCAAAGTCAATGAAACAGAAACTTGACGATGCAAAACGACAGGAATTGATTCTAGCTGGTAAAAAAATCAAGGAAGATATTGCAGAAGTTGAAAAAGAGCTTGCGCAGGTTGAAATTGATTTGGATGCCGCAGCCCGACAGATTCCAAATATGATTCACCCGGATGCTCCAATCGGAAAGCTTGACACAGAAAATCTTGAAGTAAAAAAAGTTGGAACTCCTAGAAAATTTGATTTTGAGCCGAAAGATCATGTTCAGCTTGCAGAAGAGCTTGATTTGCTTGATTTTGATCGAGGAACTAAAGTTTCTGGTCCGAAATTCTATTATCTTAAGAATGAGGCTGTTTTCCTTGAGCAGGCTTTGATTCAGTATGCGTTGAACATTCTGAGAAAACATGGATTTGAACTTTTTATTACTCCGGATATTGCACGCGAGGAAATTCTTAAGGGAATCGGATTTAATCCGCGCGGAAATGAATCAAATGTTTATTCAATTGAAGATGAAGGAACTTGTCTTGTTGCAACCGCTGAAATTACGCTTGGAGGCTACCATTCTGGAGAAATTCTAGACAAGGCGAAACTTCCTTTGATGTACGGTGGACTTTCACACTGTTTCCGCCGCGAAGCTGGTGCTGCCGGACAATTTTCTAAAGGTTTGTACCGCGTTCATCAGTTTGATAAGGTTGAAATGTTTGTATACTCTACTCCAGAACAGTCTGATGAACTTCATCACAAGCTCCGCGAAATTGAGGAAGAAATTTTTACAGGTCTCGGACTTCCGTTCCACGTTGTAGACACTTGTTCGGGTGATCTTGGTGCTCCAGCTTACCGCAAGTGGGATCTTGAAGCCTGGATGCCTGGAAGAAACGGCGGTGAATACGGCGAAGTCACTTCAACTTCAAACTGCACAGATTATCAGGCACGAAGACTTAACATAAAATACAAGGATGACGATGGAAAGAACAAATACGTTCACACATTGAACGGAACTGCAATCGCTGTAGGACGGGCAATGCTTGCAATCCTTGAAAACTATCAGAATGAGGATGGTTCTGTAACAATTCCACCAGCACTTGTTCCTTTGTGCGGATTTGACAAAATCGAACCTAAAAACAAAAAATAATTATGCATAAAAACGAGTACATCAAGGGTATTTATTACATTCTTCTTATGTTTGCGATTGTTGCGCTGGGAGTTTTTTTTAAACTTTCTGTAAGTTTTACGCTTCCGGTAACAGTTGCAATCCTGATTTCCTGCGTCTTTTATCCAATTGTAAAACGCATGAACCAAAAAATAAAAATTCCCTGGGTACTTGGCACAATTATAACTGCTTTTATTTTTGTAATAATTATTTCGCTGCTTTTAACGATTATCGGAACTAGCCTTACAACAATTGTTGGACAATATTCGCAGTACGAGGACAGATTTCTATCAATCTATAAAATTTTTGCTGAAACTTTCAACATTCAGTTCAATGAAGAGCTTTCTCTTTTTGAAAATCTGTGGAACCAGTTAAAAGTGCGGGAATTTGTCCAGTCTGCGGCAATTTCTTTTTCTGGAAACCTTATTTCTGTCACAAAAAGTCTTTTTATCGTTCTTCTTCTGAGCATTTTTCTTTTGATAGAAATGAAATCTGGACACGAAAAAGTTGACACAATGTTCAAAGGCAAAGTTCAGGGCCGGGTTATAACGATTGTAAAAAAGACAATCGCGGAAGTTGTGCGTTACCTTTCAATAAAATTCTTTATTTCACTTGCAACAGGAATTCTTGTTTATTTTGCCACAAAGATTGTCGGGCTGGATTTTGCAATTATGTGGGCGTTCATTGCATTCATAATGAATTTTATTCCTACATTCGGTTCAATATTTTCTGTAGGACTTACAACACTTTTTGCACTGATTCAGTTTTATCCGCATCCGTTCCCGATTCTCTTCGTCCTTATTTCAATGACTTTAATAAATTTCATTCTTGGAAACATTGTCGAACCACGAATTGAAGGAAAAAATCTGGACATTTCGCCGTTCGTTATTCTTGTAAGCTTAAGTTTCTGGGGCTGGATGTGGGGCTTTGTTGGAATGATTATCGCGGTTCCGCTTATGGTGATGATTAAAATTATCTGCGAGAATGTCTCCTATCTTCACCCGATTGCAATTCTTATCGGAAACAAACCGATTGACACGCAGAAAGAACTTTCTGATGTTGAGCCGGAAACAGAAACCGAGACAGAAGAATCTGAAGAGGAAAAAACGAATTCCTAAAAATTATATGAAAAGACTGCTTGTCGCTTTTTCATAAAGGAAGCGGCAATCCTCTTCCTGAAGCATTGTATAGACACAATCTGCGGCAAGTTTTGTTCCATCCTCATTTTTAAAGATATTATCAACTTTGCAGGTAACAAAAATTTTGCGCACAACAGAAGGAGAGGCTTTTAGAACAAACTGCATTTCAACTGGATATTCAGCATTTTCAGAAAGCTCGAATGCAGCGTTTTTTTCAAAACCAAACACAATGCGCTCGTGGTTCACAAAAAGAATGTCAAAAGGTTTCACCCTTCCCTGGACAGCCTCCACTTTTTCAATTTTCGGCATAACCATATAGCGGCAGATATTTATCAGTCTAAGTCCGTTACCGGCTTTCTGCTTGATTTTAGCTTCCTTTACATATTCTTCCAAAAGGCTTTTCGCCTGCTGCTGTCGTTCCAGTTCAATTGAACTCCAGATTGGACGTGCAAAAAGCTCAAAACCATCAGCCGGAACGCACAAAAAACTTGTGTTTCCTTCATTGTTTACAGAAACAATCAACCGCGCAGTAAAATCATATTTTTTATTCACTTGAATGTCAGGAATTCTGTTGATTTCAGCTGGAATAACTAAAGCCAGACCAGAACTTACAGATTTCAGCATTGTGGAAAAATAAAGTCCCACACGGTTAAAATAAAATTCAACTTTTACAGGATTGTTCACATATTTTGAGATTGCCTCAGGCGTGTCCTTTAAAAGGATAATTCCTTCCTTTAAAACAGAAATATCTTCCGCTTTAAAGGCTACCGGCACAACCGCAGAATCAAGATTTTTTATTTCATCAGAATCGTTTTCGTTGCTAGAAATCGGAGTA
Source organism: uncultured Treponema sp. (assembly GCA_900317625.1). Taxonomy (GTDB): domain Bacteria; phylum Spirochaetota; class Spirochaetia; order Treponematales; family Treponemataceae; genus Treponema_D. The sequence goes on from ONHK01000001.1 coordinate 183,505, forward strand.
ATTGTTACAGGAACATTTCCATCAAGCAAATATCTAAGAACAAGTTCCCTTTCTATTCCTGTGAGCGGCTTTTTTTCCATAATTTACTTTCCCCATTTTTTGATAAGAATTTGAGTTATCCTGAAATTTTCAGTTTTATCAATAAAAAGCTGAATATCAACAAACCCTTTTGAATTTTTCAATCTTACCGGCACCAAAAGCGAATCTTCCTCCACAAAAGGCTCGCCAAAATAATAAGATGAAAAAAGTTTTTTTTCAGAATCTGAAGGAAATTCCTCGCCAAAACCGTTTTTCCATCCATTCTCAATATCGTATTTGAATAGAATCAGAGAGAAAACCGAATTTTTTGAAACAAGATTTTCGTCAAAATTCCATGAAATTATATTTTTCACAAAGTTTTCAACAGTTGATTTTGCTTCCGGGCTTATCTGCGTTGAATCAAGGCTTCCGAAACCGCTCAAAGATGGATAAACAGGCGGTTCATCAGCAGCAGAGACAATATAAATTTCCGGATCAAGCTTTAAATTTGAAGAAATATAAGCCGATGTATTTATTTTTCTTGAAAGAACAGAATTTTCGATTTCACGCGACCAGATAACGCTGGAATTCCGCCCTGAAAATGTCATCCGCAAAGTTTCACCTGAGCCGGAATTCAAATCAATCGGAGTTTCCGACGAGCATGAGAAAAATATTAATTCTAAAAAAAACAAAAACGCAACAAAAAGCAGACTTTTTTTACACATTATATCTTTTTAATTATAACACATCCTTAAGAATTATAAAAACAAATCTTAAGAATGTGTTGCGTTAAAGTTTTGCCTTGAATGCATTTGCAATAACTTCTTCAATTCTTGTTACCGGAATAAAAGTGATTCCAGCTTTTACAATCTCTGGAATTTCATCAAGATCGCGCTCATTTGCCTTTGGAATAATGATTGTCTTTATTTTATTCCTTTTTGCCGCAACTGTTTTTTCACGAAGTCCGCCAATCGGAAGAACTTTTCCAGTCAAAGAAAGCTCACCGGTCATAGCAAGATTCGGTTTTATTGTTTTTCCAGAAAAAAGCGATAAAAATGTTGTAGCCATCGTAATTCCTGCACTAGGACCATCTTTTGGGGTTGCGCCTTCTGGAATATGAAGATGGATTGTGTTGTGCTCAAACCAGACTGATTTTTTTATCTTGCGTTCAATGACATAACGTTTTACCCAGTCCATCGCAATTTGCGCTGATTCTTTCATTACATCACCCATCTGTCCAGTTATCACAAATTCTGGTTTTCCCGGAAATGTCATACATTCAATCAAAAGCGTGTCTCCGCCCATGCTTGTCCATGCCAAACCGATTGCAGTTCCAGGAATATTCGCTTTCTTTATCTCTGTCTCATCAAAAACAGGTTTTCCAAGATATTTTTCCAAGTCTTCCGCAGAGATTGTATATTGCTTTTCAGAATCAAAATATTTATCCGCCGAAATCTGCGCAATTTCTTCCGCGGAACATTTGTTTTCTTTCGCCTGCTTTTTTGCTTCGGCAACAAGTTTATCTGCATTCATAAACTGTTCTGTAACAAGTTTTCTGTGGATTTTGTCCAGACATTTCTCGTAATTTCTTACACCGGCTTCACGCGCATATTCCTGTGCAATTCTTAAAAGAGCGTCTTTTGTGTATTTTACCTGATTTTTGCCCAATCCGTTCTTTTTCAGATTTTTTGGAATCAGATATTTTTTTGCAATCTCAAGTTTTTCCTGGTCAATGTAACCGGCAAGCTGAATAATTTCCGCACGGTCAAGCAATGGTTCAGGAATTGTGTCCAAAGTATTTGCTGTAAGAATAAAAAATACATTTGAGACATCAAACGGAAGATCAAGATAATCGTCCCGGAATGAAACGTTCTGCTCCGGATCAAGGACTTCCAGCAAAGCCGCGGCAGGATCGCCATGCACTCCATTGGAAGCCATCTTGTCAACTTCATCTATCATAAAGACAGGAGCTTTTGTATGCGTAAGTTTTATTCCGCTGATGATTTTTCCGCACATTGAACCGATATAAGTTCTTCTGTGCCCTTTTATTTCAGAAGGATCGCTCATTCCGCCAACACTGAATCGGTAGAATGGTTTTCCCATTGCGTTTGCGATTGATTTTCCAACACTGGTTTTTCCGCAACCCGGAGGTCCCACAAGAATCAAAATTGAACCTTTTCCGTCTTTTTTTAATTTTCTGACTGCAAGATATTCAAGGATTCGTTTTTTTACGTCTTCAAGTCCATAATGGTCGCCATCAAGCAGTTTTTTTGCGCTTTCCAGGCTGTAGTTTTCAACTTTTATCTCTTCATTCCAAGGAAGCTGACATACAAGATCAAGATAATTTCTGGAAACTGTGTATTCCGGCGACTGAGTGTCAAGAATTTTGAATTTTTCAAGCTCGCTTTCCAGAGACTCTTTTATTTCGCCAGTAAAGTTAAATTTTTCGATTTCTTTTTTGTATTTCTGATAATCGCTTAAATTTCCTTCAGCATCAGTTCCAAGCTCTTCCTGAATTGACTTTAATTCTTCGCGCAAAAAATAGTCGCGCTGATTTTTTTCAACTTTTTCATTGATGTCATTCTGGATTTTTTTCTGGACGCGCAAAAGTTCCTGTTCTTTTTTTATAAAAACAAGAACCTGCTCCATTCTCTGGCGGACATTCAAAGTTTCAAGAACGCGCTGCTGATCCTCTTTGTCAACATTTAAAATTGAAGCGATGAAATCCGTGATTTTTCCAGGATTATCGATATTCACCATGTTAAGGCGCATTTCTTCAGTAAACAAAGGATTATTTTCAGCAACCTCCTTCATCTCGCTGATTAACGCGCGGGTAAGGGCTTTTACCTCAAAAGTATCGTTTTCCTCTTCCTCCAGATAATTTACAGCCGCAACAATTGGAGCAGACGAGCTAAGACATTTTGTCATCTTAAATCGTTTTACTGTTGAAATAAAAACGTTTATTCCGCCGTCCGGAAGATTTATTTTCTTTATGATTTTTGCGGCAGTTCCAACTTTATATAGGTCTTCGTAGCGCGTATCGGCAACATCATTTTTCAGCATGACAATGCCCAAATATCCGTCGCCTTCATACGCTTCTTCGGCAGCTTTTATGTCACCGGAATTATTTATCATCAGCGGAGTAAAAATTCCAGGAAAAATCGGATGTCCCTGCAAAGGAATTATCGGAAGTTTTGCCGGCAAAAAATCGTCTGCCGGAACTAGCTCCGACTTTCTATTTCTTCCTGATTTTCCAGTTTTTTTACCGTTCTTTGAATCAGGCTGAATTTCAACTTCAAGCTCAACATCGCTGTTAAGAATTTCAGCAGCCTTGTCCTTTAATTCTCCAAGAATCTGCGCGAGATCCTTTTCTGACTTTTTATTATCATTTTCGTTGTTATTGTTTTCATTATTACTGTTATTATTTTCGTTTTCAACCATACCTTTAAATTTAAGCACAGAAAGCAAAAATGGCAATAGATATTTATTTCTTTGGCACAAGATTTGCGGAAATGTACAGAACGTCCTGAAGCCATTCCAGGCGCAGGGAAAATATTTCTGGCTCGTATCCTTCGCATTCAGCCTTGAATTTCCAGACGTTGCCGGAAATCAGTTTTTCAGCGGGAATCTGGTCAAGCGGAATCCAGTTTTTATTGTAAAGAACAGAAAAAACTGTTTTGGAAGTAATTTCCTTTCCTGTTGAAGAATCATAGGCATTCGGGTGAACGGTTATGTTTCGGCGCATATCTTTTAAGAAATCAGCTTTTATAAGAACATTTTCTTTTGTCACACCAAAAGATTTCCACCAGACATAAGGACCTGCGACAACTTTTATGCGGTAATCGCCATGAGGAAGATAAACTTTTTTTGTTGAATAAGTTCTGTTCCGCGCATTTTTTTCTTCCGGGTGTTTTTTTTCTGAAACTTGAGTCAAAACCCGGCGAGTGTTCATTATTTCTGGAATCTGGTCGCCATCATTTTCAAAAAAGAAAGCCCTGACCGGCAAATCTGAACCAGACGTGCTTGTGGCTGGCATTTTCATCTCAATTTCAACAGGCGTGTACCACGAACGCAAAATTGTGGCATGAAAAACTCCCTCAAACCAACCGTAAACACATAAAAACGCAAAAACTGCACAGGCAGCAACAATCGCCATAATGCGGTTACGTTTTCTGTCTTTTGGAATATATTCAATTTCTTTTAGGACATTCTTTGAAAGAATTATTTTTGCAAGCTGAACACGTATGCTGTGAACATCATAGTGCTTTAAATATCTTTTTATTGCCTTTATAATCGGTGAAATTGACTGATAGCGACTTTTTGCCTTTGGCCGCATCATTTTATGGATAAGGCGGCAGACGCATCTTGGAATTTTTTTGTCAATCTTGCGCGGAGAAATATATTTTCCTTTTTTTATTACGTTCAGAGTTTCAATTGTTAAAGTTCCAGGATAAGGTTTTGTTCCTGTAACCATTTCGTAAAGCATAACGCCCAGCGCATAAATGTCCGCACGGCAATCAACTTTCGCGCTGTCCTCAAACTGTTCCGGCGGCATATAAGCTGGCGTTCCAAGGGCAACTCCGCTTTGGGTAAGAGTGTCTTCCCCGGAAGTTTCAGAGGCAATTCCAAAATCAGTGATTTTTATTTCCGCGCGTTTTGAAATAAGAATATTTCCTGGCTTTATGTCGCGGTGAACTATATTTTTCGTGTGTGCAAATTTCAATCCGTAGCAGGCATCTTGAATTATCAGCATTGCAATCTGCGGACTGACTGACGTTTGTTTTTGAAGAATCTTATCAACCGCCATTCCGTCAACAAATTCTTCTACAATATAATATGCATTTCCTTCCGTAAAAATATCGTAAAAATTCACAATATTCGGATTTTGAAGTTCACCAAGAATTTTTGCTTCCAGAATAAATCTTTTTATATTTGTTGAATTTTTTTTCGCCGTAAGTTTTTTAATTATAACCGGCCGTTTTAAAGTCGGATGGGTAGAACGGTAAACAACGCCCATTCCGCCTTTTGCAATAATTCCCTCAATTTTATATTTTCCAATTTTTTCAGGAAAAACCTCTGGCATTTTATCCCCCAAAATATTCCTAAATCATTCTACTGTAAAAAAAATATTTATTCACCAACTTGAACTATATCGTTTTCCAAGTCAATATTTTTATCTTTGTGCACAAGAACCACATTCTGGCGGTCCGGATTATGAATCTGAACATATTTTCCTTGTTGGCGCAAAGCGTAATTTACTTGAATCGGTCGATGTCCGCCAAAATAAAGTGCATCAGAATTTCCGGTAAGAGAATCCAGCATTTTTTTTACGCTTCCATTTTCTGCGGCATTGTTTTCAGTCCATGTAAGCCCAAGAATGATTTCATCACAATCCATTCCGCAAATAAGCTCTTCTCGTGAAAAAGCACGGGCTGGCTCCGCATGGCTTATAACACATTCTGGAAAAACCGCAGCCAGCGGAAGATTCTTTTCAAAACAGGAAATCACCATAAGAACATCATCGCCATAAACCGCCGAGATAAAATCCTTTACCATCTCGCCTTCGTTCGCAAATTTCCTAAAAGGATAGTCACCAGGACCACGCACATTCATTATATTCTCATGGTTTCCTTTTAAAATATGAACATTCGCCGGAAAAGCGATTTTTAATTCCATAATCATTGAAAGTAAAGTCAAACCTTCAACCATCTCTTCATTCATCGCCTTGCCGTCATAAATTCCGCGGTCAAAATCATCCAACGCTTCAAGCCAGCGCAACCGTCCGCGCAATTCAGAATGTAAAAGGTCTCCAACGAAAACAATTCTTACCTTATCTTCTTCCAGCGCCTGAAAAACCGAAATCCTGCTTTTTTTTCCATTTATTTCAGAGCACGCAAAAGATTCCGGCAAAACAAAATTCAAAATATTCCGCAAAAAATAAGCGCGCGCATGCAAATCCGGCACAATAATCAGCGGTAGCCTTTCACATTCCGGGCCAGAAAAATCAATCAGACCACCAAGCCTGCCAAAATCAGCAGCAGGCCGGTACGAACAAATTTCATTTTCCAGCACAGAAGCCGCTGAATCCGCAACCGAAAAAAGATAATCATGTTCAGGCAATCCGTTCAAAACCGAATCGCCCTTTAAAAATAACTTAAGTTTCTCGCTCAACTAAAATTCCGTAAAAAAAATAAAAATCCGCAAACCGGGGAAAAAGCCATGCGAAACATGCGAAAATCAGGAAATCACAAGATTCATTGTGCCAATCGTAATTTTATCGCCCTTATTAAGACGAAAATATTTGCCTTCAGGAATCCGTCTGCCGTTCACAAAAGTTCCGTTCGTGCTTTTTTCGTCCCTTATAAAATAAGCATCGCGAATCTTCTGGATAACCGCATGGTGTCGGCTTGCAAGTTTGTTGTCAATCACAATATCGTTGTCGTACTCGCGCCCAAGCGTAATTTTCGCCACAAGCTCAATTCTCTTCTTATTGAACATTAAATATTCAGCCGGCGAAGACTCCGAAATCTGCTCTAAATGCCGACCAACCGGCGACTCGTTGATAATCGTTGTATTTTCCATTTTTTTCCTCAAAATCAATATAATTATCGCCCACCTTATCAAGAAAGTCAAAAAATTTCAAAGGGTAACGTCTTCCCTACGTTCGCACTTCGGCTCACTACCAACCTAAAGGTTGCTCGTCCGCACTTCGTTGCGTCCTACCCCTTCCGCGGGGACACCCGCGAGTTTGCAAAGCAAACTCGATAGTTTACGTACAACGCCCCGTTTAAAATCACTTGACCAAAATCCAAGGGGGAGGGTAAAATAAGTGATATTTTTAGATTTGATAATTTTTATCAGGAGATTCTATGAAAAAACTTATTTCTATCATTATCGCGGCAACATTGTTTTCCAGCTTTGCATTCGCAAAAAAATACAAGGGCGATGTTCAGCTCAGCATGGGCGGAAGCGCTGAAGAAATGAAAGCAAAAGATGTAGATTTGACAGGAGATGCGGGCTTAATCAATGCTGACATCAATGCAAAATCTGGAATGTTTGAATTTGACGTTCAGACATGGCATCTTTTTGGAATCAATGACTGGTTCAGCGTTGGTTTTATGGCTGGTTTTAACACAGGTATCGGTCTTACAACAGAATTAAAGTTAGAGAATTCAAACGTTTACTTAGAAAATGCAAAAGTAGATTCTGACAATTTAGCTGTTGCAGCTCACGTAAACTTTTTGCTCGGACCTGCTGTTGGTTTTGACTTAGGAAAAGTTGTCCGTTTCAATGTTACAGCAGGAATCGATTTTGGTATTGTAAACATGTATTCTTGCCAAAAGGATGGTGATTCATCTAAGTTAATGTCGACATATTCTTCACCAGTTGGAATCGGATTCGAGGGACAGGCAAAATTCCTTCCTAAAGCAAAGGTAAGCCCAGTTGTAAGTTATAGAGTTACAAGCGATTTTGCAAAGACTTTATACTTCTATGACCAGGATGAAGACAAACACGAAGATTATTCTGTAGATTCTCTTAACGTTATAAACAACGCGTTTACAGTAGGAATTTCTTTCAACTGGTAAACGCAAAAATCAACGTTAAATGCTGGTAAAACTCGCTGGAACGAATATTCTGGCGAGTTTTTTTATTTTCTAAAGATTTTTTCAGTCAGCTTTTTCAAGATGTTTTTTGTATGCTCTGTGGATTCCTCCAGTTTCTGCTTAATGACTTTATCAGCCTTTGTAAGCTGGGAATGTCCTGCCTTAAAAAATTCAATTACAGTTTCCTTGCATACTTTCCGCATCTCCGGATCAAGTTTATTTATTGTCTTTAGAACTTTTACAGAATTCCTTGCAAAATTCGCCTCAAGTTCAGTATTTGTCTTTGCATCCGTTGATTCAATTATTTTAAAGACTGTATCAACAAAAATCTCACGCTTTTCCGGTTCAAGATTTGAAATCCATTCATTAAAAGTATTATGAAAAAATTTGCTTCCGTAGTCATTGTTTTCAAGAACCACAAAATTATTCCCCATAATGTGCCACGAAAACGGATCATGCTGCATAACTCCAATCTCATCGCTTTCAATAAAAGTCTGCTTTCCTATATGCTGAAAAAGCATTCCGACAATCGAAAATTGAGGATAAAAAGATTCAACTTTATCTGCAATCCGCAAAAATTCCGGCGACTGCACACGAGCCTCATAAAATCCTGGACCATCATTATTGTAAATACAAAGAATTCTGTCGCTGATTTTTTTGTCAACAATAGCGCTTGCATACATCGAAAGATTTCCGCCTTTTGAATGTCCGCCAATCCGCAATTTTCCTTTCAGGTTTTTCGCAGCTTTCTCAAGATATTCCACCGCATCTTTTTGCGCCGGAACTTCAGTTTCTGTGGCAAGATTAAAATCTTCTTTCCAGCCCACAATCGAATCATCTGTTCCGCGAAAGCAGACAAAATTTGTTCCATCCGGCAATTTATAGGAAATAGCGGCAAACTGCTCTTCTATAGATAAGTCAATTTTTGAAACATATCCTGTAGCAAGAATATTTTCAAAGCGTCGACATTTTGCAAGACTTAAAAAGAATGGAGCCGTTTTTTTGTTGATTAAAAGCCCTGTCTCTGACCTTTTCTTAAAATCCTTTGCATTCTCAAAAAGCTCCGCAAGTTCAGAAAGTTTTTGCGAATAATTAAAATCGTAATCTGGTAAAAGTCTGTCAAAATTCAAATAAGAAATTTGGCAAAGAATAAGAGCATCAACATTGCAAAACGGCGTTTGTTCAAACGACAAATCACCGCGCCATTCAATATAATCCTGAATATTCGCCATAATTTTGTGTCCTTAAATGAAAATATTTGTTATATTTAATATAACAACATGGAGGATTTATGACAAATTCTAATTCAACACAAATTTCTCTGGTAAAAGAACAGAACAAATTTCTTGCCAGAACTTACGGCTGGATGGCATTGGCTTTAATCATCAGTGGCTTTACTGCGTTCGGAACTGCGACATATTTAGCTTCAATTGGCGAACAGGCATACAGCTTTTTTCAGATAGGATTCCCGATTCTCGCAATTGCTGAAATTGTTCTTGTCTGGTGGCTTTCTGCCTCAATTTCAAAAATCTCTGCGGTAGGCGCGTCTGTTGCATTTGTCATTTATTCTGTCTTAAACGGAATGACACTTTCTTCAATTTTTATTGTTTACCAGCTTTCCTCTCTTTTTACAATTTTTCTTACAAGTGCAGGAATGTTCGCCGCAATGGCAATTTACGGAACTTTTACAAAACAGAACATTCTTTCATTCGGAAGATATTTCTTTATGGCTTTGGTTGGTGTTGTAATCGCCTCAATCATAAATCTTTTTGTGCGCTCAAACAGACTTGACTGGATTATTTCAATTGTTACTGTTGTTCTTTTTACAGGACTTTCAGCTTATGATGCGCAGAAAATGGTACGAGTAAGCGAGCGCGCTGAAAATTCAGATGTTTTCAAGAAAGCTTCAATAATTGGTGCGCTTGAATTATATCTTGATTTTGTAAATATTTTCCTTGCCATGTTAAGACTTTTCGGAAAAAGAAAGAACTAGTTTTTCAGAATGTCTGTAAACAAAGATTATTTAAAAGGAGTTTTTTACATTCTGCTTTCAGCCTTCAGTTTTGCATTGATGGCATTATTTGTAAGGCTGAGCGGAAATATTCCTTTTGTACAAAAAACTTTTTTCAGAAATATTGTAGCTCTTGTAATCACTATTTTTTCAATTGCAGCCGGAATTATTAAAGGCGGTATTGCGCAATACAAAATTCCAAAAGAAAGCTGGCCGTTTTTGCTGTTGCGTTCAATAGCCGGTTCAATCGGGATTTTCGGGAATTTTTATGCAATCGATCATCTGATTCTTGCAGACGCAAGTATTCTGAACAAAATGGCACCTTTTTATACGGTTTTATTCTGTTTTGTACTTTTAAATGAAAAGATAAAAATTGTTCCTCTTTTTGCAATTATAACAGCATTCTGCGGAGCAATGCTTGTGGCAAAACCATCATTTGATTTTTCAAAGACATTGCCATCACTTGCAGGCGTGGCAAGCGGTTTTGGAGCAGGATTCGCATACGCATGCGTAAGAAAACTAGGAAAACAAAAATGCTCCGGAAAGATTGTAATTCTGTTTTTCAGCGCTTTTTCAACGTTGCTTGCAGTTCCATTTATGATTTTTAATTTTACCCCGATGACAAAAATACAGACAATATATTTGCTTTGCGCAGGAATTTCTGCCGCAATCGGGCAGTTCACAATAACCGCAGCATATTATCATGCGCCGGCAGCAAAAATCTCGATATTTGATTTTTGCCAGATAATTTTCTCAGCAAGCCTGGGATTTTTCATTCTTGGACAAAAACCCGATATTCTAAGCATTTTGGGATACATAATAATTCTTTCTATGGCGACTTTGAATTTTTTCTACAACAATAAAACATTAAAGACTGAATCTTCAGAAAATTAGATTCCGCCTGGCCAGATTATTTTGTATTTTCAGAAGAATTTTCTTTTTCCGCATTTTTTGATTTTTCAGCCTTCTCTTTTTCATCTTCCTCGCGCTTCATTTCTTCCTGAAATTCAGATTTGGCGCAATATTCAGCTTCAATTTTTCCGTCAATTTCATTAACTTTAAAAATTGAATTTTCTGAATAATTTTTTACAAGCCAATCGTCATATTCTGTCCAGTTTGAGAATGAAATTTTTTTTGCATTTATCATAAAACAACTTCCTGTACAAGAGCAGAAATCCGGGAATCCGAAAAATCATTTTCCTTCACAAGATTTTTGATGTCTTCTGCGGAATAATTTTCTTCCGGGTAGAGAACCACAACAGATTTGTCGCCTTTCAAAAGAAAATTCTGCTTGCCAAAATTTGTGTAGCGCGTAGCACCAATTGAAACCATAATTTTTTCAGGAAAATCGGCTTCTTTCAGGTAAGAATTTATATTTTCGGCAGGACCTTCATCTTTTTGTCCGTTGAATTTTTCAATCAGCCAGTTTTCAAGCTTTTTGTAAATATACGAATAATCCCGGACAGCACTGTTTTCACCGTATTCAAAGACATTTTCATCGCGAACCATAAAGGAAGCAATTCTGTAACGGCTCAAAATACTTTTTTCATCAAAAGAATTTAGAGAAATAAGATTTTCAGAAAGCCCTTTGCTGGAATTTCCCCAGTTTTTCTTTAAACTGATTTTTTTTGCGCCTGCTTTTCTGATTGAAACATCATTCGAGGCACCAAAACAAACCGGAATAAGCTCATCGATTTTTCCATCGCGCCATTTCGCATTAAAAATAACAGCACATTCCGGTTCAATCTGAATTTTCTGCTCATTTTCTGGAAAAATAATTTTTTCAGAATCAAACGGAAAAACTCCCAAAAATGCAGGAGTTTCGCCGCTTTCGCTTATATTCGGAATATACGTTGGAAACAATGCTTTTGGAGCATTTTCTTCCAGCGTCTTTACATTTTTAAAATCCAAAGCTTCTCCGGCCTGCTCAAGATGTCCTGTAAAATTTCCAGCCACACCAAAGCAAGCGCAGTTTTTCAGGTCAAGCCCTTTCATTTTTACTTATTCAGCCTTATGAAAATCAAGAACTTTTCCGGCATGCCACAATTTTTCCAAATCATAGAAATTTCTTGCAGCCTCAGACATAAGATGAACAACAACCGGTCCAATATCAATAAGATTCCAGTCATCGCCATCAGGACTTTTTCGGTTTGTAACATGGATTTCCATATCGTTTGCCTTAACGTAATCCTTTACCTGCTTGTAAAGTCCCTGCCAGTGCGCAGAAGAAGTAATTGTTGTAATAACAAAATAATCAGTCCAGCTGTTTAATTCTGAAACATCAATAACTGTAACATCTTTTCCCTTTCCATCCTCAAGAAGACGGGCAATTTCTAAAGCTTTTTGTTCTATAGTTTTATTTTCCATTTTTTCCCCCATTTTCTGTTGAAATTTTATTCATTCCGAGAGGCACGAACATAACGGCCGTCAAAATCTTTACCTAAAATAATCGTAAAGTCAACATCTGCCGAAGTATCGCTTTCTGAGCGGGAAAGGTCAACTTCTTCTTCCTGTATGTTTGTACAATGAATAAAATTTCCAACCATTGAAGCAATTTCTTTATTTCCAATGTGATCAATAATCACAGTTTTCTCATAATCATTCCGGTCGGCATTTACCGCACTCAAAACATCGTAGCTCGCATTCTGGAACAAGATTGATGTGTTGTGGGCAAGCCCCTGAACTGTAGTTCCGTTTTTTATCTCAAGAACATAGACGCGGCTAGCATAAGTTCCACTGTTTGAAATAAGCATATTTGTGCTTTGCTTTACAGCTTCTTTTATGAACTCGCCGTTGTTCAGCGGGAACATAAGCCTTTGGCCGTCCATTATCCTTATCCGGCCGGTAACAGTCTGACGTCCGATTGTCTCTGAATCCATATTTGAAATCTGAAAAAGCAGCCGTCTGGAATCTTCATCATTCAGATTAAGAGTGATGAATTTCTTAAGTTGACGGAAATTGTTTTTCTTTGCGAACAGAACATTTTTTTTATCATGTAGCATTGAAAAAAAAGCGGCAACAACATTCTGATAGCGCTCCTGAACATCAAAATCAGTTTCATCTTCGTTCCTGTATTTTATGTATGTCGAAATTTTATCGCCATCCAAAGTAACCGCTCCAGAAGGCAAAAGCCAACGTTCACCTTTTTTAGAGACTGAATCAACAGGAGCCGGAATAAAAACGCGCATTCCACCAAGCATATCAGTAATCTTTATAAAATCTGAAAATTTTATTGACATATAAAATGGAATTTTGCAGGCAAGCAGTTTTTCAATTTCATATTTATACGCCTCGCAGCCTTTTTCCTTGTAAACCTGATCAATCCGGTCAACACGCCCCAAAGACTGATAAATTGCAGCAGTATTTCCTGGAATATTGACCGTGGCTGCCTTTCCAGAAACCGGATAATAAATCAGCACATTTGTAAAAATCACACTTCCATCATCATCCTCAAGAATATTCAAAACACGGACAACCTGATCATCGGAAAGCATTTCTGCAACAGCATCTTTTTTTAAGGAAGCGGCCATAACAATTGAGACAACAACGATGATAAGAATAATTATTCCAAGAAGAATCGCACCTTTCTGCTCGTCACGTAATCTGATTCTGTTCATACTCCACCTGCTTCAAGATATTTTAAAAGCTCTTCTGTCTCCGGGGCAATTTTTTTGCCTTTTTTCAGCAAATAAGCCTTGCTGTCAGAAACAACTTTATAAAACAATTCATCCAAAGAAAGATTTTTTATACTTTTCATATAAGCATCGTTTACATGTTCACGTCCAGGCTCGATTTTATCAGAAATATAAAGAATCTTTCCAAGCGGACATAAACCTTTTTTTCCAAAAGTATGGTTTGCAACGGCTTCAATCAGCTCCGGTTCGTGAACACCGAATTCATCCTGAAGTTTTACTGCGGCAGCCCTACCATGAAGCAATGAAGGATTTGCCTTTTCAAGTTCAGAAACAGTTTTTCCATCTTTTGCAACAATCTGAAGCATTTCATCTGGAGAAAGTTTTTTGCACATATCATGCGAAATTCCTGCAAGATAGCCCATTTTTTCATCAAAACCATATTTTTTGCAGAGTTTTGCGCAAGTTTCAGCAGTTCTAACAGAATGTTCATATCTCGCCTGATTAACCGCTTTTTTTACATATTTTCTGACTTTTTCAGTAATCTCTTCAATATTTTCAATCATCTTTGTTTACCATACAGATTATTAGAAATAATATACTGAAAAACTGCCTCTGGAACAAGGTAACGCCACGATTTGCCAAGTGCGATTCTTGCGCGGATTTCAGTTGAAGAAACAGGAAAATCAGGGTTTTCTACAACTGAATATTTATACGGAAATTCCTTCAGATAACTTTCGTCCGCATAATCCTCTGAATAATTTCCAGAAGGAATATTTTTGCAGATTTCAGTCTTTATTCCATTATTTTCAGGATTTCGCCGAGCGATAAGAAGCTCCGCAAGCTCAGCAATTTTTTCAGGATTTTTCCATTTATAAAACTGAGAAGCAACTTCCTGGCCCATCACAAATGCCGGTTTTGAACCATCCAGCTCATCCTCATATTTTTTACAGATATAAGAAAGCGTATCCACCGTGTAAGAAGTTCCACCGCGCAAAATTTCACAGTCCTCGGCAAAAAATTTCTGAACGCCATTAATACAAGAAGATTCGCAGAAAAGCCGAACCATCTCAAGACGCTGCTCTGGAGAAACCGCAGAATTCATCTGCTTGTGCGGAGGAATATACGTCGGAACAAAAAGAATTTTGTCAAAACCACATTCTTTCAGCACTGAATCAGCCAGCATCGCGTGCCCCAGATGAATCGGATTAAAACTTCCGCCAAGAACTGCAATTCTCATTATTTTTCACTTCCAGGATACTGGATATTTTCATCATCAAAATCATCTGACTGCATAAAATCCGAAGTTTTCAAAGTTCCATTCTCATTTTTAGAATCAGAATCATTTCCTTCAAGCCGGTTCACAAGCTCAATAATCGCCTTTTTTGCAGTTCCCATTCCAATATTGTTCTGAACAGAAACCGGAATAACTGTTGTCTGCGGCTCTTTTTCCTTGATTGCATAAACAACTTCCGCCGCATTCTGTTCCGCACCTTCAACATCAATTTTATTTGCAAGAACAATACGAGGCTTCTCCAGGAGTTCCTGTGAATAATTTCCGAGTTCGCCAAGCAAAGTTTCATACGCAGTAAGATAATTTTCATCCGAGCAGTCAATCATGAACAAAAGACATGCTGTGCGTGAAATATGCTTTAAAAAATCAAAGCCGAGCCCCACGCCTTCTGAAGCCCCCTCAATAATTCCTGGAATATCAGCAATTATTATATCCTGTTCATCATCAACCCTAAGAACACCGAGATTTGGGATTTTTGTAGTAAAAGGATAAGGTGCAATTTTAGGCCGGGCATTTGTAAATGCTGTAAGAAGTGAAGATTTCCCTGCATTTGGAAATCCAACCAGCCCAACATCTGCAATTATGCTAAGTTCAAGTTTTACAGTTCGTTCCTCGCCCGGAGCACCAGGATGCGCATAACGAGGAGCCTGATTCGTTGAAGTCTTAAAATGAACATTTCCCCAGCCGCCTTTACCGCCTTCCAAAAAAAGGAATTCCTTATTTTCTTCGTCATCTGTAAAATCGTGGATAAGTTCATTTGTATATGCGTCGCGGATTGTAGTTCCCGGCGGAATCGGAATAACAACATCTTCACCGTCTTTTCCAAACCTGTTCCAGCCCTGACCATCACCGCCATTCCGAGCTTTAAAAATATGATGATGACGAAGTCTTGAAAGCGTTCTCATATTTCTTTTTACAACAAAAATTACATTTCCGCCCTTTCCACCATCGCCACCATTAGGTCCACCGTGAGGAATATATTTTTCCCGGCGGAACGCAATGCAACCATTTCCGCCTTTTCCAGAATGAACTTCAATTAAAGCTTCATCAGCAAACTGAAACATTTTTTACCCCGCAAAAATTCAACAAATATAAACAACAAAAAAAATACCCGGCACAGAATAATACTCCGAACCGGGTAGTAACAAAATATTCAGACTAGACTATTCAGCCTTTGAAGGTGTTACAGAAATGAACTTTCTGTTCATTCTTTCATGGAAAACAACATTTCCGTCTGCAGTAGCAAACAAACTGTCATCTCCAGCTCTCTGAACATTATCTCCAGGGAAGAATTTTGTTCCACGCTGACGAACAATAATTGAACCAGCTGTTACAAATTCTCCGCTATATTTTTTTACACCCAAGTTTTTAGGATTAGAATCACGACCGTTTTTTGCGCCGCTACCGCCTCTAGTTCTTCCCATTTTATAGCTCCTATCTTATAAACTATTTATTACAAGTTTCAGATTATCCGGAAATTCTTTTGCAACTGACTCTAGTCCAACCTGCAAAAAATCCCCAGCATATTTCAGCTTTTCTTCTATTCCAGAAGGAAAACCTTTTAAAACCTTGAATCCAATAGAACCTCGCTTTGAAGTATCAGTCTCAAGATTTAAAGCAGGCAATTCAGAAAGAACTTGCAGTGTTGTCCGAATCAAAACCGTAACCGCACTACAAACTATATCTGAACCACGCTCAGCATATCCAGCGTGCCCTTTAGCCGTACAGCCAAGCAACACACCAGTCTTACTGCGCTCAATCAGCACAGATGTCATTAAGCATTAATTGATTCAACGCGAACGTTTGTATAATGCTGTCTGTGACCAATCAAACGGTGATAATCTTTCTTTGATTTGTATTTTAAAACAAGAACTTTTTTGTCGCGGAAAGATTCCTCAACAACTACAGTAACTTTTGCGCCTTTTACGTATGGAGCTCCAACAGAAACTTTGTCACCATCGCTTACGAGCAATACTGTATCAATTTCAATTTTAGCACCTTTTTCAGCATCGATAGAATCAACTGTCAATACAGCGTCCTTTTCTGCTTTGTACTGTTTGCCCTTATATTCAACAAGTGCGTACATATTTTCAACCTCTGAATTAAAAATCTGGTACAAAACAGCCGCAGTATTTAACGGGTGATACTACAACTTTTGTAACCATAGTGTTCTGATATTTTATCAAATTGAATGATTAAGGTCAACAAATAAAACATCAGAACTTGACATCTTAAAACTTATATGTTCCAGTCGTGATTGTTCCGCCGTTGCTGTAAACATCAAAATTGACAGATTTTTCAACTTTGCTGAGCTCCGCATAGAATTCTTTTAGATTCTTTACAGATTTTCCATTTACAGCTGTAATAACATCACCCTGCTGAAGTCTTAGTGCAGAAGCCGGAGATTTTGCAAGAACATTTGTTACAAGAACACCTTTGTCTGTATCAAGCTCAAACTGCTTCTTTATATCTTCTGTGATTGGAGCAGCTATGAATCCCGGCCAGAGTTTTCCACTATCTGAAGAAACTTTTTCAGTTCTTTCTTCTATTTTAACAGAAAGAGTAACTTCTTTTCCGTCGCGAACAACAACAAAATCAACAGTTTTTCCAGCCTCAAGCCGTCCTACCTCACGCTGAACCTGATCGACATCCTTGATTTTATGACCACCAACAGAAATTATATAATCACCTGGACGCATTCCGCCTTTCTGGGCCGGAGAACCGATAAATACCTGAGCCGCAAGAGCACCGTCCTTATCGTTCACGCCAAGAGCTTCCTTATAATCATTTGAGGCAGGCATAAGAGAAACGCCAAGCCATCCATAAACAACTTTTCCACTGCTGATGAAAGAGTCAATCGCGCCTTTTATATTGTTGATCGGAATTGAAAAACCAAGCCCCTGTGAACCGCCTGACTGAGAGGCAATCCATGTGTTTATGCCGATTATTTCTCCATAAATATTTACAAGCGGACCACCGGAATTTCCCTGGTTGATTGCAGCATCTGTCTGGATAAAATCATTGATATTTCCAATTCCTGAACCAGAGCGTCCTTTTGCGCTTACAATTCCCTGTGTTACAGACTGGCTGTAGCCGAGCGGAGCGCCCATCGCAAGACAAATATCACCGGTTTTAACTAAATCAGAATCACCAAGAATTGCTACAGGAATTGACTTGTCCTTTGATTCAAATGAAACAAGAGCTACATCCATGCGGGCATCCGCACCGACAAGTTTTCCGTCAAATTCACGTCCGTCATTCAACTTTACAGAAATTTTTGTGGCTTCACCTGCAACATGATTGTTTGTAAGAACGTACAGCGTATCACCGGTTCTGCGGACAATCACACCAGAGCCAAGCCCTTTCTGCTCATATTCGCGGGTTCTGCCTTTTTTATTATCATTGTTGTCATCCGGAACGCCAAAAAAATATCTTCTTATGTCATCAAAAGGATCAATTGTCTGAACAGTTTTTGTTTCTGTCACATCAACTTCAACAACAGAAGGAAGAACTCCATCACTTATTGCACGGAACGAATTCTGCAATGCCTCCACGATTTTCAAAGATTCAGAAGGAACAATCGCAGACGATTCCGCATAGGCTGTGCTGGCATTTCCAACTACAGGAGTTTTACTGCATGAAAGAGAAATAACTCCAAAAGAAAGGACAGCGGCGCCAGCCACACCAATTAAACATTTTGTCCAAGTTTTCATTTATGCCTCCGTAAAAGTCAACTGGCTTTTTTTAAAGATAAACACAAAAAACTAAAATGGTTACAAAAATCGGTTTCTGAAAAAATTATTTTTTGTAATTCAAGTCAGTAAGAATTTCTGTATGATCTTCAAAAACCGCAACGGAATGTTCTTCATGCGCAGAAGGTTTTCTGTCTTCTGTAACAACAGTCCATCCGTCTTTTTCCGTATAGACATCAGCAGTACCAAGATTAATCATCGGCTCAATGGCAAGAACCATTCCAGCCTGGATTCTAGGATTCGGACCATGGCTAGGACAGTTAGGAATACTTGGATCCTCGTGAACTTCAAGACCAACTCCGTGTCCGCAATAATCGTAGACAACTCCGTAACCATGTTTTTCCGCCACATTATAAACCGCGTTGGAAATATCGCTGATACGGTTACCAACTTTGCATGCTTCAATTCCGGCCGCAAGACATTCAAGAGTAACATCGTCAAGTTTTTTTACTTCTGGTTTTACATTTCCAACAAGAACTGAATGGCACGAGTCGCTTATAAAACCGTTCAAGTCAATTCCTGCGTCGATAGAAACAATATCGCCATCCTTAATGATTTTTTTTGCAGAAGGAACTCCGTGAATAACCTGCTCGTTTATGCTTATGCACAATGCGCCAGGAAAATCCTCGTGGTACCAGGCAGGAGTTCCGCCATGATCTTTTATGAATTTCAAAGCAATATTGTCGAGTTCTTTTGTAGACATTCCGGCTTTTACCTGCGGAATAATAAAATTGAACATATCAGCAAGCAGATGGCACGATTTTCTTATGCCTTCAATTTCCTCACTATTCTTCAAACGAATCATAACTATAACCTCTTTCTACAAAATCTTTCTTATTAGAGGAAGAAATTTTTATCGCCTCTTCCTCGCAGATTGCAGCAGTCTGATAATCTCCCATTTTTTTATATAATCCAGCCATCTGGCGCAAAAAGAAAGCGTCATCTTTGGCAGAAAAGCCTAAATCAAGCGCACGTTCAAAAATATCAAGCGCAAGCTCATCATTGATTGTGTCTACTACATTCCTTTTTAAAAGGCTAAGTGTAAATTCCATGACCTCTGGAAAAAACAGCCTGAAATATGAATAACTGTATTCCATGCGGATAATCTGTTCCAAAAGAATCAGCGCATCGTAAAATTCACGGCGAAGCGCAAGTTCCTCGGCAAGAATATAACCGTAATCCATAAAATCTTCGCGCGTGAACCAGTGCTTTAGGCTAAAATCAGAATGATTCATTGACATCCGCTTGAATTCCTCAACAGCCTCGTCCTCGCGGTTATGCATCAAGTCGAAAAATATAAGTTTTGCGCGGCTTTCCTCATCAGTCCGGGCTGAAAGCCAAGTATAATAGTCAAATGAAGTTTTTGTGTTTTTTGTAAATGCGTTCCGTGTGCACAAAGATTCATCAAAAAGAGAACGCTGGCGGGCATCAGAAAGAATTTCGTAGGCTTTTACAAGCTCCTGGAACTTTTCCGAATCAGAATTCTGTGTCGCATCCGGATGAAAAAGTTTTGCCTTTAACCTATAAGCTTTTTTGATTTCCGCGGCAGTCGCATTCTGTCTTATACCCAAAATTTTATAACAGTCAATCACTTTTTTACTCTAGCACAAAAATTAAAATATCTTGAACAACGCCTCAATCTGCGGTTTATGGATTACAAGAACCGGACAATGCGCATAATTTACAATTTCACTTCTTGCAGTTGCCGCCGACGAACGGTGCGGTTGGGTTTCCAGAACTTTCAGCTTGTCCTTTGTCTCATGACCGCCCAGCAAAATCATATCCGCAGAAATTTCATCAGCCGCCTTTATAATTTCAGCCCAGACAGAACCTTCCCTAAGTTCCGTCTCAATTTCCATTCCTTTTGACTTTGCAAGATTTTTTACATATTCAAGATAAGTTTTTCCATCCCGCTTCAAGTCGTTTTCGTAAGACTCTTTTTCTTCCGAGACAAGAAACCTTGAGCTTGTAAGAAATTTGATTGTCGCAGTGTCAACAACATAAACAGCTTTTAATGCAAGCGAATATTGCTTTGCCAACATAATAGCATACATCGCAGCCTGAACAGAAGATTCAGAACCATTTATTGCAACAATAATTTTTTTCAACAACGGATTTTTACTCATTTTTAGCCTCGCTGTTCTTTCGGTCATTACGACGTTTTAAAGCTTTTAGAACAAAAACGTTTTCCCGTTCTTTTTCTTCCAGAGAATTTTCAATATATTTCATTGTCTCGCGCGTCTGCGGAATAACCATTTTGTCCAGGGAATTTACACGACGCTGGGTTTTCTTTACTTCTTCAGCAAGACGCCATACAATCGTGCGGATTGAAGCCATTTGAGTAAGCAAAGAAATCAGCCTGAAGAATTTATTGATAACATCATCAGTGTTTGCATAAGTTCCAATCATCGTGTAAAAAAGCTGGCGCTTCGGAAGCTGCACATCGATTGTAGAAAAAGTCATTCCACCAATAACAACCTGTTTTTCCTGCATTTCAAAATCATAATGAACATTGTGGGCAATTCGTCGAACCTGATCCGAACCGTCCGCCATGAGCATCCGCTTAAAAGCAGGATAAGCCTGTCTTACCGCGTCATCAATCTCTTTTTCAAGGAGCTTGACTTTATCAACCATGTGCATAAGTTCCTGAACAAGAAGTTCACGTTTCTGTTCAAGCAAATCATAACCATTAACAGAAATTGCAAGCTGCTCTTTCATTGCGAGAAGATTTGATTTTGTTGGTGCAATATTCAGTTTAGCCATAAAACACCGCCTTGAATCAGTCTATTTCTGTTTTTGGAAGATATTTTTCAATAAATTCTGGTTTGATTCTGAACAATTCCTCTTTAGGAAGAACAGAAAGACATTTCCAGCCGATTTCAAGAGTTTGCTCAATTGTTCGGTCTTCATATTCGCCCTGGGTAAGGAATTCTGACTCAAATTTATTTCCGAATTCAAGATACTTTTTATCAAGCGGAGAAAGTTCCTCCTCTCCAATAATTGACGCAAGATTTCTGATTGATTTTACTTTTGAATAAGCCGCAAAAAGCTGGGAAGAAACATTTGCATGATCTTCGCGTGTCATATCTTTTCCGATTCCGTCCTTCATAAGACGAGAAAGAGATGGAAGCCCTGCAACCGGCGGATAAATTCCTTTTGAATCCATCTCGCGGTCAAGAACAATCTGACCTTCTGTGATATAGCCTGTCAAATCTGGAATCGGGTGTGAAATATCATCGTTCGGCATTGTCAGAATCGGAATCTGTGTAATAGAACCTTCTGAATCCTTTATTTTTCCGGCGCGCTCGTAAAGTTCAGCCAAATCCGAATACAAATATCCAGGATAGCCTTTTCGGCCTGGAACTTCACCGCGTGTAGTAGAAATTTCTCGCAGCGCCTCGCAGTAGTTTGTCATATCAGTAAGAACAACAAGAACGTGCATTCCTTTTTTGAACGCAAGATATTCCGCGGCTGTAAGCGCACATCGCGGAGTCATAATTCTTTCAATAGAAGGAGCATCCGCCAAAGACTGGAACATAACAACTTTGGAAAGAACACCTGATTCCTCAAAAGTATTTACAAAGAAACGCGCAACATCGTATTTGATTCCCATTCCTGCAAAAACCATAACAAACTGCTCATCTGCACCACGAAGTTTTGCCTGGCGGATAATCTGCGCCGCAAGTTTATTATGCGGAAGTCCGTTTCCAGAAAAAATCGGAAGTTTCTGACCGCGAACCAAAGAGTTCATTCCGTCAATCGCAGAAATTCCAGTCTGGATAAAATCCCGCGGATACGAACGCGAATATGGATTTATCGGATTGCCGTTCACATTTACAAAATCTGAAGAAATAATTTCCGGGTAACCGTCAATCGGTTCACCAAGACCGTTAAAAACGCGGCCAAGCAGCTCCTCTCCAACACGAAGCTCAAGCGGCTTGTCAAGAAATTCAAAAGAACTTTCCTCAAGATCGATTCCTGTTGTTGAACCAAAAATCTGGACGACAGCGGCTTTTTCATTCATATCAATTACGCGGCCAAGCCGTTTGTCACCATTTCTGTCGCGGACATTCACCGTTTCATTATAGAAAATATTTTCAGTTCGGCGCACAACAACAATCGGACCATCAACAGAATTCACGCCTCTATATTCAATACCTTTCATTGTTTCCCCTTACCTAAAACGCGGCAGCCTTGTTATAAACTGATTCGAGTTCCGCAAACTGACTGTTCATCCTGTTACGGATTTCAGAAATCTGCTCCAGCTTATCGTTTGGAACAACCATTTTTATGCGCACAATCTCATCAGCAGCAGGCATGGCATTTATTTTCACAAGCGGACATCCAGATTTTACAAGAGCAAGCGAACGCTTATAGAAATCCATAATCAGCTGGATAATCATAATCTGCTTTTCAGAAGAACAGTACATATCCACATCATCAAAGGCATTTTGCTGCAAGAAACCATTTTTTATCATCTCTGAAACTTTAAGCACAAGCTGGTCAGAAGAAGCAAGCGAGTCCGGACCAATCAACCTTACAATAGACTGAAGCCTGTCCTCTTTTTTCAAAAGTTCAAGCGCCTCTGTTCTGACAGTCCACCATACAGGATTATGTTTTTCCCACCATTCGCGAACTTCTGCCGCATACTCTGAATACGAATTTATCCATCCGATTGCAGGATAATGGCGCGCATTTGCCAGATCGCGGTCAAGTGCCCAGAAACAACGGATAAAACGCTTTGTATGCTGGGTAACAGGCTCTGAAAAATCTCCACCCGGAGGCGAAACAGCTCCAATTACAGAAACAGAACCTTCCTCGCCTTCCAAAGAGATAACGCGTCCTGCACGTTCATAAAAAGATGCAAGCCGCGTAGGAAGATAAGCAGGAAATCCCTCTTCTGCCGGCATTTCTTCCATACGACCAGAAAGTTCTCGCAACGCTTCCGCCCAGCGACTGGTTGAATCCGCCATAATCGCAACATGAAGCCCCATATCGCGGTAATATTCTGCAAGAGTAATTCCTGAATAAAGAGAAACTTCTCGCGCCGCAACAGGCATATTTGAAGTATTTGCAATAAGAATCGTTCGCTCCATGATTGAACGGCCGGTTCTTGGGTCAATAAGCTCAGGGAATTCTGTAAGAACTTCCGTCATTTCATTTCCGCGTTCACCGCAGCCAATATACACAATCAAATCAGCATCACACCATTTTGCAATCGCGTGCTGGGTCATTGTTTTTCCAGTTCCAAATCCGCCCGGAATTGCGGCAGTTCCACCTTTTGAAAGCGGAAAGAAAACATCAATAACACGCTGACCAGTTATGAGCGGCTCAGAAACTTCAAGTTTATCAGCATACGGTCTAGGCTGACGAACCGGCCAATACTGGGAGAGTTTTATTTCCTCATCAAATTCTGTAGTTCCAATCACATCGTCAACAGTGTAATCGCCTGAACCTTTGAATGTTTTAAGCACACGTCCGCGGACAGTTGGCGGAATCATAATTTTTTGGGTAACAGATTCAGTTTCTTTTACAGTTCCAAGCACAAGCCCCGGTTTTATAGGGCTACCGGCCTTTACTTCAGAAAGAGCGTCAAAATGCCATAATTTCTGAGTATCAAGCGGTTCTGTCCGTTCTCCAGGCAAAAGAAAAGCACCAGAATGTTCAGCCATAGACTTTAACGGTCTCTGGATTCCATCGTAGATTGTTCCTACAAGTCCAGGTCCAAGCCGAAGAGACAAAGGCCGCTGCTGGCAGACAACTTTTTCGCCAATATGCATTCCTGTATCTTCCTCGTAAACCTGAATGGTCGCGTTACCTTTATTCTGGCGGATTATCTCACCAATCAGTTTTTTTTCACCGACATCAACAACATCATAAAGACCACAACCGTCAAGTCCTTCTGCAAAAACAATCGGTCCTGAAATGCGGGTTATTTTTCCTTCAATCATTTGTTTTCAAGCCTCCCGCCAAAAAGAGAATCACACAGCTCTGCCCTGTATTTATATTGTATCTGCGAAATAATTTCAGAAAGCGTAAAACGGCAGCGGACAGACTTGTCGCAGGCTTCCACAATGACACCTTCCTTATGAGTTAAACCGCAGTCATTTTCAACGATAATTTTATTGAATTCAGTTTTTGAATATGAGTCAACATCAAGTTTCTTACCCAGTTTTTCCTGAACAAGTTTTTCATCAAAACCATAAACGCTTACATTGACTTTTTTTGACTTTAAAATATCTTCTGATTTTTCAAGCTGCTTCAGAACAAGCTCAAGGTGCTCCTCTTCTGTAAGTTTCTCAAGAAATTCATCTGTTGCCTTGTTAATTGCAGACTGAATAAAATCCACAAGAAATCGCTTTTTTTCAAGAGGAAGAGCCGCATTTTTCTGTTTTTCGTATGCAGCCAGTTTTTTTTCATCTTTGTCCGAAATTTCTTTTTTTGATTTTTCAACACGGTCATCAACTTCTGCAAGAATCATTTGGCAGTCAACATCCGCTTTAGACAAAATTCTTTCCGCTTTTTTCCGTGCATCAGACCGGATTTCTTTGTCCAATATTTCTGTAGAACGTAATTCTTCCATGCGTTTTCCTCTTTGAACAGGAACTTCTAATATTTGGAAGTCCGCACATTTTTTGATTGCTGTATTTTTGCACAGCAGACAACCATTTTCAGTTAAAAATAATTAAACCTGAACACCAATCGCATCCCGAATGGCATCTGTAAGAGTTTTTTTGCCGACCACATGACCATCAAGACCTGGAATTTCCACAATAAGCGGAAATTTTCCAGTCTTCTGCCATGCGATTTCTTCTTCTTCAATGGTGGCAGCGGCTCCTTCCGTAAGAATAAGTACGTTCGGAACTTCATCAACCGGCGCTGAAATTGAACCACCTTTTCCAGTCATTCGGTTAAAAGCCTCAAGAACTTCCTGGCGGGTCTCAGCAACAGTGCCATCAACGCCAGTCAGTTTGAATGCAAGAACCATTTCCCTGTCACCAATAATATAAAACTTCAATTTTTATCTCTTGAACTAAAGAACGATAATAAGAAGTCCTACAAGGAATCCCCAAAGACAAATACCTTCTGCAAGTCCGACAAATGGAAGAGCTTTTCCAGAAAGTTCAGCATTTTCGCTCATTGCGCCCATTGCCGCAGAACCGATTTTTGCAACAGCCATACCACCGGCAATACAAGAAAGACCTACAGCCAATGCAGCCGAAATATATTTCCAGGCAGAAGAATTTGCCGGAGTTTTCTGGTCAGCAGTAGCTTCAACAGATGTTTCATTTTCAGCTTCATAAGACTGAGCAGAAAGACCAAAAATTGTTGTGCAAAGAAGAATTGCAGCAATCACAAAAATTTTCTTGTTCATAGAAAACCTCTTATTTTTAAAAATTTTCAATATTAAATATAATGGAACTGAAGCGGCTTGAATTCCGCCCCCGTTTCATTAAAAAATTTGCTAAAAAATTCGTAGTATTGAAGTCGTATAACCTGAATCGCAACAATCATGCCTTCAAGAACAACAACAATCGCATTTCCTGCGACAAGAACAAAAATTCCGCCGACAGGACCGCATTTTGAACTCATAAGTTCAATTATAAAACCAAGAACCGCATGGGCCAACGCAAATGCGCCGACACGCACAAAACTCAATGTGCTTGAAAGATAGCTTGAAACAACTTCTATAAGCTCAACAATTCCGCCAATCACAAGAGAGCCAAATCCATTTTCAACAACAGGACGGTCACCGTTAAAAAGCCGCTCAAATGGCTCTCCAAAAGCCGCAAAAAACAATGAAACACCAATAATCACCCAATCATAGACTGCCGGAAGATGATGAAAAGCCGCAATTCTTACCGCAAACGCAACAACATACCAATAGAACAAAAGTCCAAAGAATCCGCATTTTCCAAAAAACACGTTTCCAAACTTTTTACGTAAAGCATTATTGCACATATTCACAATCAGCCCGATTGAATTAATTATAAAACCAAAGGCAATTGTCACGGCAAAAATACCAAAAATCACAAGAATTGAATTCGGATTTGAAGAAGGCATAACCTTTAAAATCGGCGCATGAGGATTTCCAAAAAGTCCTGTAACAAAAAGCGCAAACGGCTCAAGAATTTCTTCTGTCCCAAAAAATTCCCCGGTAATAAGCCCCATCAAACATGAAGAGCAGCCTACACCCATAAAAATCGGCGCAAATTTATTCCAAGTGCCAACCTTTATCACTTTTTTTGCCATTAAAAGTCCGGCAAGAAAAATCACAAGTCCCTGACCGAAATCCCCGAACATAATGCCAAACAGGAATGTAAAGAAAATCGCAACAAATGGTGTCGGGTCAATTGTTCCATACAAAGGTGAACCGTAACTAAAAATCATCCGTTCAAATGCAGAGATAAATTTTCCATGCGTAAGCTTTACAGGAACTTTTTCTTCGCCACGCAGAACTGACGGAACTTCTGTAGGAAGATACTCGCGGATTGCAATACGTCCTTCCGTAAGGTCGTCAAGCTCCTTCATAAAATTACGCGAATCAGCCGCAGGAATCCAGCCAGTAAGCCGATAAACCATTGAAGTTGACTCAAGCCCATTCTGAATATCTTTTATCTGCTTTGAAATACAGAACGCACCAAGCAGACGGCGCACTTCATCTGAATGAGTATCCGCATAGTTCTTTTTTTCCTCATTGATTTTTGCAACATCGCGCTCAGCGGAAACTTTTTCCTGCTGCATTCCAACAAGAACCTCTTCTGGAATTCCATTGAAATTTTCAGGAATTTCCATATTCACAAAACCGAATTTCTTAAGTTCCGTGTCAAGCGCAAACCGGCCTTTCTTTGAAGTTGCCGCAAGAATCTTTGACTTATCATTTCCAAGAGGAATTACTACGCCATAAAAACCTACAGCCTCACGCAGACTTTCAAAATTATCCGCGGGGATTCTTCCAATTCTCAATGAAAGAAAAGAAAGATGCTCCAGCTGCGAGTATGGAATCTTTAAATTTGAAAAGGATTCAGCCTCTTTTAAAGTTTCAGTTATCTGGCGCAATTTCTCACTTTTTTCATCAGCATTTTTTTCAAATTCATCAGTTGCGGCAATTATCTTGTTTGCCTTGTCGCGGTCATCATCAGTTGCGGCAACAAATTTCAACTCAGAATCAGAAATATCCGGAATATTGAAAAAAGCACGGGTTTTTTGCAGACAATCAAAAAAATGAGTGTCGATATTTACAAATTTTTTGTCATCAACTTTTTGAACGGAACGTTTTTTTGTCTGAAACTGAAAATTTCCATTTTTTCCAAGATACAAAATCACGTTCTGGACATCTTGTTTTAACGCCATAAGCTCAACAAGACGCATTTCTGTTGTTCTAGCCATTATAGACCTCCGTCCAACACCGAAGCAGAAATTCCAGCCACATACATCGCTTCAGATTTATCTGCATTAAGCCGCAAGGCTTCTGTAGCTGCACGGATGGCATTTAGTTCCTGCAGTTTTATTCTAAAATACATAACCAAAGAAGCATAAGTCAGCGGAAACTGATGAAGAACTTTTTTTATTCGTTTTACATCGCCGATTCTTAATTTTTGCTCAATCCACATAGGATCAACAGTCCAAAGCTGACCTTCCTCGTGCGGATTCAAATAAGAAGAATAGCGCCATTTTTTCCAGTCATTATAATTATCCGGCGCTTTATCAAGAATTTCAATTGCACACTTGCACAAAGGATCTTCAAAAGAAGGTTTATCTGATATATAGAAAAGATTTTTCAAAATTTCTTCATTCGGCATCTGATAATAAATTTTGAGCCGAAGTGCCCAGAGCATATTTTTAATTTTATAATCTTCTGTAAAATATTCAACAAGAGCATGCCGCGAGGAATCCGAGACTTTTGTAACGTACTTCCACAACGCACGGATTTCCTGCAAATCCAGCTTATAATCCATCTGCTGGCGTTCTTCTGGAGTCGGAACGTGGTCATACCACGGAAAATTGGATTTTTCTGTGATTTTTTTTAGGTTCGGCCATGCGGAATAATTCAAAAGCTCATATTTTCCAAGATTTACCGTTCTAGGAATTTCCTGCTCGCCAAGACTTAGAGCCGCTGACATTACCTTGATATTTGTAACTTCATAACGACGAAGAAGTTCCACCAAAAAAGGATCTGGTTTTGTATAAAGCTGAAGAAGAGATGTATACTCAGAAATAAATGTATCTACAGCCTGATTTTCTATTTTGTTTGCAAGCATCTGTTCAGGAATTTGCGGACAAGGAGATTTAAACAATACATCCCACAACTCTGAAAGAGATTTTGCATTAAAAAGACGAACTGCATTTTCGCCCACAAAAGCCTTTGAAACAAGACTACAGACTTTTGCATAAATATAAGCGGAAGCTCCAGAATAATCCATAGCCGCCACCTATTGTTCAATCAATACTTTTTTTAAAAAGACATTGAAATTGTCTTTATTTTGCTCTGCATTTTCCACAGAAGACTTATATTCTTCCAATATCTTTTTATGTTTTTCATCTATCGCTGAAATTCGCTCGTTGTAGCTTTTTTCCAGTTCAGCAACAATTTTATCAAATTTTTCTTTAAATTCCGCATCTGCCTTTTTATGCACAGAGGAAAGACGTTTGTTAGCCTCATCCTGAGCCTCTTTTACAAGATCAGAAGCCTGCGCCTCAACGTTCAAAAGATGAGAAATCACATTTGCTTCGTTTTCTGCCATTTCCGACCCCCTGAAATAAAGAAAAATATATTTAATTACTAAAATTCATACTCAAAATCACGGATAATATTGCAAACTTCCTGTGCGTTCTTTGCGCATAAAAGAGATTTGTAAAAACCCGGAATATTCAAAAGCCGCGCGCAATCGGCAAGAACATGCAGATGATGTTCAGCATTTCCCTGTTCAAAGAGAAGCATAAAAACCATGTGAACCAACGAGTCAGAATAGTTTTTTGTTCCTGTGCCTTCAATCTCGTAATCGATTCCTGAGGCACTAAAACCAAGCGCAATCAAAGGTCTTTCCACACAAGAGCAACAAGCGTGCGGAACTGCAATACCTTTCATAATGCAAGTATTCATCTGCTCTTCCCTCGCAGAAAGAGCACTGAATATTTCATTTCGGTCAAGATTTTCATTAGTGCGAACAAGATTCTCTGTAAGTTCAGCAAAAAGACTATCCTTATCAGTGCTTTCAAGTTCAACAATCACATTTTCAGGCTTAATTAAATCACTAAGCATAAAACAAAACCTCAACCTTGATGTACAGTTTTTTTTACTGATTAGTTATTCTGATACCATTTATCTTCTGACACTGAAGGAGTTTCTTCAGCAGTTGCGTCAGATTCAGCAGCAGAATCAACAGTATTTTCAATTCTTGATGAAGTATCGCTCATATCGCTGCTTATTTTTGGCTTTTTGTTCAAAACAGCAAGCGCCAATGCGATAATAAAAAAGAGAGCTACAAAAACTCCAGTTGCCTTTGTCAAAACACTGGCAGAATGAGAACCAAAAGCCGCTGTTCCGCGACCACCAAGAAGTCCGCCCATTCCACTTTGTCCGTCATCCTGAACAAGCACAAGACAAACAATCAATATGCAAACAATCACAAATGCAACAAGAAGCACAGTCTGAATAATGTTCATTTATAAAAACTCCAATAAGGCATAAACCTATAATTTTTCTATTATGGAAAATATTAATGGAATAAAATATTTTGGTCAACGTAAACGAATAAATTTCGGGACTTTGTTTATGCGCAAAATCCCGAAAAACAATCATTTACAGTTCGCAGATTGGAACAAAAGTTTCAGCCTTCAAAGAAGCGCCGCCAATCAAACCGCCGTCAATGTCCGGCTGAGCCAAAAGTTCAGCAGCATTTGAAGCCTTCATTGAACCGCCATACTGGATGATGATTTCATCAGCAACTTTCTGGTTATAAAGCTTTGCGATATATCCGCGGATAAACTTGTGGATTGCCTCCGCATCTGCTGGAGTTGCAGTTTTTCCTGTTCCGATAGCCCAAACTGGCTCGTAGGCGATTGTAACGTTCTTCATCTGCTCTTTTGTTACACCAGCCAAATCAGCGGAAAGCTGGAAAGCACAAACCTGTTCAGCCTCACCAGCTTCCCGTTCTGCAAGAAGCTCACCGATACAAAGATCAACTTCAAGACCGTCGTTCAAAGCCTTGCGTACTTTTTTGTTGATAAGTTCATCTGACTCACCGATTTCGTGGCGGCGTTCTGAGTGTCCAAGAATAACGCACTGACAGCCAATATCCTTAAGCATTGTTGTAGAAACTTCACCTGTGTGCGCACCGTTAGAAGTTGCAGCACAGTCCTGAGCCGCAAGAATAATATTTGAACCTTTTACAACCTGAGCAACAGCATCAAGATATACAAAAGGAACTCCAATCATGAATTTGTTTGTTTTTCCCTTCAATTGTTCAACAAGGTCTTTTGCAAGGGCAACTGCTTCAGCCTTTGAAGTGTTCATTTTCCAGTTACCAGCAATGTAATGAGTACGTGCCATATTTTCTCCTATAAGAAGTCGGAAAAATCCGATTTAAGTTTTCTGTATAAAATATTAATGAAATGCGCACGTTTTTACAATAAGAAATATTTTTAGGGGAAGTCTCCCCTTACGTCCTATCCCCTCTGCGGGCTCAAACACCGCCCCGTGGACTTTAGTCCAGTAGTGCAACGGACAACGCCTGCTGAATATCTTATTTTTAGGGATTTAAATAAAAGCGCAAGCGAATTTACAAAATTTACAACTCATAGAAAAAATCCGATATCCAGATTCTTTCTGCATTTTACATAAATCTTTATTTGTGCTATATTAAAGCCATGCGGATGTAATATAGCGGTAGTATACGACCTTCCCAAGGTTGGCGTGCGGGTTCGACTCCCGTCATCCGCTTTTTTTATTTTAAACAAATCCTTAAAAAACAGAAAACGTCATTCAAAAGAAGCGAACTTCTATCGAATGACGTTTTTTTTATTAAAATAGATTACTTTGTCGCCAAAACTGGTCGTAAACCGGTAAGTAATTCTAACTATTTTGTAGCTAAGATTGCGATTCCTGGCAATGTTTTTCCTTCAAGGAATTCAAGGGAAGCACCGCCGCCTGTTGAAACATGGCTCATCTTGTCTGCAAGATGGAACTTGTTTACAGCAGCAACAGAGTCACCGCCACCAACAACTGTCATTGCACCGCGTCCAGTTGCTTCAGCAACAAGGTTTGCTACAGTTTCAGTTCCTTTTGCAAATGCGTCAAATTCAAATACGCCGACAGGTCCGTTCCATACAACAGATTTTGCTGTTGAAAGAACATCTTTGTAAAGTGCGATTGTCTTTGGACCAACATCCATAGCCATAAGGTTATCTGGAATATCAACACCATCAACAGCGACAGGAGTAGCGTTTGCGTCAAATTTGTCTGCGGCAACATGGTCAACAGGAAGAACAATCTTAACGCCTTTTGCTTCTGCGTCTTTCAAAAGTTTTTTAGCAGTGTCAATAAAGTCATCTTCTACCAAAGAGATTCCAACTTTGTGTCCCTGAACCTTAAGGAAGGTGTAAGCCATTCCACCGCCGATTACAAGTGCGCTTGCGTTTTTCAAAAGGCTTTCCAAAACAGCGATTTTTGAAGAAACTTTAGCACCACCGATAATTGCAACCTGTGGTTTCGGAGGATTTTCTACCATCGGCTGGATGTATTTAACTTCTTTTTCCATAAGGAATCCGCCAACAGAAGGAACTGGCATAAATTTAGCGATAGAAGCTGTAGAAGCCTGATCGCGGTGAGCAGTTCCGAAAGCGTCGTTTACAAAAATATCACCGTAAGTAGCAAGTTCTTTTGCCATTACATCGCGTTCTGCAGGATCTTTTGAAGTTTCTTCCTTGTGGAAGCGAACATTTTCGAGCATTGCAACAGCTCCGTCTGGAAGTGCATCGATTGCAGCTTTCTGTCCAAGAGCGTCAGGAAGGAATGTAACTGGCTTTCCAAGTTTTGAAGCAAAATATTCAACAACAGGCTTCATGCGGTTCTTGCCGTTGATAAACTTTTCTGAATCTGCGTCTGTCCAAGTTTTTCCGGCTTTTTCAGCCTTTTCCTTTGCCTTTTTAACGTCTTTGTTAGGATCGCCAAGGTGGCTCATCAGAACAAGAGAACGAGGATTCTGCTCAAGAATATATTTGATTGTAGGAAGAGCCGCCATAATTCGTGTATCATCCTGAACAACTCCGTCCTTCATAGGAACGTTAAAATCAACACGCATGATAATGCGCTTGCCTTTAAGATCAACGTCTTTTACTGTCTTAATCATAATTTTGACCTCTAAAATTAAAATATCATTTTAAATATAATAGGTTTAGACTGAAAATTCAACAAATAAAAATTTTCATCGTGTTGTAAAAAGTGTATAATTATCTAAAAAAGGCGGTTTTTATGTTCACCCCGACAGAAATAATTTTCTCCTCAACAACTTTGTGCAACCTGCATTGCGCACATTGTTTTGTTGACAGAAAGCCTGTTTCGCTGGATGCGGAAGAAGCTGTAAAATTTTTGGATTCATGCCGTGCATCCAAAAACAGCCAGATTGATAAAATTGGTTTTTCTGGCGGCGAGCCTTTTCTGACGCTGGATTTTTTGTGCAAAATTATAAGTTATGCGCGAAAAAACGATTTTATGTTTGACCAGATTATGACAAACGGCGTATGGTGGAAAGATGAAGAAGAACTGAACCAGACTTTACAGAAAATATACGATGCCGGTTACGACGGAAAAATCGGAATAAGCTACGACAACTTCCATGGACAGGATTACAAGAAAATACGCATTTTTTGTGCGGCTGTGAACAAGATTTTTGACGAAGAAAGCATAAACATCCAGGCAGTTGCAGATCCATTTTTGGATGATGAAAAAACGGAAAAACTTGAATCGGAACTGAATGCGCTTGGAAACGACTTTTCCGCGGATATTTTTGTTTTACCGCAGACTTTTCAGAGCGATGACAAACGTGGCTGGCAAAGCAAAAAATGGTTCAAGGAAGATTTTTGCGAAGGACCGGGAAATATTCTTTTTGTTCATGCTGATGAAAATATTGCGCCTTGCTGTGGTTTTGCAAATGAAAACTGCGCGCTTTTTATTGGAAAAATAACTGACTCTTTTGATTCCGTTATGCAGAACGCAGAGAAAAATCCGATGATAAAACTTTGCTTTGAAAAAGGTCTTTCATCGCTGATTAAAAAACTTGAAAAAGAAAAAAAACTGCCGGGGAAAACAGGAGACATTTGTACATTTTGCGATTTCATCGCAAAAATGTGCTATTAATCAGGAAGCTGCGCCACTGCTCGCTTCTCTCATGTACATTCTGCGATTTCATCGCAAAAGCGGGCGTTGTACGTTCCACTATCGGGCTAAAGCCCGTAGGGCGGCGTTTGAGCCCGCACGGTGGGTAGCAACGAAGCTTTTATCTCTTTTATAAGATTATTAATTTAGCTTCGTTTGCAGTTTTGCAAGCAAAACTGTTAATTACTTCTAAAGGCCGTAAAGCGATCGTCCACCCTTTCCTTTTTAATTATTTTTTTTCTGCTGTTTTTTTATAAGAATAGTGTGCATTCGGTGCAAACGAGGAAGGTTATAGCGCAAAATCATAAACGGAAAAATGTTCATAAACGCATTTATAAGCGCCGCAGGAAAGCTCATCCGCCATAAAAGATTTTTTGGATAGAGCGCAAGCAGCAAGAATCCAAGGAAAACGCCCACAATATGGATAAGCGCGCCGTAATTTGACTCAAGGATAAAACGTTCAATATATTCCGGGCTTTCCGGGTCCGCAACGTGCTTTTTGCTGAACGCCGTGAACATTCCAAGCTCAAGGATGTGGTCTTTCCAGATTTTTATTCCAAGTTTCTCGTAGAATTTACATTCTTTTTTTGAAACTTTATGAAAATCAACGTTGAATCTAAACCATTTCTCAGGAAGGCGGCGAATCAGGAACGCGGAGATTCCGTCCAGCGCAATGCAGCCGGCAATCAGCAAAAGCCCCGCAATAACCAGAAATTTATTTGAATATGCGGAATTTTCAGCAAGCGAATTTTTTGTAAGCAGATTCAAAATGATAATCGCTGCGTCGCCGCCAAAAATACAGATAACATAAAACAGCATTTTTTCTCTCTTTTTGACTTTTTTAGTCTGTTTATTTTTTTAGATACGTTAAAGGGATTCTGTAAAAATCCTCGTAAGTTTTTTTCCAGAGCGCATAATTTTTTTCTTTCATTTCCGCGCAGTTTTCGTGCACAGATTTGTTTTCATCCGGAAATATTGCCGGCAGAATATGGACTGTGTATTCCTGAACTGGAAATCCATCCGGACCGGCTATTTTTGAATCTTCCATCGTTATGAACATTGGAATAACCGGCACCTTATTTTCTGCGGCAAAGCGGAATGCGCCTGGCGTAAGGGGTCTAGGTTTTCTGTAATTCCACCATAAGGCCTGCTCCGCGTATACCAGGATTTTTTCCCCGCGCTTTAAAAAACTAGAAACGGCTTTCATCATTTCTTTCATGCAGCTTAAATTGCTGCTTAAAGGAATTGTGTTCGCGTAATGGAACAGGAATCCGAAAAATCCTGGAAAATTTGTAAAATTTCCTTCGCGGATTATCTTGTAAAGCTCATTTTTTTTAACGTGACCTTCAATCGCTTTGTAAACCGCAAAATTATCAAACGGATTAAAGTGGTTGCAGGTTATGATTGCGCCCTGTTTTTCAAGCGGAAGATAATTTTCTTTTAGCCCGCGGACTTCCTTGATTATCAGCGCCTTGTTTTTTATAAGGGAATTGATAAATATTCTGCCAAGAAAGTTCGCAAGTTTTGTAAGAATTCTTGTTGAAAACTTCTTCTGAAAATAATCTACTTTGTCCAGCGTTAGCGGAATAGTTTCCGGGTCAGCTTCAACATCTCGTGACCACCATTCGTTACGCTCGTACTCATCGATTTTAGCAAGGATTTCAAGTCGTTCAGCAGATTTTTCCATATATCATATCTCTTTACGTAAGTGTTGTAATAATTTGTCTCGCTGTTCGCTTCCTGGGTGCACATATTTATAAGATTTTCAAGACCAGCGTTGTCATTCGCACGTGCTTCATCTGAATAGTTTGCAAGTTTTTCATGGATAAGACTTGCAAATTCAGTTTTTTCCGCGTATTTCCAGAAATATTCCTCATATTTTACACCTGTTGCATGCCATGGCTTTCTGTTCAAGTTATAATGAACAAGTTTAAGCGTGCTTTCATCAAATCCAGGAGTGAAAATAGCGCCTTTATTCCAGCCAGTTTCTATGAACTTTACCTTATTTTTGCAGATTACATTCAGATAATCCTGATCCTGGGCAACGCGGAATTTATATTTTTTCATCAATTCCACAAACTGGGAAAGAACATCATACTTGCGGAATGCGGCAAGATTCATAACCATAATGCCTGCATTAAAATATTCTGCGGCAGGAACTCCAAGGGCTTTTTCTACATATTCAGAAAACGGCAGATATTTAAAAAGTGATTCATCAGGAATTGCACCAAGATAAAAATTACGTACATTTGTATTGAAAAGCTCGCTTATGTCGCCCAAAACGGCAATGTCGCAATCAAGGTAAAGCGCCTTATTGTATTGAGGAAACATATCTGCAATAAAGAACCGATAATAAGTTGCCATTGAATAATAATCGCGGATGGCAAATTTTTCTTTTACAGATTCTACAGTTTCGGAAAGAGAAACAAATTCGACTGAAACATTTTCTGAATTGTATTTTTCCAGAACTGACTTAAATTCCTCGCGGATATTCGTTGTAAGAATATAGAATTTGTACTGATAATCTTTGCTTGCATTGTCAAGAATTGATTCAAGAGTTACTGCAATAAACGGCGCATAATTGTCATCAGCAGCAAAAAAAACAGGAATAACTTTTTTCATTTTTCAAATCTCCCACAGCCTTTTTGGCAGTCTGAAAATATAGACACAACATGAAAACAAAGGTTGCAAAAAAAAAAGAAAAAATTTGATTGCGCAATTTCCTCAACAAATACGCTAAACAAAAAAGGCATCCTTTTTCAGGATGCCTTTTTACTTCACGAATCAGCTAAAATTAGCAGTTTTCGCTGAAGTATTTGATTGTGATTACCCAAAATGCGAGCAGTGCGCAGCATTTTGCGGGAGCACAACTCGAAGAGTTTGCGACCACCTCAATATGAAAGAACAATCAAATAAGTTAAACAAAAAAGGCATCCTTTTTCAGGATGCCTTTTCACTTCACGAATCAGCTAAAATTAGCAGTTTTCGCTGAAGTATTTGATTGTTCTTACCATCTGTGATGTGTAAGAATTTTCGTTGTCGTACCAAGAAACAACCTGTACCTGATATGTATCATCAGATACTTTAGATACCATTGTCTGTGTAGCATCGAAAAGTGAGCCGAAGCGCATACCGATTACATCTGAAGAAACAATCTGATCTTCGTTGTATCCGAAAGATTCTGTTGCTTCAGCTTTCATAGCTGCGTTGATAGCTTCTTTTGTAACTTCTTTGTTTGTCTTGATTACAGCTGTAAGGATTGTTGTAGATCCTGTTGGAACTGGAACACGCTGAGCTGAACCAATCAATTTTCCGTTCAATTCAGGAATTACAAGACCGATAGCCTTTGCAGCACCTGTTGAGTTAGGAACGATGTTCTGAGCACCTGCGCGTGAACGGCGGAGGTCACCCTTGCGCTGAGGACCGTCAAGAATCATCTGGTCGCCAGTGTAAGCGTGGATTGTAGACATAATTCCGCTCTGGATTGGAGCAAAGTCATTCAATGCTTTAGCCATTGGAGCCAAGCAGTTTGTTGTACAAGAAGCGGCAGAAATGATGTTGTCGTTCTTTGTAAGAGTCTTGTGGTTTACATTGAAAACGATTGTTGGAAGATCGTTTCCAGCAGGCGCAGAAATTACAACCTTGCGTGCACCAGCCTTAATATGAGCTTCTGCCTTTTCTTTTGATGTGTAGAAACCTGTACATTCAAGAACAACGTCTACCTTGTTTGCTGCCCAAGGACAGTTAGCTGCATCTTTTTCAGCAGAGATTTTAATTTCTTTTCCATCTACGATAATAGAATCTTCTGTAGCTGATACAGTGTGCTTGTTTTCACCGATTTTTCCAGCGAATCCACCCTGTGCTGTATCATACTTCAAAAGATGAGCAAGCATAGCTGGGCTTGTCAAATCGTTGATAGCAACAACTTCATAACCTTCTGCGTCAAACATCTGACGGAAAGCCAAACGGCCGATACGACCGAAACCATTAATAGCAACTCTAACTGCCATGTTAAATCTCCTAAAAAAATATTTTTAAGTTTGATTAGAATTTAATGAATTCAGCGAAATAATGCAATAACAAAAAGTCTTATGTGCAGATTTTATGCTTCCTCAACAGATTTAAAGCTTTTCTCGGATATTTTCAAAGATTGTAGTTGAGCCTTTCCTGTTCTTTTTTGAAAAATACAATGCCTTGTCAGCGAAATCAATCGCGGTTCTAAGGGATTTTCCTGTCTCAATGTCAGAACTAGAGCAAAGCCCGGCGCTGAATCCGATAAGACGGTCTGAAGGAACGTCTATTTTTTTGCCAAGAAATTTTTCCATCTTAGGAATAAAATATTTCTCTTCTTTCAGCTTTTGATGAACATTTTCAAGGATTTTTTCAGCCTGAGCGCAAGTAACTTTCTGAATAACAACAATAAATTCATCTCCACCATAGCGGCAGACAAAATCAACCTTGCGGAAACTCTTTGAAAGGACAGAAGCGAATTCCTTTAAAAGAAAATCTCCTGTCTTGTGGCCATAATTGTCGTTGTAGAATTTAAAGTTGTCCAGATCCAGAAAAGCAAAAACCAGCATTTTTGTAGAATTTCCAGTTGTACCGTAGCGTTTTATTTTTAGATTCTGCTCGTCAATATATTCCAAAAGCGCGCGTCTGTTGTAAATTTTTGTAAGCTCATCCGTGTCCGAAATCTGCTGAAGCGCCGAATTTTGCTTTAGGATTATATATTTTGCCTGAATATCAGAAATTGCAATGTTCAAAATATTCAGGCTTTCCGAAGAAATGCTTTTTTCATGCCTATAAGTGATGATTATTCCAAGCGTGTACCCAAATTTTTCTATCACAACAAAATACGAATTCGTTTTTTCATCAAAAATAAGCCAGTTGTTCATTGCACGCACCGAAAGTGTCTGGCAATTATTCCATACTTCCGCCGGCGGAAAATTTTCTTTTATGCGGGAAACTGAATCAAGGCGTTTCCAGCGGTTTCCATTTTTTTCCGCAAAAAAGACTGAATCAGCAAACGAATAGTCAAACAAAGCCTGAATTGTTTTTTCAATAAACATCTTCAATGAAAGATTTTCCGTTGTGTCTGCCATTATTTTGTTCAGAAAACGATAATCCTCAAGTTTCTGATGAACTTGATTCACAAGACTGTCCTTGTTCGTTTTTTTCCGGATTTCCTCAATGTCAATTTTAAGCGGCTCAAAAGGCTCGAAGCTTTCAATATATTCCT
Source organism: uncultured Treponema sp. (assembly GCA_900317625.1). GTDB lineage: Bacteria > Spirochaetota > Spirochaetia > Treponematales > Treponemataceae > Treponema_D. Next base: position 222,431 of record ONHK01000001.1, read on the forward strand.
GAAGTGAAAAATTTTCCCTGTTTTTTGTGTAATGAGTCAGATTCAAAGTTTTTGCAATTTTAAATCCACGGTCAAAATATTTTTGGGAATCTTCCTCAAAACCTTTTGTTTTTAGAAGAATCGCATATTCATAAAGAACAAAAACTATCAGATGCCCCTGATAAGGATGAATTTCCTGAAGCGGCGGCAACGAATCGTCCAAAATCTCAAAAGACTGCTTTAAATTTCCGTGAATCAGAAGATATGCGGATTCCAGAAAATACAGCAGAATGTAAAGTTCATCCGAGACATTTCCAGAATTATTTTCAATATTGTACAAAGACATTCTTGCGCGGTCGAAATTTCCAAGCTCAAAATCCACAAAGGTGCGGTAGATTTGCATATCATTGAATTCCGGCAAAAACGAATTGTTCGCCATATCATCAAGGTTAAAAAGCCGGATAAGATTTGTTATGAACTGAAAAAGTTTATTCACCGCCTGAAAATTTCTTGAATAAAACAACGGCAACGCAATATTGCGCAATGTGTTTATTATCGTCCTGTAATTTGAAATTTCATTCAGCCGGGAAACATATTCATTCAGCAAAGTGTACGCTTTTTTATATTCCGAACGAATCAATGCTTCATAAGACAAACCGTTCCTTATTCTGATTGTATAGACCGGATCGTTAATTTCTGAGCGGAGGGAAAGGCTCTGGTCGTAAAAAACTGATGATTCACAAGATTTTCCAAGCCGGGAAAAAATAATTCCTTTCCATTGCAGGGCATTTGAAAGATTCAAGTTGTTTCTGGTTTTCTTTGAGATTTTTATGCAGTTTTCAATAATCGGAAGAATTTTTGTTTCAAGGATTTTTTTGTCCTCAATAAAAAAATTCGGAACATTCAAGGCTGTCTGAATATAGTTGTTCAAAAGATTTTGTTTTTTCAGGATTTTCAGTGCGTCGAAATAGCGTTTTTCAAGGAATTTCTGATTAAAACGAGGAACAGAAAAATATTCCTGCATCACGGCGAACGCATAAAACGGAGAATTCTTCTTCTTTAAAAGCATCCGTTCCAAAAGAAGCGCATATTTGAATGCGACTTTGTTCATTTTTTTCTGGGAATATGCTTTTGAAAGATAAAACATCGCCGCAGCCTTTAAATCCTCATCCTGACATTCCAGAACAATTTTGTTGAATTCAAGAGTCGCCTCATCAATCCTGTTTGAATAATAATGGAAAAGCGCGATTTCATAGGACAAAAGATTTTTCTGGCGTTCTGTGAGCCGCATTTTGTCAATTTTTTTTGAAACCTGATTCAGAACATAACTTCCAGAATCTTCAAAAAGAAATGTGCGGTAATTTTTTAGCGCGTTGTAATATTTTTCAAATTTTATTTTCTCTGATTTTTTTGTGTTCTTTGAATTTTCATTTTTCTTTGCTTCGGCAAGGCTGTCATCATAATATTGAAGATATTCTTTTCTTTCCCGGGCATATTCATAAAGTTTTGAGAAAGCATCGTTTTCCGGGGAAAAATCATCCGGGTCAAAGCAGAAAATAAATTTTCCAAGAGTTTTTGTTTTTTCAAGGATTTTTATTATCCGGCAACTTTCCGGAGAAAGAAGCTGGCTGTTCAGCACAAGATAATTTTCTGTGCAGATTTTTTTAATGAATTCAATTATCTCCGAAATGAAAATATTTCGCTCGTAATTAACGTTGTCGTCTGTAACAACATCGTAATTTTCGTTTACAACTCCGTTCTTAAAATACGAAAGAAAAATTTCCGCATGAAAAGGAACTACAGTTTCACGAACAAGTTTTGCCGGGGGATTTTTTTCTGAAATTAAATCCAGAAACGGAGCAAGAGGATTTAAGTTGTTTTTTAGATTCAGTATTTTTAGTTTTGTGCCGAAAAAAACTTTTTTGCAGATTGAATCTTGAAGAGAAAGATAACAGACATTGCAATCTTTCTCTTCAAGGAATTCTTTCACAAAACTTCTGCAGTTCTCGATAAAACTCATCGGAATGATTTTATCACATTATTGTATTCAAAACAATGTTGGGATGAATGTTGAATTTTGGAGAATGAATAAAAAATATCTGTGCGCGAAGGAAAAAAGCAAGTTTGGCGTCCTTGAAGCATTTTTTGGGAAGAATGTCGAAACTTTTATTACTTGAGAAAAAACGCTTACGGTAGATTTGCAATTTGCTCCAGACGGTTGTGCTCGCGCTGCGCTTGTATCCAATTGGGTGCTACGCACTTTAAATGTTTTCATCGCACAAAGTCTTCACAAATTACAAATCTACCTACGCTTTTATTCCTCCAAAAAATTCAACATTCATCCTTCTCGGTTACTCAAACAGCAATTTTGTTCCGTCTGAAGATACTTTGATTTTTGCGCCTTCGCCGAATTTTCCGGCAAGGAGTTCTTTGCTCAATGGGTTTTCCACCCAGTTTTGAATCGCTCGTTTTACAGGGCGGGCACCAAATGCCGGGTCGTAGCCTTTTTCGCAAAGGAAATCAATTGCTTTTTCATCAAAGTCAATTGAGATTCGTCTGTCTTCAAGGCGTTTTGCAACGCGTTCAAGCTGGATTTTTACAATTCCGCCGATGCAATCTTTTCCAAGTTTCTGGAACATTACAATCTCATCGATTCGGTTCAAAAATTCCGGTCTGAAATGAGTTTTCAAAAGTTCATCGATTTTTGCGCGAACTTCCGGTGAAACATTTTCAGTTTTTTCTGAAGAAGATTCATTTGCCGCGTCAAGAATAAGTTCGCTTCCCAAGTTGCTTGTCATAATAATGATAGTATTCTTGAAATCAACTACCCGTCCCTGTCCATCAGTCAATCTTCCGTCATCAAGAACCTGAAGAAGAACATTGAAAACATCTGGATGCGCTTTTTCAACTTCATCAAAAAGAACAACGCTGTACGGTCTGCGGCGGACTGCTTCTGTAAGCTGACCACCTTCATCGTATCCAACGTATCCCGGAGGCGCACCAATCAATCGGCTCACGCTGAATTTTTCCATGTATTCAGACATATCGATTCTGGTCAGAGCCTTCTCATCATTGAACAGAAAATCCGCCAACGTTTTTGCAAGTTCAGTCTTACCAACTCCAGTCGGTCCGATGAACATAAACGAGCCAAGCGGACGGTTCGGATCGCTCAAGCCAGAACGGTTACGGCGGATCGCATCGCTTACAACCTGCACGGCTTCATCCTGACCAATTACGCGCTTGTGAAGAACTTCCTCAAGCTGAAGATACTTCTGTTTTTCACTTGTCATCATTTTTGCGACAGGAATTCCTGTCCATGAAGAAACCACACGGGCAATATCTTCTTCTGTTACAGACTGACGGAGCAAAGATTCGCGCTCAGGATTATCCTCTTTTTCCTTTTCCGCTTTTGTAGCTTCCTCAAGCTGTTTTTGAAGCGAAGGAATTATGCTGTATTTTAATTCAGCCGCCTTCGCAAGATTTCCTTCCCGGGTGAATTTTTCTTCATTAAAGCGCGCATTTTCCAGCTGTTCCTTTAATTCCCGGCTTTTATTGATGCTGTTCTTTTCGTTTTGCCAGCGAAGTTTCATAGCATCCCGCTTTGAATTGAATTCAGAAAGTTCCTTTTCAAGTTTTTCAAGCCTTTCTTTTGAAGCTGGATCGTCTTCCTTGCTCAATGATTGTTTTTCAATCTGAAGCTGAAGGATTTTTCGCTCAACCTGATCGAGTTCAACAGGCTGGCTTTCTATTTCCATCTTAAGACGGCTGGCGGCTTCATCAACCAGGTCAATCGCCTTGTCCGGCAAAAAACGGTTTGTAATGTAACGGTTTGAAAGAACTGCCGCACTTACAAGAGCCTCATCTTCAATTGTTACACCATGGTGAATCTCATACTTGTCGCGGAGTCCACGCAAAATTGCGATTGTGTCCTCAACCGTTGGTTCAGCGCAGTAAACCTGCTGGAACCGTCGTTCAAGCGCCGCATCTTTTTCGATATATTTTCGATATTCGTTCAAAGTTGTCGCGCCAATCACATGAATTTCACCGCGGCTCAAAGCTGGCTTCAACAAATTCGAAGCGTCCATTGAACCTTCGCTTGCTCCAGCCCCTACAATCGTATGAAGCTCATCGATGAACAGAATAATCTGCCCTTCTGATTTTGTAACTTCTGTGATTACAGCTTTTAGTCGTTCCTCAAATTCACCTCGGAATTTCGCACCGGCGACAAGGCTTCCCATATCAAGCGAAAGCAGCCGTTTGTTTTTCAGACTTTCAGGCACATCTCCGCTTGCGATTCGGCGGGCAAGACCTTCAACGATTGCGGTTTTACCAACACCCGGCTCACCAATCAAAACAGGATTGTTCTTTGTTCGGCGGCACAAAACCTGCATTACACGGCGGATTTCCTCATCACGGCCGATTACCGGATCAATCTTGTCCTGACGTGCACGCGCAGTTAAATCCGTGCAATATTTTGAAAGACTCTGCATTTTGCTTTCAGGGTCCTGGGAATCAACGGTCTGATTTCCTCTGACAGATTTTAACGCTTCCAGAACAGAATCGTAAGTCAATCCATTTTTGTTTAAAAGTTCACCGACACGCGAATCTGATTTTGTCATTGCAAGAAGAATATGCTCGCATGAAAGATACTGATCCTTCAGTTTAGACATTTCATTTTCTGCTTTGGCAAGAACTTTCTGAGCTTCGTTGGAGAAATTCATCTGAACATTGCCGGTAACTTTCGGATATTCATCAAGAAGGTCATCAACTTGTTTTTGCAAATTCTGAACGTTAACACCAACGCGTTCGATAATCGGCACAACAATTCCATCCTGCTGGCTTAAAAGCGCAGAAAGAAGATGTTCGAGCCCGATTTCGCTATGATCATTTTTTTGAGCCAACGCACTTGCATTCTGCAAAGCGTCTTGAGTTTTTAATGTAAAATGTTCGTAATCCATAAACGCCTCCACTTTTTCCCTTTCTTAATTTGAAGATACGCATAAAAAAGTGGAAAGGCAAGAAATTTATTCTGGTTTTTCTAGCTGTCCATACTCGCAGAGCGCGCTTGCAATTTTTGCATGCTCAATAAGCTCAAGATTTTTTCCAAAACGTTTGTAAAGTCTGATTTCACCTGTTCCTGTTCCACCGCAAAGCATTTTCAGAACATTTCTGTTGCCTTCTGGAATTTCCACAGATTTCACATACATCTGAGATGCCGGGCAAAAAATATCAATATCAACAACGTAAGACTTATTGTTCAGACTTACGCTCCAATGAAGATTTTCAACTCCATTATTTTCAGGCATTTCAGAAAAATTCCAGATTGAACCATCTGAAACCTTGGCTTTTCCAGCTTCAAACGTGATTGCATTTCCTTCAAAATCAACAACAGCCGAAACCTGATTTTCAAAAGCACCCTGAACTGCAAAAGTCGAGTCTGTTAAAGTTTTTCCAGAAATTATGCTCGTAAGAACATTTGAAGAAAGGTGAACCCACGGAAAAACAACATTTTTTCCAAAAAAGCGGTCAATATAGCCAGCTGATTTTTTAGGAACAACCTCGTAGACTTTTCCGTCTATCGTGAAATTTCCTGCAAAAACAGTTCTTGCTCCGGTTGGAGCCCAATAATAATTTTTTCCTGAATAACCTTTTTCAAAATCACAGCGGATTTCATAGCGCAATTCCCAGCTTACAGAACCTGAGTCGCATAAATATTCCGGGTGTTCCTGAATGTCGCCTGGAGAACAGTCTATCCGCCCGGAAAGTTTCTCGCCATCAAAAGAAAATTTATCCCCCTGAATGCAGAAACTCTTTGAACTTACAGAAACATCTTTTGCCGCGCTGTATGCGCAAACCTGCTTTGCTTCTGAACCAAGAGCGCCTGCCCGCAAGACAACATAAGATGGAACAACATAAGATTCACTTTGAATACTTTGCGCCGAAACCGAACCTGCCAGAACATTCTGCAAATCTTCCGCAGAAATATTAACGCGTGCCTTAAAACCTAAGACAGCCTCTTCTGGACAAAGCCCCGGATTCAACATGGAAAGCTCAATAAAAAATTTCCGTTCCTGACCAGTAACTTTTTCAGTTCCGTTAAATACAAAACGCCAAACATTCAAGCCACTTTTTTTTTGAGATCCAGTTAATTGATAACGGTTAATTTTTGAACTTTTTTTAGAAATATTCATATTTATTTAAAGAGTTTATCGAGTTTTTTTGTAACGTCCTTGGATTCTTCTGGAAAATTCTCATCAAGATATTCAAAACAAGCAACAGCCGCAGCCTGGGCATGTTCATACCAAATTGAATAAAGCTCGTTGTTAATATCTTCCCCAGGATACGGAGCACCCTGAACATCAGAAACCAGCTGACGTAACATTTCTATACACTGCTTAACTTTTTTGTCCATAATAAAAAACCTCGGTTTTTAGCTGATAAAAGAAATCACAAACCCCTGCTAAACATATAAAATTATAAAGGTAATTTTATATTCACGCTAGCATTTTTTTCTGTTTTATTTCCAATCACAACAGTTCTGGCAGAATCAATATTTTTCAAAAGATTTTCTGCGGCATCTTTTACATTTTCGGATTTTACAGAAAGAAGATTTACAAGTTTTTCGTGTCTGTCTTCCTCGCTGATGCAATAAATCGTCCTGTAAAAACCTGCGATTCCTCTGCCATAAGGTGAATGAGGCTGAATTTCCTCACCATAAGTGCCGGTTATGCTACGCTCACATTCTTCTTCTGAAAATTCAGCGTTTGCGGCGTCCTCAAGACATTTTCTGAAGGTCTGCACAGATTTTTCCGGCGTCGGATCTCTGAAAGTTGAAAAATTGAACTGTCCGCTCAAATTCAGGCTTGAAGCATAAGCCCCGTACGCTCCGCCCGTTGTACGAATCCGCTCCCACAAAAATGTTCCAGAAAGCCAATGCGCAAGAACAAAATCTGCGGCATTTTCTTTTTCACCAAAATATGTTCCCGGAAGAGTTGAGGCGGCAAAACCAACCTGAGAATCAACCCAGAAGAATTCTATTTGCGGAAGCACCGAATTTTCACCAGGCAGAAGCAGAAGTTTTTTGAATTCATCTTCATCCTGACTTTTTTTAGGTTGAACCGCCAAAATTTTTGCGTTTTCAATAAATTCTGGCATTTTTTTCATTGAAATGTTCAACGTGTTCTCATCGGCAACAAGATGAAGAACCGCACCGGCCTTAAAAAGTTTTTCTTTTATCGAGATAAATTTTTCACGGATTTCTTCCGGAGATTTTCTGGAAAGTTTGTTCAAAAAGAAAAGCTGCGAAATTCCATACCAGATTTCATCAACCGAACTTGAATGAGTCTTTAAACTTTGCGCGCGTCTGGAAGCATAGCGGTTTCCGTGCGGAACAACAGAAGATTTCATAGAACTCAAAGTTTCGCCGAGCAAATTCTTTAACCGCTTCAAATCATTGAATTCATAGCCAGAAAGACAGTCCGCAAACAACGCAAGCGCATCATCCAGTTTTTCATCAAGATAACGAACAGAAAAAATAATCCAGTCGCGTTTTGTAACATTGAATTCCTTTAATTCTTCCGCCATTTTTTTTGCGCGTTCTGTCTGCGAACCTGAAGAAGATAAAAGCCTTGTGTAAATTCCGCCTGTATCAAGCGCAGTTTCTTCCGCACATTGAACCCAGGATTTTCCGTTCCAGCCAATATTTGAGGCACAATACGCAAAAAAAGGAAGATAAAAATATTCTTCCGGCGAAAAACTGTCCAGAGGAAAGCAGACTTCCAAGTAACCTATTCCATTTGTTCCTTCTTTGTTCGCAAAAACAGGAATTTCAGAGCCGGCCGATTTCACTTTGATAATTTTTGTCTCAATCCGCTCAAATTCTGTTGAAAACTCAGAAAGTTTAAGCCGCGGAATACACGAAAGTTCATCCGGGGTTTCATGATGATTCTGATATGAATGCAGCAGTTCCAAATCTTTTTTGATTTGCTCGACGTCTTCATTTTTCATAAGTTCTTTGAGCAGTTTTTTTTCTTTCTTTTCTCTTTTTAAAAGATAAGATTTTGAAGGGCGCACTGAAACATACGAAATTCTGTCATTTTCAAGCATGAACCGGCGGATTAAATTTTCAACATAAGAAGGATCGCTTTCAACATTTCTGCGGATTTTTTCAAATTCTGCGCGGTACAAAAGCGTTTCCGCAGGATTTCTTCCATAATTCCAGCCGTTAAGCGCGCGGTCCAGCAGAACAAGCGAATACGGACCTGAAACACGGACAATCTCACGATTTGCAAATTCTGCGCTCATAAGAGCCGCATCAACATCATTCTTGTTTATTCCGTTTTTGCAGATTTTTTTGAGCGTTTCAATCACAAGTCTGTACACTTTTTTTTCATTGCAGCGTTTTACACCATGAAGCCCAAATGAAATCATAAAATTCCGGGTTTCGTTGCTTACGCCGCAAATCGGAGCCAAATCATCGCCAAGTTCTGACTCAACAAGCGCCTTTGAAAGCGGAGAACCGTCGTGTCCGGCAAGAACCTCCGACATAAAACTTGCTTCTATAAAACTTGTAAGATTTTTTGTAAGACCGCAAAGCCAGTTAACTGTAACCGTTGAACCTGTCGCCCCGGAAGCAGGCGCGTCCGCCACAATTTTTATTGGCTCAAACTGCGGCTCCGGAGTTTCAATTTCTTCAAATTCTTTCGGAACATTAGGATAATATTCAGATTCCGCCGGTTCAGGGAATTTTTTTTCAAGCCTGTCTAGAAAATGCTCCTGAAGAAAATCCAGCTGTTCTTCTGTGGAAATATTTCCATACAAAAAAACAAGACAATTTTCCGGCCGGTAATATTTCTTATGAAAATCCTTGAACGCCTCATAAGAAAAACCCGGAATATCCATCGGATCACCGCCGGAATCAAACGCATAATTTGTGTCCGGAAAAAGACTTCTTAGCTGAACATCGTTTGCAACCGACTCAAAAGATGAATAAGCGCCTTTCATCTCGTTGTAGACAACGCCTTGAATTGAAGGTTTTCCGTTTTCATCAAGCTCGATTCTGTGCGCTTCCTGCAAAAACGCCTCTTTTTTCAGCAGAGGAAAAAAAACTGCATCACCGTAAACGTCCATAAGATTAAAATAATCGGATTTTACTGTGGATGAAGCTGGATAAACGGTTTTATCAGAATAAGTAAGCGCATTCAAAAAAGTGTTCACGCTTTGATTCATCATATTTGTAAAAGGTTCTTTTAAAGGAAATTTTTCTGAGCCGCAAAAAACGGAATGTTCCGTAATGTGGGCCGCACCAGTTGAATCCTTTACAGGAGTTCTGAACGCAAACGCAAAAAGATTTTCCTCGTCATCATTTAAAAGATGAAAAACTTCAAGTCCAGTTTTTTTATGACGCAGATAAAGCCCTACAGAAGAACAGTCTGGAATTTCAGTTTCTGAAATAAGCTCAAAGCCTTTGTAAGATTTTTCGATTTTATTTTTAGACATATTCTTCCTCGTTTCTTCCTTTTATTATAAGCTCGCCGTTCTCGTAAGCGCGGCGCAAAACGCTAAAAAAGCCTGATGTTATGCTCTCGCAGTCAGATTTTCTGTACGGAGAGTTGATTTCTATTTCATCCTGAACATTTTTTTGTCTTCCTGCCGAAATGCAGCCAAAAATTTTGTTCCTGAATTCCTTTGATTTTGCCGCGACCAGCATCGCGATTTCAGAATCCGACATATCCCGCAGTTTTTGCTGAATAAATTTGTCATCAGCATTAAGCACATCTTCCGTTGTAAAAAGCCTGCCACGCAAATCTTCGCCAAGAGCAGGATCTTCCTCCGCAAGACCGGCAAGAATTTCATCTTCAGCAGCCGGGCTCATCTTTTTAAGAATTGCGGAAAGAGCGTTCCTTCCGTCTATTTTTTCAGCTTTTTCAGTTGTCTGCGCCAAGGATTTTTCACGAATCGCCTGATCAACGCGCTTTAAAATCTCCGGGCTTACAGGTTCCATTTTTGCAAGCCGGCGCACAACCTCCGCCTTTTCCTTTGGCTTCATAAGATTTATAACGCTTGCCGCTTTTTTTGGTTCAATCTTGCTTAAAACCAAAGCCTGAATCTGTTCAGTTTCATCAGAAAGAAGATAAAAAATCCGCTCGCTGTCCGCATCATTCAGATAGTCAAAAGGTTTCGCACCGCCAAAAGGTGCAGATTTTTCAAGCATTTCGCGGGCTTTTTCCGGACCATACGCCTTTTCAAGAATTTCCCGCGCAGTTTCAACGCCACCAGATTCACGGGATTTTTCAAGCAGACCGTTAAACTCTTCAAGAATAACAGCCGCTTCTTCCGGGGAAACGCTACGAATCGACGCAATTTCAGGAATTATTTTTTCAGTCTGTTCCGCGGTCAGATGCGGCAGAATTTTCGCAGCCTCATCAATTCCAACCAAAAGCAAAAATTTTGCAACACGGCGATAAACAGAATCGCTTCCGTCCGCCTCTTTTGGTGAAACAGGAACTTTTAAAAGTCCGCCGGATTTTAAATATTCAGCAGAATCATGCGCAGGGCTTTCTTTTTCAGCAGAGCGGAAATCTTTTCGGTTTTCTAAAATTTTCCCGATTTTCTTATCCACACCTTCAAAAAGTCGCTTTTCCGGACCAGTTTTTTTGTCATCGTCCGAAACAATTTTTTTTATCCGTGGCGGCACAAACGGCTTTACAATGGAAGAATCTTTTTTATCAGATTTTTTTTCATCCGGACTTTTTCCCATGCCATTCGCATAAGCAGAAGCCCGCAAATCATTCATATTCATTTTTTATATGATAACAAAAATCTAACGGTCTTGCAATTTTTCATTTTAAAGGAGGGCGCCTGCCCTACGTTCAGACCTGCGGTCTTCACTACCCCTCCGACACAAGACCGCGCTCTGCTGGTCTGCTTTCGACAATTTGACAAAATTTGATTATTTGTCTAATATAAACATATATTTTTGACACTTTGACGATTTTTGTCATAATAAAGGATCTAAAAATGAAAAAACTTATTTTTTCTGTAATTATTTCTCTAACAGCCATTTGCATTTATGCCGGTGGCGTTGAAAACAAAACAAACATGAGCACAGGTTATCTTAGAAACCCAAGCCGCAACACAGAAAATGAACGTCCAGAAGCCGCTTTCTACAATATTGCCGGAACAGGCTTTATGGCAGACGGACTTTACATTGAAGCCGGAAACCAGTTTGTGTTCAAGGAATACGCAAACGAATTAAAAACTGGCAACAAATACAAAGATGAATACAAAGTTCCAGATTATTATTCCAACGATGAGACAACAGTTCTATTTTATCCAAACTTTGACGTAGTCTACAAAAGAAACAGATGGTCAATGTTCCTTACATTTGGTGTTTACGCAGGAGGCGGCGCACTCTCATACTCAGAAGGAACAAGCGCGACAAGCCTTATGTTCCTGAACGGAGCTAGCCAGCAAGGTGAAGAAGCTACAAAATACGGACTTGCGGCAAGTATGATTCAGACTGCAACAAATTCATTTGACAACGCTGTAAAAACAAACTTCGGAGGAAATGAAGAACTTGCACTCGCTTGGATTAAGGCAAATCCGAACGATGATACTGCAAAATCATTAGCACAAGCTTATAGCGTTAAAACAAAGTACGGTTCAAAATTTGCTGAATATGCGGCAAAAAAAGATAATTACGAAAAAGCCGCAAAAGCATCTCTTACCATGGCACAAAATCATTCGCTTGACGTAACTTCGCTTACACTTGGCGGTCAGATTGGTGCGGCATATCTTGTAACAGACTGGCTTTCGCTTTCTGCAGCCTACAGATACACTTATGGAACTCAGGAAATGATTCTTAAGTGCAATGATCCTACATTCAACTCAATAAATGGCGGAAACAAAATCAGTTATGACGCAAAAGGTTTCGGTCAGTCTTGTGTATTCGGAATCCATGCAAAACCTCCAGTAATTTCCGGTCTTGACCTTTCTGTTCAGTACCAGACTTTAAGCCGAATTGAATACAATGTAAGCAACGTAAAAGGCGACATCGCAAAATATTATGGAATCACAAATGACTCAAACTTCCGCACAGACCTTCCTGCAGTGCTGAACCTTGGCGTTGGCTACAAAATTTTTGAACCGCTTTATATTTCAACAAGTTTCAACTATTACTTCAATGATTTTGCATCTCAGGACAATATTCTTGGCGAAACTGACTACGACAACTCATGGGAAATCGCTTTTGGCGCAGACTACAAAATCTGCAGATTCCTTGGCGCAAGTGCCGGAGTCGCGTATAGCAACCAGGGAATCACAGACACTTCAAACAGCACATTCAATCCTGTTTTGGACAGCCTTACAGTTGGCGGCGGTGTTGAAGTTACAGCCATCAAAAATTTGACAATCACAACTTCCGCAGTTTACGTAAAATATTTTGACGCGGACTATTATCTTTCTGGAAACAAGACAGAATTGTCAAAAAATCTCTGGATGCTTAGCCTTGGCGTAACTTACAAGCCTTTCTAAACAGGGGCGTTGCGGGGATACTCCCCGCACGATGGGTAGTGAAAACCGAAGGCTTGAACGATGTTGTCCGTCCTTCATTATTCTAAAGACCAAACATCGTACAAAAATTATTTTTGATTATTTCGGCGGAAAGTTCCTTGCGGACATCAAACGCCGCCTGATAAACACGCTTTATTTCTACACAGGAAGTAAAGCGTTCGTCTTTTAAATGCTGAAACGGTGCGTCTGTTTCCAAAAGAATATTTTTCAGCGGAAGATTCTGCAGGCACGACAGAACTTTTTTGTTTCCATTCAGAATTTGCTTTCCATAGCTAAAAAAAGCATCCGGCAGGCGGCACAAAACAGAGCGGGCTTCTTCTATAGGTCCCGGAAAAGAATGAAAAAGCACCGAAGGAATTTTTGCGAGCGTGTTTATTTCCTGAAAAATATACTGCATCGCTTTGCGGCAATGAATTACAAGCGGCTTCTGATATTTTGCGGCAAGTTCAACCTGAATGTGCCAGGCTTCTTTCTGGCGGTCAAAATTTTGCCGGAATTCATCTGTAAAAAAATCAAAACCGGCCTCGCCTACCGCATCCAGCTCGTTATTTTTTAAAAGATTTTCCAAAAATGCAGCGTTTTCAACAACAGGATTCTGCGGATGAAGCCCGAAAGACTTCAATATATGAATTCTTCCAGCAGACAAAGGCAACGATTCAGCCTCATTTTCCGATTCCAGCGCATTTTTCTGGTTGTACCATTCCTCAACAGAATGAGCGCACGAACATCCGTAATATTTTTCAAAACCGCCAAGCGAGTCAAACGGCTTCTCATATTTCAGACATTCAAAAAAATGAAAATGTGCATCAAAAAAACACGAAATTTCTAACATACAAAAAAATAATACCGATTATATAAATGTAACTCAATAAAAACTGAAAACCCAAACGGGAGGTTATCTTATGAAAAGTTATTCACTTAAAAGCCTTGGAAACAAAAACGATTATATGACAATCCTTTGCGAAAAAGAAAATGGATTTGTAATCCGGATTGTACGCGACCAGGACGGTTACGAAGATATAAAAACCGATTTTCTAAGCAAAGAACTTTTTGAAAGCTGCATCCGCACGGGCTATCTTACAGAAATCGAACCAGTTGCAGTAGCAATCTCGGCATAAAATTTAAAAAGGGCGGACAACGCCCCTTTTTATCGGATCAAATCCAGGAACATTTCCTTTTGAACAAGCTCAACTGCCGCCTTTATCCTGGTTTCTTTATCTGGAACAGAAGGAAGCCAGTTTATTTTTACGCCATTTTTCTCCATAAATCTGAACCAAGTCTCCTGTCGTTTTGCAAACTGGCGGATTGCAATAAAAAGCTGCTCAAACATTTCTTCCTTTGAAAGTTTTTTCTGAAGGTAAAGCGCGCAGTAACGATATTCAAGTCCAAGCTTTTCAAGGCGCTCCCAGCTGTATCCCTGAGAATGAAGCCCCTCAACCTCTTCAATCATTCCAGAATCAATTCGTTCCTGCAGACGATTTTTTATGTTTTCACGCACTTTCTCGCGTTCAAGTGTTGTGCCAATAATCAAAGGATTTATCTGTGGCCGCTTGTACATTGATTTTTTCAGTTTTTCAGCAAGTTCACCGTGGGTTCCGTAATAAATTTCTATTCCGCGGATAATCCGCTCGCGTTCAAGCAAATCATTTTTTGTGTGCAAATCGGGCTTAAGCTCAAGATAAATTTTTCCAAGTTCCTCAAGGCTTTTTGACTCAAGCTGCTTCCGTAGTTCAGGAATTTCTGGAACATCGACCAAATCGTAGCTGCGGATAACAGCATCAAGATACATTCCTGTTCCTCCAACAATAACAGGAAGAACTTTGCGTGAAACAAGATTGTCAAAAATGCGGTAAAAATCCTGCTGATAATGAAAAACGTTGTATTCAGTGCTCAAATCGGCAATATCAATCAGATGATACGGAATTTTTTCACCGCGAACTGTGTATTCATCCAAATCTTTGCCTGAACCCAAATCCAAGCCACGGTAAGTCTGCCTTGAATCCGCGGAAATTATTTCTCCACCGAATTTATAGGCAAGCTGAACTCCAATCGAGGTTTTTCCAACAGCTGTAGGTCCAAGCACAACAACGCAATTGTATTTTTGCATCAAAAAATCCTTTACATTACGCGGCAGATTGCGCACTTTAGATATTCAGATTTTGGATAGCCTAGCAGAACCGGATGATCTTGGCCGGCTCCGCGTTTTTCAAGAATCTGTACTTTCTTGTGGCTGTCCATTGCCGCGTGCATAAGCATATCATAAAAATAATGCGAATCAAAAAAATATGAACACGAGCAAGTAACAAGAATTCCGCCTTCGTTCAAAAGACGCATTGCCCTAAGATTTATCTCCTTGTAACCGCCATACGCTTTTTGAATTGTCTTTGCACTTTTTGTAAACGCTGGAGGATCAAGAACTATCACATCAAATTTTTCGCCGTCAGCCTCGTATTTTTTAAGAAGATCAAAAACGTCCGCGCAAACAGCTTTCATCTTTTTTTCCGCGCCATTAAGCTGAATATTCTTTTTTACCATTTCCACAGCATCTTCTGAAATATCAACAGAGACAACTTCCTTTGCACCTGCCTTAAAAGCGTTCAGACCAAATGCTCCTGTATGTGTAAATGTGTCCAGAACTTTTTTTCCGTGGCAAAATGCCGCAGCTGCAAGGCGGTTATCTTTCTGGTCAAGAAAATATCCTGTTTTCTGTCCGTTTGCAATGTCAACTTTCAGGCGGATTCCATTCTCAACAATAATAATTTCCGTATCGCCGGATTTTCCAATCCATCCAGCGGCTTTTGGAAGCCCTTCCTTTTCGCGGACGCCTTCATCATCGCGTTCATAAATCGCATACGGTTTGCAGGCTTTTTTGAGCGCGTCAAGAATTTCTTCGCGGCAAATATCAGTCGCCATCGAAAGAAACTGAACCACAAGATAAATTTTTCCGTTTTCATCGCAATAACGCTCGCAGATAAGCCCCGGAAAAAAATCCGCATCGCTAAAAATCAGGCGGTAAGAATCTTTTTCAGAATAATGAATCCGGCGGATATTAACCGCGTCAAAAACACGTTTTTCCCAGAATGATTTTATGTCGGAAAAAACTTTGTCCGCATGCTCTGAAGAAATCAGTCTTACAGCAATTTTTGAATTCCGGTTTATAATTCCCGTGCCAAGAAAACCACCGGCTTTTGTAAAAACTTCAACACCGCTTCCGTTCGGAACAGAAGTTTCTTCCAGCGGAGTCTGCTGCCATTCATCTTTTTCAGATTTTCTATATTTAACATAGGAAATTTCGTTGTCAAATACCCACGGAAATCCCTGCTGAATTTCCTTTTCTTCTTTTGATTTTAAAAATACTCGTGCATAGTTCATGTTGAGAATTATACAAAATCGGAATAAAATAATAAACATGAAAAAACTTTTTACATTAACTGCGGCATTTTTTTTGACATTAAACTGCTTTGCAAAAGACAGACCGATAATCACAAACCTTGAAGCGGCTGGAACACGCGGAAACAAAATAAATCTTAGCTGGAAAGTTCCTTCTGCGCCAGAACCGAAAATCCAGCAGCTTTTTATATACAGAAATTCAAAGCCAATCGGAAGCTACTACGACATTTCAGACTCAACTTTAATCGCAACAGTTGAACCGGACACGCAGACTTTCAGCGACACTGTAAAAAACTACAATGATTATTATTACGCGATAATCGCCCAGGTGAACAACGGAAAATACGACATAATTCTTCCAAGCGTGAACGCAACTGTGAACGGAACTCATCTGACTCTTCCGCCAAGAAAACAAAATACTGAAAAAACTGAATCCGCAAAAGAAAAACTTGTTCCAATAGATGGAAAACGGGAAACGCCACTTCCATTCCTTGATATAACAGAACAATTCTCAAAAAAGCCGATAAAGATGAATGAAGAAACTAAAAAAATTGCGGAATCGCTTGGAGACGGCTCAAAAAATAAAAAGCAAAAACGGATGGAACCTTACATTTTTGAAGAGGACATAATTTCTCCAGATGGCGGTGATGATTTTCTTCTTTTTGAAATACTGAGAACAACTTTTATCCAAAAGAAATATAATGATTCCGCAGAGCAGCTAAAAAAATTACTGGGAACAAACCGTTCAAAAGAAGTTACAAAACGCGCGGTTTTCTACCTTGGAGAATCTGAGTATTACACAAAAAACTACAGCGATGCTGTGCGGACATTCCTTCTGGTTTACGACGAATATCCTGTTCAGGCAAAAAAATGGATTGACGCAACGCTTGACGAAATGAAGCCTAATACTTTAAACCAATAGACTAATAAATCGAACGCACTAAATCTATAAAAGCCGGAGTTCTGCGGACGCCTAAATCTTCTGCTGTAAGCCCAGGGCTTTTTTGCTCCACAACAGATTCGCCGTTCGCGTTTCCCTGTGGCGCAATATTTGCATTCGCGTTGGCATTATTTTGTGAACCAGAAACTATTTGCGCGGCATTTTCCTCGTCTGTTTTCGGTCTGCTGATCAGAACCAGCTCATCACCTGTATTCACACGGTCATAAAAACCGCGGTATTCAAGCAATCCCTCGCTTATTTCCTCGCCGGAAGTTGTAACCGTAAAAGTTCCCAAAATATCAGAATCCTTGTAAGTTACTCCGCTTCCAGAACTAGCCGTCTGAATTGAATTCTTTCTTACAACATCAAAAACAGAGCCTTCAATAACGTTTTCTGAACGCCCCAAATCTGAAAGCAAAGTTTTTCCGTCGCGGTCAATAATTTTTCCGCGGATCGGCAGATGATTCAAAATATCATCCCGGAAACGGCGGAAAACTCCCGAATAACGGTTATTTCCTGTTCCATACAAAGAATCTTCTGTAACTTTTGAACCTGTGCGGGCCGAATACATTGTGTAGTCAAGAGTCACATCCCGAGCTCCTTCGTCAACAGAAATCAGGATAAAATAATCCTTACCAGAAGTCCGTGCTTTCTGGTAAGCATCACCAAAACCAGAAACGCTAGCCGTTTCCGTGGAAACAGAAGCCGCAGCGAGTCCCGAAAAAATATCCGAGGCAAATTCAGCCGCAATCCTATTATTTTCAATATGATGCTGATTTATTGTTCCTGGAACAAAATAAATTCCTATGCTCCAGCGATTCTTGTCAAGATAAAAAGGCTCGACATTCCATTTTTTTGCCAATGAATCCTGCAGAAGATTTTCATAAGCTTCAATTTTATCGTCCAGTTCTGTTTCCGAAAGATTTTTTGAAGAATTCTCATCTTTTATGCTTTTTATAAACAAAAGCTGCTCCAGATAAAGCTCATGCATTCCGTTCAGTTCAAGAATACTTGCAAAAGCAATCCGGGCCTCTTTGTTGGCAGGCTCAATTTTTAGCGCACGCTGATATTCATAAATCGAACTTTGGCTTTCGTAGCGTCTTGCGTATTCACGAGCTGTCTGCACATGATACAAAGCCCAATCTGCACGTCGGGAATCTTCAAGCGCAATGTTTTTGTTCACAGCAATTTCAAGAGCGGCACGCATAATTTCATCTTGAGGAGAAATTTTCAGACCATTTGTCCAAACAGAAATCGCATCAAGCGGTTTTTGCAAAGAATTCAATGCAGCGCCTTTTAAATACCACGCGGAAGAATTATTTCTGTCACGACCGATTATAAAATCACAAAGCGAAATAACATCTTCATATTCTTTTTGCGCATAACGGATTTTTGCAAGAAGCTCGTAGGCTTTTTCATAATTTCCATCAATTTGAACCGCAATCCTACAGTGCGCTTCCGCGGATTTTAGCTCATTGTTCATTGCCGCAACTACAGCCGCAATATAATGAACCTCCGGCTCGTTTGAATATAGGAGAAGAGCCTGCTTTATATAATTCTGGGAATTTTCAGTTTTTCCAAGCTTGGAAGAAACAACCGCAAGGCTGAGCAAGGCTTTTCTGTTTTCTGACTGACGTTTTAACGCTTCTGAATATTGCCGCTCGGCTCCAGAAATTCTTCCGTCAAAAAGATCAAGCTCCGCAAGCCCAAAACGCGCATCAACATCGTTTGGAGTTTTTTTCAGGATTTTCTCAAAGATTTTTCTGGCTTCAACGAACTGCTGCATCGCAATATAAGTCATTCCGCGCAGATTATTGATTGAATTGTCATCTTTTGCGTATTTTTCCGCCTCATCCAGCTGAGAAAGAACCAAATCAAACTCACCAAGCTGATACGAACATTCCGCAATATGAAACCAGGCATCCGAATAAACAGGATTTTTCTGAATTGCTTCCATATAATGCTGACTTGCCTCGTACCAATTTTCGTTGTTTTGAGAAGCAAGACCTTCATTATAATAATCAGAGGCAGTTTTTTCAGCCGCAGCAAAAATTCTTCCGCAAACAAAAACCGCCGCCAACGCAACTGAAACTTTTTTATTCAGATTTTTCATCAGCACGCACCTTTTCATCTTTTCGGATTACTTTTATTGAATTGATTCTGTGCCCTTCCATATCCTGCACAATAAAATCGTAGCCGCTCCAGGAAGTTTTTTCAAATTTCACAGGAATTTTTCCGAACAAATCGAACACAAATCCACCCAAAGAATCAAAATCCTCAGCAGGGAAATCCGCACCGATTGTTTCGTTCAAATCATCAAGGTCAACACGCGCATCGCAGAGCCAGATATTGTTTCCGATTGTAAGAATATCCTCGCGCTCATTGTCAAATTCATCCTGAATATCGCCGACAATTTCTTCAATAATATCTTCCATTGTGATTATTCCGGCAATTCCACCATATTCATCGATTGCAATCGCAATATGGCAATGACGACGTTTGAATTCCCTTAAAAGCGTATCAATCCGTTTGCTTTCCGGCACAAAAAACGCCTTGCGGATAATATTCTGAAGCTCAATCGGCGATTTTCTGCCAAAACAATAAATCAAGTCTTTTACGTAAAGAACCCCGACAACATTGTCAATCGATTCACTGTAAACCGGAAAACGAGAATGTCCGCTTTGGACAATTTTTTCAATAAGTTCGTCTGGCGGAGTATCAACAGAAATAAAATCCACATCAATACGGGGAACCATAACCTCTTTTACAGTGGTTTCGCTCAAATCCTCGATTCCCTGAATCATATCCTGTTTTTCTTCGTTTATAACTTCCTGCTCTTCCGCAGAAAGCTCATCATTTCCTGAACCTGTTTTTGTCTCTTTTTTCTTGAATAACTGAAAATTCATCTTTTAATTTCTCTCTTTTTATTTTATAAGAATTTCATCTGCAAGTTCCGAAAGAACTTTTTCCTGCAGAACAAGCATTTCGCCGCTTGGAGCCACACCTTTTTCAATATGTTCATCGCCGTGATCCATTCCGTTCAAATGAAGAAGTCCATGAATCAGAAGACGTTTTAGTTCCGTATTTTTATCAACCTCAAAATATTCAGCGTTTTTAGGAAGCGTTTCCAGGCTGATAACAATATCACCTGCTGAAAACCAGTTTCCTTCCTCGTCCGTATATTCCTCGCCGTTTTCAAAAGAAAGAACATCCGTCGGAGCATCAATTTTGCGGTAATTTTTGTTCAATTCCTGAATAAAACTGTCCGTGCAGAACATTACTGAAATTTCTTCCTGGTCGTAACCGACTTTTTCAAGAACTTTCTGCATATACGGCTCGATTTTTTCAAGCCATTCAGGTTCGGAAAGCCCTTCTTCAACTGAAACAAATATTCTGTTAGCCATTTATTTTGCCTCTGCGTCAGTTTTTTCTGCGTTTTTTGCAGATGATTTTTCTGATTTTTTATCTGATTCAATTTTTTTATCTGAAACAGAATCTTTTTTATCCTGCGCATCAGGGTCTTTCTGATTCGGATATTTTATTCGACCATGGTAATATGCCGCAAGAATTTTCACAAAGACAGATTTGATTTTTTTCAAGTCGCCAAAAGTAAGCTCGCAATAATCAAGCTGGCCATGTTCCATTTTTGAAGTAATCAGCGTGTCAATAAATTTTTCAAGGCGAGCTTCTGTAGGATTATCCAGACTTTTACATGCGGCTTCAACTGTGTCGGCAAGCATAACGACTCCAGATTCTTTTGAAACCGGCGGATTTCCAAGATACATAAAATCATCGATATTCGCGTTAGGATCCTGCTCCTTCGCTTTTTCATAAAAATACGAAATAATGCTGTTTCCGTGGTGCTGCTCAATAATATCAATCACCTGCTGCGGAAAATGAAGCTGCCGGGCTTTTTCAACGCCTTTTCTAACGTGGCTTCTAACAAGAATCGCCGCAAGATTCGGTTTCATTTCATTAAGTTTATGCTGACCGTCCATATCGTTTTCTGTAAAATATTCGCTTTGATCCATTTTTCCAATGTCATGGTAATAAGCGGCAACCCGCGCAAGAAGAGAATTCGCGCCAATTTCGCGACAAGCACTTTCTGCAAGCTGGGCAACCATCTGCGAATGTTGGTAAGTTCCAGAAGCTGTAAGAAAAAGTTTTCTCATCAAAGTATTGTTTGAGTCGCTTAAATCCATAAGACGGAAAACCGACGCTGTATTCAGAAGAAGTTCAATCGGCGTAATCAGGCCAAGCGAAAGAACTCCTGAAAGAAATCCGTTCAAAGCCACAAGCCCGATTACAACTGCAAGTTCCCGGATGCTGCAATTAAAAATAACAGCAAAAAGAATAATCAGCACAGCATTTATTGAACCAAGCATAAGCGACACAAACATCATGTCAATCCGCCGTTCAATTTTGCGTACAATCGTTGCCGCAGAAAGACAGGAAGCCAACGTAAAAAGAAAAGGAACAACCTGATATGAGCTTGCGTCAAAGACACAAAATGCGAAAATGAACGAACAGAAAATCGCGCTAAGCTGACCATAAAGAACCGCAATAATCAATATAAAAAGCGAAGCTGGAATAATTGTTGTGATGTCAAACTGAGTCGCAAAGAAAGAGATTTTTGAGCAGAACGCAACCGCCGCATAAACCAGAAGAAAACATATCAACTGAAAAACAATTTCACGCAGATGAATTTCCCTGTCAAAAGGCGCAAATGTGAACAGAAGGAACCACATAGTTGCAAGCAACGCCAAAAAAAGCTCTGAATCCGCGAATGAACGATAGTCAACGTAATGCGGAGATTCTGACATTTTCTGAAGTTTTGAATAAGCCTCATCTGTAATCGGAAAACCTTTCCGGATGATTTTCTCGCCTTCCTCAACAAAAACAGGATTCATCTCGTCGGCTGGAATTGACCTTGGCGCATAAATTGTCCTGTCCGCAATCTGTCCAACTTCAAAATCGTCCATTGAATATGAAAAAACTGTCTGCGACATTGCGACTTTAAAGAAATTTTCAACAGAAACCGCAAGAAATCCGACAAACACAAGAACCAGAACCGGCCAATGCGCTTTTACATATCCATTCAACTGCGAAAAGAAATTCTTTATTGATTCTGAAATAGGATTATTCTTCGTTTTGTTCATTTTCGTATGCCTTCACAATTTTTTGTACCAGCGGATTTCTTACAACATCTTCTGAAGTAAGCCGATTTATGCCGATTTCCTCAATTCCTTCTAGCAGCGAAACCGCATGCTTTAAACCTGAAGGAACTTTTTTCGGCAAATCGATTTGTGTTTCATCACCGGTTACAAATACTTTTGAATTTTCTCCCATCCTTGTAAGAAACATTTTCATCTGTTCCTTTGTTGTATTTTGAGCTTCGTCAAGAATAACGACACTATTGTTCAAAGTTCTTCCGCGCATATACGCAAGCGGTGCAATCTCAATCACTTCGGATTCCAAAAGGCGCTTCATCGTTTCTTTTGAAAGAATCAGTTCCATTGAATCATAAAGCGGCCTAAGATACGGAGTAATTTTGTCATTCAAGTCTCCCGGCAAAAAACCAAGACTTTCGCCTGCCTCAACAACAGGACGAGTTATCACAATCCTGGAAACTTTATGAGTAAGCAAAAGGCGCAGTGCCTCTGCAACTGCAAGAAATGTTTTTCCAGAACCGGCCGCGCCAATGCAGAAAACCATATTTTTTTTGCGCATTGACATAATATATTCAGCCTGATGCTGCGTATGCGGATACACTTTGCGGATTGCGCCAGGAACAACAATTGAAACCGAATTCATGTCAGCTTTTTTATCAACATTTAAAACTGAAGCGATAATGTCCGCGCTGTTTTTTGAACCATCGCCAAGTTCATCTATTATTCTGTCAATTATGAAACGGAATTTTTCGCGCAACGAATTATCATCTGTGTTTACCGAAAGTTCATTTCCGCGAGTAAAAACGGGAATTCCCAGATATTCTTCTATGAGTTTTAAATTGTTGTCATTTGTGCCGCAAACGCCAGAAAGAATCTCGACATCCGGCACAACTACAGTATATTCAGTGTCCACTTACGTACATTGTAAAACATCACTTGCAAATTGACAATACACGCCGTAAATCAATGCAAAGAATCAGATGTACGCAAAATGCTTTTATTTCAGTTCCCATTCGCCGTAGTTGTCTACAATTTCAGTTTTCATTGCGCCCATTGGCCGCCAGGTTATATTTATTGTCATATAAGGATTAAAATCGTAATATTTCTGGTTCTTGTCGTCAGTTAACAGCCGCGGCTCAATCTTGAAAGTCGCATTGAAATCCCAGTCATGAAGTTCGTGTGTAAGGGAAAAATTCAAACTTTTCAATTTAAAGCCTGAAGATTTTCTAAGCTCCTCGTTGTCAAACCTGAATGAATTCGCAAGGTCAACAAACATATTCTCCTCTCCGGCAAGACCAATATCATTTCCAAAATAGCGGTAAATTACAGAATTTCTTGTTGAAGCGGAAAATGTAAAATTAACAAATTCGCTGATTTTAAACGAAACGGACGGTGCAAATGTAAAATAGCTGCTTGTAGGCTTAAGCAAATCTGCCACAACACTCGTGGAAAGCCCCATTCCCATGCTTACGCGGTTTTTCCAGCGGTAAATAGTTTTTGTCTTCGGCGAATATGTGAACGAAAAGTTGTACGGAAGAAATTCCTTGTCAGCACGCTGTTCCCATCCGGTAGGCTCGCCGCTAGTTTCATCATATTTCATGTCGTAGCCGTAAGTGTAAGACATCTGGTACGCTGCGGTTAAATTCATCCAGCTGAACGAAAATTTCATTGAGTCGTGGTGATATTCGTCCATATTATAATTATAGTTTTCAGAAAAACTCATTGAGCTTCCAAGAACTTTTCCAGAAACAGTCAGACTTTGCTTCAGCGGCTGCCTTACCCATTCAGCATTGTCATCAGTGCTCGCTTTTTTTACACCTGTCTCAAAAGCAAGAGTTGTAAGCGGGAATCCCAGTTTTAAAGTTGAATAGTAACTTTCAGCCAAAGGTTTTAAAGTTGTTGAAAGCGTAAGGCTCTGTGAAAATTTTGAATCCATCTGGTTTGTGGCAAATGTAAAATCCAAGGCGTTTGTTGTTATGCTGTTTTCGTCCGTCCAGTCAACAAAATGGTAATCCCATTCAGTCTCGCCTGTTTTTTCATATTCATCTGAAAGAAATTCCGTGCGCACAAGTTTTATGGAAGAACGCCATGTGATTCCAGTATCTTTTATAAATTTTATGTAGTTGAACGGCTTTAGCGCCACAGAATTCGTCTGCGTCAAATCAAGTTTGTCTGTTCCGTAGTCAGCTTTTTTAATTGATTTAGCAGAAGGATCACTGTACCAAATCTTTTCTATTTCATTTCCGCTTTCATCTTTTTCATTCATGTGAAGATAAGGATGCCGCTGCCTTACCGGATTGAACGTGTTTGAGTTGCTGATTGAAAAAAAACTTCCCGAATACGAAAAATTGTTGTCCAGCGTAATCGGAACAGAAAGTTTATACATTGAAGATTTCAGGACGCTCCAGTCAAAATCGCCCGGAGTGTCAAGATTTGAAGAATTATACGAAATTTGCGTTGAAAGACTCGGTTTTATTGAATATTTCATTGAATAAGAAATTCCTGAAAAATCCGTAACATTTGCAGAAATTCCTGTTAAAACCGGCAGCGCGCTGTCTGGAAGCAATGGCTCTGTCTCATTTTCAGCAACATCCGGGGCATTATTTTCGCCATTTTCCGCATTTTCATTTTGATTCTCAGAATTTTGCGATTCAGTTTCAGTTTTTTCCTTGTTTTTCCGTTCATTCAGAGGCAAAATATCGTCAGGAGTAATCATTGGAACCGCAAACGAAACATCTTTTTTGTTTTTTGAAGCCGTTTTTGTCTTTGAAGTTGAAATATCAATCAAGGTTCCGCTTATTGTTCCGCTTAAACTCATTGGAATTACCTGCGACGGATAAAAGAACATGCGTTCCGGCGTTGAACTTTTCCATGCAGAAAGAGAAGAAGAATCAACTTTTGAATTTTCCAGCTTTTCAGATTTTATTGAAATAGACGAAAAAGCCACCGAGGAATTCAAACTTAAAGACATTGAATTCAAAAATGGTTTTATGACCTGCGGAAGAGGAACTGAATAAGAACCGGAAACCGTCCAATTAAAAGAAGAATCTGTTGTCGTGGTTGTATTGTCTTCATCTGTGTTCTGGGAATCGATTAAAAAACTGATCCAGTCCATTGTTTCAGAACGATCTTTTGTAAAATCATTTGAAAAGTAAGGATCTGAATAAACCGGAAGCGAAATATTCAGCGTAAAAGGCGAAGACATTGACATTTTGAATTTGCCAGAATACCGGAACGGAAGCTCAAAGCCCAAAAGGTTCGACTTATCATAAATTCTGTCTCCGCCCGGCGAGAATGGCAGATAGTTTCCGGAAGAATCCTTAAAAATTGTGTTCGAAAAACCAAGGTTCGCGCTCATTTCCAGACTGGAAATATATTTTTTCGGCTTAAAAACTCCGTCAAAACCAACAAGAAAACCAAGATTCGAATAATAATCGCCAAGAATCTTAAAATAATTCGTTGTGTTTCCCTTGTAATCATCATCAAGATTGTGCATCATAAGCCCTTCGATGCGCTGCTCTTTTAAAGAAGATGGTTTTACAAAATTAAAAAGCGCCTTCAGTTTTTCAGAACTGTCGCTGTCTGTTGAAGAAGTATTGCTTGTGGTTTCGAGCGGTTTTCTTCCATAAAGATAAGAAGTTGTCTCAATAAAATATCCGCGGCGTTTTTCGTAACCAAAAACAGGATTGAAAATAAGCTCATCTTTTGGATAATAAAAAGCCGGAAGATAAAAAATCGGAACAGGACCGACAAAAAGCCTTGCATTCAAAAAAGCAAATTCTCCGCCGGGCAAAAGCCAGATTCTGCTGGCTTTAATTCTCCAGTGCGGATCTTCATCATCGCAGAAAGTAAGTTCACCATTTTTAAATGTTATTGTATTTGATTCGCTACGTCCAAAAATATCGCTCGCAACAATCAATGTCGAACCAGCCGGCAAATTTATCGCATCAGATTTTACCTGAACAACACGTCCATCATCAAAGACGCCTTCCAATGTTGAAGTATTGAACATAAGCGAACTTGCGGAAACATTCTGGCTTCCAGCATTTGCAGTTGTCTGTTCAAGGGAAACATTTCCTTCCGCGTACATCATTTCGCTCGTTCTATCATAACGGATTGAATCCGCGCTTATTACATTTTTTGTAGAACCGCGGCTTACGCTGACTTTCACATTTCCTGTAAGAATTATCAAATCATTTCCTGTGGATTTATCTTTTTCATATTTTGTGTTGCGCGCATTTTCAATATTGATTACAGTTTTTTCAGTTTCCTGCGAAAAAACCGCACCGCCCGCAAAAAGCAGAATGAGAAAAATAAATTTTGCAATCAAATGATTTTTCTTCATCGATTAAGCATCTCTTTTATAAACTGACCTGTATAACTTTCCTTTACAGAAGAAACTTCTTCTGGAGTTCCTTTTGCAATAATATTCCCACCGCGGAAACCACCTTCCGGGCCAAGATCAATCAGATAATCAGCCTGACAAATTACATCGAGATTATGTTCTATCATAAGAACTGTATTTCCCTGCTCAACAAGACGTTGAATCACCGCCATAAGCTGCTTTACGTCAGCAAAATGAAGCCCAGTTGTCGGTTCGTCCATTATATACAGAGTTTTTCCAGTTGAAACACGAGCAAGCTCGTTCGCAAGTTTTACACGTTGAGCCTCTCCGCCGGACAAAGTAAGCGCACTTTGACCAAGCTGAATATAACCGAGACCAACGGATTTCAAAGTCTCTAGTTTTCGGGAAATATGAGGAATTGAGACAAAAAAGTCGCAGGCTTCCTCAATCGTCATATTAAGGACATCATTTATATTTTTACCTTTGTAAAGAACATCCAAAGTTTCTTTATTGAAGCGTTTTCCGCCGCAGACATCACAAGTGATAAAAACATCCGGTAAGAAATTCATTTCAATTGTGATTGTTCCGCTTCCCTGGCAATTTTCACATCTTCCGCCTTTTACGTTAAAGCTGAAGCGACCTTTCTGATAGCCGTTTGCCTTTGCTTCTGGAGTTGCCGCAAAAAGATCACGTATACTGTCAAAAACACCAACATAAGTCGCAGGATTGCTTCGAGGAGTTCTTCCGATTGGGCTTTGATCAATGTTTATAACTTTATCAATATTTTCAATTCCTGAAATTTCTTTGTATGCCCCGACTGGATACGCCGTGCGCATAACTTTATTTGAAAGAATAGGATAAAGCACATCGCTCATCAAAGTTGATTTTCCAGAACCAGAAACGCCTGTAATGCACGTAAATGTTCCAAGAGGAATTTCTATTGAGACATTTTTCAGGTTGTGCTCTGTAACGCCAGAAAGAACGATTTTTTGACCGTTTCCCTTGCGCCGCTCTGAAGGAATTTCCATCCGCAAAGTTCCGGCAAGATACTGACCGGTTTTGCTTTCCTTTACTTTCATCACTTCTTCTGGAGTTCCAGCCGCCACAACTCGTCCACCATGAATTCCAGCTCCAGGCCCAATATCAACAAGAAAATCCGCTGTGCGCAAAGTCTGCTCATCATGCTCTACAACAATAACAGTATTTCCCTGGTCGCGGAGATAAGTTAAAGTATCAATAAGACGCTGATTATCACGCTGATGAAGTCCAATTGACGGTTCATCAAGAATATACATAACTCCAGTCAATGCTGAACCAATTTGAGTCGCAAGCCGGATTCGTTGAGCTTCTCCACCGGACAAAGTTTCCGCAGCGCGCTCCAAAGTCAGATAATCAAGCCCGACATCCTTTAAAAATTTCAGACGCGCACGGATTTCCTTTAAAACCTGAGCGGCAATTTTTGATTCACTTTCAGAAAGCTCAAGATTATTGAAAAAATCAATTGACTCGCTCACAGAAAGACAGCAAAGCTCCCAGATATTTTTTCCGCCAACGGTAACACCAAGAGCTTCCGGGCGCAGACGTTGACCATTGCAGCTTGAACAATGCGAAACCGACATGAATTTCTCTTCAATTCTTACGCGCTGGGCATCGCCCCAAGCCTCCGCATATCGCCTTTTCATGTCAGCAATAATTCCAGGCCATGCACGGTTGTATTCGCTGTAGCCTTCTCCGCTCTGTTTTTTATAAATCCAGTGAATTTTCCGCTCTTCACCGCCACCGTTCCACAAAAAATCATACTGTTCTTTTGAAAGCTGATTTATTGGCGTGTCCAGAGAAAATCCGGCTTCTTCCGCGACCGCCTGAAACATCGAATGGTTCCATTCACCTTCCGGATTATAAAATGCAAGCGCGCCTTCATTAAAACTTTTTGAAGAATCCGGGATTATTTTTTTTATGTCCCACTCCATTTTTTGGCCGAGCCCCGTACATTCCGGGCAAGCCCCAAAGGGATTGTTGAACGAAAAAAGACGTGGCTGAAGTTCTGGAATAGAAATTCCGCAGTCCGGGCAAGCATTTTTCTGGCTGAAAAAAACTTCAACATCCTTGTCTTCAATGCGTTTTGTTACAACGATAATTCCATTTGCGCTTTCCAATGCGGTTTCAACAGAATCAGCAAGTCGCTTTCGAACATCGGAACCAAGAACAATTCTGTCAACAACAATTTCAATTGTGTGTTTTTTCTGTTTGTCAAGTTTTATTGAATCATCAAGACTTGTCATTACGCCATCAATTCTGGCCCGTATAAAACCTGATTTTTTTGCGTCTTCAATAATTTTTGTGTGCTCGCCTTTTTTTCCGCGGATAACCGGAGCTAAAACCTGAATTTTCGTTCCTTCCGGCCAAGCCATAATTGAATCAATAATCTGGTCAATCGGCTGTTCCTTGATTTCGCGGCCGCATTTTGGACAATGAGAATGTCCTGCACGCGCGTACAAAAGACGATAATAATCGTAAATTTCAGTAATTGTTCCAACTGTAGAACGCGGATTTTTATTTGTGGATTTCTGTTCAATCGAAATTGCCGGGGAAAGACCTTCTATCAAATCAACATCAGGTTTATCCATGCTTCCAAGAAACTGCCGTGCATACGAAGAAAGACTTTCCATATAGCGGCGCTGACCTTCCGCAAAAAGCGTGTCAAACGCAAGGGAACTTTTTCCAGAACCAGAAAGCCCGGAAATCACAACAAGTTTGTTTCGCGGAATATCCAAATCAATATTTTTAAGATTATGCTCGCGCGCACCGCGGATTACTATTTTATCGTTATTAAAAATACCTGCCACAATAGACCAATTATAACGTTATGCAAAAATCTTTTCTACAAACAAAGAACAGTCATCCAATGCGTTAAAAACAGTTTTTACAATTCTGGAATAAATTCCGGTGCGGTCAAGGACTTCCAGCAAAACAAGAAGAACGATGAACAGAACTGTGCTGTAGCGCGAATAATTAAAATATGCGTCGTCGTCCATAAAATAATACAGAATTCTTGAGCCATCCAGCGGCAGAACAGGAATCAGATTGAAAAGCATAAGAGAAATATTTATAAAAATGCTGTAATACAAAAAAAGCTGAATAAACTGATGTCCCGGCAAAAGAATATAAAAAAGTTTAAATACGATTATCGAAATGTACGCCAAAACAAGATTTGAAAAAGGTCCTGCCAGAGCTGTAATTGCAATCCCTGATTTTTTGTGCTTAAAATTATCAGGATTTATCGGGACCGGCTTTCCCCAACCAAAACCAACCAGCATCAGAAGAATAAATCCCAGCAAATCAAAATGACGAAACGGATTCATGCTGATTCTATGAGAATTTTTCGCAGTTTTATCACCAAGGGCAAGCGCTGCAAGTCCATGCGCAGATTCATGAAACGGAAATGCGACTGCCAAAGCAAGAACCCTGGCAGCCATCATTATTATCGTGTTAAAATTTAAATTCATATGCGGAATAATAAACTTATAAAGAAAATTATTCCATAGAACTCTACAAATTTGTGTAGCCCATCAGATATTCATCTATCTGACGTGCACATTCCCGGCCTTCTGCAATCGCCCACACAACCAACGACTGACCACGACGCATATCACCAGCGGCAAAAACTTTTTCAACGGAAGTTTTGTATCCATTCGGACTTGCCAAATCTGGAGTTTTTTCGCCAACTGATTCAACAGTATTTCTAGCTGAAAGCGAAGTTCCAAACGCATTCGCAGTGTAATCTTCACAACCAAGAAATCCAGCCGCAATAAGAATCAAATCTGCAGGAAGTTCCTTTTCTGTTCCAGGAATTTCACAAAGCTGACGTTTTCCATCAATCATCTTAAATTCAACCTGAACAGTTTTTACGCCGCAAACTTTTCCATTGTCTGTAAGAATTTCTTTTATTGTTGTCTTATAAACACGCGGGTCGTGACCAAATTTCGCAATCGACTCTTCTGCACCGTAATCGGTCTTTAAAACCTTAGGCCACTGCGGCCATGGATTGTTTTTCTGACGTTCAACAGGAGGGCACGGCATCATTTCAAGTTGAGTAACTGATTTGCAGCCAAGCCGAATACTCGTTCCTGTACAGTCATTTCCTGTATCGCCACCGCCAACTACAATCACATTTTTATCTTTCGGGTCAAAAAATGTTCCGTCCTTTAATTCTGAATTCAAAAGACTTTTTGTAACTGACTTCAAGAAATCAACTGCGAACATCACGCCTTCCGCATCTGAGCCAGGAACAGACAGTGGACGAGCTTTTTTCGCACCGCAGCACAATGCAACTGCATCATAATTTTCAAGAATTTCTTTTGCATCAACTGTGCGTCCGATATCTGCACCGGTAACAAATTTAACACCTTCGGCTTCCATCAGTTTTACACGGCGATCAATCACGTGTTTTTCAAGTTTCATATTCGGAATACCGTACATCAAAAGACCGCCGACTCTATCTTCGCGTTCATAAACCGTAACATTATGTCCGCGCCTGTTAAGCAAATCGGCAACAGCAAGTCCTGCCGGCCCCGCGCCTATTACGGCAATCTTTTTTTCTGAACGGACTTTTGGAATCTGTGGCTTCATATAGCCGGTTTCAAAAGCTTTTTCAATTATAAAAAGTTCATTGTCATGAATTGTTACGGCTTCTTTTATATCTCCGCCATTTCCGCAGTTGCAGGCTTTTTCGCACAATGCAGGGCAAACGCGTCCTGTAAATTCTGGAAAACTTGAAGTTTTCAAAAGACGCCAAGCCGCCATATCGTACTGACCTTTGTACAACGCATCATTCCATTCTGGAATAAGATTGTGCAGAGGACAGCCGGTAACCATTCCTGCAAGTTTTATTGCCGACTGACACATTGGAACTCCGCAGTTCATACAGCGCGCAGCCTGAGTTTTCCGTTCTTCTTCTGGAAGAAGATTATGAAATTCCTTGAAATTCGCAGTTCTTAAAAGCGGAGCGATACTGCTATTATCTTTTCTATTATATTCTAAAAATCCTGTTGGCTTTCCCATGATATTCTCCTAATCTTATCCTACTCGTTTCTGGCCTGTTGTTGTGTAAAATGCTTCAAGGACAGCCTCGTCATGCTTTAAGCCACGTTCTTCTGCCTTGCTGATTTCAACAAGCATTTTGTGATAATCGTTAGGAACAATCTTCTTAAAATGAGGAAGATATTCTTTTTCGAAATCTTTAAGGATTTTTACTCCAAGCTCAGAACCGGTTTCCTTAACGTGCTTTTCAACAAGCGATTTTATAATCTGAACATCATGCTCATCTGTAACCTCGCTCATTGTTACAAGCTGCTTGTTAAGACGTTTGTATAAGCTATGGTTCATATCAAGAACATAAGCCGTTCCGCCAGACATTCCGGCAGCAAGATTTCTTCCAGTAGGTCCAAGAATTACAGCAGTTCCGCCTGTCATATATTCAAGTCCGTGATCACCGCAACCTTCAACAACCGCAGTAGCCCCGGAATTTCTAACGCAGAATCGTTCCCCGGCAATTCCATTTATAAATGCCTCTCCGCTGGTTGCACCAAACAGAGCAACATTTCCAATGATGATATTTTCTTCAGGCTTGAAAGTAACATTTTTCGGCGCGCTTACAACAATTTTTCCACCAGAAAGACCTTTTCCAAGATAATCGTTCGCGTCTCCTGTAAGATGCATTGTCAGACCTTTTGGAATAAATGCACCAAAAGACTGACCGCCGCCACCTTCAGCATTTACAACAAACGAATCTTCCGGCAAGGAATTTCCAAATTTCTTCTGGATTTCTGAACCAAGAATTGTTCCCAAAGTTCTGTCCGTAGAAGTGATTTTTACATTGAAGACGCCTTTCTTTGATTTCGCTGTTTTTTCAAAAGATTTCAGCAAATCTTTTTCATCAACAGTTTTTTCAAGTTCAAAATTGTAAACATCTTCCGGGTAAAAATGAGTTTTCGAGCCTTCCGGTGCGCGGTAACCGATAATCCGGCTTAAATCCACAAGATTTGCGCGTTTAAAGCCTTGTTTTTCCTTCAGTTTAAGCAAATCTGTTCGACCGCACATTTCATCAAGAGTTCTTACTCCAAGTTTTGCCATATATTCCCGGAGTTCCTCTGCAATGAACTTCATGAAATTCTCAACGTATTCAGGTTTTCCGGTGAAGCGTTTTCTAAGCTCGCTGTTCTGGGTCGCAACGCCAAACGGACAAGTGTCAAGGTTGCAAACTCGCATCATCGCGCAGCCCATTGTGATAAGAGGAGCTGTGGCAAAACCGAATTCCTCCGCGCCCAAAAGACAGGCAATCGCAACGTCGCGGCCACTCATAAGTTTGCCGTCCGTCTCAATCACAACGCGCGAACGGAGTCCGTTCTGAATCAACGTCTGGTGAGTTTCCGCGAGCCCTAATTCCCACGGAAGCCCCGCATGGTGAATCGAAGAAATCGGAGCTGCTCCAGTTCCGCCGTCGTGTCCAGAAATCAGAATTACCTGTGCGCCGGCCTTTGCAACACCAGCCGCAATAGTTCCTACGCCCGCCTCAGAAACAAGCTTGACGGAAATTCTGGCAGCACGGTTCGCGTTTTTTAAATCGTAAATCAGCTGTGCCAAATCTTCAATTGAATAAATATCGTGGTGCGGCGGCGGCGAAATCAAAGAAACACCGGGAGTTGCGTAACGTGTCTGCGCAATCCACGGATAAACTTTTTTTCCAGGAAGATGTCCGCCTTCTCCAGGTTTTGCTCCCTGCGCCATTTTAATCTGAATTTCCTTTGCGCTCAGCAAATATTCTTCCGTAACGCCAAAACGTCCAGACGCAACCTGCTTTATTGCAGAATTCGCCTCAGTTCCAAGACGCTCCGGTTTTTCACCACCCTCACCGGAATTTGATTTTCCGTGCAGATGATTCATCGCCAGAGCCATGCAGCGGTGCGCTTCCTCGGAAATTGAACCGTAGCTCATCGCGCCAGTCTTGAAGCGTTTTACAATTTCGGAAACCGGCTCAACTTCCTCAAGCGGAACAGATTTTCCCTCATCATAATTAAAATCAAGCATGGCACGCAAAGTATGCGGATGAGAATTGTCATCAACAAGCGAAGTATATTCCTTGAAGCGCGCATAATCGCTGTTTCTTGTTGATTCCTGCAGCGCGATAATCGTTTCCGGGCTGTAAAGATGGTCTTCCGCATTTGGTCCACGGCGAAGCTTGTGCATTCCTACTGAATCAAGATGCGTATTAACTGTCAATCCAAGCGGATCAAAAGCCTTGTTGTGATGGAAATTAACATCTTCCTCAATCTCCTTGATTCCAATTCCACCAACCCGGCTTACAGTATTTGTAAAATATTTGTCAATCACTTCTTTTGAAATGCCGACTGCTTCAAAAATTTGCGCCGACTGATAAGACTGAACCGTTGAAATTCCCATTTTCGCGGCAATTTTTACAATTCCATTGATAATCGCCTTATTATAATCGTCAATTGCAGTGTGATAATCCTTGTCCAAAAGTTTCTGGTCAATGAGCTCGGCAATACATTCATGCGCAAGATAAGGATTTATTGCGCGAGCGCCGTAGCCCAAGCACATTGCAGACTGATGAACATCACGGATTTCCGCCGACTCAAGAATAATCGAGATTGCAGTCCGTTTCTTTGTGCGCACAAGATGCTGTTCCACCGCAGAAACCGCAAGAAGAGAAGGAATCGCAACATGGTTCTCGTTAACACCACGGTCAGAAAGAACCATAACATTCGCGCCGTTTTTATATTCCCTATCAACAGAAATCAAAAGGTCATCCAACGCCTGCTGCAGAGAACCGCCCTTGTAATACAAAAGAGAAATTGTAACAACCTTGAATCCAGGCTTTTTCATGTTCTTGATTTTCAGCATATCAACGCCGGTAAGAATCGGGTTGTTTATTTCAAGAACTGTGCAGTTTTTTCCTTCCGGTTTCAAAAGATTTCCATCAGAGCCAACATAAACAGTTGTGTCTGTCACAATTTTTTCACGCAAAGAATCGAACGGAGGATTTGTAACCTGCGCAAAAAGCTGCTTAAAATATGAATAAAGCGGAGGATGCTTGTCGCTCATGCAAGCAAGCGGAGTATCAACGCCCATCGCGCCAGTCGGTTCAACTCCAGTTTTTGCCATCGGCAGAACCATTTCATTCACATCCTCATAGTTCCAGCCAAATGCCCGGTACATACGGTCGCGTTCTTCCTGCGTATAAACAGGAATTTTCTTGTTTGGAATCGCAAGGTCAGAAAGATGAACAAGATTTGTGTCAAGCCATTCACCAAACGGATGCTCAGAAGCGTAAAGCTTTTTCGCCTCTTCATCAGAAATTATTTTCTTCTGCTTTGTATCAACCAAAAGGATTCTTCCCGGCTGAAGACGAGATTTTTTCTCAATATTTTCCTCTGGAATATCAAGACAGCCAACTTCAGACGAAAGAATCAACATTCCATCTTTTGTAATATAATAACGGGAAGGTCTAAGTCCATTTCTGTCAAGAGTTGCGCCTAAAACATCACCGTCGCTAAAAAGAACAGCAGCTGGACCATCCCACGGTTCCATCATTGTCGCATAATAATGATAGAAATCACGCTTTTCAGAATCCATTGTTGTATCATTTTTCCACGGCTCAGGAATACAAACCATAACAGCAAGCGGAAGAGGCATTCCGTTCATAACAAGAAATTCAAGAGTATTGTCAAGCCGTGCAGAGTCAGAGCCATCAGGATTTATCGCCGGAAGAATTTTCTTCATATCATCATCAGAAAGAACCTCTGATTTCAAAGTCTCTTCCCGGGCAAGCATTCTGTCCGCATTTCCACGGATTGTATTGATTTCACCGTTATGCGCAATAAATCTGTTCGGATGCGCGCGTTCCCAGCTAGGATTTGTGTTCGTACTGAACCTTGAATGAACAATCGCCAAAGCCGAAAGATAATCCTCGCTCTGCAAATCCTTGTAAAAAGTCCTAAGCTGCTTTACAAGGAACATACCCTTATAAACAATCGTGCGGCTAGAAAGCGAAGCAACATAAGTTTCCCCCGCAGAATGTTCGTACTGGCGGCGAAGAATATAAAGTTTTCTATCAAAATCAAGACCTTTTTCAATATTTTCCGGGCGGCCAATAAAACACTGGGTAATCACCGGCATACAATCTTTTGCACGCTGACCAAGAACATCCGGATTCACAGGAACTTCTCGCCAGCCAAGAAACGGCAAACCTTCCTTTTCGCAAAGATTCTCAAACATTTTTTTAGTCTGGGCACGAACAATCGCATCCGCAGGAAAAAAGAACATTCCCACACCGTAATCACGTTCCCCGCCCAATTTTATACCAAGCTCGCAAGCGGCTTTCTTAAAAAACTGATGTGAAATCTGCACAAGAATTCCAACTCCGTCACCAGTTTCTCCAGTCGCGTCCTTACCTGCGCGATGTTCAAGCTTTTCAACAATGCTAAGAGCGTTGTCAACAATCTGTCTTGAAGCATGTCCGTCAATATTAACAACAGCCCCAATACCACAGTTGTCATGCTCAAAGGATGGTTCATACAAAGTCTTATTCATAAAAGTAACCCCTCATCGCCCAGAATTTTGGGCAAAAAAAAGGTGATACAGACAATACGGCTATCCATATTATCTGCATCACCTTTGATACTAAAAAAATAATAACAAAATGCAAATCAAGTGTCAATAATTTTAAAATTTATGTAAAGAACATAAATTTCCGGGCGTTCCGGCAAACAGAAAATGCAAAAGAAACTCCAGAATTCCGCAATTTTTCCAGAAGCATTTTCCATTTGCCGTCGGCTGTTCCGTAGTTCGCTAACGCTCTAAGTCCTCGCCGGGCAAACAGCCCGACTGCGGTCTTTGGCTTCGTTTGTCAAAACAAACTTCGCCACTACTCCATAGCCTAACGCATCCACAAACAAACAATTTTTCACATAAAAAAAGCCTTTCTAATTTCTTAGAAAGGCTTTTAAGTTGGACGGTGAGAGGATCGAACTCCCGACATTCTGGGTGTAAACCAGACGCTCGTACCAGCTGAGCTAACCGTCCGTTTATCACTTCGTGATGTTTATAATATATCAGAAGCGATATTTTGTGTCAACACCATTTTTAATTTTTTTCAAAAAAAAAATTAAAAAAAAATCGAGTTTTTTATAGATTCTGAAAAAACCGCTTTCAGCGAATTTTCAATTTGCTCCAGACGGTTGTGCTCGCGCTACGCTTGTAACTATTCGGGTGCTACGCACTTTCATTGGTACAATCGCACAAAGTCTTCACAAATTAAAAATCCGCTTACGCTATAATTCAAA
This sequence comes from uncultured Treponema sp., assembly GCA_900317625.1. Classification (GTDB taxonomy): domain Bacteria; phylum Spirochaetota; class Spirochaetia; order Treponematales; family Treponemataceae; genus Treponema_D. The sequence goes on from ONHK01000001.1 coordinate 259,190, forward strand.
CGCCACAAAAACTCGATTTTTTTTATCACTTATTTATGACAAATCTTTTCTTCACATTCCTTGTAGATTGCGCTTGTCTTTGCAACAACATCGGCAGGAATTTCCTTGATATTCGGGTCGCCTGCAAGATTGTTTTCTTTTAGCCAGTCGCGGATAAACTGCTTGTCGTAAGAAGCCGGGCTTCCGCCAACCTTGTATTTGCTTAAATCCCAGAAACGGCTTGAATCCGGAGTTAAAACTTCGTCGCCAAGAACAAGCTCGCCGTTTTCGTCCAAGCCGAATTCAAATTTTGTATCAGCGATTATAATTCCGTTCTTGTATGCGTGCTCGTAGCATTTCTTGTAGATTGCAAGGGCTGCTTTTTCAATCTTTGTTCCAAGCTCTTCGCCCAAGTCTTTTTTCATGTAATCCAAAGTTACGTTTATGTCGTGGCCTTCCGCCGCTTTTGTAGAAGGAGTTACAATCGGCTCGTCAAGTTTTTCTGCCTGCTGATATTCTTTTTCAAACTTGTGGCCCAGGAACGGCTCGCCTTTTTTGTAGGCTTCGTACATTGAACCGAACATATATCCGCGCACAATCACTTCGTAAGGAATCATCTTAAGTTTTTTTACAAGAATTGTTCTTCCTGCAAATTCAGGCTTCTGGAATTCAGCCGGCATATCCTTTAAATCTGAAGAAATCATGTGGTTTTTCACAATGTCTTTTGTGTAGTCAAACCAGAAATTCGCAAGAGCGTTCAAAACCTTGCCTTTGTCTGTAATCATAGTTGGAAGAATCACATCAAATGCGCTGATTCGGTCTGTTGTAACAATGACCATTCTTCCATCTTCCAAATCGTAAACTTCGCGGACTTTTCCGCTAGCATATTTTTTCATATATTGAACTCCTAAAAAAATTCAATTTAAAGATTAATTTTTATACTAGCGAATTCTTATAAAACTTTCTACAAATTATTTTATATTAGCGGCTTTGAGTTGAAGTTTTCATCAATATTGAACAATTAAACATTCCGCCTAAAACAACTTTTATCCTAATTATCCTAAATAGATAAAACCATCATCTTTTCTTGAATTTATAAAAAACAGAACCAAGGCAAAAAGCGCAAAAATCACAGCGATAATATAAACAACTGGAAGCGCAATGCACAGAAGATACATCGTTTCCAAAGCCGGCGGAATCACAAGCATAACAACGGCAAAAAATGAAAGCACAATAATTCTGGAAATATCTTTTGAAACTGCGGCGCAATAAATTCTATATGCAAAAAAACTTGCCATAAAAACTTCAGAAAGCATTAAAACCGGCTTTGCAAAAAGCTGAAAAAACGAAAAAGCCGCGCTAGACGAGGCAATCACGCAATAAGGCATGTAAATCGCATAAAAAGCTGCCGCAACCGGAAAAAACGCCTTTATCTTGAATTCAACAGAATCTTTTGTTGTAAAAAAATACAAAGCATAAACTAAAATCAAAGGAAGAACATATTCCTTTAAGAAATAATAAAAGAAATTTGAACAAACTGAAAATTCAGGAATTCTGTGCATATAAGAAAAAAGTGCAGTAGCTCCGCTTGCAAGAATTCCCAAAAACGCGCCTACGGCAACAAGAAATCCATATATTTTTTTAGTTGAATGAAAACAGCAAAAACAAAGAACTGTCGGAAACAAAAGAATCAAAAATAAAAACATAACTCAATTAAAATATCATAAATCCGCATACTTTGAAAAGACAAAAAAGCCCCGCAAAAAAATGCGAGGCTTACAAAAGTTTTAAATCAGCCGATTATTTTATTTCAACAACCCAGCCTTCCGGAGCTTTGATTTCGCCCATCTGGATTCCTGTCAATGTTTCGCGCAATTTGCCAAGAACAGGACCGATTTTTTCCATTCCAGCCGGAACATTGATTTCTTTATCATGGTCAACAATTTTTCCAATCGGGCTGATTACAGCAGCTGTTCCGCAAAGACCAACTTCCGCAAAATCAGCAAGCTCATTCTTGTTTACAGCCCGTTCCTCAACTTCAATATTAAGATAATCTTTTGCAACTTGAACCAAAGAACGACGGGTAATAGAAGGAAGAATTGAATTTGATTTTGGAGTAACTAATTTTCCATCTTTTGTAACAAACAGAATATTTGCGCCACCAGTCTCTTCAATATATGTGTGAGTTGCCGGGTCTGTATACATATTTTCTGCAAATCCGTTTTTGTGCGCATCTACAATATTGTGCAAGCTCATCGCGTAGTTCAGTCCAGCCTTGATGTCACCAGTTCCATGTGGAGCGGCGCGGTCCAAATCAGAAATTCTTACTGTGATTGGTTTTACACCACCTTTAAAATAAGGTCCAACTGGAGTTACAAGAATTCTGAACTGATATTCATCCGCAGGTTTTACACCGATTACCGCATTTGAGCCGAACATATAAGGACGAATGTAAAGAGTCGCTCCAGAACCAAACGGCGGAACCCAACCAATATTTGCTTTTACAGTATCTTTTACAGCCTGAACAAATCTGTCTTCCGGGAAAACTGGCATTTCAAGGCGCTCGCAGGAACTTTTCATTCTTGCGGCATTCAAATCAGGGCGGAAACATACAACTCTCCCATCTTTTGTTGTGTATGCTTTAAGACCTTCAAAACAAGTCTGCGCATATTGAAGAACACCTGCACATTCATTGATTTTTACTATATTATCTTTTGTAAGCTTACCATTGTCCCAAGCGCCATTTTTAAAATTAGCAACAAAGCGTTTGTCTGTCTTCATGTAGCCAAACGGTAAATTACCCCAATCAAGATTTTTCTTTCCCATTGTATAACCTCACTATTGTTCGCGCTCTGAGGTGCGACTTTTTATTTTTTATCATTTAACCTTATCACTAGAAAAATGATTTTTCAATGTTTGAACTGACGTTATTTTTTCATTTTTATATTGCAAAAAACGCAACAAAAATAATAAAAAACGCCCCCGAAAGAGCGTTTTATGCAACATCATTTTTGGATGACTATTTTATTTTTCTAAGGAAAGCATCCTTGTAGCCAGATTTTTTGAATCTGTTCAGGACTGCGCCATATTCATCCATATTCAAAGGTCCAATCAGAACCTGGGTTGCTTTTCCGCTCGCAAGTGGAACCAAAGTTACAGGATACTGATTTTCAAACTTGGAAACCGTAGCCTTTAGATTTGACTCATCAGCAAGAACCGCAATCTGGATGTAATATTTTCCGCTCTCAAGATTTTTCAGGCTTTCAACTTTATATTTTTCAAGCGAATTCTTTGAATTTTTCGTTTTTTCAGTTTTTGCCGGAACTTTTTCCTCTGATTTTGATTCAACAGGACTTACAGTCACCTCATTTTTTAACGGTGCAACTGTATTTTCTGTTTTTTCAGATTCTGAAGCCGGCGGATTTGATTCTGCTGGAACAAGAACGATCGGTTCGTAACTTTCTTCGTCTGAATTTTCTTCTGTTTTTTCAGATTCCGAATTTTCTGAAGTTTCAGATACAACGTTTTCCACTTCTGGCTCAACCGCTGATTCTGGAGCAACTTCCGGTTCGATTTCAGATTCAACGGATTCAGGCTCGATATTTTCTTCTGTTTCCGGCAAAGATTCTTCTGAAACTGGAGTTGTTTTTTCTTCATCATTTTCAGACAAATCATCTGCTTCCACAGATTCTTCATCAAAAGGTGATTCTGAAACAATATCCTCGTCTTCAAGCGGAATTGCCTCATTTTCAGGTTCCGGCTCTTCCACAGGAGCTTCTTCTGTAGCTTCGATAGTTTCAGGTTCTTCGCTTTCAACTGGTTCAGACAAATCGTCGCTTTCAACAGCCTCGATTTTTTCATCTGGAACATTTTCTTCTGGACATTCTTCAACAATAGCTGGATTTTCCTCGTTTTCTGGAATTTCAGGAGATTCTGTTGCGTCAATATTTTCCGAATCCTCAACTTTTTCAGCGTCGGCAGAATCGGCAGCGTTTTCTTCTGGAATTTCTTCTATAGATTCATATTCAACTGATTCTTCTTCAGGATTTTGCTCAGCTGTTTCATCAGATTCCGATGATTCTGGCTCAGAAATAACTTCCGGCTCAGTTTCTATTTTTTCAGGCTCGGCTTCTGAATTATTTTCAACGTCCGTTTCAACAGGTTCTGGTTCAACAGTTTCCTCAGAGAAAGGAATTTCGTTTTCCTGAGAAGCCTCGCCCGAAATTTCTTCAACAGAATTTTCGTCTTCTGCATTTTGCGCATCAACATTTTCTGAATCAGAAGCGGTTTCCGCACTTTCAAGTTCTGGCTCGTCACTTTCAACTTCACCGCCAATAACAGCCGTTCCAGCCACAGCCTCATCAAGCTGCCCAGAACGTTTTGTGATTTTCACAACATTATTCGCATCTTTTGAAAGTCCCAAAAGTTCAGCGGCTTCCGGCGAAAGCAAAATCGCAATGCCTTCAGAAGAATCAATCGAGCCAATCACAAGAATATCAACAGTGCTTTTTGTGGAAAGACTTGTAACACTGATTGAATCGCCCGGAAGATAACCGACAGTTTTTGCAAAAACACCTTTTGGCATTGTTCCTTCCGGAGCAACAACAGCGCGTCCATCCAAAGACGGACTGAAAGATGTAAAAATTGTTCCACATAAAAGTACGCTTAAAATTACAACAAATAATTTTTTCATATTTTCCTGCCTTATGACTTCTGATTGATAACTTTTTGAATGTGCATCGCAAATTCTGACGCAAAATCGCGCACATTTGCCGCCTCATCCTGACTAATTCTAGTTTTCACTTCGAAAGATGAATCTTCCAAAATATTTCCGGTTTTTACAGAAACAACTTTCCAGCTGATTTTTTTCATATTTCCAAGTGAAATTTTGCCGTTTTCTTTTTCATCATCTGTAAAATAAATTTTTATAAGACAAAACTGATCTACAGTTCCGTTCACAGCTTCGTTGTAAGCATCATTATAAAATTTCAAGTCCTGGGCATCACTTTTTGAAACTGCGGCAGGAACATTTGAAACAATACAGCCGTTTTCAAAAAAATAGTTCAAAATCTCATCTTCCACCGCAAGAGCCGATTCACAGACAGAGTTCAGACTGTCGTTTTTCTGAAGAATCTGGAAAGACAGGCTTTTTGCAAAACTAGCGGCAGTCGCTGCAAAAAGAACAAATGCGGCCAGCAGATTTTTTTTCCCCATAGAACACCCCACTCTATTTTCGTTTCTCTTTTAAAATATCGTCGAAATTAAAATCCGAGTTTAGATTTTATTTAGCACAAATATATTCTTTTTATTCAATTTACAAAACGATTTTCATATCTTTTTACTTTGATTCAGTTGTGATAGAATTGTTTTGAGCGGGAATACAAGATGTCTTTAAAAAATGAGAAAAATCTTTACATAATCGGTGCAGGTTTTGCCGGACAGACCATTGCTGATGATATAAAAAGAAAAAAAATTTTCGGAAAAGTCAGTGCATTTCTTGACGATAATCCAAAACTTATAGGAACTCAAATTGAAGGAATCCCGGTTCTTGGACCGATTGAAAATATCGCCGCGGTCTTGCGTTGCAAATCCCAGGATGAAGCAATTATTGCGATTCCTTCTGCGCCAGTTGAAAAAATCCGCGGAATTTACGAGCTTCTGAAAAACTGCGGATTCAAAAACATAAGAATTCTTCCGGGAATAAGCCAAGTTGTAACAGGTTCTGCGCATTTTGTTCAGACACGAGAAATTGACCCTTTGGATATTTTAGGAAGAACTCCTGTAACAATTTCTTTAAAGGAAAGCCTTGAATATCTACGCGGAAAAAGAGTTCTTATAACAGGAGCAGGCGGTTCTATCGGCTCGGAAATCTGCCGTCAGCTTTTGAGTGGCGGAGCGGAACGGCTTTATCTTTTTGGACATGGTGAAAATTCAATTTATCAGATTGACAGGGAACTAAGACTTCTTCAGGCTGAAGGCGTTGGAGAAAAAGCTACAATCGTGCCGATTATTGGCGACATGATAGACAGAAATTATACCGATTACATCATAAATCAGACAAAATGCGATGTTGTCTTCCACTGCGCGGCTTACAAGCACGTTCCTATGATGGAAGAAAATCCTGTCGCGGCAATTGCAAATAATGTTTTTGGCACAAAAAATCTTTTAGACGCTTCCCTAAAGCATAATGTTCAACGTTTTGTTCTTATTTCAACAGACAAAGCTGTTGAGCCTGTAAGCGTTTATGGCGTTTCAAAAATGATTTGTGAAAAACTGGTTCTTGATGCGGCAAAAAAGGCTTCTTATTCTGATTCTGGCAGCAACGAAAAGAAATTTATGTTCGTGCGCTTTGGAAATGTCCTTGGAAGCCGCGGATCGATTCTTCCGCTTTTTATGGAACAAATAAAAAATGGCGGTCCGGTCACTGTAACATCCGAAGATATGGAACGGTATTTTATGACAATTCCAGAAGCATGTTCTCTTGTGCTAAAAACTGGCGGAGTCGGAAAAAACAGCGAATCATATCTTTTGGACATGGGCGAACCGATAAAAATTCTTGAACTTGCAAAACAAATAATAAAATTCAGCGGGCTTGAACCTGAAAAAGATATTGAAATAAAAATCATCGGAAAAAGAAAAGGCGAACGTTCTGTAGAACCGCTTTGGCTAAAAGAAGAAGCGCCAGCAAAAACTGAATATGCAAAAATTCTCAAATTAAAAAATATTGATTTTGACCCAAAACGACTTGAAACTCTTCTGGAAAAACTGGCTCCAGTCTGCACACTTTATGAAAATTCTCCAGAAAATATCGCTTTATATAGAAACAAAAAATATCTTTTGTCAGTTTTATGCGCAGAATTTCCTTCATTAAGGGAATTTTATATAAAAAATGGAAATTTTGAGGCGATAAAAGATTAATTTACGGAGAATCCAACATTTTACGGGGGAAAACAATGTCTGACGCAGATTCATTAAAAGTTCCTTTTTCAAGACCTTCAATTTCGGAAGAAGAAAACAAGCTTGTTCTGGAAGTTTTAAATTCAGGATGGCTTACAACTGGAAAATACGCGCTTGAATTTGAAAAAGACTTTTCCACATTCATGAACTCAAAACCGGAAATGCTCAAAGAAAGAAAAAAAATCGGACTTTCTGCAGAACCAGTGCAAAGCCTTGCGGTAAACAGCAATACAAGCGGAATGATTCTTGCAATGGAAGCTTGCGGAATAGGACCTGGAACTGCTGTTATTACAACACCGTACACATTTGTCTCAACAGCGGCCTGCGCAAAACATCTTGGTGCGGAAGTTTATTTTGCAGACATTGAAAAAGATTCGTACAATATTGACCCGGAAAAAGTTGAGGAAATTCTTCTTTCTCCAAAAGGAAAAAATGTAAAGGCAATCGTTCCTGTGCATGTGGCAGGAAATTTGTGCAACATGAAAAAAATCTGCCAGATTGCACAAAAATTCGGAGTCAAAGTAATAGAAGATGCGGCTCACGCTTTTCCAAGTCCGACAGAAATTGGTTATGCCGGAACAATCGGTGACGTCGGAGTCTTTTCATTTTATGTAACAAAAACAATCACAACGGCAGAAGGCGGAATGGTTTGCACAAGAGATTCAAATCTTGCAAAAAGAATGACTGTCATGCGGCTTCACGGAATGGACAGAACCACATGGGACAGATACACTTCTCCACGGGCAAGCTGGGAATATGACATTGTGGCTTTAGGATATAAATTCAATCTTCCGGACATTCTTGCGGCAATCGGTGTGCAGCAATTAAAAAAGGCCGAAACTTTTTACGAAAAACGCATAAAAATTGTAAAAAAATACAATGATGCATTCAGAAAACTTGATTTTATTCAACTTCCGCCGGATGGAAAGGGAAACGCGTGGCATCTTTATCTTATGCGGATTGTTCCCGAAAAACTAAAAATAAACCGCGAGGAATTTGCAAAAAAACTTCAACAGTCAGGAATTGGAATTTCCGTTCATTTTATTCCTTTGTTCTATTTTACTTACTGGAAATCGCTTTACCCGGATTTTACCGCCGAAAATTATCCAGAAGCAGCAGAACGTTACAGCCAGACAATTTCAATTCCTTTGTGGCCGGACATGACAGAAGAAATGGCTGATTTAGTCATTGCAGAAGTTACAAGAATAGGAAAAGAAAACCATGCCTGATGAAAACAAAAATTCTGTAAAAACAAAATCTGCGGAAAAAGCAGAAAAAACTGAAAAATCCACAAAAGCAAAAAAAGCCTCGCGCAGAAAAAACAGAAGAAATTCTTATCTTTCAAAAGATTTTTTCATTGATTGCATGAAAGACGATATGCTTTACGCGGCTCTTGTAAGAAGCCCTGAAGCCGGCGGAAAAATCACAAACATCAATTTTTCAGATTTACCGGAAGGATATTTCTTTTTTTCAGCACGCGATATTCCCGGAAAAAATTTTATCTCAACAATGGGAATCAACACAAGAATTTTCTGCAATGAAAAAGTCCATTACAAAGGTCAACCGGTGGGAATTGTAGCCGGACCAAATCTTTTTGAAGTAAGAAAAATCGCGCAGGAAATTCAAGTTACTTTTGACGTTACAACAGTAGATTCCCCGGAAATCAAGGAAGTCGCCCAGCAGCTGAACCATTCAGAAAGCATAAAAAATTCAAATTTTGAGCAGCCGTCTGAAATTTCAAAAGATTCCGCAATCGCAGACATTGTTGACATGATAAATGTTCTGCCTTCACTTGACGCAATGCCAAAACCAACAACAAAATCGAGCTATACACAACCTTCCCAGATTGAAAATGCGGTTGAAAACATAAATCCAGGAAAACACACCCAGAGGATTCTTGCGGAACGAACTGCAACCGCCGGATTTTTTTCTTATACAGAAGATCCACAGATTCTTGAAGATGAATTCAGCGCCTGCCCATTTGATATAACTTCAACCTGGTCAATGGATGAAGTCTGCCCTGAATGGATTGAGCCGAACGGCGTTTTTTGTTACAAAGAAGGACAAAAACTGAACGTAATGACTACAACGCAATGGCCTTCGTATCTTTCCAGAAATTTAAGCCAAGTTCTTAACATTGAAGAAGACAAAATCGTTGTTCAAAAAACTATTTCACAAACTGAAAACACAAGCGGAATCTGGAGAAATACAACTCTTGCAGCCCAGACCGCGATTGCAACTCTTCTTACAGGAAAACCTGTAAAACTCATTCTTTCAAAACAGGAGCAGAAAACTTATTTTCATCCCGGACTAGACACAAACATAAAAATTCGTTCTGCGGTGGAATCGGATGGAACAATAAAAGCTGTGATTATAAATATCGAATGTGATGCAGGCTATTCAAATCCATTTGCGCAGGAAATCGCCGACCGAATGGCTGTTGCGGCGTGCAGTTTTTACAATCCGAAAAATGTAATCATAAAAGTAAAAGTCCATTCCTCGGACAATCCGCCAACTTCAGTTTATTCACAGCTGATAGACTCGCAGGCATTTTTTGCAATGGAAAATCATCTTCAGCTTATTGCGGAAAAAACAAACATTTTACCGGAAGAACTCAGAATAAAAAATATCTGCCTTAACGAGCGGGAATGTACTTCTCCATTCAAATTTCATTTTAACCGCCCGGCAGATGCGCTTATGGCTGTTGTAAAGCAAAGCGATTTTGACCGCAAATATTCTTCTTACAGGCTGAATGCGCTGCAAACCCAAAAAGAAGGCGGACACACATTCTTTGCGCTTCCTAGGCGCGGAATCGGGCTTTCGTGCGCTTATGACGGAGCTTGCTTTTACGGAACAAATTTTTCACTTGCGCAGCAGAAAATCGAAGTAACTTTAGACGAAGAGAATAAACTGAAAATTGACGCAATCACTCCTTCAAATTCAGTAATTTCAATCTGGAAACAAATCGCCTCAACCATCCTAAATATTGAAGAGAACCAGATTTCCATAAACACTGAATATGCGGCAGATTCTGAAACTTTCATGCCAGAAAGCTTTTGCAATGACATCAGCATAATGGCAGTTCTTTTAAAACGCGCCTGCGAAGACATAAAAAAGAAGCGCGAAAAAGAAACGCTTCCAATCAACGTAAAAAAAGTCCTTTCGCCAGCGATGAAAAAACAGTGGAATCCAAAAAAATTTTCAGGTCATCCTTACCAAGCCTCATCTTTTGGAACAGCAATTGTAGAAGTCGATTTGAACGCAGACACTTATCAGGAAAAAATCAAGGGAATCTGGGTCGCAATTGACTGCGGAAAAATTTATTCAATCAAATCCGCAGAAAGCACAATAAAACTTGCAATTCAGCAGGAAATGGAACGCCTTGTCCAGGACACAATTGTTTCCTGCGACCAGATAAAAATCTCTTTTTTAAGTTCAAACGAAACGCCATGCCAAATCGGAAAACTTATCCACAATCTGATTCCGGCAGCATTCTCTTCCGCACTTTCAATGGCTCTTCAAAAAGCAGTAACACACATTCCTTGCACTGAACAGGAACTCTATGAACTTACAAAAGCTCCTGAAAAAACTGACGAAAAAGAAGAAATAATAGAAGAAAAGACTGAAATTCCAAAGGAAAAAACGGCTGATGAAAACCCAGGAAATTCTGAAAAACAAGAACAGGCAGAAGCCGTCAAAACCGATGAAAAGGAGGCACAATGAACATTCCAATGATAATAAACGGGGAAAAAACGATGATTCAGGCGAACCCCGAAGACAAACTGATTGATGTACTTCGTTCGATGAATTTATTTTCAGTTAAACTTGGATGCGCCAGTGGAGTTTGCGGTGCATGCACAGTCTTGCTGAATGGAAAACCAGTTCCTGCGTGCCAGCTTGCAGTCGCTCTTGCAATGAACCAGGAAATTGAAACTTTGGAGCATTTTGAAAAATCAGAGGAATATTCATGGATTTCAAAAGGTTTTTCAAAAGCCGGAATAAAATTCTGCGGATACTGCAACTCCGGAAAAATTTTCGCGGCAGCCTCAATTCTTAGAAATAAACAGAAACCGACAAGAACAATCATACGCGAACAAATAAAACATCTTTCGCCATGCTGCACCGACATGGACACTTTGATAAATGGAATAATTTACGCTGCAGACATCAGAGATCATTCAAGATAAAAGGAAAAAAAATTGAACGAAAAACACAGCAATATTTTTTATGCAAAAAATCTTTCCGACCTCTTCTTTCAGATGAAAACAATTTCTGGACTTCAGATTGTTGGAGCCTGCACAGGAATTTCCAGAATGCCGGAAAAATGCATCTCAACAACGCTAATAAAAGACTTCAAGCAAATCCAAAAACACGAACGCTACATAGAATTCGGACCGGGCACTTCGCTTTCTTCAATCCTTGAGCTTGGCGAACGGAATCTTCCAAAACTTCTGCCGGAAGCAATTGAAACCGTCGCAAATCCGTTTGTAAGAAACATCGCAACTATAGCAGGAAATTTGTTAAGCCCGCAAAAATGCACACTTTTCGGACCGCTTTTAGCCCTAGACGCATATTTTGAGCTAAAATCCCCGAGCGAAACAAAATATATTCCGCTCATCAATTTTACAGAAATTCCAAAAGGATTTGTTATCACAAACATCAGAATTCCAATGAATGAATGGGACGTAAGCATTTTCAAAAGACTTGGACCGGAACACAAAATCTCAGAAGATTCCGCAACTTTTTCGTTTCTTGCCGACTCTGAAAAAAGCGTAATAACGAACCTGAAAATCGCATTTTCCGGGAAAATAACATTCCGCTGTCAGGAGCTTGAAAACAAAATGCTTGGAGCAAAACTTCCGCTTGCCGCCTCAGAAATCGGAAGCTACGTTGAGGAAGCCGCAGAACAATTTGACCGAAGCGCCGGAAAAACTGAATACAATCCTGTTTTGCGCCAGCAATTTAAAAATCTTGTTCTGTATTCCTTTAAGCAGCTAATTTAGGTATACTAAAAATATGTTCAACAGTTTAACCGGAATTATCACCGGAAAATATCCAAAGCAACTTCTCATCGACACAAACGGAATTGAATGGAATGTCTGCGTTCCAGATTCCTGCCTGAATGAATTTGCACCAGTCGGCGGCGAAGGAAAAGTCTACACTTACCTGAACCACTACGAAAACGGAATGGATTTATACGGATTTGCAAAACCAGAAGAACGAGATTTATTTTTCGATCTTTTAAAAGTTGATGGAATCGGACCAAAAGCCGCAATAAAAATAATGAGCAGCATAAATGTAAACGAACTAGTTTCTGTCCTTGAATCTGGAGAAATCACCGTTCTTGAAAAAATTCCCGGCGTAGGCAAAAAGACTGCCGCAAAAATGATGCTCACATTAAAAGGAAAACTTACAATTCCTGAAACAGAGGCAATTGTCATAAAAAAAGAAAACGCATTTTCAGTTGTTGTCACTTCACTCTGCGAAATGGGCTACGACCGAATTGAAGCTGAAAAAACAGTCGCGAAAATTGTAACGGATTTCTCCAAGGAACAGGATTTTTCTGCAAAAACCCAGCCTGAAAAAGAAGATTCTGTATTCAAAAAGGCAATAATGGAGATGGCACGATGAATTCAAAAGTAAATATGGAAGCAAGCGACGACCAGTTTCTTCACATAGTGCGTTCCGATCAGCATTTTGAAGGATTTGATGATGACACAGAAAAGGGAATAAATCTCCGGCCTCAACTTTTAGACGATTTTATCGGGCAGTCAAAAGTCCGCGAAAACCTAGACGTTTTTATAAATGCCGCAAAAGAACGCAAAGAACCTCTTGATCATCTTTTTCTTATTGGTCCGCCAGGCCTTGGAAAAACAACAATCGCACAGATAACAGCGCACGAACTTGGTTCAGATTTTAAAATCACCAGCGCGCCAGCTTTGGAAAAACCAAAAGATTTGGTGGGAATCCTTTCAACAATCACAGAAGGAACAGTTTTTTTTATAGATGAAATCCACCGTCTAAAGCATACAATTGAAGAAATGCTTTATATTGCGATGGAAGACTATGAGCTTGACTGGATTATTGGACAAGGAGCCGCAGCAAGAACCGTAAGAATCCCTATTCCACGATTCACGCTTGTGGGAGCAACAACAAAAGCCGGCGCAGTCGCAAGTCCGCTCAGAAGTCGATTCGGAATCATCCAGCGCTTTGAATATTACACTCCGCAGGAACTTGCAGATGTAATCAACCGCTCTGCAAAACTTTTAAATATAAAAGTTGAACCTGATGCAGCACTTCTTATGGGAAAATGCTCGCGCGGAACACCTCGTGTCGCAAACCGGGTTCTTCGCCGAATGCGGGATTACGCCACCGTAATGGGAAAAAATTCCATCACGCTCGGAGTTGTAAAAGCCGGACTAAACCGCCTTGAAATCGATGATTTTGGACTAGAGCGAATCGACCGTGAAATTCTCCGCACAATAATAACAAATTTTGGCGGAGGTCCAGTCGGTGCGGAAACGCTCGCAATCTCAATCGGAGAAAGCCAAGACACGCTCGAAGACTACTACGAACCATATCTGATTCAATGCGGATTTCTTCAACGCACTCCACGCGGCAGAATTGTAACCGAAAAAGGATACATTCATCTTGGATTAAAATACGACAAAAATTCAGCCGAAACAGCTGAAACACTAGAACAGCAGAAATCGCTGTTCGAATAAAATAAAAAAGAGAAAAATATGCTACTAAAAGAATTTGATTTTAATTTGCCAGAAGAACTAATCGCCCAGCATCCAAGCGGAATCCGCGGACAGGACAAACTTATGCTTCTGAACAGAAAAACAGGCGAAATCGAACACCACAAAATGGACGACCTTCCAGAACTGATTCTCCCTGGAACTCTGATGATTTTCAACAATTCAAAAGTAAGACGAGCCCGCTGCTACGGAATAAAAGAAACAACCGGCCGCGAGCAGGAATTCATGTTCCTGAACCAGATTGACCAAACAGGAAACACATGGAACACAATGGTAAAAGGCGCAAAAAAACAAAAACCCGGAATGCGCTACAAATTCCCGGACGGCTCAATCGGAACAATATTTGAACATCCAGAAAATAACGGAACCGAATTCCGCGCGCTCCACTTCGATTTTCCAATCACAGAAGAATGGTTTGAAAAAAACGGACACATTCCGCTTCCGCCATACATCAAGCGCGAAGATACAGAAGAAGACTCCGAACGCTACCAGAATGTCTACGCAAAAGAAACCGGAAGCGCCGCCTGCCCGACCGCAGGACTTCATTTTACAGAAAAAATGCTCACCCGGCTTTCTGAAAAAGGCATCGAGCGCGAGTTCGTGACTCTTCACGTAGGGCTAGGAACATTCCTTCCAGTCCGCGAAGAAAAAATCGAAGACCACAAAATGCACGAGGAAGTTTTTACCGTTCCACAAACAACAGCCGATAAAATCAATCAGGCAAAAAAAGAAGGCCGCCCGATTCTAGCCGTCGGAACAACTTCAGTCCGCACACTTGAATCCGCCTGCGACAAAAACGGAACCGTAAAAGCCGGAACATCCAGCACACACATTTTTATGTATCCGGGCTACAAATTCAAAGTCATCGACCAGATGTTCACAAATTTCCACACCCCGGAGAGCACATTGATAATGCTTGTAAGCGCATTTGCCGGCCGCGAGCACATTCTGAACGCCTACCAAAAAGCCGTCGAACAGCGCTACCACTTTTTCAGCTATGGCGACGCAATGTTTATCAGATAATTATTGTGAACTTTACGAATTTAAACTCGTTAGCAAGCGACAGTTCGGGGGTTGCGCTTCGCGCCGGGCTTTCCAACATTCCGCCTGCGCTCCAGCCTCCTCGCTACGCTTGCGCCGCAAGCTCCGTTCCGGTGGCCGCCTTCGGCGTGTTTCCAATCCCTAACCCAGCTCCACACTTGAATGCAAATGGCAAATCGCACACGCAAGAGCATCCGCCGCATGGTCAGGCTTTGGCTGAACTTCCAGATTCAGCAAAATCTTCACATATTTTTCAACAAGTTCCTTGTCGGCAGCCGCGGTTCCTGTAACAGCCTTTTTTATCTGGTTCGGCTTATATTCGCTCAAAGGAATCACATTCTGCGAAAGACATAACGTAACAACACCCTTAGCTTCCGCAACACTTATTCCGCTGGTAACATTCCGCACAAAAAAAAGCTCTTCCATACAAGCCTCATCCGGTCTAAATTCATCAATCACCGCCTGAAGCCTAGAATAAATCACCAGAAGCCGTTCGCCCAAGCTAGCTTCGCTTGAAGTTTCTATAACGCCATAGCTTATCATCCGGTATTTATTTTTGTAGCAGTCAATAATTCCAAAACCAGTATTAGCAAGCCCCGGATCAATTCCCAGAATGCGACGTATTTTTTTCTGCGCCCTGCCTTTTTCAGCAGTTTCAGTCCCCGGAAGAGAATTAAAAGATTTGGAAGGATTTATCATAAAAAATACCGTTAAAGCTTAAAGGGCTTCAAAAGAAGCCCTTCATTCAAAAACTAAACAAAATCAGAGAAAAACTCAAGATTTCAGTTCAATAACCAGCTTATTCCTCTGGATTAAAATCATCCGGGAATTCAGCAGTATGATAAACGTTCTGAACATCATCGTTGTCTTCAAGTTTATCAATAAGCTTTTGAACCTTAGCAGCAGTTTCAG
Organism: uncultured Treponema sp.; assembly: GCA_900317625.1. Taxonomy (GTDB): domain Bacteria; phylum Spirochaetota; class Spirochaetia; order Treponematales; family Treponemataceae; genus Treponema_D. Next base: position 274,840 of record ONHK01000001.1, read on the forward strand.
CATCAACAGCTGTATATGCATCAGGAACCATTCCTACCTCAGCAGAAAGTGATTCAAAACCTTTTTCGTTCAAAGCATCAGCAACAGCAGCAAATGCGTCCGGGCTAGTTGTTACAGTAATAACACCATCCTCATTTACAATGTCATCTGCGCCAGCTTCCAAAGCAACTTCCATGATTTCATCTTCGTTTACTTTTTCAGCATCATATTCAATTGTACCCTTGCGCTGGAACATACGAGAAACAGAACCAGTTGTTCCCAAATTTCCGCCGTTCTTTGTAAAAATATTTCGAACATCAGCAGCAGCACGGTTCTTGTTGTCTGTAAGAACTTCAACCATTACAGCAACACCGCCAGCAGCATATCCTTCGTATACCAATTCTTCGTAAGAAGCACCACCGTCTTCACCAGTTCCCTTCTTGATTGCGCGCTCAATGTTGTCTTTAGGCATATTTGCCGCACGAGCCTTAATAATAATTGTACGCAAGCGAGGATTTGAGTTAGGATCACCACCGCCCATTCTTGCAGCAATAGAAATTTCCTTGATAAATTTTGTGAAAAGCTTACCGCGTTTTGCATCAGCGATACCTTTTGCATGTTTAATGGTTGCCCACTTACTATGTCCTGACATGGAGGATCTCCTTTAAAATAAAATACAAGTTAAATAAATATAGTTCTTTATATTAACTCAAATTATCAATTAATGTCAATAATACAAAGCGCGCAGATTCCACACGCGACCCGCTTTTACTGCAAGTCCTCAAACTCCGTTTTCCGGTCTTTCCGTGGCAATCGGGGCTAAGCTCCTCCAAAAACACAAGCAACTCCATCGCGCCCCTCGTTCCCCGCAACAATTTTGCAAAAAGCCTGGATTTTGAGCTTTTTATAAATTCTGAAAAATCGCTCTCAGCGGATTTGCAATTTGCTCCAGACGGTTGAGCTCGCGCTTCGCTTGTAACTGTTCGGGTGCTACGCACTTAAATTGGTACAATCGCTCAAAGTCTTCACAAATTACAAATCCGCTTACGCTTTTATATTTTTTTCAAAAACTCAAAATCCAGACTATCTGCAAGCTTTCTGCACAAGTGTGAACCAAATCGGACCGCATTTTTCTTTTTGGTCCGGCAGAATATGAAATCCATATTTTGTCCGCTCCGGAACCGGAACTGAATCCATCCTGCAGAAATCCAAAATATTTTCAGGCACGCAAGGCTCGGAATCCGCAAAAACAAACTTTACATCGTCAAATTTCTTTAAAAGTCTAGAAACCACTTCATCATTTTCAGCAGGGCAAAGCGCGCAGGTTGAATACAAGAGAAATCCGCCCGGCTCAAGCAACCTGTAGGCGCAGGAAAGCAAAGCCCACTGTTCCATCGCAAGAGACTTTATCCGTGCCGGCGACCATTCAGAAAGATATTTTTCATCCTGAAGCACATGACGCTCGCTTGAACAAGGCGCATCCAGCAAAATTCTGTCATACGCCTCTGTCTGAGTTGTGCACCATTTTGCCGCATCCGAGCAAGAAATTTTTATCCGCGAATTTATTTTTTCCGGAAGACAATTTTCACAAACTTGAACAAGACGCTGTTTTCGCTGCGGACTGCGCTCATTGCTTACCAAAGAAGCATCCTCCGGCATCCGGGAAGCAATCACAAGAGTTTTTCCGCCAGGAGCCGCACACATATCAAGGAATTTTTTTCCGCCAAGAACCGGAAGCTGCAACGCCGCAAAAACGCTCGCCGGATCAAGAAAATATTTTTCAACGCCACCAGCATTCCATTCAGCATAAACAGATTCGCCAAAAAGAGAATTCCTTAAATTTTCCCAGCGCGCGCCAAACAAATCTGAATAATATTTTTCAAATCCATCTTTGCCCCGCAATTTTTCAGCGGATTTTTTTTCAGTTTTTTTTGCCATAATCAATCTTTTCAATATAAATGTCGATATTTTCTTTTCTTGCCTTGTTGAATTTCTCAACGCGCGCGGCAACAGTTTCGTTCTGCAAAACCGGAACAGCTGAATAATTTCCATTCTCATCTTTTTCAAATGAAACAAGATTCTGCCGGATTTTATATTCCATCACTTTCCTAAAAGAATTATCAATCAGATTTTTAAAGTTCTCATCTTTTTCTGCTTTTGAAATCAAGACTTTTGCAGGACCGGAAATCCGCTTTTCGCTCACCATGATTACGTTCACTCCTGCCTCCAACGCCTTAACCGCAGCTTCTTCCGGCGGAAATCCATTCAACGCAAGCGCGCCCATAAAAATATCGTCGCTAAAGACAATTCCTTCAAAACCAATTTTTCCGCGCAAAATCTCTGAAACCCAACGTTTTGAAAAACAGGCCGGATTTTCTCCGTCAACAGATTTCACACGCGCGTGGCTCATCAAAGTTCCTGCAGGCGCGCATCTGTTTATCTCAAAAAAAGGCGCAAGGATCTCTTCAAGTTCAGTTCCAGAAAGCAAAATTTCAGGAAGTCCTGAATGAGGATCTGTATTTGTGTTTCCCGGGAAATGTTTTACAACCGTTCCAATTCCATGATTTTCATACGCATTGACGCAGGCTGTTCCAAATTCCTTTACCTTTTGAAAATCGCCAAAACTTCTTCCGTTCAAAAAACGCTCGTTTTCGGCGGTTTTAACTTCTATCACAGGAGCGATATTCATATCAAACCCAAGATTTTTCATCTGCTTTGCCTGGGCTGAATAAATTTTGTATGCTGAATCAATATCCGCGCACGAAGCAATTTTTTCCGCAGAAGGAAGCGGTCCGTTCACAATTTTAAGCCGATTCACAAGCCCGCCTTCCTGATCAATAGCCAGAAACGGCGGAATAATACCATTATTTGCGCAATATTTTTTTATAGAATCTGTAAATTTTATGATTCCATCCGGAGTATCCGCAAGATTATATCCAAAAAAAAGATAACCGCCCGGAACAAAATCTTTTTCAACAGGAACGAAAACCGTGTCGCCCTCAAGATTTTCTATAAAAAGCTGGCAAACCTTATCATGCAACGAAACAGACGAAATATATTTTTCAAAAGCTGATTTTTTTTCTTTCTGCGCAAGAATCAAGGCGTTATAAATCGCAACCGAATTTTTCCGCATCTTCTTTTCTTTATTATCCTGTGCCTGATCTTTTATTCTTCCACAACCAGAAAAAACAAACAGACAAAAAACAAAGAATGAAACAATTTTTCTCATTCTTTTAATATAGCATAAATGACTAAAAATCTGAATTGCCTAACCGGACAAAAAATAATAATATTTCTAAAAAACACATGAAACAAAATTTTAGAGGAAAAAATGAAACACATAACAGAAATCATTGTTCGTTCATACGAATGTGATTCATATAGCCATGTAAACAACGCAGTTTATCTGAATTATCTTGAGCACGCCCGAATGGATTTTCTTCACGCGGCAAATTTTGACTACAAAGGAATTGTCGCAGCCGGATATTATCTTTACGTAACGCACATTGACATTCACTACAAGGGCTCTGCATTTTTGGATGATAAACTTTTTGTCGAAACCTATCCTACAAAACTAAAGCACGTTATGGGCGAATTCCACCAGACAATAAAAAAGGAAGACGGAACAATCTGCGCTGAAGCCGACGTTACCTGGGCTTCAGTAACAACAGACGGCCGTCCTTCAAAAATTCCGGAAAATATGCTCGTTGATGGATTAAAACCGGACAAACAATAAATTCCGGAAAGTTTTATTATTTCAGCAAAGCCTCAACTTTTGCAGCCGCATCGTTTAAATATTCGCTGTCTATGCTTTCAACATCACCGGAATCAACTGCCGCAGATGTAGCTTCTTCCATTGGAATTTTTGCAAGAACAGGAATATTAAAACTTTCGGCGATTTTTTCAATATTACTTTTGCCAAAAACGGTAATTGCCTTTCCGCAGTCCGGGCATTTTACGTAGCTCATATTTTCAACAAGCCCAAGAATCGGAATGTTCATCATATTTGCCATTTTTACAGCCTTTTCAACAATAACACGAACAAGCTGCTGCGGAGAAGAGACAATTATTATTCCATCAACCGGCAGGCTCTGAAAAACTGTAAGAGGAACATCTCCGGTTCCCGGCGGCATATCAACAAACATAAAGTCAACATCTTTCCAGTTAACATCAGTCCAGAACTGCTTTACAGCACCGGCAATAACTGGACCACGCCAGATTACAGGATCATTTTCATTTTCAAGCAGAAAGTTCATTGACATAAGCTGAATTCCAGAATCCGTAACAACAGGGTTCAAAGAATTTCCGTCACTTTCAGCACGGTTCAGACCAACACCAAAACTTTCTGGAATCGAAGGTCCTGTAATATCCGCGTCAAGAATAGCTGTCTTAAAACCATCTTTATTGACTTTGCAGGCAAGCAAACTTGCAACAAGAGATTTTCCTACGCCACCTTTGCCGCTCACAATTCCTATAACTTTTTTTACTGAACTACCCTCTCTCAGTTTTTCGTGCATATCACGACTTTTACAGTCCTGACCACATGAATCGCAGTTATGTCCGCATGATTCTGACATTTTATTCCCCCAAAAATTAATTCATATTAATTCGCTGATTTTTTCGCACAAATATGATTTCCGCTAAAATCAAAAAAGTCAGTTTCCTTCTTTCTAGGTTCTGTGTTCAATTTCTTGATTAAAGCCTCAATTTCTTTTGAATTCAAAATATTTTCTTTTATAAAAACGCTTTGCATAAGATGAGCAAGATTTTTTGAGCCAGAAGGATCAAATCCTGTCAACTTTTTTAAGCTGTACTGAAGAAGCCGGCGGTTTCTGAATTCACCGATTCCACAGTTGCTAGTCTTTTCATAATCTTCGGCAATTTCTTTCCAGCTGGCTCCACAAAGTGCCGAAAAAACAGCAACAGTAACACCAGTTCTGTCCGAACCAAGACGGCAATGTATATAAAACGGTCCAGGATGTTCAAGCATAAAATGCGAAATTTTCTGAAGGGCGTTCAAATATTCCGCCGCATCCGAATGGAAATACACAAGATTATAATCAATATTTACGCAAAGCCGGTTATTTTTCTTTTCAATCTCCTCAATGATTTCACACGGAGTTTCTTCCGCCAACGACGAAACCGCCTCATAACCACACAAAGTGATGTCTGATTTTACGCCATAAAGCTCCATTCCCTTGCGTACAAGCTGAATTCTGTCATTTTCAGTGTCCATCCAGCCACGCGATTTTTTATATGGATGATAACCACGGAAAAGAGCCTTTGTTCCAGGTGCACGCCTGAAATTTGAAATTTCTGAGCGGCAAGCAGGACAAGAAAGATCAAAATCTTCCATTTCCTTGAAAATTCCCGACCGCTTCTTTAATTTTTCAGCATCTTCAAGTTCATACTCGTTCAAAAGAATCAGTTTGTTTCCAAGAAAAACATTCGGCGTCTCAATTTTTTCAGCAAGAAGATGACAAGAATTTTCCGAAAGTCCAAAGAATTTAAACTCAGGATAGCCCGAATTTCCCGGAACAAGAATATTCTCAAGATTTTTTTCAAGAACAAAAACAGTTTTTCCTTTTTCATTCTTTCTGGTCATAAGCCAGTCGGAATCACCAGTGTTCAGCCAGCCATTAAAAGTACCAGTCACATAAACTGACTCAGAATCCAGAAGCTCCGGATATTCCTCTTTACAACAATAAAATTCAAATTTGCCCTTATCGAATTTATATCCGTATTTTCTGCTATCAAACTGCATAAAAACCTCTGTTATTTTATTGGACTGAATATCGAGTTTTTATAAATTTTGAAAAAACGCTCTCAGCGGATTTTCAATTTGCTCCAGACGGTTGTGCTCGCGCTTCGCTTGTAACTATTTGGGTTGCGTTGCAACTTTTATCTTTTTTATCGCACAAAGTCTTCACAAATTATAAATCCGCTTACGCTTATATTCATTCACTTGAAAAACTCGAGATTAAGTCTATATATAAGTATAATCACGGTTTTGATATATACCAAATAAAAAAAAATAATTTTTTTTCACTTTTTTTGATTTTACCTATTGACCTTTTTCTTACACTCATATAATATTCTAAACATCACGCGGGTGTAGCGAAGCTGGTTATCGCGCTGGCCTGTCACGCCGGAGATCACGGGTTCGAGCCCCGTCACTCGCGCCTAGCCTTCCAAATAGTTGGAAGGCTTTTTTATCGGGCAATAGCGCAGCTGGTAGCGCGCGACGTTCGGGACGTTGAGGTCGCAGGTTCAAATCCTGTTTGCCCGAAATAATATATCTTTATAAAAGGAACATTGATTGGCTCAATGTTCCTTTTTTTGTTCATAAACTTACGAACCTATAAAAAAAGCGGCATCCCTAAAAAAGGACACCGCTTTTTTTAATCAACTGCAAAAATTGCTAAAAATCATGCCTGAAGTGCTGTAACCGCAACTGTATCAATAATCTCTTCAACATTGCAGCCACGGGAAAGGTCGTTCAACGGCTTTGCAAATCCCTGGCAAACCGGACCGATTGCCTTCCATCCGCCCATTCTTGCGCAGATTTTGTAACCAATATTTCCTGCATTAATATTCGGGAAAATGAATGTGTTCGCGTGGCCTGCAACTTTGCTTCCTGGAGCTTTCAAGCTTCCAACTTCCGGGGCAACAGCGGCATCAAACTGGAATTCACCGTCAAGCTTAAGTTCCGGAGCCACAGCCTTCGCCAGTTCTGTAGCTTTCTGAACTTTTGAAACTGTGTCGTGGAACTTTGAATCATTTCCAGAACCTTTTGTTGAAAATGAAAGCATTGCAACTTTCGGCTCAATTCCAGCAATAGTCTTTGCTGTCTTAGCAGAAGCAATCGCAATATCCGCAAGCTCTTCCGCGCTAGGCTCAATGTTTACAGCACAGTCACCAAAAACAGCAATTCCATCAGGAACATATTTATTTCCTGTTGGCGGCGCAACCATGATAAAACAAGAAGATACAGTTTTAATTCCAGGCGCAGTCTTTATAACCTGCAAACCAGGACGAAGAGTATTAGCTGTTGAATGGCAAGCACCAGAAACAAAACCGTCCGCATCTCCAGCCTTAAGAATCAATGCGCCATACATTGTAAAATCTTTTAGCGCTGCAGCCTTTGCAGCGGCAACATCAGCATACTCAGGAGCACCTGTCTTCTTATTAATTTTTCCTTCGCGGGCTTTGTATAAAATTTCAGCATATTTATCTGCATTCTCATCGCAATTAGGATCAACAATCTTTACGCCGTCCATGTCAAAACCAAATTTTTCAATTTCAGCCTTGTTTCCAAGAAGAATAATTTTTGCAATTCCAAGCTTTACAATAGAAGAAGCCGCCTCGACAACACGCTTGTCCTCACCTTCACAAAGAACGATAGTTTTTCCAGCCGTCTTGGCCTTGTCACGCAAATTCTTAATAAAATCCATAAAAAACCTTCAATAAAAATATTCTCAAAACTGAGTAACTAAAGAATATCACCACAAAAACACATTTTCAATAACATTTTTTTTCCTGAAGAACTTGGATTGCACGCTCATCGCCGGACTTTCCACCACAATCAGACTTATTCAAATTTAGCGCGGGATTTTATTTTTTCATTATAGACACACCTGCATTTTTTCATATATAATGATAATTACGTTTATATGTATTTTGTGTTTTATGAACACGAGGAGGATAGTTGGCATACCAAGACAACAGAAACAACAACAAAGGGCAAAGGATAAACGAAATGATCCGTGTCCGAGAGGTTCGACTTATCGATGAAGAGGGCAACCAAAAAGGAATAGTTCCAACGCTGGAAGCTCTTAAATTGGCTAAGGAAAAGGATCTTGATCTTGTTGAGGTGAGTCCAAATGCTAACCCACCGGTTTGTAAAATACTTGATTTTGGCAAGTACCGATTCGAACAGGAAAAAAAGCTCCGAGAATCCAAGAAGAATCAGAAAGTACTAAAGTTAAAAGAAATCCGTATGCAGCCTAAAATTGGACCTGGAGATCTTGATACAAAAGCCAAGCATGTACAGGAATTCCTAGACGAGGGCGACAAGGTAAAAGTAACAATCCGTTTCCGCGGACGTGAACTTGCCCACACAGAACTCGGTTATGATGTCCTGAATGAAGTTTTGAAAAGGCTTACTTCAGCGTATGTTATGGAAAAACAGCCAGCAATGGATGGAAAAACAATGTCCATGACAATTTCAGCAAAAGCCAAATAAAAAAATTGAGGTAAATGAAATGCCTAAGATGAAGACAAAGAAGTCTGCTGCAAAACGTTACTCAACAACAGGCAGCGGAAAAATCAAGTACAAGAAACAGAACCTTCGTCATATTTTGACAAAGCGTTCACCAAAAAGAAAGAGACAGCTCCGTGAAACAGGAATTCTCGCAGAAGCTGACGCAAAGAAAATCCGTAAGCAGATGTTGCCATACGGTTAATGGAGTATAGAATATGTCAAGAGCAATAGACGGAACAAAAAGAAAGAATCGCCGCGTAAAAATCTTAAAACTTGCTAAAGGTTTTATCGGCGACAGAAAGTCAAACTATAAACCAGCAAAAGACGCTGTTGTAAAAGCATTGAATCATGCTTATGTTGACCGCCGTGACCGCAAAGGCAACTTCCGCGCTTTGTGGATTGCACGTATCAATGCAGCTGTAAGAGATGAAGGTCTTTCATACTCACGCTTTATCGATGGTCTTTCAAAAGCTGGCATTACATTGAACCGTAAAGCACTTTCAAATATGGCTATCGAAGATCCTGTAGCATTCAAGGCAGTTGTAGAAGCTGCAAAGAACGCTTTGAAGGCATAAGGAAATTCACTATGATTTCGCTTGATCAGATTTTGCTTCTTGAACAAAGAGTAGAAAGTGCTGTTGCAAAAATTGCACAGCTGCAGGCTGAAAACGATGCTCTGCGCAGTAAATGTTCTGAGCTCACAAATGCGCTTTCCAGCAAGTCGGAGCAACTTTCAACTTTTGAATCAGATCAAAATAAGATTGAAAGCGGAATCTTAAAAGCACTTGACCGTTTGAATTCAATAGAAAATTCTGTATTGAAGGCAACCGGTCAAGTTGCTTCTCTTTCTTCCAATAATATTTCAAATCCGGTTCAGCAGATTCAAAATGAATCTGTTCATCAGCAAGTGAACGCAACTTCCGCAGAAGCACAAGAAATTCACCTGGAACAGGCCAACACATTTCAACAAGAGCAAAATTTCTCTGAACCACAGCAACAAGCTTCAATTTATAATACAAATAATTCAGAACCAGCCCAGTTCAATTCGATGCAGCCAGTTCATCAGGAAGCGCAGATTCAGCAGACACAGACAGAACAAGTTCAAAATCAGCCGAATTTTTCTGAACAGACAAATCCAGAAGACGAAAACGGACAGTTCGATATTTTTTAATAAAATCTTATGGCAAAAGGCACGCTTCAAATAGATCTTTTAGGAACATCTTTTTCAATAAAAGCAGATGAGGATACCAGTTATCTTGAGAAAATTCTTGGTTATTACAAAAGGATTGTAAATCAAATTGAAGCAGGCGGTGCATTGACAGATCCACTAAAAATTTCAATTCTTGCGGGAATAATGCTCAGCGATGAGCTTTATAAGGCAAAGGGACGCTCACTGAAATTTCAAGCCGCACTGGAAAATAATTCAACAGACGAAGAAGCAGACCGAATAACGAAAACTTTAATAGAAAAAATCGACAAGGTTTTAAAATGATTTCTATTTTTATAGATGGAGACAACTGTCCCAATCTTGTACTGGATTACACAATCGAATTCTGCAAAACAAACAACATTCCGCTTAAGATTGTCGCGAATAGAAAAATCGAAAATAAAAATCCGGAATATGAAATGGTTGTATGTGAAAAGACAAAAGATGCGGCCGACAATTACATATTCAACAATGCAGATAAAAAAACTCTTGTTGTAACAAAAGACATTTTACTTGCAGAACGGCTTGTAAAAAATGATATTGTTACAATAAATGACCGCGGAACAATTTTTGACAAGAACAATATAAAATACCGCATACAAGACAGAGAACTGAATTTCCAACTGGCGGCGCTAGGTTTTGGCGGAAAAAAAGAAAAGAACTACAACCAAAATATACTAGAAAAATATAAACGCTGTCTTGAAAAAACAATGATTATTCTTCATCGTCGCGATAGTTTATAAGAATTTTTTCAACACGCTCCCGCACTTTCATAAATGCAAGAACAATCTCCGGATCAAATTGAGTTCCTGAGCAATTTTGAATTTCTGCAAAAGCATCGTCAAGCGACCACGCTTCTTTATAACATCTTTTGTGTGAAAGAGCATCAAAAACATCTGCCACGGCAACAATTCGTGCGGCAAGCGGAATTTCCTCGCCTTTCAGAGGAATTGATTTTTCAACAGGAAATCCAATCTGAAAATCTGCATATCCACCGTTAAAATATTTTTTTCCGGGATAACCGGCTTCTCCACCGTCAAAACGCTCATGATGGCACAAAACAACATCGCGGCACATAACATCAACATCTGTTTCCGGCGGATCAAAAAGTTGCGCACCAATGCAAGTATGACCTTTTATAATCTGCCGTTCTTTTTCATCAAAGCGGCCGGGCTTTTTCAATATCAAGTCAGAAATTCCTACTTTTCCAATATCATGGAATTTTGCGGCAATCTTCAAATTATCGCGGTAAGTATGACGAATGTTTTCTGGAATATTTTTATCAAATGCCCAGCGGTCGTAAATTTCAAGTGAAATGCTGGAAACCCGTTCTGTATGAAGATAAGTTTCCTTTGGATCACGGAATTCAGACATTTTCAGCATTTTCCGGTGATTTTCGCGGGTATTATACGCATGCTGCAACGCGCGAACAGCAGAAAGCGCAAAATGTTTTAGATAAGTTCCGTCTTCCTCTGTAAATTTCACAACACAACCGCTTTCATCAAGTTTGTTGATAATCTGAAGAACTCCAAGCAGAACACCATTATTCATCACAAGTGGAAAAGTATAAATGGATTTTGTGCGGTAATTTGTTGTAAGATCTGTCTGCCGGTTGAATTTATAAGGTTTTTCCTCCGGAATATTGTAGGCATCTTCTATTGTAAGGGTTTCTTTTGTGCTTGCAACATATCCGGCAATTGAAGTCTTATTTATCGGAAAAGAGAAAAATAAATACGGAAGTTTTTCTCCAGGAGGAAGCTCCTTTAACTGAGTATCATTTTGTGCATATTTTATCTTGAGTTTTTCGCCAGCCTTTACATAAATTGAACCGGCATCTGCGTTAACAATCTTCCGGGATTCAGAAAGAATTCGTTCAAGAAGAACATCAACGTCTTTTATTTCATCAAGTTTTAACTCAAGTTCTATAATTTTCTGAAGCTTGCTTTCTTTTTCGCCCATAATCTTTCCACTTTTTACACTTTACAAAATTATATCAGATGTTTAAAAAATTTAATAGCCTAAATGTTCAGTTTTTTCTGAATCAATAAATTGAATAAGCGGGAAGAAAAAGAAAGCGACATTTAGGCTAGTACATATTTTCGCACTTTTCTACTGCGTTTGAGTATGTTATAATTATAAAAGTTGATGAATTTTAAATTTTTTTATTCCGTAATTCTTTTCAGTTTTTTTATTTTTTCGTGCAAGACGATTCCAAAAAATGAGGCTTTGGAACTGGAAGAACCAGAACGAATTACTCTTCTTTTTGCCGGTGATATTATGGCGCACCGACCAAATTTCAATATGAAAAATTATCACAAAATCTGGGAAAATATAAAACCTATTGTTTCAAAAGCCGACTTTTCCTTTGCAAATATTGAGGCGCCAGTTGACCAGAATTTGCCTTTTTCGCCCTACCCTAATTTCAATATGCAGCCGTCTTATCCTGAAGCAGCAATTGACGCAGGTTTTAACGTTTTTTCTCTTGTGAATAACCATACGAACGATCAGGGACTTGAAGGAATTCTGGAAACACGGAAATGGGGAATAAAAATAGAAGAGAACACGAAAAATTCTGAGCGGCCGGTTTATTTTTGTGGAATAAATGAAACTCCGAACCAGGAAATCTCATACAAAATCATTCAGCATGGACAGTGGAAAATTCTTTTTGTGGCTGTAACTGAGATTTTAAATCGCCCGAATTACCGTTCTTATTTGAATTATGTTGTCGCAAGCAAAAAAAACTGGGAAATTTTCTCTGAATATCTTGTTCAACTTCGGGAAAACAATCCGTGCGACATTATGGTTCTTGCAATCCACACGGATGAACCGGAATATGTTCTGCCGGTTGCACAGAAACGTAAAGATTTTTACCATAACCTTGCACTAAATGGCGTTGATGTAATCTGGGCGAATCATCCGCATATTGTGCGCGAAAGAGAATTTATTGGCGATAAAGAAACAAAACTTTTAAAAAATGCTATAATATATGGAAATGGAAATACAATCAGTGGACAAAGATGGGAACCAGCCTTAGAGAACCCTGCAAATCCGCGGGATGACACTGGCGACGGAATGATGATGGAACTTGTGTTCAGAAAAGACAAACAGAATCCAAGACCATACATTGAGAAAACCGAAACGTATTTCATTACAACATATATAAATACAGCATGGGAATTTGTTATCAGATTTCTAGATGATGATTTTATACAATACTTGAACAGCATCGGCCGAACAAAATGGGCTGAATACATTCAAGCCAGAAAAAAAATTATAGAAAATATCAAGGAAACAACGATATGGCAATAGACTACAAATCTCTTCCAGTTTATGAACAAAAAGAACGGATTCTTGCCGCTCTAAAAGATAATCAGGTTATAGTTGTGCAAAGCCCGACCGGTTCGGGAAAAACAACACAGTTGCCAGTAATTCTGCATGAAGCCGGTTACGATGCCGCAGGAATGATTGCCGTTACACAGCCACGACGAATAGCAGCACTAAGCGTAAGTGAATTCATCGCGAAACAGCTTGGAACAACATATCCTGGACTTGTCGGTTATAAAATGCGCTTTGAAGACAAAACTGACACAACAACAAAAATCAAAATAATGACGGATGGAATTCTTCTGCAGGAAATGAAACTTGATCCGTGGCTAAGTAAATATTCCGTAATCATGGTTGACGAAGCCCACGAGCGCAGCCTGAACATCGATTTTGTCCTGGGGCTTTTAAAACGCGTGCTAGAGGCGCGAAAAGAATTCAAGGTGATTGTAAGTTCAGCAACAATAAATGCGGAAGCATTCAGCAAATATTTTGGTGGCTGCCCGATTGTTACAATTGAAACTCAGACTTTTCCGGTAACAATGGTTTACGATCCGCCTGCAATTGCGGCAAGTACAATAAGTGAAACGGCAAGCACTGCTCTTCTTACAAAAATCTGCTCAACAGTTGAACGGATTCTGGCAAACGACGATGACGGAGGAATTCTTATATTCCTTCCGGGTGAAAAAATCATAAAAGACTGCATGTCAATGCTGGACAAATCGTATTTTGCGAAAAAACTTCATACACTGCCGCTTTACGGCCGGCTTTCAAAAGAAGATCAGGAACGGGTTTTTCTGCCGGCTCCAAAAGGAAAGAAAAAAGTAATAATCTCCACAAATATCGCAGAAACTTCAGTAACAATTTCTGACATAACTTATGTTATTGACTCAGGACTTGCAAAACTGAATTTTTATAATCCGCACACATTCACTTCGAGCCTTGTGGAAACGCAAGTCAGCAAAGCAAGCTGCAACCAGCGCAGAGGACGTGCAGGTCGAACTCAGCCTGGAACTTGCTACAGACTTTATCCGAAAAAAGATTTTGAAACACGCCCAATGTACACAACGGAAGAAATTTACCGTACAGATTTAAGCGAGGTTATTCTTCAGATGGCGGATTTGGGAATAACCGATTTCACGGGATTTGACTTTATTTCTCCGCCGGGAACTGAAAATATCCACGGGGCGGTAGAAACATTGAATATGCTTGGTGCTTTGGATGCGGACAATTCTCTTTCTTCAATTGGAAAACTTATGGTCGCTTTTCCGCTTGAACCACGAATCAGCAGGATTATTGTTGAATCAATCATGCACTACCCGAACGTTCTGGAAGAAATTCTTGTTGCGGCCTCATTTCTTAGCACAAACAGTCCATTCATGCTTCCTCCGGGAGAAGAAATGGAAGCCCGCCGGGCGCATCATACATTCCGCGATATGCAGGGCGATTTTGTAAGTTATCTGAATCTTTTCAATGCCTGGCTGAAATGCGACGACAATGCAAAAAAAGAAAAATTTTGCAAAAAAAATTACCTTGATGAACGAATCATGCGTGAAATTGAGAATATCGATGTTCAATTAAAAGATATAATTTTTCATCTGAATATTCCGGTTCTTGGCGGTGGAAGCAAATCTGATTATCTTGCCTGCATTGGTTGCGGAATGATTCAGTTTGTCTGCATAAGAAAAAAACGAGAATGTTACCAGTCTTTAACAGCCGACAATATTTTTATTCATCCCGGTTCTGTCATGTTCAAACAAGATCCGCTTTACATTGTTGCCGGAGAAATTGTGCGAACCAGCAGAATGTATGCGATGAGCGTTTCGCCGCTCACAAAATCAATTTTGGCGCAGATTTCTCCAGATCTTTTAAATCGACTTGAAAATATCCGTTCAAAAAAGACGCTTGAAATTCAGGCTGAGGAATACGAGCAGCATATTTCTAAAAAACAGCGTGAACGCGAAAATAAAAAATCTGATGAAAAAAATAAAAATGAAAACACAGTAACTTTTGGTGGAGAAATTTTTAGCGTAAAAATCAAAAAAGGCAAAAAACAGGCAGAACTTTTGTTCGACAATTTTATACGCGCGGCAAAAACAGAAGAAAATTCTGAAAAGATAAAGGCATTCGGACCGCTTTTGAGCAAAATTGTATTTTCAAATGGATTTACGCTTCTTGAAAACGAAAAACTAACAACCGCAATCAAACTTGCAAAAACAATAAACCTTGCGCCAATCTCGGAAAAAAACTGGAACCGCAAACTGAATGTAAATATCTCTGATGAAAACGCTGCGGAAAAAATAACTGAAGCTTGTCAGAATATCTTGAAAGTTGCCGTTGCAAAACAGAAAAGCAAAGAATATGGATTTATCTGCCTTTTTACAGATGGAAAAGGAACTTTTTGGAACAAAGTTTCAAGGGGGCTTCCAACGGCAATCAACGAAAGCCTTGCTTCTCTGGAAACACTTGCTGATGCTGAAAATGTTTTCTCCGAAGAACAAAAACAGATAATCAACAAAGTTTACGGAACATTGAACGAACTTTCAAAATAAATTATTTTGCGTCGGCAGAAATATTGTTTTCTTCTTTTTTTGCCGGCGCAACTTTTTCAGATGATTTATTTTCTGTTTCATTCAAAGATTCTGAATTTTTTGTCTCAAAGTCTTCATCTTCCATCCCAAGAAGTTTTCTTGCCCGCTTTCGATTTGCAGAATTTTTCTTGTCTTCCGCGAGCGTTTTTACCGCCGCCTTTACAGTTTCATAACGTCCAGCCTTGTACATATCAAGCCCCAAAGCCACAAGCTGAGCGTCTTTTGCCTGCACATAAAGAACTGCGACATCCGCAAAAGCCGGTTTCATATATTTAGCCATAACTTTTCCGAGCGAATATTTCAAAGATTTTCTTGCAGGATCGTCCACAATTTCTTTTGCAAGTTCCGCAATTTCATTTGTCCCGGAATTATTTCCACTTTTTAGTAACGCTTCCGCCGCCATCAATTTTGCGGAATCTGGAACTTTTTTGTCTGTAATTTGCTTTACAAGAAATTCATTTCCTTTTTGCGTGTCAAATTCAGCGATAACCGGGTAACATTCTTTTTTCACAGAATTCTCAGAATCATTTTTTGCACGATAAATAAGAAAATCCATTGCGTCTTTCATCTGCATTTCTTTTACAGCTTTTACTGCCTGAACACGGACTTTCACATGATCATCGCGGATTGCCTGAATAATCGTTGTCTTAGCTTTTTTTGAATCTGGAAAATTTTGAAGTCCTTTTATGCAATACTCACGCATATTCGGGTCATCGGTTTCAAAAAGTTTTATTAAAACCGGAATTGCCTCATTTTTTTTCATATTTCCAAGGGCTTCCGCAGCGTACATCCGAACAAAACTATTTTCGTCCTCATCCTGCGCAATTTTCATTATTGAATCAAAAGTTTCCACCGCATTCATCTGACCTAAAGTTCGCATAAGAGCCTGCCGCTGAGCTGTCTCAAGGTCATCGCGCTCAAGAAATTTTGCAAGATACAATGATTCCTTTGCCCCGCCAGTTTTTCCAAGAGCAGAAAGCGCCGCTGTAAAATATTTTTCCTCATCAGAATCAATAAGTTTAATAAGCGCAGGAGCCGCCGCCTTGCATTGCACCTCCGAAACATAATTCATACATTCCTGAACAAGTGAAAGCGGAGTATCATAAGGATCGTCAAGAATTTCCACTGCATACGATGAAAGGCACGGATCTTTTTGCCGTGCAAAATACCCAAGAATTTTTCTGCGAACATCATTGCTCGCCGTTGTCTGGAACAAATCGTACAATGCATCGCTATAACGGGGATCATCTTCTTCAACAATTTTATCAACAACTGAATTTATTTCAGAAGGTGTTCCAAATGAAAGTGTCATTGAATTTGACTCATATTCTGAGCCATCCTCATCTTTTTGCTGAATTTCCTTTAATTTTTCTGGATCTGGTTGCCGCGGCCGCATTTCAGAAGGAATTTCAACCTGAATTGAAGCAATATCACCGCCATATTCGTCAGTTTCCGCAGAAACATCAGCAGTTTCAGAGTTTTCAGAAAGCGCAGAATCTTCAGCTTTTTCAGAATCCGTTGGGATCAAAGTTTCTCCAGACATAACATCAGCGGATTTTTCATCTGAACTTACGTCAATTTCTTCTGAAAAGGAAACTTCTGGCTCATCGGAAATTTCCACATTTTGCGCAAAAACAGAAATTCCTGCAAAACATGGAAAAAATAAAAAAATCAACGCGAAAAAAATATTTTTTGTAAAAAAATTTAATTTTCTCACTGAATTTCTCCCCGTTCATAGCGCGCCAAAAAGTTCTTTTTATATTCTTCAAAACAATCATTATCTATTGCGGTTCGAATTTCTTCCATCATATTGTGCAAAAAATAAAGATTATGATAACTTGCCAAAATTGAACTTAAAATTTCCTGTTCCTTAAAAAGATGCCGAAGATAAGAGCGGCTGTAAGTGCGGCAAACCTTGCAGTTACATTCTGAATCAATCGGCTTAAAATCATGCTTATATCGTTCCTGTTTTATTGAAAGCTGACCATCATGCGTAAAATATGCACCGTTACGTGCGTTTCTTGTCGGCAAAACGCAGTCAAACATATCAACTCCGTCGGAAACTGCCTCCAAAATATATTCTGGAGTTCCGATTCCCATTACGTAAACCGGTTTTTCTTCCGGCAAAAACTGCATTGTATGTTTCAGGAAATCTGCAAAAACTTCAGAAGGTTCACCGACGCTCAGACCGCCAATCGCAATTCCCGGCAAATCAAGGCTTGAAACAAATTCCGCGCTATTTTTACGCAAATCCTCAAAAAAATTTCCTTGAACGATTGGGAAAAGAACGCCTTTATAACCACGCTCCTGCGCCAAAAACCACTGTTTTTTTGCACGCTCCGCCCATGCGCTTGTAACCTGCAAGGCATGTTCAGCTTCTTTTCGTTCAACTCCATAACCGGAACAAACATCCAGCTGCATCTGAATGTCGGAATTGAATTTAACCTGCGTTTCAACAACATTTTCCGGCGTAAAAAGGTGATAGCTTCCATCAAGATGACTCTGGAATTTCACGCCCTCTGGATTAATTTTTCGCAAAGAAGAAAGACTGAAAACCTGAAATCCACCAGAATCTGTCAAAAAATTCTTTTCAAATTTTGAAAAACCGTGCAAACCGCCAGCTTCCTGAATCAAATCTGCACCAGGACGCAAAAAAAGATGATATGTGTTCGCAAGAATTATTTCAAAACCGATTTCCTCAAGGTCATCTTTTGTGATGGCTTTTACCGTTGCGCTAGTTCCAACCGGCATAAAAACAGGAGTTCTAACAGTTCCATGCGGAAGTTCAAGCAAACCGTTTCTGGCATGACCATCCTTGCTTTTGTGCAAAACATTAAAAATTTTCATAAAAACCTCAAAATATAATTATCTTATTCAATCCGAAATTTAAGTTCTTGCGTAATAAAGCAAAACAATGCTTATTATAATAAAAAGGAACACAGGAAACCATGCTCCCATCAGCGGAGAAATGTATCCGCCCGCCGCAAGAATCATTGTGACCATTTGCGTTACATAAAATAAAACAGCGGCGGCAACGGAAAGTGACAAACTTATTAACAGAACATTTTTTCGGGATTTTCCAGAAATTCCAATCGAAAGAAAAACAACAATAAAAACTACAGCAGGAAAAGCGAATTTCTTGTAATATTCAGAAAGTTCCTCCTGATAAGGCAATCCTGCTCTTTTTAAATGCTCAATGTAGTTTTTTGCCTGTTTTGCATTTACATCCTGAATATTTTTTACGTTGCTCTGAAAAACCTCATAGCCTTCAGAAAGCCGTTCCTTGTATTCATCTTTTACAGAATGAGAAACTGTCATAATTCCATTTTCATAATCGTATTCAAGGCTGTTTCCAAGCCGCCAAAGTAAAGATGTTTCGTCCCACAGCGCATAATCTGAAAAAATAATCGCCTTCAGATTTTTTTCCTTATCTCTTAAAATAATGTAAAGATTTGAAAGTCTTTTAGAGGAACTTTCGTAATGCCGGGCTTTGTAGACAATCAGTCCGCCATCAGAAATTACAACAATATTTGATTTGTTCAAGGATTTTTCCTTGTGAAGAAGCGAATTCTGCAGTTCATTTTTTTCAGCAAGCGTTGGAACAACCACAAAATTTTCAAAAAGAAACAGCACAACGCTCATTATAATAGAAAAAATCAGCAGCGGATAAACAAAATGAATCAACGAAACTCCCGAAGAAAAAATCGCTGTAAGTTCGTTGTTCGCATAAAGGTCGCTCAATGTATATGCAACCGCAAAAAGGATTCCAAGCGGAATTGCATACCAGACAGTCTTTGGAAGATACAAAAGAATCACCCTTGCAACATCAATTGCCGCCGCATTATTTTGAATATAACTTGTAAGATTCATAAGAAGATCCACAAGAATCAAAACAGGCGAAAAAAAGCCAAGAGAACCTAAAAAAACTGGAATAAACCGCTGAAATAAATACCGATGTAATTTCATTTTCGTTTTAACACAATATAAAGAGTCAGTCCAACCGCTCCAATAAGAACATCTGGAAACCACATTGCAATAACCGCATTAATTCCAATTCTAAGCGAAAACATTTGCCCCAAAATCGTCATTGCCCAATAAATAACACTTATAACAAGACCAAAAATCAGACAGATAGTCTGACCATTGTGCTTTCCAAAAATAAAAGCTAAAGGCAGCGCAAGAATTGCAAAAAAGATTGAACAAAACGGATTTGAAAATTTCTTGTGAAACTCCATTTTATAAGTGTTCAACCGATATTTGCTTGTGTTCGGGTTTGCCTTCATCATCCGGATTTGCCGCCCCAAATCATAGGAAGTCATTTCTCGCGGTCTGACTTGAAGATTTGTGTCAAGAACCTGGGAATCCAGAATATTCAATGTGGCTTTTGAAGAACCAAGAATATCAAAATCCTCGCGGTTGCTTTTTTTTAGGGAAGCCACAACGGAATCGTTCATATTGAGCTGAAGAAGAACTCCGTCCTGCTTGGAAGAAATCATCTCTGTATCACGGGCAGCAATAATTGTCTGAGAATCAGAGGAACGCTCATCAAAAAATACAAGATCTGAAATTTTTGAATCCTTCACATCACCGATGACAATTGTAAAATCATCAAAAGATTTTATTGAATTCGGCTCAATTATTACGCCTGGATTTGAATTTGTTATCTCATGCTTTAATCTGTTGAATTTTATGGTTCCAATCGGCAAAAGATAATCATTTACAAAAAAAGAAGCCAGTGAAATTACAATTCCAAGAATAATAACAGGAACCGCGATAAATGAATAACCAAGCCCAGAAGCTCTAAAAATCAGCACTTCATTATCGCTCATAAGACGACCAAGACACATCAAAAAACCAACAAGAGTGGCATCCGGCGCAGATTGGGCAATGACTGTAGGCAAAGAATAAACCATAAGCCGCATTGTATCACCCAAAGGAACGTGTTTTTTTAAAATATCTGCAATCAGCAAAAGAATTTGATTTACAAAAAAAACCAGAAAGAAGAAAAGGAATGCAACTGTAAAATAAAGCAAAAGTTCTTTTATCAGATAACGAACCAAAACATAATTTTTTAACTCGCCTTTATGAAAAAATCTTACAAGAACATAATCAATTTTTTCCTTTAAATAATCAACTTTCTCTTTTAAATGATTATGATAGAACTTATGAAAAAGAGTTCTAGAAATGCGGAAAAAATAATTCAGCTTAGCATTCAAACCTTTTGAAAAATCTGAAAATGTTTTTTTTAAAAGTTCAATCACTGACTTTAAATTCAACCTTTTACTCCAGTAGAACCGAATCCGTTTGCGCCACGTTCGGTTTCACCAAGCGATTCTGCCTTTACAAAAATTCCATGCGTAACAGGAGCAACAATAAGCTGAGCAATTCTGTCTCCGTTGTTTACAACAAAATCAGAATCACCAAAATTCGCAAGAATGACCATAAGTTCACCACGGTAATCGCTGTCTATAGTGCCTGGAGTATTTAAAACCATCACACCATTTTTTGCCGCCAGTCCAGAACGCGGGCGAACCTGAATTTCATAGCCTTCAGGAATTTCAAAAAAGAGTCCAGTCGGAACAATTCCACGTTTTCCAGGCTGAATGACAACAGGTTTTTCAATCAACGCACAAACATCAGCTCCAGCCGCACCTAAGGTTTTATAAATAGGAAGAGCAGCGCCTTCCTTAACGATACATTTTACTTCAATAGAATTCATTCTTTTATTATAACAAAATAAAAAGTAAATGTCATTTGCCACAGAACTTTTTCGCGGCGGTGCGTTTAAAATACTTTTGAAAATAATTGATTTTATAAAAGAAAAGTATTAGATTTTTTGCGATGTGGATAATTTTTGCTATAGGCTCAGCAGTTTTTGCCGCCTTAACCTCGATTCTTGCAAAAGTCGGAATTGAAGGTGTAAATTCAAACCTTGCAACTGCAATAAGAACTTTTGTCGTACTCTTAATGGCATGGGGAATGGTTTTCATAACTCATTCAGAAGGCGGAATTTCCAGCATTGAAAAGAAAAGCTGGATTTTTCTGATTCTTTCTGGACTTTCAACAGGAATTTCATGGCTTTGCTACTACAAGGCATTGCAAATAGGAGATGCCTCAAAAGTTGTTCCTATTGATAAAATGAGCACAGTTTTAACGCTGATTTTGGCATTTGTGTTTCTGCACGAATCTTTCACCGTAAAATCATTGGTCGGCACAATTCTTTTGACAGCAGGAACTTTGATAATGGTTTTATAAAATTCCTCAATCAAATTAAATTGCACAAACTAAATAAAAATGCTAAGATAAAATATCTTTCGGGGATATAGCTCAGTTGGTAGAGCATTTGGTTCGCAATCAAAGGGTCGTCGGTTCGAATCCGATTATCTCCAAATAAAAAAATCGCCATATGGCGATTTTTTTATTTAACGAGTTTTTAATTTTGTTATAAAATAACAAAATTAAAAACTCGCGGGCCTCTCTGAAATCTCTGACTTTTTTACAACTACATATCGCCGAGAATTTTTTCAACAGATTCTTCTGATTCCGGGCCAACAACCGCAAACCATCGGAAAGATTCTTCAATCCAATATTTCTTGAACACAGAAATAACTTGCTCCGCTGTACATTTTTTCACAATTTCAGTCAATGCATCTGCAGAATCAATATCGCCAAACTGCAAAAGGCTAGCCGCCATCCGGGAAGCAACACCGCTGCAGGTATCTTGTGTTGAATATTTTCTATTAATGTAAGAATTTTTGTAACCCTGCAGGCGATTTTCCAATGGCTCGGTGATGTACTCTCCATTCTTGTTTTTTCCGCTTATCAAAGTGCCATTTTCCATAAAAGAGCGCGCTTCTGACATCGCTTTTGCAAGCTGCTCAAAATTTGAGACGCGGAAAAGAAATTCATACCCAAACGGTGCGTCGCTTGAAGAAATACTACTTGACGGAGTGTAGCAAATTCCATATTTTTCACGAACAACATTAAAAAGAACATCGCTAAAAATATTTGCGGCAATCCGGGCAACAGGATAATCCGGGGATTCAACTTTTGGAGAGGCAAAAACTCTAAGCGCGTGGCCGGCTCCACTTGCGCTCTGATGAACAAGAACAACAGGCGCGCCAGAAATTTTTATCTCAGGAATTGAATCCGACTTCAATTCAACAGAAAGCGACTTTATTTTTCCAAAAGTTCCATCCAAAATTTCAACAAGTTTTTTTGAATCAATATTTCCTGTTGCAACAAAAGAAATCCTGCGGGAATCTTTTAGAGTTGAATAATAATTCTTTATCGCCTCTAAAGTTATGTTTTCAATTGAATCTTGCGTGACTTCCGTGCTCGCAGAATATGGATGCCCGGAATAAATTATTTTATTCATATAGTAAAACATTATTCCAGAAGGATCATTCATTCTTACCGCGACATTTTGTCTGTACCCCTGCATTAAAATCTCGTATTCGCGCGCAGAAAATTCCGGGTAAAAAAAACTATCCGCAAAACGGGCAAATGTTTCGTCAAAATATTTTGAAATGCAGCTCATTCCATAAACCGAACCGTCATTTATTGAATAAGAAGAAAATCCGCCCTGAGTTTCATACGAAAATGATTTTAATTCCTCATAGCTGTAATTTTTTGAGCCCATAGACATAAGACTCAGAACGGCCGCCTCCAGCCCACTTGTTTCCGGCGTTAAATATTCAACGCCACCTTTGATGACCGCATAAACCGCGCACAAATCGCTTTCTTCATTGTTCTTTATGTAAACAGGAATTCCATTTTTCAAAGTGAATTTTTCAGTTTTTCCAGATTCGCCAACGGAATCAGCAAATGCAAAAGAAATCAATGCAATAGGAAAAAAAATCACCGCAACAAAAAATTTTTTCATTTTCATCTTTTTATTTCCTCAAAACCAGACTGCAAAAAATCAGATTTTGTTTTTTCATAAACAGCAGGGCTCACAAGAACCGTAACAAGAGGATTTTTGCCGGCAACATATTTTTCAACAAATTCAAAAAGTGAAGAATCTGTAACTTCCGACATTTTTTTATTGTATGAATAATAATAATTTTCATCACAAACTGACCACCAGAACCGGACAGTTCCCAAAAGTCCTTCAGCCGTCTGTCCCGTAATTATGTTATCATCCTCAAGCCGTTCACAAATTTTCAAAAGCTGATTTTTGTCCGTATTTTTTGCAGTTTTCTCAAGAATTTCTGGAATTTTTTCCACAAAATACTTTGCGCGTTCCGCAACATCAAGTTCAGGCTGAACAACAAGTGCATAAAAAGAAAGAATTCCACAAGTTTTCCGCGTCTGATAGCTTCCGCCAACATAATCAGAATCAGGAATTCCAAGCATTTCATCATTTGCCAACGACTGCTTAAAAATTCCAGAAGGATTTGCAATCAAATTTGAAAGAATATCAACCGGAAAAGTATCTTCCTCATCGTAAGCCGCATCCGGACCACGGAATTCCACAAGAATCTGTGCAAGCTGATCTGAAATTTTCTCATACGGCATCACGCGGAAAACTGTAGAATCAAAAGGTTCTTTTGGATGTTTTATCATTCCATCCGCAAACGGATTTTTCCCTTTCTTCCATGAACCGAATATTTTTTTCACCATTTCAAAAACTTCATCAGGATTTACATCGCCACCAACAAAAACCGCAGAATTGTTCGGCACATAAAAAGTTCTCTGAATTGACTTTAATTGCTTGAGCGTGGCATTTTTCACAGAATTTTCAGTTCCGCTCGGACTCATCGTATAAGGCGCATCAGAAAAAAGCAAATCATTCCGCGCTTCCATCAAAATATGAGCCGGATCAGACGCACTTCCATTGATTTCAGAAATCACGACCTTTTTTTCAGCCTCAAATTCAGATTTTTCCATCAGCGGACTCCGAATCGCATAAGACCAAAATTCAAGCCCTTTTTCAGTCATGTCGGAAGGAACTGTAAAATAGTAATTCACGCATTCAAGCCCTGTTGAACCATTCCATTCAGAAACGCCCATATCGCTAAGCGCTCGGTTTACACTCGCAGCATCCTTGTAAAGCGAATTTCCCTTGAACATCATGTGCTCGTAAAGATGAAAAAGCCCCGCATTCTGCGCATTTTGAGTATACGAACCGCAACGCACGGCAATTTCAATATACGAAAGCGGCACCGAATGATTTTCCGCCACAAAAAGCGAAAGTCCATTTTCCAATTTATAATGAAACAGCGATTTTACCGGAGTTTTTTCAGCAACCGCCAGCCAAAGCGCAAAAAAACACGAAATCAACACAAAAAAAATCTTTTTCATTTTTATTCCATTTTTTGGTGGGTGGGGAAAGCCTTCCCTGCGTTCAGAACTCCGTTCTTCACTACTCAAAAATTGCCTAAAGTCAATTTTTGACTCGGGTCAGTAAGCTTTTTTTGGGGGGAAGTCTCCCCCTCGTCGGCACTGCGTTGCCTCCTACCCCTTCCAGTGGGCTCAATCGCCGCCCACAACGCCCGCTAAAATCTTATGCCTTAAAATCGCCAACTCCATCCAAATTCAATGTCGCAAACAAATCATCAATTGTTTCTCTGCGCCGAATCTGAACAAATGAACCATCCTCTCGCAGCAAAATTTCACCGGCACGAAGTTTTCCATTATAATTAAAGCCCATTGCCCTTCCGTGCGCGCCAGCATCGTGAACAATCACAAGGTCGCCAATATCAATTTTTGGCAAAGCGCGCTGAACCGCAAATTTGTCGCAGTTTTCGCAAAGACTTCCTACAACATCGTAAACATGATCTTTTGGAGCATTTTCTTTTCCGCTAACAGTAACTTCATGATAAGCACCGTACATTCCAGGGCGCATAAGATCCGCCATGCAGGAATCAAGCCCGATATATTCGCGGTAAATATGTTTTTCATGAATCGCAGTAGAAACAAGCCAGCCGTAAGGACCTGTAATCGGTCTGCCACATTCCCAGCAGATTTCAAGAGGATCTAGTCCTGCAGGAACAATTATTTCGTCATAAAGTTTTCGTATTTTCTGAGCAACTTCATTGTAATCAACCTTCTTCTGCTCAGGTTTATACGGAATTCCCAAACCTCCGCCTAAATCTGTGAATTCAATTCTTACATCATCTTTTTCTTTTAACTCAACCGCAAGTTCAAAAACAAGTTTCGCCGTATCAGCAAAAAAATCAGGATTCAATTCATTTGAAGCAACCATCGTGTGAAGTCCAAAATGTTTTACGCCTTTGGCTTTCATAATTTTATACGCTTCAAGAATCTGTTCCCGCGTCATTCCATATTTTGCTTCTTCCGGCTTACCAATAATTGAATTGCATCCATGTTTTGCAGCCCCAGGATTGTAACGGCAACACATAGTTTCCGGCAATTTTCCGCCAAGCGCATTCTTCAGATATTCAATATGAGTAATATCGTCAAGATTTATGATATTTCCTTCCTTATAAGCATACTGATATTCTTCTGCAGGAGTTTCATTTGAAGTGAACATTACTTTTTTGCCTTTTATTCCCGCCATTTTTGAAAGCATAAGTTCCGGAAGACTTGAACAGTCTGCTCCACAGCCTTCACTTGCAAGAATTTTTAAGATATACGGATTCGGACACGCTTTTACTGCATAAAATTCCCTGAAAGCCGGAAAAATACTGAACGCTTTTGTAAATTCGCGCATATTATCGCGGATTGCTTTTTCATCATAAAGATAAAAAGGAGTCGGATATTTTTTTACAAGCTCTTTAAGCTGTTCATTATTTAATGGAAAATTGCTAGACATGTTAAAACCTCACATTTGATAAAAAGGCAAACGCATTTGTAAAAATCGCAACCAATAAAAAATGCCTGCACTTTCAGCGGAAAACCAAAATTGGCTATGGTTGCAATTTTTTTTAGGAAGAAAACTTGCAATTCGCAAAGCTCATTTTCAGTTTTCTTCTATGCCATTCGGCAAAAAAATGGCAAATTACGCCACTTTTGCTTTTTCGCTTCCGTTCCGGCATTTTTTATTTCTTCAGTTCTTATAATGCATTTACGTTATTTAATTATTGCATTTATTAATAAAAATCACAATAATTATACCGTTGATAGAAAATTTGTTTTTATCATCAAGGGGAGCTGGAATAATCCGGCTGAGAGTAGGCTGTTTGCCTTGACCCATAACCTGATTTGGATAATGCCAACGTAGGGAAATTTTACAATGCCAATCCGGCAGCATTTTATTCAAAACAGGCAATCTTATTTCAAGAGGATTGTTATGTTCTCTAAAATTTTTTCAAATGTGCGGGAAAATTCTCCGCTGATTCACAACATTACAAATTATGTTACCGTAAACGATGTGGCAAACATTATTCTTGCCTGTGGCGCAAGCCCGATTATGAGCGACGATGAATCTGAAGTTGAAGAAATAACTTCAATCTGCGGAGGCTTGAACATAAACATCGGAACTTTGAACAAAAACACAATTCCATCAATGTTTCTTGCCGGAAAAAAAGCAAATTCACTCGGCCACAAAGTTCTTTTAGACCCGGTTGGCGCAGGTGCCTCAAAATTAAGAACAGAAACTGCCGTTAATCTTATTTCAGAAGTAAAATTTGACGTAATCCGCGGAAATATCTCAGAAATAAAAACACTTGCGCTAGGAAGCGGAACTACAAAAGGCGTTGATGCAGATGTTTCAGATGCAGTAACAGATTCAAACCTTGAAAAATCCATTGAATTTGTAAAAGATTTCGCAAAAAAAATGAATTGCGTTGTTGCAATAACCGGCGCAATTGATTTGGTTTCAGACGGTCAAAAATGCTACGTAATCAGAAACGGAAAAGCTGAAATGGGAAAAATCACTGGAACTGGCTGCCAACTTAGCGGAATGATGACCGCGTTCATTGTCGCAAACCCGGAAAACATTTTGGAAGCCGCAGCTGCAGCCGTCTGTACAATGGGACTTGCCGGTGAAATCGGATGGAAAAATATGCAGCCCGGCGAAGGAAATTCAACCTACAGAAACCGGATTATTGACACAATTTACAATATGACAGGCGAACAACTTGAATCAGGGGCAAAATTTGAAATCAGATAAGAACGAGATTCTCCGAAAAAATCTTTTGCTTTATGCTGTAACCGACCGACATTGGACTGGCGAAAAAAATTTAATCCAGCAGACGGAAGAAGCTATAAGAGGCGGCGCAACATTTGTTCAAATCCGCGAAAAAAATCTTGACGAACAAGAATTTGAGCAGGAAGCAATCCAACTGAAAAAACTCTGCGAAAAATACAAGATTCCTTTTGTTGTAAATGACAATGTCCAGCTTGCAAAAAAAATTGATGCAGACGGAGTCCACATCGGGCAGGAAGATATGAATCCTACTGAAGCCCGAAAAATTCTTGGCGAGCAAAAAATTATCGGGGTAAGTGCGCAAACAGTTGAAGAAGCACTTCTTGCCGAAAAACAAGGCGCTGATTATCTTGGTGTTGGAGCCGTTTTTCACACAGGAAGCAAAGATGACGCAATTGAAGTTCCTCCAGAAACACTAAAATCAATCTGCAAAGCCGTAAAAATTCCCGTTGTTGCAATCGGCGGAATCACAAAAGATAATGTAAGCGAGCTAAAAAACAGCGGAATCTGCGGAATTTCTGTTATAAGCGCAATTTTTGCACAAAAAGACATAATTTCTGCCACAAAAGATTTAAAGGAACGCGTAGAAAAAATATTAGGATGAAAATCAATTGAAAAAAATAAAAGCTGCAATATTTGACATGGACGGAACTCTTTTAGACTCAATGCAATTCTGGACATTTTGCCCGGAACTCTACATTGAATCCATTGGTTTAAAGCCACAAGAAAAACTTGGAGAAAAACTTTTTTCAATGAGCATGAAAGAAGGAGCCGAATTCCTAAAACGAGAATACAAGTTGAATTTTTCAACAGTTGAAATTTGCCACGGAATCAATAATATCCTAAAAGATGCTTACAAAAATTCAATCCAGTTCAAAGCTGGTGCACTTGATTTTCTGAAAGAACTAAAGGCAAACGGCACAAAAATTGCGCTCTGCACAAACACGGACAGGGAACTTTTTGCGCCCGCCTTAAAAAGATTGAACGCAGAGCAATATTTCAACAGAATTTTCACCACATCAGAAATGGGAATGTCAAAAGAGCACCCGG
The DNA here is from genome assembly GCA_900317625.1 of uncultured Treponema sp. Classification (GTDB taxonomy): domain Bacteria; phylum Spirochaetota; class Spirochaetia; order Treponematales; family Treponemataceae; genus Treponema_D. The sequence continues at coordinate 303,366 of ONHK01000001.1, forward strand.
AAATCTTCAACGCAGTTTCAGACTTTTTGGGAAATACACCGCAAGAAACATGGATTTTTGAAGACGCACTTTACGCCATCAGAACCGCAAAAAATGCCGGCTACCAAACTTGCGGAATTTACGACAAATCTTTTGAAAAATATGCAGAAGAAATAAAAAAATTCAGCACAATTTACTGCAAAAATTACGAAGAAGCAAAAAACTTCTTCTTTGAATAAAAATTTAACTAAAAATCCTTCTTGAGGGCACCGCCTGAAGGAAAAATTTTCTTATAATAAGGAGAAAAAAATGAAAACCGCATTAACAATCGCAGGAAGCGATTCTAGCGGAGGCGCCGGAATTCAAGCAGACATCAAGACAATGACCTGCAATGGCGTCTACGCCATGAGCGCAATCACAGCCTTGACCGCACAGAACACAACCGGCGTTACCGCAATTCAGGAAGTCTCACCAGATTTTCTGAAAGAACAAATCAAAGATGTTGTAACAGACATTTTTCCGGACGCTGTAAAAACCGGAATGGTTTCATCATCTGCACTTATAAAAACAATTGCCGAATCAATAAAAGAATTCAACTTAAAAAATATCGTTGTTGATCCGGTTATGATTGCAACCAGCGGAGCAAATCTAATCAGCGATGATGCAATTGAAACTCTAGAAAAAGAGCTTCTTCCACTTTCAACCGTGATTACACCAAATATTCCAGAAGCGCAAGTTCTTAGCGGAACAAAAATCACTTCCGAAAAAGAAATGCAAGATGCCGCCGAACTAATCTGCAAAAAATTCAACTGTGCAGTTCTTTTAAAAGGCGGACACAATTTGAATGATGCAAACGATTATCTGTTCGACGGTTCAGAAGGAACTTGGTTCTACGGAAAACGCATCAATAATCCAAACACGCATGGAACAGGCTGCACCCTTTCAAGCGCCATCGCAAGCAATCTTGCCAAAGGATTTTCCCTGCCGCAATCCGTAAAAAATGCAAAAGATTATATAAGCGGAGCTCTTGAAGCAATGCTGAATCTCGGAAAAGGCTCAGGACCATTAATGCATAACTGGAATCTGGATTCAGACTTAAAATAAAAAAAAGACAAAAAGGAAATAAAAATGAACAACAAGACAAATATATTCAGCAACGCCCTAATCTGGTTTGGCGCCGCTGTTTCAATCGCAGAAATCCTTACAGGAACATATTTCGCGCCGCTCGGATTTTCAAAAGGAATCGCCGCAATCCTAATCGGACACATAATCGGCTGCGTACTATTATTTTTTTCCGGCTACATTGGAGCAATCTCAAAAAAATCCGCAATGGAATCCACCGCAACAAGTTTCGGCTCATTTGGCGCAAAATTTTTCGCGCTTTTAAACGTAGTTCAACTTACAGGCTGGACAGGAATCATGATTTACGACGGAGCACTTTCAATAAACGAAATTTTTTCAGACAGCACAAAATTCCATTCAACATGCCTTTGGTCGCTCGTAATCGGAATTCTAATAATTCTCTGGATTTTCATCGGAATCACAAACCTGGGAAAATTCAACACAATCGCAATGGGCGCTCTTTTTGTACTCACGCTCGTCATGTGCAAAGTAATATTTTTCTCAACCAGCGCAAATCCAGAAATAAATCCATTACTAGAAGCAATCACATTCGGCCAGGCAGTTGAACTCGCCGTCGCAATGCCACTTTCCTGGCTGCCACTAATCAGCGACTACACAAAATACGCAGAAAAACCATTCAAAGCAACATTCGCCTCAGCCGCAACATACGGAATAATTTCCTGCTGGATGTACATAATCGGCATGGGTGCCGCAATTCTTACCGGCGAAACTGACATCGCAAAAATCATGGTAAAAGCCGGCCTCGGAATCATCGCCCTTTTCATCCTGATTCTTTCAACAGTAACAACAACCTTCCTTGACGCATACAGCGCAGGCGTTTCAAGCAAAACAATCTGGCAAAAACTTCCTGAAAAATGGATTGCCGTCGCCGTAACAATTTTAGGAACCGCCGCAGCCATAATTTTCCCAATGGACAACATAACCGGCTTCCTATATTTCATCGGCTCAGTCTTTGCCCCAATGATAGCAATTCAGCTCGCCGATTTTTTTATCGTAAAAACAGACTCATCCCAAAACAAATTTGACGTAACAAAACTCATAATCTGGTTCGTCGGCTTCATAATCTACCGCCTTCTTATGAAAACAGATTTTATAGTCGGAAACACACTTCCAGACATGATAATCACATTCGCAATCACAATAATCACCGGAAAAATAAAAAATAAAACGGCCGACAAAAGCAAACTCTGATTTTGATTTTAGGCGCTAAGATTTCTTTCCGCCGCACGAAAAAGCCGCTTTCTAAAAATCATCCAGAAAACGGCACTTCCAGGGCCCGCTCCCGCTCGGTCTTGCATTAAGAGCTTGTCTTTTCCATTCGGAACAGCCAATCTCTTAATGCAATCCTTTTGTCGCTGCGCTCCAAAACCCTTCCAGCGCCGCGCAAGTTCCTTCCCATCTTTATCCTATAAAATTATCTTTTTCACCGGGCGAACGTATTTCCAGAACCGCTTGCAGTCGTGGTAAAAGTAGAATACTCGTCCCTGCGTGGAGTCAAGCTCGTAGCCCGCCGCATTGTAATCAAAATTCTTCATTGCGTCTTCCATTGCCACATCGACGCTCTGGTTCTCCGTCTCAAAGTCGAACGGTCCGTGCTCGAACACAAGATATTCACCTTCCGCCACGTCCATCAGCTGCATTTGCGGTGGAATTTCGCCTTTCCAGTCCGCCGGAAGCCGCACGCCATAGCTTTCCGCAAGAGGAATTCCCCAGCTGCAGATTCTTCCTGTCGGTTCGTTGATGAACGCCATAATCTGACCGCTTCCCGAATCCGCCTCGTTTCCGCCCGCGTCGTCGAGTTTTCCCGGAATACTTTCCAAAAGTCCGCAAATCGTCTGGCAATCCTGGCCAGGAATCTTGTTCTGCCGCTGCCAGAAATCCCAGTAGCCGATGCTCTCATAGTTTCTGATGTGAAGATACTTGTGCGCCGGAATCGTCACAAAGTAAGTTTTGATTTCGCCGTTTGAATTTTTGCCGTTTTCGTCTTTCATTTTGAATCCTCCAGTCTGGGCAAGAAAACAGTCGAAAGGCCGGATTACAGTCCGAAGCACCACCGGGCGCGGATTTGCGCGGAATTCGCTGGGTGTCGTGCCGTAGGAATCCTTGAACGAACGCGAGAACGCCTCGTGGCTCGAAAATCCGTGCTCAAGCGCAATCTCCAGAAGTCCCTTTTTCGTGTCGCGCACATCTTTTAGCGCAAAGGCAAGAGAACGCTGCCTCAAATACTCGCGGAAACTCATCCCGGAAATCTCCCGGAACTTGTGCGAAACATAGAATTCCGAAAATCCCAACTTTTTGGAAAGCGAAGCGAGCGTCGCCTTATCATCCTCATGATTTTTGATGCATCGGTCGATTTCCTCGATTACTGCCTGCACCATCAAGTGCCATTCACCTTCCATCGTCCGCCCCCTTTCAAAAATTTTCTTTTCTAAATCTTGTTCAATTATACAAAACAGAAAGATTCACGCTTGATTCTACTTGCGGAAAAAATTTCAGACAATATAATTAATGAAGATAAATCAAAAACCATTTTGGAAGAATTATTTTTCCGAAATATTTGGATTAAAAAAAATTCTTAATGAAATTGCCTCCCAAAGAAAACTTCATATCGGCTCTACCGACAGAGAGATTCCTGACATAATTCTGAAAAAAGATGGCAAGGATTTGTTCATCGTAGAACTAAAACAGTATTCACTTTTAAAGAAAGATGACTTTGAAAAACAACTTTTGATGGAACATTTCACAAAAACTTACAACAAAGATATTGTTGAATCCGCACTAAAAGATTTCTCATTTAATTGTTCTGAAAGAAAAAAGGAAAATACTGAAATATTCGAAAATACAATTCAGTATACAGAAAAATCATCTTATAATAAAAATGAAATTCCTCCTAAAATTGTGTTATTAATTGGAAACAGGATAGTTGAAGCTAAAGAATTTAAAGACAAACTTTTACAAGCAAAATCCGCAAAACGTTTTTGGTATTATAAAAATGGAAGAATTGAAGAAGATGTTTGGAATGCATACAGTTTTAAATCTGATTCAGCACTCTTGGGAAATATTCGTACAACAAAATATAGAAATTGGAAAACATCAGGACTTATAAAACTTGTTTGTAAAATTTAAGCATAAACAGCCTTTAAGAGTTCTATGTTTTGCAACTTTTGTGGATTATATTGCCATATAATTTGTAAAAACTAAAAAGAAAATAGATTCTAATCTGTCTAAAGCTACTAAAAAATTTACAATTAAAAAGCCCTATTTTTTTAATATAAAAGTTCTAATTAAAAATCATGGCAAAGAGTATGAATATTTTACTGCGGATGCATCTACTGCACATTATCCGCAGTCTATTAAAAAATCTTTCTTAGCAAGTTCCTTTTCCACCTGAAACTCACTCGAAAATCTGTCCCGGCAGTCTGAGCTTCTCCTTCGGTGGAAATTGTCTGTCGAACGCTTCCACGTCTTTCCTGTCGCAGATGAAATATCCATCCGGTTCCTTGAAAGTTCCGCCGCTAGCTTCTTTCACTTGATCCAAAAAGCCCGGAATCAGCTCTTTTATAAGAAAATAGTCTGCATCTGGGTCTGCTTCGTAGCGGACGCCTCTTGTCTTTGCCACGACAAAGCCGCTTTTTCCGTAAAAATCGATATTCCCGGTGATTGCAAGAGCGCCACAGCCCATTTTCTTTGCCTTTTCCATCGCGTGCCGGAGAAGAATTGTTCCGTAGCCTTTGCGCTTGAAGTCCGGCGCAATACTGATTGGTCCGAACGTCATAATCGGGAGAATTTCTCCGTTGTTCAACTTGATTTCTGATCTTACAAACATCACGTGCCCGACCAGAATGCCGTTTTCTTCCATTATAATATCAAGTTCAGGCACAAAGTCGCTTCGGGCGCGGAAATTGTGCAGAATAAAATGCTCATCGCATCCCGGCTTGTACACGTTCCAGAACGCCTCACGCGTAAGGTTTTCGATCGCCCTATAGTCCGCATAAGTCTCGTTCCTGAAAGTAATTTTTTCCATGTCAATTTTGTTTTCCATTTTGTCAAACCTCAGAATAATAATAAGACAGATTATGCGTAGTTTCCACCTTAAATATATTTCTGAAAAAAAAATGAGAAAAATCCCAAGACAAAAAAAACGGATTGACAAAATTCATTGTCATATCCGTCATAATTTTCATCTTAAGATTGTTTTTTTTTCTTGCAAAATGATTCTATAAACCGATTTTTCGCTTAAAAAAAATTGCTCTGAGATTTTCTTAACCGAAACACCTTTTTTATAATACAAATATATCTGATGATTTCGATTTTTGTACCAAGTTTTAGAATCTTTTGATTCTCCCCACTTTTTCCTGTTTTCACATTTCTGCGGAATATATAAATAAGTTCCATCAACATACTCTTGAATCATTTCAAGAAGTTCAACCGGAAGAATATTCTTTGCTTTTACATAACTCATTTCTATGACGCTTTTCAAAAAGATTTTCCTAATTGAACAAGCAGTAAAAGCATTTGAAACTCAAATTACGCCTTTACTGCCGGCGTAATACAAGCTTTAATATGTCTAAATTTTTCAAAAAAACTCCTAATATAGATAAAAAAAAAGCCCGGCGGCTGCCTACTTTCCCGCCGTAAGGGCAGTATCATCGGCGTTAGAGAGCTTGACTTCCGTGTTCGGTATGGGAACGG